>NZ_JBHSFH010000001.1:0-38770 GCF_042653885.1 Streptomyces ovatisporus
GACACCAACGCAACCAACCCCACCCCCACCCACCAGCACCCGACCACGCACCCCCGACCCGAGCGGCTACGCCCGCACCCCGGCCAGTAATACGCTGGAGGTATGTACGCGCGACGGCGTAGGCGCTACTTCGTGCTGATGGCCATGTGCCTGGTGCTCTTCATCAGCGCCTGGAGCTTCGTGCGGCTGTTGTCCGTCCCCGCGACCATCGGGCTGTGCGTGGCGGCGATGATCATCCCGCCGGTCGCTGTGATCGTCGGAAACCGGCGCGAGCCTGACGACCGCTGGTGGGACGAGCCCGAGGACGACAGTGGGCCACCGGCCGGAACGGCCGAGGGACAGGCCGGAGGCGAGGCCGCGGGACAGACCGGCGGCGAGGCCGAGGGACAGACCGGAGGCAGTCCCGGCAGCTACTCCGCCCGCCACCCCGGCAACAGTGGCCGGGCAGCCCGGGGCCGCCGACGATCCCACTGAGGCTCGACGTCCCGGCACACCCGTCAGCAGCTGGGCCTTCAGCAGCCCCGCCCCGTCAGCAGCCCCACCCCATCAGCAGTCCTGGCCCGTCAACAGCCCCGCCCCGTCACCAGCTGGCCGGCAGGCACCCGCCCGGCCTGCCGCCGTGCTCCCCGCTCCCCTGCTCCCCGCTCCCGCCGCGCCTCACAGGGTGAGGCGCGGCTTCGGTGCGTCCGTACGTCCCGTCGGGGGCCGGCGGCTCCCCGCGCGGTAGGGCTGCGGCCAGGGCGCAGCCGGGCCGTCGTAGCCCTGCTCGGCTGCGGCGTGCAGGGTCCAGTGGGGGTCGTAGAGGTGCGGCCTGCCCAGGGCGCAGAGGTCGGCGCGGCCGGCGAGCAGCAGTGAGTTGACGTCGTCCCAGGAGGAGATGGAGCCGACGGCGATGACGGGGACTCCGAGAGTGTTGCGGATGCGGTCGGCGTAAGGGGTCTGGTACGAGCGTCCGTAGTCGGGCTGCTCGTCCGGGACGACCTGGCCGGTGGAGACGTCGACGGCGTCCGCGCCGTGCTGGGCGAAGGCGTCGGCCACGGCGAGGGCGTCCTCGGGGGTGATGCCGCCGTCCGCCCAGTCCGTCGCGGACACGCGGACGGTCATGGGCCTGTCGCGCGGCCAGACCTCGCGCACGGCGTCGAAGACCTCCAGGGGGAAGCGGAGCCGCGCCGCGATGCCGCCCCCGTAGGCGTCGGTACGGCGGTTGGTCAGGGGCGAGAGGAAGCTGGAGAGCAAGTAGCCGTGTGCGCAGTGCAGTTCGAGAAGGTCGAAGCCCGCACGGTCCGCCCTTCGGGCGGCCTCCGCGAACTCCTCGCGTATGCCGTCGAGTTCGCCTGCCGTCAGCTCGTGCGGCACCTGGTTGACGCCCTCGCGGTACGGGACCGGCGAGGGTGCCACGAGGGGCCAGTTGCCGTGCGGCAGCGGCTCGTCGATGCCCTCCCACATCACGCGCGTCGAGCCTTTGCGACCGGAGTGGCCGAGTTGGACGCCGATGGCGGCGCCGGGCGCCTGCGCGTGCACGAAGTCGGTGACGCGGCGCCAGGCACGCTCCTGCTCCTGGGACCACAGTCCCGTGCAGCGGGGGGTGATGCGGCCGCGGGGGGAGACGCAGACCATCTCCGTCATGACGAGGCCCGCCCCGCCCAGCGCACGGGCGCCGAGGTGAACGAGGTGGAAGTCGCCGGGAGTTCCGGAGTCGTCCGGGGCGGAGTACATGTCCATCGCGGAGACCACGACCCGGTTCCGCAGGGTCAGTCCGCGCAGCCGGAAGGGCGTGAACATCGGAGGCGTGCCCTCGGGGACACCCGCTTCGTCCTCGACCGATCTGACGAAGCCGGCATCGCGCAGCCGCAGGTTGTCGTGTGTGACGCGACGGCTGCGCGTGAGCAGGTTGAAGGCGAACTGCCGGGAGGGCTGGGCGACATACGTGGCCAGGTCCTCGAACCACTCCAGACTTCCGCGTGCGGCACGCTGCGTGGAGAGGACGACGGGACGCCGCTCCGCCTCGTATGCCGCGAGTGCGGCGGGCAGGTCGGGCTGCTCCTCGATGCAGGCGGCGAGTGCGAGGGCGTCCTCGACGGCGAGCTTCGTGCCGGATCCGATCGAGAAGTGCGCGGTGTGGGCGGCGTCGCCGAGCAGCACCGTGTTGCCGTGGGACCAGCGTTCGTTGGCGACCGTGCGGAAGGCGATCCACTGCGAGTTGTTGCCGCGCAGCGGCCGTCCGCCGAGGGTCTCGGGAAAGAGCTTGGCGCACTGCCGGGCGGATTCCTGCTCGTCGAGCAGGTCGAGGCCCGCCGCACGCCATACCTCTTCGCGGGTCTCGACGATGACGGTGGAGGCGCCCGGGTTCCCGTCGGCGGCCCTTTCGTAGGGATAGGCGTGCAGCTGGAGGACGCCGTGCGGGGTCTCGGCGATCTCGAAGCGGAACGCGTCGAGAGCGAAGTCGGCGGCGAGCCAGATGTACCGGCAGCGGTGCGTCGTCGTCGACGGGCGGAAGACGTCGGCGTGTGCGTCGCGCGTGGTGCTGTGCACTCCGTCGGCGGCCACCACCAGGTCGTGCCGGAGGGCCAGTCGAGCGGCCGGGGGCGCTTCGGTCCGGAAGCGCAACTCGACGCCCAGCTCCCGGCAGCGGTCGTGCAGTACGGCGAGCAGGCGGCGGCGTCCCAGCGCGGCGAAGCCGTGGCCGCCGGAGGTGAGGGTGGTGCCGCGGTGCACGATGTCGATGTCGTCCCAGCGGACGAACTCGCGCTGCAGTGCGGCGTATACGGCGGGATCGGCGTGCTCGATGCCGCCGAGGGTCTCGTCGGAGAGCACGACGCCGAAGCCGAACGTGTCGTCGGGAGCGTTGCGTTCGTAGACGGTGACGGTACGGGAGGGGTCCAGACGTTTGAGGAGCGCCGCGGCGTAGAGTCCACCCGGCCCGCCGCCGACGACGGCGACGCGCATGCCCGCGCCGGACACCCCCGGCCCGCTCAACTCACTTCCCCTGCCACTTCGGTGGGCGCTTCTCCGTGAACGAGGCGTGGAACTCGGCGTAGTCCTCGGAGTGCATGAGCAGCGCCTGCGTGGACGCGTCCATCTCGACCGCGGCGGAGAGCGGCAGGTCCAGCTCGGCGGTGAGCAGCGCCTTGGTCTGGGCGAGGGCGAGTGCCGGTCCGTCGGCGAGACGGCGGGCGAGCTGCGCGGCTGCGTCGTGCGCCCGGCCCTCGTCCGTCAACTCGCTGATGAGACCGATGCGTTCGGCCTCCGGCGCCCGCACGGGCTCACCGAGCATCAAGATGCGCGTGGCGTGTCCGAGACCGACGACGCGTGGCAGCAGATACGCGGCGCCCATGTCGCCGCCGGAGAGGCCGACCTTGGTGAAGAGGAAGGAGAACCGGGCTGTCGGGTCGGCGACGCGGAAGTCGGCGGCGAGCGACAGCACGGCGCCCGCGCCCGCCGCGACCCCGTGAACGGCCGCCACGACGGGGAACGGCGCCTCGCGCAGCGCCCGTACGACCTGGCCCGTCATGCGGTTGAAGTCCAGGAGCTGCGCGGTGTCCGTGTCCAGGGTGGCGCCGATGATCTCCTCGACGTCGCCGCCGGAGCAGAAGCCGCGTCCCTCCCCTGCGAGCACGAGCGCGCGTGCGCGCCGTTCACGGGAGAGTTCCGCGAGGAGGTCGCGCAGGTCCGCGTACGCCCCGAACGTGAGGGCGTTCAGGCGGGCGGGACGGGCGAGGGTGACGGTGACGACTCCGTCGTCCTCAGTCACCCGGATGTGCTTCCAGTCGTCGGTGCGGCGGGCGGACCCCGTGTACGGGCTCATGCGGCTGCTCCCCGGCAGGCCGGCAGCGCGGCCGGGAGGACGCTCGCAGGCGCTCCCGGTTCGGGCGCATCCGGTTCGGTCACAGGAACGTGCACCGGCTCGCTCAGGGACAGGGCCTCCCTCGCGACGCCGACCATGCGAAAGTATCACCGCTTCGTGACTGCCGTCACGGGTACGCGATAGACGCACCCTCGGGGCGGCCGGCAGGAGCGGATAGCGTGTCGCCGGAAGCGCGTCCGGCAGCCCCGTGCACCGCAGTTCGGGAACCGCAGTTCGGGAACCGCAGTTCGGGAACCGCAGGCCGGGAACCGCAGGCCGGACGCCCGCACGTGGAAGGGGCTGCCCGGTGGACAGTGATCCGCTGATACTCGCGCTGCTGGCCCTCTTCGGGCTGCTGGGCGGTATCGGGATCACGGCGGTCGGGCCCGGCGGCGTGCTGCCCACGATCGGCATGTTCCTGCTGACGGGCCTCTCACCCGCGGGCGTGGCGGGCACCGCCATCGCCACGCACATCGCCACGGGAGCACTCGGCACCGCTGCGTACACACGCTCCGGTCAGCTGCGCGAACCGGGGACGAGACGGATCGCGCTCGTCCTCTCGGCGGTAGCCGTGCCCGGCGCACCGCTGGGTGTCTACTTCAACACCCTGGTCGGCGGGGAGGGATTCGCCCTCCTGCTCGCGGTGGCCGTCGCCACGACCGGCGTCCTGGTGTGGGTGCGCGAGCAGCGCGCCGTCCCGGAGCGCGAGGACCGCCCGGTCCGTCTGTCACCTCTGGCGGCCGGAGCGGTGGGGCTGGGGGTGTCCGTGGCCGCCGGACTGTTCGGCCTCGGCGGCCCGATGCTGAGCGTTCCGCTTCTGGTGCTCTGCGGTCTGCCGCTGCTTCCCGCGCTCGCCGCCGCGCAGGCCCAGTCGGTGATCATCGCCGGGGTGGGGACGGTGGGCTACGCGATGCACGGCTCCATCGACTGGCCGCTCGCCGTGCTCGTCGGCCTCCCCGAACTGGCGGGCGTCATGATCGGCTGGAAGATCGCCCGCGTCGTGCCCGTACGGAAGCTCAAGTACGCGCTGGCGGGAACGCTTCTGGCACTCGCGCCCTACCTCGCGCTGCACGGCTGAGACTGGGCCGCTGGGACTGGCGCGGCCGGGACTGGCGCGGCTGGGACTTGGCTGCGGCTGCGGCTGGGCCGGTCAGCCGCCCGCGGCGGCCAGCGTGGCGACGAGGACGGCCTTGATCGTGTGCATCCGGTTCTCCGCCTGGTCGAAGACCACCGAGTGCCCGGACTCGAAGACCTCGTCCGTGACCTCCAGGGAGTCGAGTCCGTGCCGGGCGTGGATCTCCCGTCCGACGGACGTCCCGAGGTCGTGGAACGCCGGCAGGCAGTGCAGGAACTTCACGTCCTCGGTGCCGGTGGCCCGCAGTACGTCCATCGTCACCGCGTACGGCCGCAGCAGCGCGATGCGCTCGTCCCAGACCTCCTTCGGCTCCCCCATCGAGACCCACACGTCGGTGGCGACGAAGTCGGCACCCCGCACCCCCTCCTCCACGGCCTCGGTGAGCGCTATGCGGGCTCCGGTGCGGGCGGCCAGCGCGCGGGCCTGCTCGACGACCGTCTCCTCGGGCCACAGCTGCCGCGGCGCGGCGATCCGTACGTCCATGCCGAGCAGCGCGCCCGTCACGAGGTAGGAGTTACCCATGTTGTTCCGGGCGTCTCCGAGGTAGGCGTAGGCCGTCTCGCTGAGGGGTTTGGCGCAGTGCTCGGTCATGGTGAGGACGTCGGCGAGCATCTGCGTGGGGTGCCAGTCGTCGGTGAGCCCG
Organism: Streptomyces ovatisporus; assembly: GCF_042653885.1. Classification (NCBI taxonomy): domain Bacteria; kingdom Bacillati; phylum Actinomycetota; class Actinomycetes; order Kitasatosporales; family Streptomycetaceae; genus Streptomyces; species Streptomyces ovatisporus. The sequence goes on from NZ_JBHSFH010000001.1 coordinate 5,623, forward strand.
TTGTAGACGGGGACCCCGGCGTAGGCGGCCAGTTCCTCCACGACGGCCTGACTGCTGCCGCGGTACTCCATGCCGTCGTACATCCTGCCCAGCACCCGCGCGGTGTCGCGCGCGGACTCCTTGTGCCCGAGCTGGGACCCTGCGGGGTCCAGGTACGTGGTGCCGGCGCCCTGGTCCGCCGCTGCGACCTCGAAGGCGCAGCGCGTGCGGGTGGAGGTCTTCTCGAAGACGAGCGCGATGGTCCGGCCCCGCAGCCGCTGCTGCTCGGCGCCCGCCTTCTTGGCCACCTTCAGCTCGGCGGCCAGATCGATCAGGAAGCGGAACTCCTCGGGCGAGAAGTCCAGCTCCTTGAGGAAATGGCGGCCCGTGAGGTCTGTCGCCATGACGGCTCCTAGGTCGCTGGCTCGGTCGACAACCCTGGAATTCTATACCGTCCTTCGAATCCTTATACAAGCGGCCCGTCCCGTCGGGGCCGGTGCGCGGGCTCCCGGCCCGGCCCCGTCCGTCCGGTCCCGGCTCAGACCGGGTCCCGCTCCACAGGGCAGCTCATGCATCGCGGACCGCCCCGGCCCCGGCCCAGTTCGCTGCCCGGGATCTCCAGCACCTCTATCCCCAGTTTGCGCAGGTGGGTGTTTGTGGTGACGTTGCGCTCGTAGGCCAGTACGACGCCAGGCTCGACGGCCAGCACGTTGCATCCGTCGTCCCACTGCTCCCGCTCGGCCGAGTGCACGTCCTGGGTGGGCGTGAGGACGCGGATGTGGTCCAGGCCGAGAGCCGCCGCGATGGCGCGGTGCATGTGCTCCGGCGGGTGGTCGGTGACCTTCAGCTCGTTCGCGCTTCCGCCCGGTTCGATGGTGTACGAGCGGAGCATGCCCAGCCCCTCGTACTGCGTGAAGGTGTCGCCGTCGACCATGGTCATCACGGTGTCGAGGTGCATGAAGGCACGGCGCTTGGGCATGTCGAGAGCCACGATCGTGGTGGCGGATCCGGCTGCGAACAGGCCGCGGGCCAGCATCTCCACCGCCTGCGGGGTGGTGCGCTCGCTCATGCCGATCAGCACCGCGCCCGAGCCGATGACCAGCACGTCCCCGCCCTCGATGGTCGACGGGTAGGCGCCCTGCCCCTCGGACCACACGTGGAAACCGGTGTTCTCCGGACGGGTGAAGAGCGGGTGGTGCCGGTAGATCGCCTCGAAGTGGACGGTCTCCCGCTGCCGGGCCGGCCAGCGCATGGCGTTGATGGAGACACCGTCGTAGACCCACGCGGAGGTGTCGCGGGTGAAGAGGTGGTTGGGCAGCGGTGCGAGCAGGAAACCGTCGAGGTCCAGCACGTGGAAGCGGACCGAGGCCGGCTCCGGATTGGCCTCCAGGAACTCACGCTTGGTCATGCCGCCCACCAGTGCCTCTGCGAGCTCCCGGGCGGGCAGCCGGTCGAAGGCGGCACGCAGATGCGCGGTGGCCAGCGGACCGTACTCGTTCTCGTGGAAGACCCGGTCCAGGACGAGGGTGCGGGCCTCGGGGATCTCCAGCGTCTCCGTCAGCAGGTCACCGAAGAGGTGCACGGCGATGCCGCGGTCGCGCAGGGCGTCCGCGAGAGCGTCGTGCTCCTGGCGTGCACGGCGCACCCACAGCACGTCGTCGAACAGGAGCTCGTCCTTGTTCGTGGGCGTGAGCCGCTTCAGCTCCAGGTCGGGACGGTGCAGGATGACGCGGCGCAGCCGCCCGGCCTCGGAGTCGACATGGAATCCCATGCCTCCATCCTGGCCGAGGCGGCGGCGGCGTGCGCCGTGATTGTCGAAGATCCTCAGGTACGACGGGTGTGGCCCTGCCCGTCGCCGCGTCCGCCGTCGTCGTCGCCGTCGCGTCCGCCGCCGAGCGACGGGTCCCGCGCGAGCTGCGCGACGACGTCCGGTCCCACCCGGCAGCAGCCGCCGATCAGCCGCGCACCCCTGGCGAACCAGTCCGCGGCCCACGAGGCCGCCCCGCCCGGCCCGGACGAGTAGGTGGCCCTCCCCGCCCAGGCACGGCGGTCCGGGTCCCAGCGTTCGCCGCTGTTGGGATAGACGACGACCGGCTTGCCCGTCGTGGCCGCGGCGACCTCGACCGCGTGACTCACGTCCCGGGCGGCGCAGCAGTTCACGCCCACCGCCACCACCTGCTGCTCACCGGCCGCCACCGCGAAGGCGTCGGCCAGCGGCTGCCCGGCCCGCGTGCGCGGCCCGTCGACCGTGTAGCTCAGCCACACCGGGAGACCGCACGCCCGGGAGGCGCGCAGCATGGCCTCCGCCTCGTCCACGTCGGGCACCGTCTCCAGTGCCAGTACGTCCGGTTCCGCCGCTGCCAGCGCCGACACCCGCGGACGGTGGAAGGCGGTCAGTTCGCGGACGCTCAGCCCGTAGCGGCCGCGGTACTCGCCGCCGTCCGCGAGGACCGCGCCGTACGGGCCGACGGAGGCCGCGACCCACACAGCACGGTCTCCGGCCGCCGCGCGGGCGAGTGCCACGCTGCGGCGGAACAGGGCCTCCGCCTCGCGGCGCTCGATCCCGGCGCGGCCGAAGCCCTCGAAGGACGCCTGGTAGCTGCCCGTGACGAGTACCCGCGCACCCGCCCGCACGTAAGCAGCGTGCGCCGCCTCGATCTGCCGCGGGTCGTCCGCGAGCAGCCGCGCCGACCACAACTCGTCGGTCAGGTCGCAGCCTTGGGCCTCCAGCTGGTTGGAGAGGCCGCCGTCGAGCACGAGCGGGCCGCGGGCCAGCGCCGCGCCCAGCGGGAGGGCGGGGCGGCTCACGTCATGCCACCTGGGTCCGTACCTGCTCGGAGATCAGCTGAAGGTGATCGAGGTCGTGGAGGTCGAGGATCTGCAGATAGACACGGGAGGCCCCGGCCTGTTCGTACTGCCCGATCTTGTCGACGACTTCGGCCGGGGAACCGGCCAGGCCGTGCTCCTTCAGCTCCGCCACGTCCCGTCCGATGGCCGCCGCCCGGCGAGCCACCTCGGCGTCGTCCCTGCCGACACAGGCGACCAGCGCGTTCGACAGGACGAGGTCCCCGGGGCTGCGGCCGTGCTCCTGCGCCGCCGCGCGGACCCTGCCGAACTGCTCCTCGCTGTCGGCGACGGACGCGAAGGGGATGTTGAACTCGTCGGCGAAGCGTGCGGCGAGAGCGGGTGTGCGGACCTTGCCCAGACCGCCGATGAGGACCGGCACCTTCGGCTGGACGGGCTTGGGGAGAGCGGGCGAGTCGGTCAGCCGGTAGTACCTGCCGTCGTACGTGAACTTCTCACCGGCCGGCGTGGACCACAGCCCGGTGACGATCTCCAGCTGCTCCTGGAGCCGTCCGAACTTCTCCTTCGGGAACGGGATGCCGTACGCGCTGTGCTCCTCCTCGAACCAGCCCGCGCCCAGGCCGAGTTCGACTCTGCCGCCGGACATGGCGTCGACCTGGGCGACCTGGATGGCGAGGGGACCGGGCAGGCGGAAGGTCGCCGCCGTCATCAGGGTGCCCAGCCGGATGGAGCTGGTCTCCCGGGCCAGTCCGGCCAGGGTGATCCAGGCGTCCGTCGGCCCGGGCAGCCCTTCCGTCCCGCCCATCGCCAGATAGTGGTCCGAGCGGTAGAAGGCGTCGAAGTCCAGCTCCTCGGCGGCCCTGGCCACCTGCAGCAGCGTGTCGTAGCTCGCCCCCTGCTGGGGCTCTGTGAAGATGCGCAGCTTCATGGTCCGTATCCTGCCCTCCCTGCCCCGCTTCCCGCTCTCCCGACGCACTGCGGTGCCCGGCACGCGCAGCGGTGCCGGACGTCGCTCGTGGCGGCCGGCCGTACGTCTACGCCGCGCCGCCGTGCTCGTGCACCGCGAGCCGGCGGAGCATGGCCGTCACTCTGTCCTCCGATTCGTCCATCGCGTCGATGGCCTCGATGACGTGCCAGTACAGCCCCTGCTGGTCCGCGGTGACCGCGACGAGGACGAGTGCCACACCCGCCTCGACGAGCAGCCCGGCGAGGTCGGTCAGAGCGCACTTCGGGTCCTGGATCTCGGAGAGCCTCGCGGCGCGGGCGGCCCCGGGGGACGGTCCGAGGTGCTCCGGCGAACGGCAGGCGCGACCGCCCACCTCGCTCAGGGCCTTCGCCTCGGGGCGCACCAACTGCGGGCCGCTCTCCGCCAGATGGCGTCCGACAGCTTCCACAAGCGCCTGCGCCTGCCATGCCTCGGCGAGGATCTCCCGCACCGATGAGCACTCCACAAGCGCATGCCGGGTGGCCTTGATGAGATGCACGGCATCCAATGTCACCACCTCCCTTCACGGTTCTCGCTACGCAGAGTGACCATCAAGGGGCAGATGAACCAGGGAGTTTGTGGAAACTTTGGACATTTAGCCCTGCATGGACACGGTCCTCACTCCATAGAGTGACCGCTTCCGGTGCTCGGGAAACGCTTCTCGTTCCGCTCGATCTTCGAAGACAGCGCTTGCAGCGCGTCGACGCCCAACACCTCGCAGAACTGGAGGAGATACGCGAGCACGTCCGCGACCTCGTCCTCGACCCTGTGCGCGGTCCCCGGATGCGACATCACACGGGCCGATTCCTCGGGCGTCAACCACTGGAAGATCTCGACGAGTTCGCCCGCCTCGACGCTGAGCGCGGCGGCGAGGTTCTTCGGCGTGTGATACCGGCCCCAGTCGCGGGCCGCCGCGAACTCGGCCAGCCTCCGCTGGAGTTGCGCGACCGTCAGATCGCTGCCGGGCGTGGCCGTCGGCGTCAGATCGCTGCCGGGTCGCGGGTTGCTGCCGGCGCCCGCGGACGGAGGGGCTTGAGGCAAGGAAGGTTCGCTCACGTCCCCAGGTCTACCAGGCCGACCCCTGGCGACGATTCCGCCTCCCGCGCCGCCGCCCCCGCGTCGCTCACCGCTCCCAGCAGCCGCACATGCCCCCGCTCGCCCATCCGCACCGCCAGCGACAGCAGTTCACGTGTCTGGCGGCCGTCCAGGGCGCGGTCGAGACCGTCCGCCAGTACGGTCAGCGCCTGCCGCGCGGGCAGCACCTCCTGCGCAGGGTCCATGGACAGCACCCCGGGCCCCGTGAGGAGGACCAAGGCGAGCGCCGTGTAGCGCAACTCCCCGTCGCCCAGCCACTCCAGAGGCGTCCGGGCGTCGTCCGCGCCGCGCACCAGCAGCGCCCGCATCATCCCCCGGTCCCGTCCGTCGTCCACGACGTCGGAGGCCAGGTCGGCGACGGGGCCCGCACATCCGGCCCGCACCGCCGCGACGAGCAGGCCGTGCCGGGTACCGCACTCCATGCGGGTGCGGCGCAGCACGGCCGCCAGGTTGTCGCAGCCGCCCCGCAGCAGCTTGTCGGCGGCGGAGACCGGGTCGCGCATGTTCTCCGGACGGGGGTCGCAGGCGAAGGCCGAGCGCAGTGCGACGACGACCTGTTCCGCGGCTGCCAGTACGCGGCGTTCCTCCTTGCTCCCGCCCGCAACGCGCAGCGGCAGCAAGGCGGTTGCGAGCCGGTCGTCGGGCAGCCGCGCACGGGTGACACGACCGGGACCGGCGCTGTGCCACTCCGCCTGCACCGCAGGGCGCGCGGGGTCGCGGAGCGCCGTGGACAGCAGCGTCCGGCCGTCCGACGCGGTCAGCCGCTCACCGACGACGCGCAGTGCGGGTTCGGCCTGCACGGCCAGGTCGAGTCGCACCGCCCCGGCGGGACCGTCGACGGTGCAGCCGAGCTGGAAACCGCGCCGCCCCTGGGCGTCGGGCCGTGCCGAGTGGGGCACGTACGCCGTCGCTCCCCCGGCGCCGCGGCCGAAGACCTCTCCGAGCGCCTCTCCCCCGCCGAGCCGCGCCAGCGCCTCGTACGCCTCCAGGACGCTGGACTTGCCGCTGCCGCTCCCTCCCGTCAGCAGGGTGACCGGCGTGAGGGGGACGGTGCGCTCCCGCAGCGCACGGAACGCGGACAGCCGCAGCCGGGTGACGGTGGCGGGCGACGGGCGCGCGGCGCCGTCGTCCTCGGGCAGCGGCGCTTCCTCCGAGGTGGCGGCAGGAAACGGATTGCTCGTGACATGCATGCACCGGACCGTATGCAGTGCCGTACGGGCGAACCGTTCCCTCCGCGCCCCGGCCCCCCGAACGAGCGACGACGACGTTCTCCTCTCCGCCTCCTATCCGCCCCTTATCCGCCCCTTCTCCGCCCCTTCTCCGTCTCCTCTCCGCCCCTCATCCGCCCCTTCTCCGCCGGGCAGGCGCGGTGGCGATGCGGGCGGCCGGCCTCGAGCAGGGTGGAGATCTGGCCGACTCCCGGGAGGGGAAACACGCGGTCCGGCCCGGGTGGCTGGGGGTTGCGTCGGGTTGCGTTCGTTAACCGACGGGCCGTCAGGACCGGGGCTCAGGCGCCTCCTCCGGGGGCCGGACGAGCCTCCCGGAGCAGGACACGGCAGGCAGCCGCAGTGGCCGCGGCCCACCGGATGTATGCGCTTCCGCGGGAGTGGGACGACCGGCCCGCGAAAGCGGGGATAGCTCTCGCAATTTCGATGGAAACAACTGAGGAAAAGTCACCTGAGAAGCCATCGGGAAGTGGCGGGAATTGCCACTGGCGCAGTGCCGCGATCATGCTTTCCGAAGCCCGCGTATATCGAACTGTGACCAAAAATCTGCCCGTTGACATGTACTCATCGAGCGCTTCACCTGCTAATTCTAAGGTGTTCTCATCCCCCACACCTTCGGAGAAGTCGACTTCATGCGCACTTTAAAGCTGCTGTTCGCCACCGTGCTGGCGTTCGTGGCCGTGGCCTTCGTTGCTCCAGGGTCACATGCGGCCGAGGGTAAATATGTCGCTCTGGGAGATTCGTACACCGTCGCGGTAGGAACCAATACCTACGACAACCCGGACGACGCCTGCCGGCGCGGCCCCACTTCCTACACCAGGCTGTGGGCCGCCGCGCACCCGAACGTCGGTTTCGTGGAAGCGGCGTGCTCCGGCGCGACCACGGCAGACGTGATGAACACGCAGGTCGGTCAGCTGACCGCGGACACGTCCCTGGTGACTCTTCAGATCGGCGGCAACGACGTCGGTTTCGTCGACGTTCTGAAGAACTGCATTCTCACCGCGGACGACGCCGACTGCCTGGCAGGTGTCGAAGCGGCAAAGGCAGCTGCGAACAGCCAGCTGTCCCCTCAGCTTTCAAAGACCTACGCAGCCGTACGTGCGGCCGCACCGTCCGCGAAAGTCATCGTCGTCGGATATCCCCGGCTCTACACAATTGGAGGTGACTGCGGCATTCTCGGCCTCAGCGACAAGGAGCGCACCGCTCTGAACTCCGCGGCCGACACTCTTGCCGAGATCATGTCCGCGCGTTCGCAGGAAGCAGGCTTCACATTCCTCGACGCGCGCCCCGTGTTCGACCCGCACACGATCTGCTCCGGCAACTCGGAATGGGTCACCAGCCTCGAGTGGGAAAAGCTCAACGAGTCCTACCACCCGAACGTCGAGGGTCACAGGGACGGCTACCTCGCCGCCCTCAACCCCCTGATGGGCTGACGGGATCGGAGCCCGCCGCGTTTCCAGCGGGCCGGAAGGGCGTCCGTCCTCGGGACGGGCGCCCTTCGCCGTGCCCGGCACCGCGAGCCGACCGCCGCGAGCCGACCGCCGCGAGCCGCATGCCGCGGGTCCTCAGCGTCCCGCTTTCGCCAGCGTGTCCGCCGAATCGCCGTCCTCGCCCACGAGCATCTGGGAGGCGGCGAGTTCCCGGTAGAGAGGGTCGGACTTGACCAGCTCCTTGTGGCTGCCGAACGCGCGGATCTCACCGTGCTCCATCACCACGATCTGGTCCGCGTGCGTGACCGTCGAGAGCCGGTGCGCGATGGCGATGACCGTGCACTTGCGGGCCGCCTGGTCCACCGCTTCCCGGAGCGCCTGTTCGTTACGGGCGTCGAGCTGGGCCGTCGCCTCGTCGAGCAGCAGCACCTCGGGCTTGCGCAGCAACGCCCGTGCGATCGCGAGGCGTTGACGCTCACCGCCGGAGAGCGACACACCGCGGTTGCCCACCTCGGTGCGGAGGCCGTCGGGAAGCCGGGCGATCAGCGCGTCGAGACGCGTCACGCGGAGTGCCTCGGCGATGTCCTCCTCGGAGGCGTTCGTCGCCGAGTACTTGAGGTTGTCCTCCAGCGTGCCCGCCATCACCGGCGAGTCCTGCTCGACGTAGGCGATGCGCCTGCGCACCTCGGCACGGCGCATCGTCTCGATGTCGACGCCGTCGATGATGATCCGTCCGGCTGTCGGGTCGTAGAAGCGCTGAAGCAGCGCGAACATGGTCGTCTTGCCCGCGCCGGACAGGCCGACCAGGGCGGTCTGCGTGCCGCCGGGGATGGTGCAGTCGATGCCCTTCAGCGCCGTGCCGCGGCCCGGGTAGGAGAACCGCACGTCCTGGAACTGGATGGTGGGCGGGCCGGGGATCTTCAGCTTCATCGTGGACGGACCGTCCGAGGTGTCCTGCCCGCCTGCCCGGCCGTTCGGGCCGTGGCCCTGCGCGCCCCGGTCGTCGGTGTGCCCGTTCGGCGGGACGTAGGACTTGCCGTACGCCGGCAGCGGCCCGCTCACCTTGCCGTTCGCGTTCCCGTTCGCGCGGGCCGCGGGGAGGGCGGGGACCACCGGCACCTCGTCGACGTCGGCCTCGACGGCCATGCGCTTGATCTGCTCGATGCGGCCCACCGCGCCGAGGCCCTGCTGGAGCATGCCCAGCCCTGCCACGAGGGAGCCGATCGGGCTCGCGAGGTAGAAGACGTAGAGGAGGAAGGCGATCAGTTCGGGCGTCTCGAGATCGCCGGAGGCCACGAGCGCGCCGCCCACTCCGAGCACGGCGAGGAACGCCGCCTGGATGGAGACCCCGGAGAGGATCTTGACGACGGCCACGTAGCGGGCGCCCACCAGGCCCGCCTGGTACGCGCCGTCGATGGCCCGTTCGGCGACCTCCGTCTCACGGTCCTCGGCACCGTTGGCCTTGACCGTACGGGCGGCGCCGAGCGTGCGGTCCAGCGCGGCGCCGACCGCACCGATCGACTCCTGCGCACGGGAGACGGCCTTGCGGATGCGGGGCAGGATTCCGCCCATCACCAGACCGACCGTCAGCAGCACGCCGACCGTCACGCCGAGCAGCCCCAGGTGGACGACGCCCATCAGCACGGCCGCACCGAAGATGCTGAGCACGCCGTTGGCGATCATCACGAGACCTTCGGTCGCCGCGTTCTGCAGCAGTGTGCTGTCCGAGGTGACCCGGGCGATGAGGTCGCCGGGCGGCCGGCGGTCCAACTCCGGTATCCGCAGCCGGATCAGGCGGAAGACGAGGTCCTGACGCACCCGGCGGACGACGCGCTCCGACGTGCGCTGCTGCCACCAGGACTGCAGACCGGTGAGGCCGGCGCCCGCCACGACGAGACCGCCCAGCACGATCACCGGCCCGACCACGTCACCGCCGTCGGAGAGGGAGTTCAGCACCTGCTGCGCCACCAGCGGCTGCGCCAGGCCCGCGCCGCTCGCGGCGAGCACGAGCAGCAACGTCGCGAACAGCACGAGGCGGTGGGGTCGCGCGTACCCCATGAGCACCCGCAGCGGCGCACGCTTGCGGTGGTCGATGCGGAGGATGCTGGCCCTGGGGTGCCCGCCGGTGCCGGGCACGGTCGGCTGCGGAGGGGCGGGAGGGGGCTGGGAGCCCTGGAACAGCCCGAAGTGCTCGGGGGTTCTCGGAGCCGTCGTCATGTGGGAGTCCTCAGGTCGCAATCGGACGGGTTCAGCCTGCTGCCTGGACGTCCGCCGGACGGGCGGCGATACGGTCGAGATGGTCGGCGGCGGCGAGCACACCGCCGGCAGCGCGGAAGGAACGGCCGATCGCCTCGGCTGCCGCCCGGTGTCCCCCCGCGGGATCGAGCACGGACTCGACGGCCGCCGCCAGCCGCGGAGCGTCCACCCTGTTGAAGCGCACGCGTACGCCGGCACCCGCGTCGGCCACCTGCCCGGCGACGATCGGCTGGTCGTCGCGGATGGGGGCCACGACGAGCGGAACCCCGTGCCACAGGGATTCGCAGACGGTGTTGTGGCCGGCGTGGCAGACGACGGCGTCGAGGTGTGCCAGCAGGTCGAGTTGGGGCACGTACTCGCGCACGATCACACCCTCGGGAACACCGCCGGGCATCCCGCCGAGGACGCCGCCCGGGTCGACGACGATGCCCTGGACCCGCTCGCGCAGGGCGTGCATGGCGTGCACCGCCTCGGTCAGGAACCTCGTCCCGGCGTCCGCGTTGGCCGTGCCGAGCGTCACCAGGACCTTGCGCCGCTGCGGGTCCAGCTCCCCGTACGGGAAATCGCTCTGCGCGGCACGGGGAGCGATCGCGGGCCCGACCATCTCGATACGGTCGCTGGGCAGCGGCGCGTCGCCCAGCAGCGCCCGCCCGGTGAAGGCGATGACGCCGTGCGGCGAGTAGCGGGGGTCGCCGGTCTGCTCCGGGTCGCCGAACCGCTCGCGCAGCGAGGCGAAGATCCCCTTCAGCCAGGCCTCGACCTTGGGCATCGAGGAGAGCGGATCGGTCAGTTCGGCCGAGGTGGTCACCGACGTCACGTACGGCAGGCCGCGGCGCTCGGCGACGAGAGCACCCGCGACGGCGTGCTGGTCGTGCACGACGACGTCCGGGTCGAACGCCTCGACAGCGGAGTCGACACCGGGCGCCATCAGTTCGGCCAGCGGTGAGAAGAACTCCTCCCACAGGAAGCGGAATGCGGCGGGCCCGGTGAGCTTGGCCGGCCTCTTCAGGCCCACGTCCGGCATCCCGGTCTCGAAGACCACGGCGTCCGCTCCGGCGAGCCGGTGGATCTGTTCGGGGTAGCCCGCCCACGCCACGCGGTGGCCGCGGCGGGCCAGTTCGTCCGCGACGCCGAGCAGCGGGTTGATGTGCCCGACCAGCGGGGGGACGACGAGGAGAAAGCGAGTCACCGTACTGCCTCGGTCAGTTCGTGCTCCCGCACCCACTCCAGGAGGATGTCCCGGGTGTCGTCCGTGCGCTCCACCAGGACGGAGTGCCCCTGGTCGGGCAGCACCACGGTGCGGCAGCGGTCCAGTTTGGCCTCCAGGGAGGGCACCTGGGCCGAGAGCCCCGACTCGTCGCCGAATATCGCCAGCAGCGGGCAGCCGATGGCGGACAGGTCGTCGGATATGACGCGTCCGCTGGGAACGTCCTCGGCCAGCGTGGTCGTCTGCAGGATGCGGCTCGCACCGCGCGAGAGGCGGGCCGTGTGCGCGCCGTGGTTGTCCTTGATCCAGCCGATGACCTCCTCGTGCCTCAACTGGTCCTTGGCGTCGGCGAGTCCGTCGGCCATGTGCCGTGTCCACTCCTCGACGGGCGGCTCGGACTCGATCATGCTGACGGTCGCGACCCGGTCGGGGTGCCAGGCGGCGGCAGCGGCGGCGATCGTGCCGCCGAAGGAGTTGCCGACCACGTGGACGCGGCGGCGCTCACCGAGCGCGTCGAGCAGTCCGGCGAGGTCGCCGACGAAGCGCTCCAGCTGGTAGCCGGACTTCGGCCGGTCGCTCCGCCCGTGACCGCGCAGGTCGTACATGATCACGTCGATGCCCTCGGCGGCGAAGGCCGGGCCGAGGGTGAAGTAGTAGCTGGCCAGGCTGTCCGTGAGCAGACCGTGCACGAAGACCACGACCGGCGGCTCGCCGAGCGCGTCGTCGCGGCCCGTCGCGGGCAGTCTCTGCACGTGGGTGGTGATCTCTCCCGTGGAGATCTTCATCCGGATCAGCCTGCTTCCGTGGCGCGCAGCGATTCCACGACGTGGTCGACGAGCTGTCCGACGGTCAGCGCGATGATCTCGTCGAGTTCGAGCTCGGCGACGAACTCGGCGAAGTTGACGCGGTCACCGTAGTGCTCGCGCAGAGACCCGGACAGCGCCACGAGGTCGATGCTCTCCAGCTCGAGATCGTCGTGGAACGTGGTCTCGCGGCCGATCTCGGCCTCGTCGAGCCCGTATTCCTCGAGCAGCGTCCGCAGCATGCCGGCGATGTCCGCCAGCACCGCCCCCGCGTCGGTCGCCGACGGCGCCTGCCCGACGGGCTGCGCCGGTGCGAACCCGGTCGCGTCAGTGGTCATTTCGCACTCCTGTTTCCTCGTATGCGGTCGTCCACGCGACCACGTACTGCCGCTCGGGCAGGCCCGGCGGATTGGATGTAACGCGCATCCGTACGTCGTACGAATCGCCCCCGTACATCACGCGGAGCCGGTCGGTCTCCGCCGCCACCACTCGGTAGTCGGCCGGACGTCCCCGCAGTCCCGTTCCGCGCAGCTTCGCGACGGCCTCCTTGGCCGCCCAGAACCGCGTGAACCAGACGGTCTCACCGGCCGGTCCGTCCGGACCGGACCCGGCGTCGCCTCCGGCCGCCTCGCGCAGCAAGGCGAGTTCCTCCCGGCCGCACGCCGTCTCGACGGTTGCACGCGGCCGTTCGGCGATCTCCTCGATGTCGATGCCGCACGGGCCGCGCCGTGCGATCGCGACACCGCACTCCGCGCGGTGCGCGATGGACACGACCATGCCGTCGCCGACTTCGCGGCCGTGCACTCCGCGCACGAAGGGCCGGCCCTCCTCGTCGTTGTGCACCGCGATCTCGGCGGGGTAGACGTCGTCCGCGCCCTCCGCCCACAGCACGTCGCGCACCGCGTCCTTGGCCGCGATGCGGCCGAGGAGGAACTGCCGCCTGCGGACGGGCGGCAGCTCGGCGTAGCCGGTGCGTTCCGCTCCGCCGAGGACGTTGCGCATCATCAGCTCACGCGTCGCCAGGTCGGGCCAGCGCTCGTGCACCTGCGAGTAGCCCTCGGGGTACCGGGTGGAGAGGGTGTTGGAGCCCGGGAAGCGGTCCACCGCCCGTATGCCGGGGTCGGTGTCGAACCGGCGGTCAGTCCAGCCTTCCAGCTCCGCCCACACGCGGCCCCGGTGGAGCAGCTGCATGTCGGCGGTGAGCGTGCTGTGCGTGATCCCGGTGATGCGGATCGCGCAGTCGAGGCGCTCACCGGGGCCGGGTTCGGGTCCGTGGAAGCGGATGCGGTCCATGCTCACGGGGAAGACCGTGGTGCGCTCGGTGAGCGTCGCCATGATCCAGTAGCCGAGGAGCTGTCCCACGTTGTCCAGCAGGGCGCCCGGCGCCTCCGGTGCGGTGAGCACGCCCCGTACGTGCCGGTCGCCGATGGCGGTCAGTTCGCTGACCCCCTGGAAGAGGGGGCCGTGGAACATCCACCTCTCGGTGTAGAGCTGTTCGGCGCGCATCTCGGGGACCCGTTCCGTGGCCGGGTCGAACGTCCAGGCCGCGGGCGGCGGTTCGTGGCCCGCGGCGAGCTGGACGACGGCCTTGGACGAGCCGGTCAGAGCCACCTCGACCTCGTCGGGGGCGGTACGCCGCACCGTCACGGGGACGTCGTGTGCGGGGACTGCCTCGATCCACTTCAGCAGCCGCACCTCCCGCAGGCCGACGGCGCGCATCCCGGGCGCCGATCGTTCGGCGAACTCCATGAGGTGCTTGATGACGGTCGTGGCCGGAACGATCGGCCAGCGGTCCGCCGGGTCGGGCCAGCCGGGACGCTGCCGGAAGAAGCAGTGGTCGAGGAGGTAGGGCATCTCCTCGATGTCCACCCGGAGGACCGCAGGCACATCCGGGGTGCGGGGCGGCGGAGCGGCGGCCGCGGGTGGTGCGGCGGCCGGGCGCTGCGCGGGCACGGCCGGGCGCCGTACCGGTCCGCGTGCGGGTGCCGCCCTGCGCGCCCCGGCGCCGATGAGGTCGGCGGCGGCGGACGCCGTGTCGTTGAGCAGTGCGGAGAGTTCGGCTGCCAGCGGATTGCGCGAACCGGCCTGGTCGAGACGGGCGAGTGAGGCGGAGGCCGGGGCTGCTGCCGCAGCCGGTTTCGCGACGGTGCCCGTGGCCGCTCCCGCGAGCGTTCCGCGTACTGATTCGGGAAGGGAGACGAGCGCTCCGCCCAGGTCCAGCCGTACGCCGGGCCGCCTGGTCCCGGCAGCCGCCCGCTGCGTCGCCGCACGGGCCGGGACGGTCGCTCCTCGCGTGCCCCCCTGCAGAAGGGGCGTCACGTCCGGTGCGGCGCCGTCCACCCACAGCGCGGTGACGACCCTGCGCAGCTGCGCGAAACTGTCGCGGTTGCCGGCGTGGGCGGAGACGACGAGGTGGTCGCGTCCCGAGAGGGAGTCGTCGATGAGGGAGCCGAGCTGTCCCGCGCCGAGCTGGATGAAGGCGCGGTGGCCCGCCTCGTACATCGCGGAGATCATCAGCCGGAACCGCACGGGCTCCAGCAGGTGCCGTACGAACAGTTCCCGTACGGCTTCCGGCTCCTGCGGATAGAGCGACGCCGTCGTCGCGGACCATACGGGGGTGGTCTGCGGGTGCAGGGTGTAGCTCTCGGCGGCGCTGCGGATCGGGCCGAGGTACGGGGCGAGCATCGGGGTGTGGAAGCCGGAGCGGAACGGCAGCACCTGGCCGATGACGCCGCGCGCACGCATGCGGACGACGATGTCCTCCACCGCGTCCTCGGGGCCGCAGATCATCGACTGGTTGGGCGCGTTGTCGTGGGAGAGCACCACGTCGTCGCGGCCGTCCAGTTCGGCGAGCACCTGCTCGGCGGGCATGCCGAGCACGCCGAAGACGGCGCCCGGCACCCGCAGGGCGTCCGGGTCGAACTCGGCGAGGAACGCGTCGACTTCGTCGGCGGAGTGGATGCCGCCGCACGCCATGGCCGTCCATTCCCCGACGCTGTGGCCCGCGACGGCGTCGGGGACGACGGAGAGCCTGCGCAGCGCGGCGTCCAGCACCCTGCCCAGCTGGAAGACGGCGGCACCGTGCCGGCCGACGTCGCCGACCTTGGCGCCGTTCTCGTCGTCGCCGTGCGGCCATTCGAGCCCGAACCGCTCGGCCAGCTCCGCCACTTGCGGTTCGAACTCGGCCTCCAGGCCGGGGAAGACGAACGCCGTACGGCCACCGGCGGCGCCGAGCATCGGACGGGGGCTGAACCACACGTCGCTGCGGCCCCGCCACGGCGCGCCCTTGCTCACCGCCTTCCGGGCCAGCTTCAGCCGCCGGGCCGTGGGGTCGACGATGCCGAGCCGGCACGGCTCCGTCACTTCGGCCTGCTCGTCGAGTCCGGCCGCGAGGACGGCCGAGTCCTCCCGGTCCAGGAGGACTGCCAGGGCCTCGGGGCTCTCGGCGGCCAGCCGCAGCACCCGCTCCGGTTCGGAGACGGTGGCGGTGGTAGTGGGGGTAGTAGCTGCGGCGGTGGGTGCGGCAGTGGCCGGGGTCGTGCGGCCTGCGGGCTGTTCGAGTACGACGTGTGCGTTGATGCCGCCGAAGCCGAAGGCGTTGACCCCTGCCCGGCGCGGGGCTCCCGACTCCGGCTGCTGCCAGGGGCGTACCTCGGCGAGCGGACGGAATCGGGTGCCCGCGAGAGCCGGGTGCGGGTCGTCGCAGTGCAGGGTGGGGGGCAGCACACCGTGGTGCACGGCGAGCGCGGCCTTGATGAATCCGGCGATCCCCGCAGCCGGCATCGTGTGGCCGATCATGGACTTCACGGACCCGATGGCGGCGGGCGCACCGCCCACCGCCCCGCCGAACACCTCGGTGAGAGTGGTCAGTTCGGCCTCGTCGCCGGCGGGTGTGGCGGTGCCGTGGGCCTCGATCAGACCGATGGCGTCCGCGGCGCGCGGGTCGAGTCCCGCCACGTCCCACGCCTGGCGTACGGCGCGCACCTGGCCGCCGGGGTCGGGGTTGAACAGGCTCGCGGACCGTCCGTCGCTGGCCACTCCCGTACCGGAGACGACGGCGTAGACGCGGTCGCCGTCGCGCTCGGCGTCCTCCAGCCGCTTCAGCACCACGACGCCGGTGCCCTCCCCGATGAGCACGCCGTCCGCCCCGCGGTGCAGGGGGCGGATCTGCTGGCTCCGGGAGAGCGCGCCGAGCTGGCTGAAGACGCTCCACAGCGTGATGTCGTGGCAGTGGTGCACGCCGCCGGCGAGCATGATGTCGCAGCGCCCCGCGTCCAGTTCACGCACCGCGTGGTCGACGGCCACCAGCGACGACGCGCAGGCCGCGTCGACGGTGTACGCCGGGCCGCGCAGGTCGAGCCGGTTGGCGACCCGCGAGGCGGCCAGGTTCGGGACCAGCCCGATGGCCGACTCGGGGGCCTCCGGGCCGAGCTGCGCGGCGAAGGCCGCCCGCACCTGCTCCAGCCGCTCGTCGTCGAGCTCCGGCACCAGCTCGCGCAGGGTGCGCACGACCTGGTTGCTGGTACGCACCCGCTGGTCGAGCCGGACCAGTCCGGGCGTGAGGTAGCCGCCGCGGCCCAGGACGACACCCGCCCGCTGCCGGTCCGCGGGCAGGACCGTCTCGCCGCCCGCGTCCTGGATGGACTGGTGCGCCACGTCCAGCGCGATCAGCTGGTCGGGCTCGGTGCCGGGCACCGAGTTGGGCATGATGCCGAAGCGGGTCAGGTCGTACTCGGCGGCCTGGTCGACGAACCCGCCGCGGCGGCAGTAGACCCTGTCGGCACGCCTCGGCCCGTCCGCCGCGTAGAACTCCTCGTCCCAGCGCCCGGCAGGCACGTCGGTGATGGCGTCGACGCCGCCGAGGATGTTCCGCCAGTAGCCGTCGAGGTCGGCCGCGCCCGGGAAGAGCGCGGCCATGCCGACGACTGCGACCGGCCTGCGGGAGGGGGTGGCCACCGGTGTCACCATCCTGATGCAGCGGAGACCACCGCGTGCACCGTGGGCGCCCCCCAGGCGAGTTCGCGCAGCAGACTCAGCGGCCCCTCCTCGGGGTCGATGAGCTTGATGCCCCGCGCCGCGTAGGAGCGCATCAGCTCCGGGGTCACCATGCCGCTGTTGGTCTCGGACGCCGCCCACGGACCCCAGTGGACGGTGAGTCCGCGGCGGTCCTCGGTGGACCACCTGCGTCCCAGCTCCTCCAGGGCGTCGTTGGCCGAGGCGTAGTCGCACTGGCCCCGGTTGCCGAGGGCGGCGGCGATACTTCCGAACAGCACCGCGAAGCGCGGGCCCTCGGGCAGCGCGGCCACCGCGTCGAGCAGCACGCGGGCGCCGTCGGCCTTGGTGGAGAAGACCCTGCGGAAGGAGTCCGGTGTCTTCTCGGCGATGAGCTTGTCCTCGATGACTCCGGCCGCGTACACGACTCCGTCGAGCCTGCCGTGTTCGGCGTGTATCTCCTTGACGGCGGCACGGACGGCTTCCTCGTCCATCACGTCCACCGAGCGGTAGCGCGCCTGGCTGCCCGACTCACGCAGCGCGGCGAGGGTTTCGCGTACCTCACGCTCGGACAGCACGGCAGCGACGGCGCGTTCGATCTCCGCGGGCGACTTCATGCCGGAGCTGATGAAGGCGCTGCGCAGCTCGTCACGGCCGCGCGCCGAGGCGGTCGCCGGGTCCTCCGCGTCGGCCGGCACGGGTGTGCGGCCCAGGAGTTCGATGCGGCAGCGGCTCGCGTCGGCGATCGTACGGGCGAAGCGTGCGGTGATGCCGCGGGCGCCGCCGACCAGCAGGACGACCGAGTCGCGGTCGAGACCGGCGGCGGCCGCCTCGGAGACGCCGTCGCCCGCGGGTCCGGCGCCGGTGGCGGCGACGGCGCCCAGGTCGGTGCGGGTCAGCTTCAGGGCCCGCCTGCGTCCGCCGTCGGCGAGGACGACGGGTTCGCGTTCCGTGGCGCCGAGTTCGGCGACGAGGGTCTCGGCGACCCTGTCCAGGCCGTCGTCCGAGCCGACCTCGACCAGGGAGGCGGTCAGCTCCTCGTACTCCCGGGCGACGCTGCGGAAGAAGCCGCGCAGGCCCGTGGCAGCACCCTCACCGCGGCGGTCGACGGCCAGGAGACGCTTCGGGCCGGCTGCCAGCACCGACTGGAACAGCGGGAACATCTCCGGGAGTTGGGTGTCCGGCGACTCGAAGGCGTGCAGGTGCACGACGGCGTCACCGATCCGCTCCGGCAGCTGCCCCTCGGGGACGGTCTGCGGTACGGCGCCGGCCGCGGTCAGCTTCTCGGTCAGGAGACCGGCGAGCGGGCCGCTGCCGAGGAGCGTCACCGTGGTGCCCGCGGGGAGCGCGGCAGCGGGCGCGGGCAGCTCGGTCTCGGTGAACTCCAGGCGCTGCGGCGGTACGACGACTGCTTCGCCGCCGGCCGCTGCCGGTGCGGCCTCCTCGGCGGGGACCGGGGTCTCGTCGGCGGCGGGGGCGCCACCGCCGAGCCGTGCCATGAGCAGTTCGGTGATCCCGGCAGCGGTACGGGCGGTGCTCAGCTCGTCCAGGTCCGCGTCCTGATCGACGGGCAGACCCAGCCGCACCGCCAACTCACCCGCGATCTCCGCCCTCTTGATCGAATCCACACTCAGATCCGCCTCCAGATCCAAGCCCGGCTCGATCATGTCCACCGGATAACCCGTACGCTCCGCCACCACCGCCAGCACCGAACCCAGCACCGCATCCGCATCCAGCACGGGAGCAGCAGCGGAAACGGCCTGCACGACGGGAGCAGCAGCCGGTGCGGCGGCCTGGGCGGTCGTGCCCAGGCGTGCCATGAGCAGTTCGGTGATCCCGGCAGCGGTACGGGCGGTGCTCAGCTCGTCCAGATCCGCGTCCTGATCGACGGGCAGACCCAGCCGCACCGCCAACTCACCCGCGATCTCCGCCCTCTTGATCGAATCCACACTCAGATCCGCCTCCAGATCCAAGCCCGGCTCGATCATGTCCACCGGATAACCCGTACGCTCCGCCACCACCGCCAGCACCGAACCCAGCACCGCATCCGCATCCAGCACGGGAGCAGCAGCGGAAACGGCCTGCACGACGGGAGCAGCAGCCGGTGCGGGGACCGCGGCGGAGGCTGTGGGGGCGGCTGTGGGGGCGGGGGCCGCGGCTGGGGGAAGGGCGGCCGGCAGTGTGACCGTCGGGGACGGCAGTGTGTGGTCTCCGGCTGCGGTGGGGGGAAGTTCGGTGGCTCCCAGATAGCGCAGCAGCACGTCGCGCTGCGCTGTCACCATTTCTCTGCTGGTACGCAGGAATTCGGCTATGAGAGCGTCCGGACCGGACAGCGTGACGCCGTCCTGGGTGGGGGATTCCGGCACGATGAGCTCCGTGACTGGGCGGGCTGGTTGCAGGGCGTTGGGCGGGATGGTGCCGTCGGCGAGGCGGATGAGCTGTCCGTCCACGGTCCAGCCGGGGGACTTGACCGGGGTGGCGGTCTCCGGGTCGACGGCGTCGCGCCCCTGGAAGAGTTTTCCGGTGCGTACGTCCGTACCGGCGACGGCGAGTTGTGCGACGCCGGAGAGCAAACCGTACAGTCCTCCGCGCCGCGCGTCGTCGAGTGTGACCGTAGTGTGCGGACGGTCACCGAGGACGGCCGAGACCAGCCTGGTCAGGACCTTGCCCGGGCCGACCTCCGTGAACACGCGGGCGCCCGCGTCGTACATCGCCTCGATCTGGTCCGCGAACCTGACCGGCGACCCGATCTGCCCGGCCAGTCCTGCGCGCACCGCATGGGGGTCGGTGTCGTAGGGCTGGGCCGTGCTGTTCGCCCAGACGGGAAGGGCGGGCGCGTGCACGTCCATCGCGGCGAGCGTCCCGGCGAACGCCTCGCCCGCACCCGCCACCAGGGGGCTGTGGAAGGCACACGCCACCTGGAGGGGCTTGGCCGAGAAACCGGCGTCCCGGAGGTGGCCGACCGCCCTGGTCACGGCGTCGGTGGGACCGGAGATCACCGTCTGCTTCGGCGAGTTGCGGTTGGCGGTGACGACCTCGCCGTCCAGGCCGGCCAGTCCCAGCACCTCTTCGACCTTCCCGGGTACGGCGGTCACGGCCGCCATGGCACCCGCGTCACCGTCCCGGACCTGGTCGAGGATGGCCTCGGCGCGTGCGGCGCTCGCGGTGAGCACGTCCTGCGGTGCCATCGCGCCGGCGACTCCGAGCGCGACGAGCTCGCCGTAGCTGTGGCCCGCCGCCATGTCGGGACGGATACCGAGCGAGCCGAGCAGATCGGCCGCCGCGAGTTCGACGATGCCCAGGGCGGGCTGGGCGACTGCCGTGTCGGTGATGCGCGCCAGCTGCCGCTCCTTGGTCTCCTTGTCGAACGCGGCGGGCGGGTAGAGCGCGTCCGCCCAGCGCGAGCCGAGCTGGAGGTACCGCTGCAGTTCGGGGAAGGCCACGAAGAGATCGGCCAGCATGCCGGGACGCTGGCTGCCCTGGCCGGGGAAGAGGAACGCCAGCGCTCCCTGTCCCCCGGCACTGCCCGCGCCGTCGCCGGCGTCGGCGGGAGCCGCGTAGATGCCCTGCTTGGGGTCGTGCACTCCGTCCGCCGCGCGTCGCAGCAGCGCGGTCAGCTCCTCGACGCTCTGCGCGAGCAGGGCGATACGGACGGGCTCGCCGCGTACGGCGGCCGAGTCGCTGACGCGTGCGGCGCCGCGTGCGTAGTCCCGCAGGCGCCAGTTGCCGCCTCGTCCGGACTGCTCCACCTTCTCCAGCAGCCTGCGCACGGCGCGCTGCCCCGCTGCCGCGTCCTTGCCGCGGAACGTGAACAGTTCGACGGGCCACTCGTCGCTGGCGTGCACGGGCGGTGCCTGGTCGTAGGCGCGCAGGACGGCGTGGAAATTGGTGCCACCGAATCCGAAGGCGCTCACGCCGGCGACGCGCCCGGCCGGTTCGGCCGCCCAGGGCCGCGCCGCGTCGTGGAAGTAGAACGGGCTGCTGTCCGCCTTCCAGGCCGCGTTGGGCTGCTCGATGTGCAGCGTCGGCGGCTTGATGCCGTGGTACAGGGCCAGCGTCGTCTTGATCAGCCCGGCGAGTCCCGCGGCGCACTTGGTGTGCCCGATCTGCGACTTGACGGAGCCGATGGCGCAGTTGCCGGGCTCCGCACCGGCTTCGGTGAACACCTCGGTGAGGGTCGCCAGTTCCGTACGGTCGCCGACGACGGTGCCCGTACCGTGCGCCTCGATGAGACCGACCTCGGCAGGTGAGACACCCGCGTTGCGGTAGGCGCGGGTGAGGGCGGCGCGCTGGCCCTCGGGCCGCGGCGCGGTCAGGCCCAGGGCCCGGCCGTCGCTTGCGCTGCCCACGCCGTCGATCACGGCGTAGATGCGGTCCCCGTCGCGTTCGGCGTCCGCCAGCCTCTTGAGGACGACGCACCCGACGCCCTCGCCGAGGGCGATGCCGTCCGCGCTCTGGTCGAAGGTGGAGGAGCGGCCCGTCGGCGAGAGGGCGTGCACGGAGGAGAAGAGCAGGTAGTCGTTGATGCCGTTGTGGAGGTCGGCGCCGCCGCACAGCACGACGTCGCTCGTACCGGTGACCAGTTCCTTGCAGGCCACGTCCACGGCGGTGAGGGAGGACGCGCAGGCGGCGTCAACCGTGTAGTTGGCGCCGCCGAGGTTGAGCCGGTTGGCGATGCGCCCGGCGATGACGTTGGCGAGCATGCCGGGGAAGGAGTCCTCGGTGAGCCGGGGCAGCTGCTCGTCGAGTGCGGCGGGCAGGTCGCCCACGTAGGCGGGCAGCACCGCGCGGAGCGCGCTCGCGTTGGACAGGTCGCTGCCCGCTTCGGCTCCGAACACCACGGACGTACGGGAGTGGTCGGCAGGCCGTCCCTCGTAGCCCGCGTCGGCCAGGGCGCGGCGCGCCGCCTCCAGGGCGAGCAGCTGAACCGGCTCGATGGCCGCGAGTGAGGCCGGGGGTATGCCGAAGCTCAGCGGGTCGAAGGGTATTTCGGGCAGGAAGCCGCCCCACCGCGAAGGAGTGCGCTCACCGTCGCCGTCCTCCGCGAAGTAGATCTCGGGGTCCCAGCGCTCGCCGGGCACCTCGGTCACGCAGTCCTTGCCCGCGAGTACGTTGGCCCAGAACGTGGAGAGGTCCTCCGCTCCGGGGAACATGCCCGCCATGCCGACGACCGCGATCCGCAGCGGATCGGCGGCGGGTTCCTCCGACGCCCCTCCCCCGACTCCCAGTTCGGCGCGCAGCTGCCCGGCGCGGGTGCGGAGCCGGTCGGCGGCGTGCGTACCGACGGACTCGTGCAGCGCGGCGACGGTGGTGACGTCCTCACGCAGCACGACGACCTCGCCGGCCATGAACATGCCCTCGGCGCCCTGTCGTTCCTCGTCCACGCTGCGCAGCTCCGGGCCGACACGCTCGATGCCCTTGCTGGCGACGCGCAGCCTGCCGACGTTGAACTTCTCCAGCTGCTCCCAGATCTCCCGGTCCGGGACTCCGGCCTCGCTCAGCTTCTGCTTGAGCCCCGCGAAGTCGGCGGTGAAGGCGCTGTGCGCGCAGCGCGTCGCGTGTCCCGGTGCGGTCTCCAGCAGGTCCGTGCGCTCGGCGGCGACGACCTGCTGCTGGAAGAGCGGCTGGATGGCTCCGGCCCGCACCGCTTCCTCCGTGAACAGGTATGCGGTGCCCATCAGTACGCCGGTGGGAACCCCGGCCCGGGTGAGTGGGGCGGCGAGCGCAGCGACCATCGACGCCGAGCGTTCGTCGTGCACTCCGCCGGCGAAGAGAACGGTCAGTGCCCCCGCCGCCTCGGGTCTCTCCTCGGCCAGGAACTGCTGCAGCACCTCGACCTGCGCCTCCCAGAGCGGGAAGCTGTTGCGGGGACCCACGTGGCCGCCGCACTCGGCACCTTCGAAGATGAACTTGCGCGCCCCTGCGGCGAGGAACTGCCGCAGCAGCCCCGGCGAAGGCACGTGGAGGAAGGTCGAGATCCCCTCCGCCTCCAGCGCCGCGGCCTGCGCCGGACGGCCGCCCGCGATGATCGCGTGGGTGGGGCGCACGTCGCGTACGACGTCGAGCTGCGCCGATCTGATCTCCTCGTCGGCGAATCCGAGAACGCCCACGCCCCAAGGGGCGTCGCCGAGCGACGCCTTGGTGGCCTCCAGCATCGTCCTGGTCTGCTCCGCGCCCGCCAGCGCGAGTGCCAGGAAGGGCAGCGCGCCCTCGGCGGCGACGGCGGCGGCGAACTCCGGCTGGTCGCTGACGCGGGTCATCGGGCCCTGCGCGACGGGCAGCCGGGTGCCGAGCGCGAGGGCGCCGGGCGAGCCCGCGCCCAGGGCGGTCGCCGGCTCGTCGTCCTCGATCGCCGCCACGACGGCCTCGCGGACACCGCGGACGGCTTCGGCGACGGTGCTCCAGCGCCGGGCGAAGGAGGCGGCCAGGAAGGCGTCCTGTCCGACGGGCAGGAACTGGGTGCGCAGATCGTTCCCGCCGACACGGGCCGCGAACTCGGCCTCGTCCTCCGGCAGTTCCGGTACGCCCGGACCCCGCCGGCGCAACACGCGCACGCCGTGGTGCAGCACGGTCTCGGAGCCGTCCAGGCCGTCGAGCGCCTCCGCGACGTCCAGGGGCAGTCCCGCCTCGTCGAGGAGCGCCAGCTGGGTGTCGAGCACGACGCCTTCGGCCCCGCCGGTGACGGCGGCGGCGGCGGTGTGGGGGCCGATGCCGCCCCACGCCCACACGGGCAGGTCGATGTCCGGGTCGGCGAGGACCTGCTGAAGCAGTACGAACGTGCTCAGTTCACCGGCGCGTCCGCCGCTCTCGGTGCCGCGGACGATCAGGCCGTGGGCTCCCGCGGCGGCGGCGCGCAGCGCCTCGGCACGGTCGGTCACCTCGACGAGCACCCGGCGTCCCGCGAACTCCTCGGGCGAGCGGGCCGGGTCGGCGAGCAGCACGGTGCCGGCCAGGGCGGGAAGGCCGGCCACGGTCACACCGCAGCCCGGACGTACCCGGACACCGAACGGGCGCTTCGACCAGCGGTCGGTGCGCTCCAGGTTCTCGGCGACCGAGCGGGAGTCCCCGACCGGCAGTTCCAGTACGCCCAGTGCACCCGCTGCCGCGGCGGCCGCGGTCAGTCGCGGTGACGGCCGGTGCACGGGGTTGACCGCGATGACCAGACTCGATCGCGAGGACACGTCGGACGCGTCCGTATCCAGCATCCTCATGATTTCTCCCGACTGCACGATCACCTCGGTCAGCTGACCATGCGTAGTAGACGGGACGGTTTTCCATGCGGTCAACTGACTCCTCCCCGCCTGTTCGTCACTCTCAGTCAGCTGAGAGCGTCGTGGCCACGACAGGGCATTTCGCCCCCTGTGGCGCAGCAAGCAGGGCCTTCTCCCGCGCGTAATCCAGACTCAACGCAATGGACATTACGTTTGTCATGGCCATGTAACCGTCCGCTTACATGCCACACCGTGACTGTGTGGCAGATCACAGCTCTGAGGAGCAACCAGGAAGCACATTTCGCAGTCGGCAACTCACCACACGTAGCCGGTGATTCGGGTCGCCGGTGAGCTGCTGAGCGGCACTGTAGGGCCGCGTGCTCCCGTCGGTTGCGTATTTGTGCTAGTCCCAGCGGTCTTTGTTGAGGAACCGGGCGAGACCCCGCCACGAACCGGCTCCCATGACCCCGTCGACGGGGCCGCCGTAACCATACTCGGCCGCCAGCCGCTGCACAGCCGACCAGGTCTGCGGCCCCGGATCGCCGTCGGCCGGGCCCGTGTATCCGTAGTGGTCGCGCATGTTGCGCTGAAGTGCGGCGTATGTCTGCACACCCGGGTCGCCGTCGACGGGGCCGCCGTAACCGGATTCCAGGGACAGCCACTTCTGGGCCCGCTGCCACATGACCACTCCGGGCACGCCGTCCTGCTCGGTGGTGGTCTTCGGCAGAGTTCCCCCACCGCCGGAGCCGCCGAGGAAGACGAGCGGGTCGATCCGCACACCGCCCGGGTCGATCATGTGCCAGTGCACGTGCGGCCCCGTGGAGGACCCCGAGCCGGGCGCTCCGGGCTCCCCGCCGGAACGTCCGACGATGCCGCCGGCGGCGATCGAGGCACCGTCGGCGAGCAGGAACTCCGAGAGGTGCATGTACTGAGTCCGGTAGCCGTTGTCGTGCTGGATGGTGACGGTATGGCCTCCGGTGCCGTTCTCCGGGAGGTTGGTCACGACTCCGCCGCCCGCGGCGGGAAGATCCGTGCCCACGCCCATGCCGTAGTCGATGCCGCCCAGGGAGCCCCGGTCGATGTGCTCCTGCCAGGTACCGGTCATCTCGTAGCCGGCGAAGGGGTTGTGGAAGGACGCCGCCGCGCGGGCGGTTCCGGTTCCCAGCAGGCCGCCCCCACCTGCGGCCAGACCCAGCGTCACGGCAGTGCCGCGCATCAGTGAGCGTCTGGTGAGCCTGGGTCTCGCACCCGAGCTGGAGTCGATCATGGGGGGCCTCCTCGGCGACTGTCCCGGTGGGGGTCGGAATGTCTACGCGCGGAGAAAATTAAACGCCTGGTACTCACGAGTCACAAGAGGCCCGTAGGCAATGGCAAGTACCTGCCACGAATTCATGTGTAACTAGTGGCTAGGTGTGGCCATTTCGGCTGCCGGAGAGTCGTTCTGACGCGTTTTCGGCCGTCTGAGAGGTCTTCAGGCCAGCTTCGGTCGCCTCACCGGCGTCAACCTGCCGCTGTTTTTGGCCTCTTCGGACACCGGCCTGGACAGCAGGACCTTCACGCGCTAGCGCTGCGGCCGGGAAGGTCTGCCGGGAAGCTCGCGGCGTCCGGTGCGGTGCGTCGCAAGGCGGAGGTTCCCAGCAGCAGACGAACCATGCGATGACGAGACCCACGAGGATCTCCGCCGGAAGGCCGGCGACGGCCGACGGCACCCAGCCTCGCACGGAGGGTTGTCTAAACCGATTTAAACGGGCAAGGTGCGTCCCTCCCGAGCCCGCAGCTTTGAGCCGAAGGTGAGAGCCCGCCATGCCCGTCCCCCGCAGAAGCCTCCTCGCCCTGGGAGCAGCCGTGCCTCTCGCGGCCGGACTCGGTACGACCCCAGCAGCGGCGAGCGGCACCGACTCCCGCCCGACGGACGGCGGAGCGCTCGCAAACCCAGCCCATCTCGACTTCCTCGGCGACACCGTGCGTCCGGAACCGGTCCCCGGGCACGACACCTACCGGCTGCGCGAGGAGCCCGCGCTGGGCGCACTGTGGACGTACGCCGACCGCCGGCAGGACGGCTCCTACCGCCGCATCGGCGGCGGCGCCCTCGACCCGCAGACCGGGCACTACGAGCAAGGCGCCTACAACGCCGACGACATGGCCCGTGCCGCGGTCGTCCACCTGCGGCACCACGCACTCACGGGAGCGGCCGCCAGCGCACGCTCGGCCCGCCAACTCCTGCGCGGGCTCTGCTATCTGCAGACGACGACGGGCGCGCACGCCGGGAACGTCGTGCTGTGGCAGCAGGCCGACGGAACCCTGAACCGCAGTGCCCTGCCGCCCGAGACCCCCGACCCCTCCGACTCCGGCCCCTCCTACTGGCTGGCCCGTTTCCTGTGGGCCCTCGGAGAGGGATACGCCCTCTTCCGCCGGACGGAGCCGCCCTTCGCCTCGTTCCTGCGCACCCGCTTCGAGCTCGCGCTGGACGCCCTGGAGCGCGACGTCCTCCCGCGTTACGGAACCTGGGAGACGGCCGACGGCCGCCGCGTGCCCGGCTGGCTGATCACCCATGGCGCGGACGCCAGTTCGGAGGCGGTGCTCGGCCTCACCGCGTACGTGCGGGCCGGAGGTGGGCGCCGGGCCACGCGGGCGGCGGCCCGACTGGCCGAGGGCATCGCCTCGTTGCGTGCGGGTTCCGCGGAGGAGTGGCCCTACGGCGCGATGCTGCCCACGGCCACGTCCCTCTCCCAGTGGCACGCGTGGGGTGCGCAGATGCCCGCCGCGGTGGCCGAGGCGGCCGACGTGCTCGGACGTCCGCAACTGCTGGCCGCGGCCCTCTCCGACACGGCCGGATTCACACCGGAGCTGCTGACAGCCGGAGGCTGCGACAACGGGTGGTTCCCGGCGCCCGCAGACCGCAACCAGATCGCCTACGGCGTCGACTCACGTCTCCAGTCCCTGCTGTCGGCCGCCGAGCACGGCCGTCGGCCCGGCCTGTACCCGCTGGCGGCCCTCACCGCCGCGTGGTACTTCGGCGCCAACGCGGCGGGCGAAGCGGTCTACGACCCACGGACCGGTGTCACCTTCGACGGCATCGGCCCGGACGGGAAGATCAACCGCAACTCCGGGGCGGAATCCACCATCCACGGCCAGCTGTCCATGCTCGCGCTGGACGCCCTCGCCCTGCGCGGCCTGTCTCTCGCACTGTCCGCGCTCGACCGGATCGCCGAGCGCGACGGGCTGCGCGTGATGGAGGCGGAGGAGGCGGAGCCGGCCGGCTCCGCGGAGATCGTGCGTCCCGACTCCCCATGGACCGGCGAGTCGCAGTACAGCGGCGACGCGTATGTACGGCTGTCGGACGGGGACGGGCTCTCCTGGCGGCTGCCGGAAGGGAAGCTGCCCCTGCTCGTCTCCCCCGTCGTCGACCTGGTCGACCGGCCGGGAGCGGGTGTCACCGTCTGGCGTACGGACGCTCGCACGCTCGGCCGGATCGACCACGGCACCGGCGGCCCGCAGGGGATCAGCCCCGCGCCGGGGGCCCTGACTCCCGTGGCGCTCCCGGCCGCCGTGCGCCCGGGCGAGCGGCTGCACGCCCGCGCGGAGGGGGTGGAGAAGGGGGCGCTGCGAGTGGACGCGCTCCTCGTGCGGCCCGTCGTGTCGCGGCTCGTGCTGAGCGGGCCGGAGAAGTCCCTGGCGCTGCTGAACAACGGGGACGGACAGGAGCACACCGTCGAGGTGTCGCTGCCCGGAGAGGGACCCGTCACCGTCGACCTGTACGACGAGCGCGCACGCCACACCGGGCGCCACATGGACAGCGGTGACCCGACCCGAGTGACCGTCCCCGTACGGGGGTTCGCGATCGCCCGGCGGGGCTGAGCCCGGCTGGTCCTCCTGCTGTTCGCCCTGCTGCTTCCGCCGGCCCGGGACCGCGCCCCGCTGCCTTCCGTGCTGCGCTACGCCGCGTCCGTGTCCGCGGCTGCGCTACTCCGTGTCCGTGTCCGTGGCTGCGCTACTCCGCGTCCGTGTCCGCGGCTGCGCTACTCCGCGTCCGTGTTCGCGTCCGTGTCCGTGTCCGCGTCGGCCCGGCGGGGGCGTGCCCGCCACGTCCGTACCACCAGACACAGCGCCGACACGGCGAAGAGGGCAGCCGTGATCAGCAGCCAGCGTCCCCAGAAGACGCCGTCGTCGAGCCCCGTGAAAGAGGTGTAGTGGTCCACCCGTTCCAGGATGAGCGGATACCAGACCAGCAGCAGGACCAGCGAGACGAAGGCGGGCACGCGCACGTAGTTGACCTGCCCTCGCTGTCCGGTGCCGCGCGGCCCGCGCCGTCCGTTCCGCAGCAATGCCTGCAGCGCACGGTCGGTGACGGTGTAAAGCGGCAGCAGAAGCAGGTCGTGCACCAGCGCCGCGCCGGCGAACCACACCACGATGCCGAGGACGTCGCCCTTCAGCAGGCGGATGCCGGCGTACGCGGTGAGGGCGAAGGACGCGAGCACCAGGAGCAGATGGAGCGGGGAGGCGCCGTAGCGCGCCCGGAGACGTCCACGGAAACCGGTCGCGCCGTCGGGCCCGGTGCCGCCGGGGTGCCGGATGCTCATGAAGTGGCTCCGAAGGTCAGCCTGGTGACCCATTTGGTGTTGTGCACACCGGGGTTGGCCGGGACGATGATCCGCGCCGGATAGCCGTGGTCCGGTGACAGGTCGGCCCCGTTGACCCGCAGGGCGAGCAGTGAACGCGGGTCGCGTACCTGGTTCTCGCGCAGGGCCGCGGAGCGGAAGGAACCGCGGCGCTGCACGGACTCGGCGAAGACGCCCGGCGGTTCGTGCCGGAGTCCGACGAGGGCGGCCAGGGTCGTCAGACGCGGCCCGGCCCACTGCTGGTCCTCGGTGGACCACCCCTCGACGCAGGCGATGGG
This sequence comes from Streptomyces ovatisporus, assembly GCF_042653885.1. NCBI lineage: Bacteria > Bacillati > Actinomycetota > Actinomycetes > Kitasatosporales > Streptomycetaceae > Streptomyces > Streptomyces ovatisporus. Next base: position 34,509 of record NZ_JBHSFH010000001.1, read on the forward strand.
CAGCGCGGCGGTGTGCTGAGGCAGATCGAGCAAGTCCTGGCGGGTGAGGACCACTTCGCGGTCCTCGAAGCGGACGGTCAGCCGCCACCCGGACGAGATGTCGCTCGTACGGATGCCCACGGCGGCGGCGGTCTTGTTGATCTGGAAGCCGTTGGGTCCCGTGCCGGGCTCGCGGTTGTGGGGGGCGAGCAGCGCCGTTTCGCGGAGCGGTCCGCCGATGCTCTGGCCGGCCGTCACCGCGAGCAGTGCCAGCGACCCGGCGCCCACCATGCCCAGTGCGCCGCGCCGCGAGATCGTCGGGGGCGCGGGATTCGGAGTGACGAGGCCCGTGTCGTCCGCCGGTTCCGGCTCCGTGCGCGCGAGGGGGGTGCGCAGTTCGGCCCGGAGCCGGCCGCTGCGCAGCATCCGCACCGCGATCGGGATGCGGAAGGCGATGTGGACGACGAAGGCGCCGATGAAGATCCACGCACCGTAGAAGTGCAGGGGGTAGAAGGAGCCGGGGAAGATGTAGTGCAGCTGCGAGTTCAGCAGCCCGGTGGCGAACTCGAAGAGCGCGCCGCCCACGAGCAGCAGCAGCGAGACGCGCTCCAGCAGGTGACTCGGCGACCGCAGCGGCGGCCACGTGAACAGCTTCGGGATCACCGACCACAGCTTCGCGAGGAGCACCGGCACGAGCACCACTCCGAGCGTGACGTGCACGCCCTGTGTGAGGCGGTACAGCCACGGCGGGTCGGTGGGCCAGGCGAAGAGGTAGAAGCCCAGCAGTCCCTTGTCCGGCGTCTTGTCGTTGGGCGGCCCCAGCCCGGGGTTGTACGCGGCGTACGAGAGCAGGCCCGTCACGAACAGCACGGTCACACCGGCGAGCAGGACCGTACCGAGGACGGACGTGAGCCACGGTCCCCGCAGCGGGCTGCGCCAGAACCCGGGACGGTACGGACCCGGCGGGGGGCTGCCCGCGCCGGACGAGGACGCGCCGGACGATGACGCGCCGTGCGCGGGGCCTCCCCGTTCCCGTCGGGTCGGTGAAGGCCGGGAACTCCCGCCTCGGTCGCTGGTCTCCATGATCCGTCCCTCCGCGTGCTCGACGGCCCGGCGGCACGTCAGGACGACCGTATGACGCGGAATGTGCGCAGCCCGGTCAGCGGAGCGGCACGTCACCGGACTGTTCGATCCGCGGGTGCCCAGGGCGCGGGAGACGGGCGAGGCCCGTACGCAAGACGCCGGCCTGTGCGCCCCGTCGAAAGGGGTGCACAGGCCGGCTCTTCACATCACGGAGAGCGCTGGGCTCAGATGATGCTCACACCGTAGGCGGCAAGCGCCTCGGGGACCGGCTGGAAGAACGTCACGCCGCCGGAGGAGCAGTTGCCGCTGCCGCCGGAGGTCAGACCCAGAGCGGTCTCGCCGGAGAACAGCGCGCCGCCGCTGTCGCCGGGCTCGGCGCAGACGTTGGTCTGGATCATGCCTTCGACGATTCCGTCGGGGCCGTAGTCGACGGTGGCGTTGAGACCGGTGACGGAGCCGCCGTGCAGCCCGGTGGTGCTGCCGCTGCGCTGGACGGACTGGCCGACCTGCGCGTCGCCGGCGCCGGTGATCTCCTGGTAGGAGCCGTTGTAGAGGGAGACACGTCCGTCAGCCGCACCCGGGTCCGAGTGCTGGATCAGACCGTAGTCGTTGCCCGGGAAGCTGCTGCCTACCGTGGTCCCGATGGACCAGGAGCTGCCGATGTTGGTGCAGTGACCGGCCGTCAGGGCGAACTTGTTGCCGGCGCCGTCCTGGACGTTGAAGCCGAGCGAGCAGCGCGCGCCGCCCGTGGTGATGGCCTCGCCGCCGGCGATGTACTTGCTGAACTTGCCCTTGGTGCGGTTGATCTCGAGGGCACCGGCGTTCTTGCCGGCCTCCTTCTTGATCTTCGCGAGGTCGGCCTTGGAGACCGTGCTGTCGACGGTGACGACGACCTTGTCGGTCTTCTTGTCCGTGTACCAGGCGGCACCGCCGACGTGGGCGGTACGCAGGGCGTCGGACGCGTCCTGGAGCGCGGCGGCACTGTACGTCGACGGAGCCGGCTCGGCTGCCGAGGCACTGCTCGCCGGAAGGGCGAGCGCCGCCGCAGCGGCGAGACCGGACGTTACTGCTATGAGCCGCACGCGTCTCGCAAGAGTGCGATGGGGGGTAGTGCGCGTGATCCTCACTGATTTTCCTCCAGTTGGAGAACGGAGGGCCCTTGATGGGCCCGAGCGCGCGCGGTCAGCGGCACGACGGAGTATCTCCGCCGTGTCCCTGACAAGCGCTGGGGGGAATATTCGTTCGTCGCTCCGGTCCGCGCAAGACTCTGTTTCGGACTCGAAAAAGGGAAACTTCAGCGGCGGAACGAAATGTCACTTTGATCCGCCTGATAACGGGAGAAGCGGACAACGCGAAGGCCGGTGCCTTCACCACGCGTCGACTGCGGACACAGAACCGCCCGGGGACCGGTCCGCCGCACGCCCGGCACGGATGCGGCGTGAAAGGGGTGAAGTGGATTGCCGCGGCGTGAAGTTGCCCCCCCCCGGCCGACGGAGCGGACGCGTCAGCGGATGGGGTCGGGCTGCGGCCATGCGGCCTGCCGGGCCGTCCCGTAGGCGCTCGCCAGCCACTCGTCGTCGTAGATCGTCTCGAGGTAGTTGGCACCGAAGTCCGGGGCCACGGCGACCGAAGTGACGTCGTCGCCCACGCCGTTGGCCGCCATCCAGCTCAGCGCCCCGCTGACGACCGTGCCCGTCGATCCGCCGAAGAGGAAACCGTGCCGTACGAGTCTGTGGCACATCCGGATCGTGTCCTCCTCGGCGACGTGCACGACGTCGTCCACGCCCGAGGTGTCGAGGATCGCCGGCCGTACGCTCGTACCGAGCCCGGGTATCAGACGCCGCCCCGGCGGCTCACCGAAGGTCACGGAGCCGGCGGCGTCGACGGCCACGACGGTGACCGAAGGCAGGTTCTCCCGGAAGTAGTTGACGCACCCCATGAGCGTGCCGGTCGTGCCGGCGCCGACGAACAGCAGGTCGAGCGTGGGGAAGGCCTTGGCGATCTCCGGACCGGTGGTGCGGTAATGCCCCATCCAGTTGCCTTCGTTGGCGTACTGATTGAGCCACAGGTAGCCGGCGTCCGCCGCGCACAGCTCCCGTACGTACGCCAGCCGGGCGCCGAGGAAGCCGCTCTCCGGATGGGGCTCGGAGACGACGTGCACCTCGCTGCCGAGTGTCTCCATCACCCGCCGCGCGGCGCGCGTGCAACGCGTGTCCGTCACGCACACGAAGCGGTAGCCGCGGCTGACGGCCACGATGCTCAACGCGACGCCCATGTTGCCCGACGAGGACTCGATCAGCGTCGCCCCCGGGGCGAGCTTCTTCTCCCGCTCCATCGCCTCCACGAGCTCGGTGGCGGCCTTGAGCTTGACGGACCCGGCGAAATTGAAGCCTTCGCACTTCAGGAAGAGCCGGCGTCCGACACTGGAACGGAGATCGACGTAGAGGTCACCCACGTTGAAATCCATGGGTGTCGAGATGATAGCAGTCACCTATTGCAACCCAATCTCGTCAACGAAGCTCTCCGGCCCTCCGATTGATGATCGGGACCGCGCCGATATTTGACCTATACTGGAGCTATTGCGGACCCGGAAACCACGGTCCGGCTCTCCGGACTTCATTGGGCGCACGCTTGACGGCTCCCGTCATCGCGTCGGCGGATAATCAACGGTGATTCCCCCGCCCCACCTGCCAATGATTTTTTGCATAACCCTTGAGCAGGGAATTCCCGTGCAAGATCCTTTCTATCATGCGACCACTTGACGCCCGTTCGCAGGCCTGACTACAGTCACCGGCGCGGCGATTTGAGGACCTACACAATCGCCTGCCTGACCAGGAGCGTTCACGGGGGAAACGGGGATCAACGATGCTTCTCATGCACGTTCGACGGACTTCTCCGTCTGCCCGGCGACTCCGGTCATATCCTTGACCCGCTGTCCGCGGGCGGCCTCGACAGGGCCCTTCACGCCTCTTCGCTGAACACCCGATTCGCTGACGTTCCCTCATGACCTCAGGTCCGGGGTTCGCCTTTGCACCGGTGCCATCGTTCCACTTCACTGCGCAATTCAATGCGGAGTAGATCCGTCATTCAACGCGACAAAAGAGGAGTTCAATCGGTGATGGAGTTTCGGATCCTGGGCCCCGTGGGACTGTGGTCGGAAGGCGGAGAGATTCCGCTCAACGGCGCCAAGCAGCGCACGA
>NZ_JBHSFH010000001.1:38855-77175 GCF_042653885.1 Streptomyces ovatisporus
CCTACCAGGCCCAGATCTACACCTACGCGTCGCGGCTGCGGCAGCATCTGGAGAACCATGCGGAGATCATCCGCAAGGGTTCCGGTTACATGCTGCGGATCGTCTCCGGGCGATTCGACTACGGCGAGTTCTACGCCCTTTCCCGTGCGGGCCACACCGAATTACGGGAGATGCGGTACGAGCAGGCGGCGGTCTCGCTGCGGACCGCTCTCGACCTGTGGCGGGGTCCCACTCTCACGGATGTGACGGAGCATCTGGAGGAGTCCGAGCGACCCAGCATCGAGGAGGCGTACATGGAGACGCTGGAGAGCCGCATCTCGGCGGATCTCGCGCTCGGCAAGCACGTGCAGATCATCTCGGAGCTGGTCGGACTCGTCCGCGCGCACCCTCTGCGGGAGCGTCTGCGGGCCCAGTTGATGGTGGCCCTCTACGCGAGCGACCGGCAGGCGGACGCCTTCGCCGTCTTCCACCAGGGCCGGCAGCAGCTCGGCGAGGAACTCGGTGTGGACCCCGGCGCGGCGCTCCGCCACACCTACCAGGCGATACTCGACGGCAGCGTCGACGCCTTCAACCCCGCGACCTTCGACGTGGCACAGGATCACGTCCTGCTCGGCGATCTGCTTCCCCGTCACTCCACGCCGCTCGTGGGGTCGGCGGCTCATCCGTGACGGGGCTCGCTCCCGGACGGCGGTTCACCCGTAGCGCTTCATCTCGCTGAAGAAATCCGGGACGGTCTGCAGCGCACCCTCGCCGTCGATCTGGTCGTAGATGTACTTCGCCACCGCCAGGTCGAGCACTCCCAGGCCGAACGGAGAGAAGATCGCGGGCAGGCCGGGTGGGCAGTCGGCCTGCCCGGTCAGCACGTCGAAGAGCGTCCCGGCGACGAAATCCCTGTTCCCGACGCGCTGTTCGGTCAGGTGGAGCGAGGTGTTCGCCTTCATGCAGTGCTCGACGTCGTCCGTGATGTTGTGGGAGGCGAGCACGATCTCCGGTGAAAGATCGCGCAGGGAGACGTGCAGCACCAGCGGATTGTGGGCGAACCACGCGGGGTCGGAGACGTGCGGCGCTCCCGCCACGGTGGCGAAGACGATCAGGTCGGAGGACTTGATCAGGCTTTCGGCCGTGCTGTGCACCGTGACACGGCCGTCCGCCGTCCGTTCGAGACAGCCGCGGAAGCCCGCGGCGTGCTCCGCGGAGAGGTCGTGGATCCCCAGCTCGTCGAAGGCGAAACCGTTCGCGGCGAGATAGGTGTGGATGTAGCGCGCGATGAGCCCGGTGCCGACGAAGCCCACACGTGCCGGACGGGAGCCTCTCCGTTTGCTCAGTTCCACCGCGGCGAGAGCAGCTGAGGCAGCGGTGCGTGCCGCGCTGATGACGGAACTCTCCATGCAGGCGAACGGATAGCCCGTGCGTACATCGTTGAGAATCAGCACCGCGGAGGCACGCGGGATTCCTTCGGCGACGTTCTCGGGAAAACTGGAAATCCACTTCATCCCGTGCACGTCGACCTCGCCCTGAACCGATGCGGGCAGCGCGATGATCCGCGAGGAGGGGCGGTCGGGGAACGCGAGGAAGTAGGAGTCCGGATTCACCGTCCGGCCTTCACCGTGCAACCGGTAGGCGTATTCGACGATACGGGTGACTTTCTCCTCCTTTCCACTGACGGCCTCGAGGATCTGTGCGCCCGGGACGACGCTGAAGGACGGGGATGCAGAAGGGTTCACGTGCACGCTCACTGACTGCCTTTCTCTCGGTGGCCCGGCAGCCTCTACGCCTTTTCCGCAGGGCTGAGTTCGTTCGTGCTGTTCCAGGTGGCTTCGAATTCCGCATGCCGGAGCTGCTCCTCCGACGTCACCTCGATCCGCCGCACCGCCCGGCGCAGAAGGGGCGGGCACATGAGTGAGGTGGCGACCGCGATCAGCACGATCACCGTGTACATCTCGGTGCTGAGCACGCCCAGACGCAGGCCGACCAGCGCCAGAACCACCTCGACGACGCCGCGGGCGTTCATGCCGGCGCCCAGTGCGACCGCTTCCCACCGGCCGAGGCCGCTGGTCCACGCGCCGACGAAGGCGCCGGCGAACTTGCCCACGGTCGCGACCAGCAGCAGGACCAGCGCCGTCAGCAGCACTTCGGGGTCGGCCAGCGCTGTCAGGTCCATCCGCAGCCCGGCGGCGGCGAAGAAGACCGGCGCGAGCACGGCGACGACGAACGTACGCAGCGGAGCCAGCCGCGTGAGCACGTCCTTCCCGGACGTGCGGATGAGGATGCCTGCGATCAGAGCGCCGAACACGGCCTCCATGCCCAGCATGTGGGCCGTCACGCTGAAGACGAGGACGATCACGACGGCCGTCCCGAGCGTCACCCCGGGATCGGCCCGCTCGACCGTGCCCGTCATGACCTTGCGTACGAGCGGACTTCCGATCAGCGCGGCACCGGCGACGAAGACCAGGACGAGGACGACGGTCCCGGCGAGCGCGGCCCACTGGAGCCCCGACGTGACCATGGTGGCGACCGCGGAGAGTGCGACCCAGCCCAGCACGTCGTCCACCGCGCCCGAGACGAGGATGAGCTGGCCCACGTTGCGGTGCATCAGCCCCATGTCCATGAGCGTCTTGGCGAGCACCGTGATGGCGGTCATGCACATCGCGATGCCGAGGAACACCGCGAAGACCGTACGCTCGACGCCCTCCACGAGGAGCGAACCGGGCACCAGCATCCCCGCGCCGACCCCCAGGAGGAGCGGGACGAAGAAGCCGGGCAGGCTCACCCGCGCGACCGTGGCCTTCCTGCGCCGTGCCATCCGGGCGTCGATCTGCAGCCCGGTCACCCCGACCAGCAGGACGACGCCGAACTGGCCGAAGGCGTCCAGCAGATGGAACTGCTCGGGCGCGGCGGGGAACAGCCGCGCGTGCACGGCGGGCAGCACCGGAGCGAGCACGGACGGGCCGAGCACGACACCGGTGAGCAGCTCGCCCACGATGGGCGGCAGCGAGAGCCGGACCGCGAGCCGGCCCAGGAGTGTCGCCACCAGCAGCAACAGCCCGATCTGGAGCAGGAACAAGGGCAGCGCGTGCCCGTCCATGGGCGGTACGGGCCCCTGCGCTGTCACCACGGATCCTCCCCGGATCGGTACAAGGTCCAAAAGCCGTCGTGGAGCTGTGGGGTGCCTCAGTCGCTCATGGCCACCAGGACGCGGCGGGGTCCTGTGAACGGCCGGCGGCCGTGGCCCACGAGCATGTTGTCGACGAGCAGCAGGTCCCCGGTCTGCCAGTCGACGTCCACCGCGCATTCCAGGCCCCGGTCGCGCACCTGCGTGATGTGGTCCGCCGGGATGGGAGAGCCGTCGGCGAAGCTGACCGACTGCGGCAGGTCCTGCTCCGGCATGATCCGGTGCAGTGCCGCCGCCGTCTCGTCACCGAGACCCGCGACGTGCCACTGATCGGCCTGGTTGAACCAGACTTCCGTGCCGGTGACGGGGTGCCGGGCCGTGGAGGGGCGTTCCTGGCTGACGCGCAGTCCGCCGTCCTTCTTCCACTCGTACTCGGCGCCGGTGCCGTCGAGGAACGCCTCGACGTCCTCCCGGGAGCCGGTCTCGAAGGTGTCCTGCCAGCTCTTGCCGAAGCCCGTGCCGCCGTGCAGGTTCTGCCGGTACCGCACGCCGCCGGCGAACCGCTCCCTGACTTCCGGGTCGAGCGCCTCCAGCCAGCGCACACCGTCGACGACGGGTGTCGCCCCGCCCGTCGCCGGCGCCCGGTCGCAGAAGAAGAGCAGCCTGGCCGGCCAACTGTGCGCGTAGCTCATCTCGTTGTGCATCGAGATGGTGAACTCGGGCGGGTACTCGGTCGAGGTGTAGACGTTCTGCCCCACCTTCGTGCGCGGCGAGTTGCCGTGGACGTAGGCGAGCCGGCTGGGAAGCAGCAGGTCCATCACCTCCTCCAGCTCGGCCGGCGTGACCCGGAAGCCGCGGAAGACGAGAGCCTTCTCGCGGGTGAGGAGCGCGCCGAGTCCGTCCAGCCCCCTCAGGTGGCCGACCAGACCGTCCGGAGTCGCTGCGGCCCCGGTGCTCTCCGGGGTGATGACAAGCGGCGCCCAGTGGCTGCGATCGTCCATCCGGCTTCTCCATTCCGCGGAACGTGGTCGGTTTCGAACCCTGGAGGCCGTTCCTATATTTCTTCGCTATCCCGCCTATCGCCTCATTCCGGGGTTCCTCCGGGGCCCCTCGGGGGTTCCGCGCACGCCGCGTACCGGCCGGATGCCGTATAGGCCGTCTATAGCCCGCCTCTCCATCGTGGTCATTCCCGTGCCCCCGAGCTGATGGAGTCGAGAATGGTCGACAGGGAAGCTGTTCGGCTGCCTTTGTCCGCCGGCCAGCAGGGGGTGTGGTTCGCACATCAACTGGATACGACCGGCCAGAAGTACAACTGCGCCGAGTACCTGTCCTTCGACGGCCCGCTCGACCCGGAGCTCCTCGGCGACGCGTGGACGCTGCTGCGGGCCGAGGCCGAGGCACTGCGCATACGGGAAGTGGTGCAGGACGACGCCGGGTTGTGGCAGGTGGTGGGACCGGCGGACGCCGGCCGCCTCGCCCTGGTGGACTTCTCGGCGGACGCGGCGCCCGAGGCGGCGGCGGAACGCTGGATGCGCGACGACGTGCGACGCCCCGTCGATCTCGCTGCCGGACCGGTATCCACCTTCGCGCTGCTCAGGCTCTCGGCGGAGAGATTCTTCTTCTACTACCGCATGCATCACGTCGTCATAGACGGATTCGGCTTTCACCTTCTGGGACGGCGTCTGGCGGAAATCTATTCCGCGCTCGCCGCCGGGAAGAGCGAAGTGCCCCCGGTGGACGGTTCGTTGAAGACGCTTCTCGACGAAGAAGCCGCGTACCGCGTCTCCGGGGATTTCGCTGCCGACCGCGAATACTGGCTCAGCCGGTTCGGCGACCGGCCCGAACCTCTGCGGATGCCCGGCCGCAGGGGTGAGGGGAACGCCCTGCCCGAGGACATGCTGCGGCTGCGGCTGACCACACCCCTCCCGCAGGACGATCTGGAACTGCTGGAGAAGACGGCGTCCGCGACGGGCACCACGTGGCAGATCCTGCTGATGACGATCATCGGTGCCTACATCCACCGGGTGACCGGACGGCGCGACGTGACGATCGGGGTTCCCGTCACGGGACGGCGCAGCGTGGCGGCCCGCCGCGTCCTGGGCATGGTGACGAACAGCGTCCCCATGCGTCTGGACGTACCGCCGGGAGCCACACTGTCGCGGCTCGTACCGGAGTTCACCCGTGAGGCCGCCCGCACCCTCAAGCACGAGCGGTTCCGTCTGGAGGACCTCCAGCGTGAACTCGCCCCCGACGGCGGTGTGGGCTCCCTGCTCGGCCCGATCGTCAACCTCATGCCGTTCGGAGCTCCGCTGCGGTTCGGCGGGACAACCGCCACCAGCCACAACCTCGCCTTCGGCCCGACCCTCGACCTGTTCATCACCGTCCGCCCCGATCCCGCCGGCGGGTCGATGTCCCTGCTGCTGGAGGGCAATCCCGAGCTGCACGACCTGGAGAGCCTCTCCGGGCACCGGGAACGCCTCCTCGCGTTCCTCTCGGGCGTCGCCGCGCAGCCCGACACCCCGGTCTCGTCCCTGGACGTGCTCGGACCGGCCGAGCGTCGGCGGCTCCTGGTGGAGCTCAACGACACGGAGGTGCCGCTCACCGACGAGACGGTGCCCGTGCTCATCGCCGGGCGAGCCGCCGAGGCCCCCGGGGCCGTCGCGCTCGTCCACGGCTCCGCCACCATGACGTACCGGGAACTGGACGTCCGCTCCGACCGGCTCGCCCGGCAGCTGACGGCCCGGGGCGTCGGCCCCGAGGACCTGGTGGCCCTCGCGCTGCCCCGCTCGCCGGGGCTGGTCGTCGCCATGCTCGGCACGCTCAGGGCGGGTGCGGCGTTCGTGCCCGTCGACACCACCTATCCCGCCGAGCGGATCGCCTACACGATCAGCGACTCCTCCCCCGCGCTGCTCATCACCTCCGCGGACGCCGAGGCCGGACTGCCGGAGGGCACGCCCCGCCTCCTGCTGGAGGACGCCCTGGCCGCGGACGTCGCGGATCAGGACCGGCCACCGGACGTGACGGCAGCGTGTGCGGCCCCGGACCACCCGGCCTACGTCATCTACACGTCGGGCTCCACGGGCTCGCCGAAGGGCGTCGCCGTCACCCACCGCGGGCTGCGCAACCTGGTCGACAACCACATCCGCCGTTACGGGCTGCACAGCGGGAGCCGTGTGCTGCAACTGGTCTCGCCCAGCTTCGACGTGGCGATGGGCGACATCTGGCCGACGCTCGCCGCGGGCGGACGTCTCGTACTGGCTCCGACGGCACAGCATGTGACGAGCGAAGTGCTGCTGGAGCTGCTGCGCACGGAGCGGGTCACCAAGGCCGCGATCCCCCCGGTCTTCCTGAGCAGGATGGCGCCGGAGGAACTGCCGGAGCTGAGCGAACTCATCACCGGTGGAGAGTCCCCTGCGCCGGACGTGGTGAGGCGCTGGGCAGCACGGCGGCGGATGTTCAACGAGTACGGGGTGACCGAGGCGACCGTCACCAGCACGGTGAGCGCGCTCGGGGCCTCCGGCACCCCGTCGATCGGCGGTCCGGTCGCCAACACGCAGGTCTACGTGCTCGACGGAGCGATGACCCCCGTACTCCCCGGCGAGCTCGGCGAGTTGTACATCGCGGGGGCCGGTCTGGCCCGCGGCTACCTGCGCCGCCCGGAGCTGACCGCGGAGCGCTTTCTGCCCTGCCCGTACGGGCCGCCCGGTGCGCGCATGTACCGCACGGGCGACCTCGTGAGGTGGCTGCCCGACGGGCAGCTCGAGTACACAGGCCGGGCCGACAGCCAGGTCAAGATCCGCGGCTTCCGTGTGGAGCCCGGCGAGGTGGAGGCCGTGCTGGCACGGCACAGCTCGGTCTCGACGGCCGTCACGGTCGTGCGGGAGGACGTACCGGGCCGCAAACAGCTGGTCAGCTACGTGCAGCCCGCGCCCGGAGCGACGGCTCCCGACCCCGACGAACTGCGGCAGTTCGCCGCACGGTCCCTCCCCGACCACATGGTGCCCGCGGCCGTGGTCGTCATGGACTCGCTGCCGGTGACCCCCAACGACAAGGTCGACCACGAGGCTCTGCCCGCACCGGACTTCTCGGCCGCCGTGGGCCGCCTGCCCGCGAACGCGCTGGAAGAGACGTTGTGCGGGCTGTTCGCCGAAGTGCTCGGGGTGGACGTGTGCACCGTCGAGGACTCCTTCTTCGACCGGGGCGGCGACAGCATCACCGCTCTCCAGCTCATCGCCAGGGCACACCGGTCGGGACTGCGGTTCGAGATCGCCCAGCTGTTCCGTCACCCGTCCGTCGAGGAGCTCGCGCCGCTCGTGCAGCGGGAGGCGGAGCCCGGCCCGGCACCGGAGGGCGTGGATGCCGGGATCGGCCCGGTGCCCGTCACCCCGGCGATCTCCGGGCCGGCGCGAGGGCTGCGGAGACCGGAGGACGCCGGCGCCGAATCGCTGCTCCTCCGGCTGCCGCCCGCCGTGGGCTACGCCGAAGCAGCGCAGATCGTGCGGGCGCTGGTGGACCACCACGACGCGCTGCGGATGCAGATGCGTGTCACGGACGGAGGCGGCTGGGAGGCGCGGACCCTGCCCGCCGGAACCTTCGGCGCCGGCTCCCTCGTGACCCGCGCGGCGGACCCGGGCGACCTGCGGACCGAACTGGCCGCCGCACAGGCCCGGTTGTCCCCCGCAGAGGGCCTGATGGTGCAGGCGGTCTTCCTCGGACCCGGGAACGGCCACGCAGCCCGTCTGCTGCTCGTGGCCCACCGACTCGTGGTGGACGCCGAGTCGTGGCGCATCCTTCTGGCGGATCTGGCTTCGGCGTGGACGGACGTGGCGGCGGGCAGAGCGGTCCGGCTCGATCCGGTCGTCACCCCGCTGCGGACCTGGGCGCGACGCCTCTCCGGTGCGGCGTCCGGCAGCGCCGGGCCCGGGGGTGCGGGCGCCCCGGCGCCGCCGGGCGCGGAGACCGGGCCCCGCCGGAGCATGCGCATGACTCTCCCCGCACTGGAGGTGCTCACCGCCCTTCCCCGTCTCTACCGGGCCACGGCCGGCGAAGTGCTGGCGACCGGGCTGGCGTTGGCGTACGCGCAGTGTTCGGACGGACCGGCGTCCGGCGTCGGCGCGGACGACGGTGTGCGGATGGAGCTCCAGCGCAGTGGACGGGACGGAGCGCCCCCGTACACCGGTCTCGAGCGGACCGTGGGGCACCTCACGGAGACGGCGACCGCACGGCTCGACCCTGCGGTGCGAGTGACCTGGGGCGACGTGTGCAGCGGCGCGGACACCCTCGCACCGGCGCTCAAGGCGGCCAAGGAACAGCTGCGCGCAGCCGTGCCCTCCCCGGCCGTGCCCTGCTCACCCGACGGCGTGCGGCCGCCCGTCGACGAGCTGGAGGGGCACGCGCCCGTCGAACCCCAACTGGCCCTGCACCACCGTGATCTGCTGCCCGGGGCGGGCACGAAGGGTGCGGTCCGGGACGGGGAGTGGCTGCCGGCCGGCGGTCCGGGCGGCTTCTGCTTCGACGGGGGCCCGGCCGCGCCCGCCCCCCGTGTGCCCACCTTCACCACCGTCGGATACGACGCGGGCGCCGGGCTCGAACTGGACGTCACGGCGGTCTGGGACGGGGACCGGTACACCGACCGGGACATGGAGCGTCTCCTCGTCCTCTGGCGTACCGCCCTCGACGGCCTCACCTCGCACGGCACTTCGCCCCGCGCCGGCGGGCTCACCCCCTCCGACGTGCCTCTCGTGCCGCTGGAACAGGCCGAGCTGGACCTGCTGGCCGACACGCACCCGGGCATGTCGGACGTGCTTCCGCTGACCCCGCTCCAGGAGGGCCTGCTCTTCCACAACCTGCTCTCCGAGCACGGCGTCGACGCGTACGCCGCGCAGCTGCGGTTCGACCTGGAGGGCCCCCTGGACGCCGCGGCGTTGAAGGACGCGGCAGCCGCACTGCTGCGGCGGCACGCGGGCCTGCGCGCGGCGTTCCGGCAGCCGGACACCGGGCCCCCCTTCCAGATCGTCTGCGACGCCGACCACGTCGGACTGCCCTGGGAGGAACGCAATCTCGCACACCTCCCGGAGAGCGACCGCGAGGCGGAGATGCTGCGCCTCGCGGCGGACGAGCGCAGCCGCAGGTTCGGGATGGCGGCTCCGCCGCTGCTGCGCTTCCTGCTGCTGAAGGCCGGGCCGGACCGGCACAGGCTGCTGCTGACGGCACACCACATCCTGTGGGACGGCTGGTCGACCTCGATCCTCGTGCCGGAACTGTTCACCCTCTACGCCCGCCGGGGCGACGCCTCCGCACTCCCCGGGGTGACACCGCACCGCGACTACCTCGTCTGGCTCTCGGGCCAGGACAGGACGGCGTCGCAGCAGGCCTGGGCCGCCGCCCTGGAGGACCTGCCCGGACCCACGTACGTCGCGGACTGCGGGCTCCCCCCGGCGCAGGAGCAGCAGCACCACGTGACGCGCGAGCTGGACGCCGAGTTCACCGGAGCCCTCAGCGAGAGCGTCCTGGCACACGGCATCACCCTCGGCACCGCGGTGCAGGGCGCGTGGGGGCTGATGCTCTCCCGGATGACGGGAAGCGAGGACGTGGTCTTCGGGGCCTCCGTCTCGGGACGGCCGCCCCGGCTGCCCGGCGTGGAGAACATCGTCGGTCTGCTCACCAACACGGTCCCCGTCCGGCTGCGGCTCCGCGCCGGTGAACCGCTCACGGCGATGCTCGCGCGGCTCCAGGAGGAGCAGTTGTCGCTCGTGCCGCACCATCACCTCCCGCTCGGCGAGATCCAGCGGCAGGCGGCGGGCCCGCGCGGCCGGCCGGGCCTCGCCTACAGCGGCGGCGCTCTCTTCGACACGGCTGTGACGGTCGTCAACTACGCCATGGAGCCCGCCGAACCGGCCGCGCGGGGCGGACTGCGGCTGGCCGGCTTCGACGTCGAGGACGGGACGCACTACCCGCTCCGGCTGGCCGCCGTGCCCGGCCGGGCGCTCACCCTGCGGATCGGCTACCGGCCCGACGTCTTCTCCCGCAAGCAGGCGGGACGTCTGCTCGACGGGCTGGTCGGCACGCTCGGCGCGGTCGCCGGCCGGTCTTGAAGGCCGCACCCGACAGCCGGTCCTGAAGGCCCGCACCCGAGAGCCGGTCCTGGACGCCGGCCCCCGCACGACCCACTCATCGCACCGAGGAGGCGAGGCGACCTTGCGGACGCCCGACGTATTCATCAAAGGGCTCGGAGTCTTTCTGCCCCGCACGGTCCCCGTGGAAGAGGCCGTGAGCGAGGGCCGCTACCCCGCCCTGGAGGCCGAAATCCACGAGCTGGCCGGCGCCGCGGTGGCCGGTGGGACCCCCGCGCCGGAGATGGCACTCCGAGCGGCGCAGGAGGCGTACAAGCGCTGCGGCCACCGGCCGGGCGACACCGACCTGCTGCTCTACGCCGACTCCTGGCACCAGGGACCCGACGGCTGGCAGCCGCAGTACTACCTGCAACGCCACCTCGTGGGCAACGAGGCGCTGGCCGTCGAGGTCCGCCAGGGCTGCAACGGCATGTTCGGGGCGCTGGAACTGGGCGCCGCCTATCTGCGCGGACGACCCGGGACGGCGGACGGCGAACGGGCCCCGGCAGCGCTGCTCGTCGCCTCCGACAACTTCGGCACTCCGATGATGGACCGCTGGAACATGGGGCCCGGTTACGTGGCCGGCGACGCCGCCAGCGCGGTCCTCCTCACCACCGAGCCGTCGTTCGCGCAGCTCGCGGCGGTCGGGTCCGTCGCGGTGTCGGAGGCGGAGCAGATGCACCGGGGCGCCGAACCGCTCTTCCCGCCCGGTCCGACCGTGGGCCGGGCGCTGGATTTCCGCGCCCGCAACGCCGAGTTCAAGGAAGCGGCCCTCGCGGACGGCTCCGGTACGGGGGCGCTGGTGAAGGTCCACGGCATGACGCTGGAACTCGTCGAACGGACGCTGTCCGAGGCGGGCATCGGGATGTCCGACGTCACGCGGGTCGCCTACATGAACTACTCCCGGGAGATCGTCGAACAGCGCTGCATGGCCGCGCTGGGCCTCCCCATGGAGAAGTCGGTCTGGGAGTTCGGCCGGACGGTCGGCCACCTCGGCGCCAGCGACCAGACCGTCTCGCTGGACCATCTGCTGTCCGCGGGCGAACTGCCCCCCGGCAGCCACCTGTTGATGCTGGGCGTCGGCCCCGGCGTCACCCTCTCCTGCGCGGTCGTGCGGATCGTGCACACCCCTCCGTGGTGCAGTTGACAAGGCAAGGAGACCAAGTCGTGCCTACCCCAGATGCCAAGAGCGACAGCCCGGCGCCGGCTGACGCCTCCCCACCGACGTCCACCCCGGAGCCGGTGGCCGTGATCGGCGCCGGCTGCCGTCTCGCGGGCGACGCGGACTCCCCCGGCGCCTTCTGGGACCTGCTGCTCTCGGGCCGTGACGGCATCGGTGAGATGCCCCAGGACCGCTGGGCGGGCTACCGCGGCCTCGGCCCGGAACACGCGGCCGTGGTCCGCCGCGCCGACATCCCCGGCGGGTTCATCAGGGACGTCGAGGGTTTCGACGCCGCCTTCTTCGGACTGACGCCCCGCGAGGCGGAGTTGATGGACCCGCAGCAGCGGCTGCTCCTCGAGGTGGTGTGGGAAGCGCTGGAACACGCCGGTGTTCCCCCGCAGGACCTCGCGGGCGGGGACACCGGCGTGTTCGTCGGCATCGGCTCGGACGACTACGGCAGGCGGCTGCTGGAGGACCTCCCCAAGATCGAGGCGTGGACCGGCATCGGCAGCGCCATGTGCGCGGCGGCCAACCGGATCTCGTACGCCCTGGACCTGCACGGCCCCAGCGTCGCCGTCGACACCGCCTGCTCCGCGTCGCTCGTCGCGACGCACATGGCGTGCCAGAGCCTGCGGGCGGGTGAGAGCGGGATCGCCCTCGTCGGCGGCGTCAACCTGATCATCTCGCCCGGGCTCTCCCTCACCCTGGAGTCGGCGGGCGCGACCGCGCCGGACGGGCGCTGCAAGCCCTTCGACGCCTCCGCCAACGGGTACGGGCGCGGCGAGGGCGGCGCCGTCCTGGTGCTCAAGCGGCTCGCCGACGCCCAGCGCGACGGTGACCGCGTCCTCGCCGTCATCCGCGGAAGCCACATCAGCCAGGACGGCCGCACCAACGGCATCATGGCGCCCAGCGGCGAGGCCCAGCGGCAGTTGCTGGAGGAGACCCTTCGCCGCTCGGGCGTACCGGCGTCCTCCGTCGACTACATCGAGGCGCACGGGACCGGGACCCGGCTCGGCGATCCGCTCGAAGCCGGTGCGCTCGGCGCCGTCTACGGCAAGGGGCGTCCGGACGGGCGGCCCGCGCTGCTGGGTTCCGTGAAACCCAACGTCGGCCATCTGGAGGCCGGTGCGGGCGTGGCCAGTCTGCTGAAGGCCACTCTCGCCCTCGCACACGGCGAGATTCCGCCGAGCCTCAACTACACGGAGGGCAACCCGGCCATCGACTGGGACGGCAACGGGCTGCGCGTCGTCACCGAGCGCACTCCGTGGCCGGACCGGGGACGTCCGCGCCGCGCCGGTGTGTCCGGCTTCGGCTACGGCGGCACCATCGCGCACGTCGTCCTGGAGCAGGCGCCCGAAGAGGCCGGCCCGGCACGGGCGGCGCACGGAACGCGGCAGCGGAAGCCCCGGCCGGAGAAGTCGGAGAACTCCCCCGCCCTGTACCCCGTCTCCGCCAAGTCCCCGGCCGCGCTGGCGAGTTACGCGGGCCGGCTCGCCGACTGGCTGACCGGCGAGGGCAGTACCGCCCCGCTGGACTCACTGGGGCACACCCTGGCGCTGCGCCGTTCGCACCTGGACCACCGCGCGGCGGTCGTCGCGGCCGGCCGCGACGACCTGGCCGCCAAGCTGCGGATCGTCGCCGGCGGCGAGCAGTCGCGTGAGGCGGTCGTCGCCTCACCGCCGGGCGATCCTGGCAAGGGCCTGGTGTGGGTCTTCTCCGGTCACGGCTCGCAGTGGGCCGGCATGGGACGCGAACTCCTCGCCGCGGAACCGGCGTTCGCCGAGGTCATCGACGAACTGGGCCCCGTCTTCCAGGAGGAGATCGGCTTCACGCCGCGACAGGTCCTCCTCGACGGCGACTTCGAGACCGTCGACCGCATCCAGACGATGATCTTCGCCGTGCAGCTCGGGCTCGCCGAGGTCTGGCGCTCGTACGGCGTCGAACCGGACGCCGTGATCGGCCACTCGGTGGGCGAGATCGCCGCCGCCGTCACCTGCGGCGCGCTCTCCCGAACCGACGGCGCCAAGCTGATCTGCCGCCGCTCCCGGCTGCTGCGCCGGGTCGAGGGCCGGGGCGCCATGGCCATGGCCGCCCTCTCGCTCGAGGAGACCGCACAGCGGTTGGCGGGCCGTACCGACGTGGTCGCCGCCATCTCGGCGTCCCCGGCGTCCACGGTGATCTCGGGTGACCCCGACGCGGTCGACGCGATCGTCGAGGAGTGGCAGCTGGAAGGGGTGCAGCTGCGCAGAGTGGCCTCCGACGTGGCCTTCCACAGCCCGCAGATGGACCCTCTCCTGGCCGAACTCGCGGCAGCCGCCGCGGACCTGACGCCCGGTGAGCCGCGGATACCCATGTACTCCACGGCGTCGGAGGACCCCCGCACCGCCCCCGCCGCCGACGGCCCCTACTGGGCCGCCAACCTGCGCAACACGGTACGGCTGACCTCGGCGACCCGCGCCGCCGCCGAGGACGGCTACCGGGCCTTCCTGGAGATCTCCGCGCACCCCGTCGTCGCCCACTCGCTCGGCGAGACGCTCTCGGAGGAGGGCGTCGAGGACGCGTTCGTCGGCTCGACGCTGCGGCGGGACCGGCCCGAGCCGGAGACCTTCCTCGCCGCGCTCGGAGCGGCACACGCGCACGGCGTCGCGGTGGACTGGGAACGGCTCCAGCCCACCGGCCGACTGGTCGCCCTGCCGCAGGTCGCCTGGCAGCGGCAGCCACACTGGCGCGAGACGGACTTCCCCGGGGCCGGCCAGGGCCTCCAGCACGATGTCGACGCCCATGCGCTGCTGGGCCCGGAGGTCTCCGTCTCGGGACGCTCCCTCCGGCTGTGGCGCACACTGCTGGAGGACGCCAACCGTCCGTACCCCGGGAGCCACACCATCAACGGGACGGAGATCGTCCCGGCAGCCGTGCTGATCAACACCTTCCTCGCGGCGGCCTTCGGGGACGGCGGACGACGTGGATCGCTCACCGGCATGGCGCTGCGGCTGCCGCTGACCGTCTCCGAGCGCCGTGAACTCCAGGTCGTGCACGACGAGACCGGGCTGCAGATCTCCTCCCGCACCTCCGCGGACGGCGACGGCTCGGGCGGCGCGGGCAGCTCGGGCGGCGCGGGCAGCTCATGGCTGCTCCACACGACCGCCGCCGCCGGCTCCTCCGACGGCGGACGGGCAGCACCGCGCAGGCTGCCCGCGCCGCCCGTCCCGCTGACTCCGGCAGACCCGGAGGAGATCCACAAGCACCTCGCCTCTGTCGGCGTCCCCACCATGGGCTTCGAGTGGAACGTCGAGGAACTGCTGTGCGGCGAGGGCGTGTTGCACGCCCGGGTGCGGGCAGAGCAGCCGGAGAGGGCGCCTGCGACATGGGCTCCCGTACTCGACGCGGCTCTCTCGATCGCGCCGTCCGCGTATCCGGGACCCCCGACGCTGCGGATGGTGGCAGCTCTGTCAGGGGTACGGGCGGAGGGAGACCCTCTGTCGGTGGCCGACATCCGTGTCGTCCACGACCCGTCCGAGGACGCCGTCGACGTCCTCGTCGCCGACGCCGAAGGGAAGGTGCTCCTCAGCCTCGACGGAGTCCGCTACGGGAGCATCGGCCAGAACACCGTCGCCGCCGCACCGCCCCAGGACCTCGTGCACGAAGTGGCGTGGCGGCCATGGGAGTCGCCGTCGGAGGGCACCCGGGCCCGTACCGCCGAGGACGTCGTCCTCGTCGGAGACGCCGGCAGCGCACTGGCGAAGGCTCTCCGCGCGCAGCTCTCGGCGGCCGGCGCGGACCTCCGTACCGTCGAGGACGCCGCAGAGCTCAGCGCCCTCGCCGAACTCGGCGAATCCACCGATGTGCTGGTCCTGCCGCCCGCCTCCCCCGCAGAGCTCTCCCCGCCGGAGGCCGCCGCGGCAGCCGCGTCGGTGCTTCTGGGGGCCGCCCGGCAGCTGGCCGGGCGCGATTCGGTGGCGTTCCCCAGGCTGTGGCTCCTGACGGCCGGCGTGCGGGAGGGCCGGGAGGCCGCCTCGCTCGCGCACTCCCCCCTGTGGGGCCTGGGCAGGGTCGTCGCGGGCGAACACGGCGAGTTGTGGGGCGGGATCGTCGATCTCCCGGCGGACGCCCCCGCCGGGGCGGCCGGCCCGCTCCTCGACGTCCTCCGGGCGGCACCGCGGGAAGACGTCCTGAGCCTGCGCGACGGCGCCGTCGAGACCGCACGGCTGGTCCCCACGGAACGGGACGCCACGGGCGAGGCGGTGACCTGCCGGGCCGACGGCACGTACCTGATCACCGGCGGTCTGGGCGTACTGGGCCTGGAGGTCGCCCGGTGGCTGGCCGGACGGGGCGCCCGGCGCCTGGTCCTCGCCGGCAGGAGGGGACTGCCGCCACGTTCGGAGTGGGAGTCCGTCACCGACGAGCAGGTGCTCCGTCACATCGCCGGCGTGCGGGCGCTGGAGGCTCTGGGGGTCACGGTCCGCACCGTGGCTCTCGACGTCGCCGACCCCGCGGAGGCCCGGCGGCTGCTCGCACCCGACGCGCTGGGAATGCCGCCGCTGCGGGGGATCGTGCACGCCGCGGGTGTACTCGACAACCGGCTCGTCCCGCAGACGGATGAGGAGTCCTTGCGGTACGTCATGCGTCCCAAGGCCGAAGGGGCCTGGGTGCTGCACGAGTTGTTCCCGCCGGGAAGCCTGGACTTCTTCGTTCTCTTCTCCTCCTGCGGCCAGCACCTGGGGCTGCCGGGGCAGGCGGCCTACGGCTCCGCCAACGCCTTCCTGGACGGACTGGCGCTGCACCGCAACGCCCTCGCTGCCGCCTCGGGCCGCACCGGGGACACCACGAGCTTCGCCTGGACGTCGTGGCGGGGACAGGGCATGGCGGTCAACGAGGTCGTCGACATGGAGCTGCGGGAACGAGGCGTCACCGACATCTCGCTGTCCGAGGCCTTCGCCGCCTGGGATCACGCGGCGCGCCGCGGCCCCGGTTGCTTCCCCGTACTGAGGACGGTGCCGCTGGAGGCGGGTACGGAGCGCATGCCGCTGCTCCGCGAGACCGCGACGGAGGAGACGGCGCCCGCCGGGGAACCTGAAGAAGGCATCCCGTACGGGGAGTTGGAGCCCGAAGAACTCCGGAGACGTCTTCTCGGGGAAGTCACGGAACAGATCGCCGGGGAGATGCGCCTGCCCGTCGCCTCCCTCGACGTCCGCCGGTCCCTGGTGGAACAGGGCCTGGACTCCGTGATGACGATCGTCATCCGCAGGCGCCTGGAGAAGCGGTTCGGGCGCAGGCTTCCCGCCACGCTGCTGTGGCACCAGCCGACGGTGCAGGCGATCAGCGGGCATCTGGCGGAGCTTCTGGCGCCCGCCTCCGGCCCGCAGGACGGTGAGCTCGCACCCGCGTAGGCAGTGCCTCAGGCCGTCGCCAGGACGCCCTCCATCCCGCCCGTGGGGAAGGAGGGCGTCCTGCTGTGCGCGGGCCGTCCGCGTGGCCCCGCACCGGCACGTCCGCAACTCACCCCGTCCCGCCGGAAGTTGACGGCTCACCTCATGGAGGCGCGACTGGTTCCCCCGCCCGCGAAGTGGTGCGGCACCGCCCGCTCACGGCACGACGGCGGGACGGCCGGCGGGCCCTGCCGTCCCGCCGGGCTCCGAATCCCGGCCCGTCCTCGAATACCGCCGCATCGGACCCGATTGCTTTCCGGAAAAACCGAGGTCGGGGCCACCTGCGTTTTTCGGCGGACACTTAACAGCCTTCCGGGGGTTCCCCCGTACTTCTAGTGTCGTTTTTCGTCTGGCCCTCGCAGAGTTACTGGATTGGGGACACGTATGCTCAACAGAGTTGTGATCGTGGGCGGCGGAACGGCGGGGTGGATGACCGCCTCGTATTTCAAGGCCGCATTCGGTGACCGGATCGACATCACACTGGTGGAGTCCGGAAACGTCGGCTCCGTCGGAGTCGGCGAGGCCACGTTCAGCGACATCCGTCACTTCTTCGAGTTCCTGGGGCTCAAGGAGAAGGACTGGATGCCGGCCTGCAATGCCACGTACAAACTGGCGGTGCGCTTCGAGAACTGGCGCGAGCCGGGCCACTACTTCTACCACCCGTTCGAGCAGATGCGTTCGGTCAACGGCTTTCCGCTGACCGACTGGTGGCTCAAGGACGGCCCCACGGACAGGTTCGACAAGGACTGCTTCGTGATGCCCTCGGTCATCGACGCCGGGCTGAGCCCGCGGCGCATGGACGGCACCCTCATCGACCAGCCCTTCGACGAGGGTGCGGACGAGATGCAGGGCCTGACCATGTCGGAGCACCAGGGCAAGACCCAGTTCCCCTACGCCTACCACTTCGAGGCCGCACTGCTGGCGAAGTACCTGGCGAAGTACTCGATGGAGCGCGGCGTCAAGCACGTCGTCGACGACGTCGAGCACGTCGACCTGGACGACCGGGGCTGGATCTCCGGTGTACGGACCGCCGAACACGGCGACCTCACCGGCGACCTGTTCGTCGACTGCACCGGTTTCCGCGGACTGCTGATCAACAAGGCCCTGGAGGAGCCGTTCGTCTCCTACCAGGACACCCTTCCCAACGACAGCGCGATCGCCCTCCAGGTTCCGATGGACATGGAGAAGCGCGGCATACGCCCCTGCACCACCGCCACCGCCCAGGACGCCGGCTGGATCTGGACGATTCCGCTGCTGGGCCGCGTCGGCACCGGATACGTCTACGCCCGGGACTACCTCTCGCCGGAGGAGGCGGAGCGCACGCTGCGCGAGTTCGTCGGGCCGGCGGCCGCCGACGTCGAGGCGAACCACATCAGGATGCGCATCGGCCGCAGCCGGAACTCCTGGGTCAACAACTGCGTCGCCATCGGCCTCTCCAGCGGGTTCGTCGAGCCGCTGGAGTCGACCGGGATCTTCTTCATCCACCACGCGATCGAGCAGCTGGCGAAGAACTTCCCCGGTCCGGACTGGGACCCGGGCCGGCGCGACCGCTACAACGACGCCGTCGGTCATGTCATGGACGGGGTGCGGGAGTTCCTGGTCGTGCACTACAGGAGCGCGAAGCGGGCCGACAACCAGTACTGGCGTGACACGAAGACGCGCAAGATCCCGGACGGTGTCGCCCGGCGCATGGAGCAGTGGAAGACCCAGCTCCCCGACTCGGAGACGATCTACCCGTACTACCACGGGCTTCCCCCGTACTCGTACATGTGTGTGCTGCTCGGCATGGGCGGGATCGACCTGAAGCCCTCCCCCGCCCTCGGCCTCTCCGATCCCACCCTCGCGCAGAGGGAGTTCGAGGCGATCCGGGAGAAGACCGAGCAGCTCACGAAGACCCTGCCCAAGGCCTACGAGTACTTCTCCCAGTTGCGATGACGGAGTCCGCCGTCCGTACTCCGGTGGCGGCGCCGCCCGAGGAGTTCCGCGCGATGATGAGCGGATTCCCCACGGGCGTCACCGTCGTCACCGCAACCGACAAGAGCGCTGTGCAGTGGGGGATGACCTGCTCGTCCGTGTGCAGCGTCTCCCTGGAACCGCCCGTCCTGCTGGTCTGCCTCCGCTCCGGCAGTCCCACGCTGGACGCGGTGCTGGCCTCCGGCACCTTCGCGGTGAACCTGCTGCACTCAGGTGCACGGGCGACCGCGGAGCTCTTCGCCTCGGGCAACCCGCGCCGCTTCGAGATGGTGCCCTGGGAGTCCGGGCCGCACGCAGCCGGACCGCATCTGACCAAGGACGTCCACACCGTCGCCGACTGCGAGGTGATGCTCACCCAGCGGGTGGGCGATCACACGGCGGTCTACGGGACGGCCCGGCGCATCAGCCGCCACGGCGAAATGGCCCCGCTGCTCTACGGATTGCGGGAGTTCCGCGGCTGGCCGCGCGTCGGCACGCCGGACGGGAGCGTCGGGAACTCCTGACCGCCGGCAGCCGCCCCGCCTACCCCGCGGCGGATCTCCGCACGAGATCCGCCGCGGGTTTCGTCTCACGCAGCCGTCCGCCCAGCAGCGCCAGGCCGAGGGGAGTCACCACGTGAAGCACGGTGTTGCGCATCCTCCGCGTGGTGATCAGTCCCGACTGACGGAGTATCGCCGCGTGCTGGCTGGCGCCGGCGGAGGAGATGCCGAGACGCGCTGCGAGCTGGCCGGTGGTGCACGCGGTCGTCAGCGCGCGCAGCGCCGCGGCCCGGGTCTGTCCGACGAGCGCGCTCAGCGCCTGGGCGCTGTTGGCGGGGCTGCCCCACAGGTCGGCGGCGCGCATGGTGCCGGCGGGAGCGGCGAGGACGAGCGCGGCCATGCCGCTTCTGCGTTCGTTCTCCACGACCCGGCCCACCCTTCCCGGCAGGAAGACCGACGGGCACAGCAGCAGACCGCGCCCGTCGAGCCGGATGTCACGGTCGGGCCCGTCGTGGATCTCCAGTACCGGCGCTCTCCACACGATCTTCGGATGGAGCGTGGCGAGCAGCTGCTCGACACCTCCGGCCAGCGCTATCCGGCCCCTCGCCTCGCACTCGCTCTGCAGCTTCTCCTGGATGCGCGCCCAGTACGGATCGACGCCGCTGCGCCACACCTCCAGGGCGATGCGGGACGCGTCCGCGCTGGAGGTGAAGGGGCCCGGCCGGCGTGCCGGCCGGGCGCGCTCCAGCAGGAACAGCAGGTCGTCGGGTGCCGAGCAGACGCGCATCCGCCGGGCCGACGGCAGCACTGCCGAAGCGTTCGGGCTCAGCCGGCCGCGCACCTCCGCACGCCAGCGTGCGTAGTCCGCGTTGCCCGACCCGGCCAGCACGCCGAGGGCGAAGACTCCCTCGGCGACGGGGCCGAGGGTGGTCTGCAACCGGGTACGCGCCAGGTCGGCCGTCGTGAAGTGGATCCTCTGCATGGGTCTCGCCCCCGCTGAGTGGTGAAGGTCCGCGGACTCGCCTCACGCGTGGACCGCTCGCGGGAGGAGCCGGCCGCCGGGCGGACTCGAAGGGCCCTGGCCCCGTCCCGGCCGTCTCTTCCACGGACTCCTCCCCGGCTCCCTCCGGGTCGGGAGGGGAGCGGGGAGGAATCCGGCGTGCCGCCGCGTGTTCACAGGGGAACGGCTCTCACGGGCTGTCCGCGCTGGCGGCGTTCTCCTCCGCCGGGAGTCCGGCGAGCATCGCCGCGATGGTGCGGACGTCCCTGAAGTGTTCCGCGTCGATCTTTCCCGGTGAGACGCTCAGACCCAGCTCGTCGCGTATGAAGGTCAGCAGCAGTGCGATCCGCAGCGAGTCCAGAATTCCTGATTCCATGAGGGGCGTGGCGTCGTCCAACTCGGCCTGTGCGTCGCCCTGGAGGAATTCCTCCCCGATGAACGCCACGAGCGACGACGCGTACTCTTCTTCGGTCATCCCACTTCGCTTTCTGCGCTGACCCGGTGAGTTCCGGTGAGTGATTTCCGGTGGATGATTTCCGGTGTGCCTATCGTCCGGACGAGTGTCCGTCGTCGGTCTTGTCCGCCTCGCTGCGCAGCTCCGATTCCGACATCGCCTCGATCTCGGCGCGTACCTCCGCCTCCACCACTGCCGCCAGTTCGGCCACGGTGCTTCCCTCGAAGACGGCACGTGTGGGGAAGTCGATGTCGAACGCCGCCTGGATCTCGGCGATCAGACGGATCGCCAGGATCGAATTGCCGCCGCTGCGGAAGAAATGGCTGTGGGCGCCTGCCCGTACGCCGAGGAGTTCACCGAAGAGTCCGGCGATGCGTTCCTCGACGACGCCTCGCGGCTCGACGAAGCCGTCCTCCGCCCCGGCCTCCCCGCGGGGGAGGGCGTTACGGTCCAGCTTGCCGTTCGCGTTCAGCGGGACGGCACCGATCGGTGTGATCGTCCGCGGCACCATGTAGTCGGGCAGCCGGCCTGCGCAGTGGGCGGCGAGAGCCTTGTTCACCTCGGCCGCGTCCCGTCCCTCCGCGGCCGGGACCCAGTACGCGGCGAGACTCGAACTGCCGTCGGCGTCCTCGACGGTGACCACCACCGACTCGCGCACATCGGGATGCTCGTCGAGCACACTCGCGATCTCGCCCGTCTCCACCCGGTGGCCGCGGATCTTCACCTGGCCGTCGGTCCTTCCGACGAAGTCGGTGGTGCCGTCGGCCAGGAGCCGTACGAGGTCGCCCGTCCTGTACAGCCGGGCTCCGGCTCTGCCGTACGGATCGGGCAGGAAGCGGGCGGCCGTCAGCTCGGGACGGGAGCGGTAGCCTCTGGCCACTCCGGTACCGCCGACGTACAACTCCCCGACGACGCCTGCCGGTACGGGACGCATCAGATCGTCCAGCACATGCATCGTCATCCCCGGCAACGGCCGCCCGATGGGCACGGAACCTCCCGTTGCCGGACCCGTGACCGGGTAGGTGCAGGTGCCGACCGACGCCTCCGTCGGTCCGTACTCGTTGATCAGCCGTCCGGGCCCCATCGCCTGCGACCACTCGTCGGCGAGTCTCACCGGCAGCGCCTCGCCCGCCACCACGACGGCGCCGGCCAGCTCCGCCCTCTGCTCCGGTTCGAGCTGTCTGCCGATGATGTCCAGGTGCCCGGGCGTCAGTTTGAGGAACGAATACGGCGCTGCCGCCCACAACTCGGTGCCCAGCTCCGCGAGATCCAGGTCCTGCGGCAGCAGACGCATGGTCTGCCCTGCCAGCAGCGGGGCCCAGAGGTTGGGCATGACGAGGTCGAAGGCGACCGAGGAGAAGACCGCGGCGCCGCCGGTCCCGCGGGAGGCCAGCTCGTCGACGGCCCACCGGATGTGGTTCGCCAGTCCGCGGTGGGTGACCTGCACGCCCTTGGGACGTCCCGTGGAGCCGGAGGTGTAGATCACGTACGCCGGCAGGTCCAGGTCCAGACCCTGCCGGCGGTCCGGATGCGGCGGCATCTCCAGCGGCGCTCCGGACTCCGCGTCCGTCAGGGCTGCTTCGGTGTCGGTGGTGACGAACGTGCCCTGGAAGACGGGGGCGAGAGTCTCCGTGTACGGGGAGCGGGTGATGACGACCCCGGCCCCGGCGTCGGCGAGCACCTGGCCGGCGCGACCGGCGGGGAACGAGGGGTCGAGCGGCACGTAGGCGCCGCCTGCCTTCCAGACGGCGAGGAACGCCGTGGGCAGGTCCTCCTCCCGTTCGAGCAGTACGCCGACGACGGACTCCGGACCCACCCCGAGCTTCCGCAGCCGGCGCGCCAGCTTGTTGGCCCGCCGGTCCAGCCGGGCGTATGTCGTCGACGTGCTGCCCGAGGTGCTGCCCGTCGTGACGGCGGTGGCGTCCGGGACGGCCGCCGCCCGCTGCTCGAACAGGGCGGGCACGGACGCCGTCACCGGTTCGGCCGGGTTGTGGTTCGACCGCGTGAGCGCAGCGCGTTCCGCGTCGGGCAGGAGCTCCAGCGTGTCGAGGCGGCCACGCGGTCCGGCCACCGCCGACTCCAGCAGCCGCAGGAAACAGGCCGCCATCCGCTCGACCGTGGAGTGTTCGAACAGGGAGGTCGCGTACTCCAGCGCCCCCACGACGGAGCCGTCCGGCTGCTTGCGCATGTACAGCGTGAGGTCCGTCTTCGCGACGGTCGACACGCCGGTGACGGCGTCCATGTCACCGGCGTCCGCGGCCGAGCCGGTGAGCGCCTCGTCGTGATAGTCGAAGGCCACTTGGTACAGCGGGGTCCGGGAGAGGTCACGTTCGGGCGCGAGTTCGGCGACCAGCTCCTCGAAGGGCAGCTCCTGGTGTCCGAACGCCTCCTTGCAGACGTCCCGGACCCGCTCCAGGGCCTGCTCGAAGCCGAGCGAGCCGTCCAACTGGCAGCGCAGCACGAGGGTGTTGAGGAAGAAGCCGACGATGTTCTCGATCTCGGGACGCTCACGGCCCGCGACAGGGGTGCCGATCACCACGTCCCACTGGGCGGTGTACCTGGCGAGCAGCGTGGTGAACGCGGTGAGCAGCGCCATGAAGGGCGTCGCGCCTCCGCGTCTGCCCAGCTCGGTGACGGCGTCCGCGAGCGGGCCGGGAACGGTGAAGGTGACGACCGAGCCGTGGGCGTCCCTGGCCGGGGGCCTGCGCTTGTCCGTGCGCAGGGCGAGCGGCACGGCACCGTCGAGCACCGACCTCCAGTGGCCGAGTTCCCTGGACACGAGTTCCGGGGTGAGCCGCTCGTGCTGCCAGACCGCGTAGTCGGCGTAGTGGACCGCGAGCTCCGGCAGTTGCGGGCGGCGGCCCGCGCGGAGCGCGGTGAGGACCTCGTGGAACTCGTTCTTGAGAATCGTCGCCGACCAGCCGTCGCCGACGATGTGGTGCATCAGCAGGACCAGGGTGCGTTCCCGTCCGGCGTCGCCGGGGTGGGAGATGAGCAACGCCCGTACCACGGGACCACGTTCGAGGTCGAACCCGTGCGCGGCGTCCTCCTCGACGAGGGATGCCACCTCGCTTCTCGCGGCGGTGAAGGTGCGCAGTTCCATGGGGACGGGCCGGTCGATGACCTGTACCGGCTCGCCGCTCCTGTCCGCGGGGGCCACGAAGCGGGTCCGCAGCGCCTCATGACGGCGCACCAGCTCGTCGAGAGTCCGGCGCACGAGGTCGGGACTGTCGGCACGGGGTACGCGCAGGAACAGCCCGGTGACCCATTCGCGGCTGCGCGAATTGATCCTCTCCAGCAGCCACAGCCGCCGCTGACCGAGGGACAGCGGCAGGGCGCCGGTACGGGGAACGGGGCGTACGGCCTCGGCTCCCCCGGCTCGCTCCCGGTGTGCGGTGCCGCCGGAGTCCCCGGTGATCAGCCGGGCCTGTGCGGCCACCGTGGTCGCGCGGAGAAGCCGCGGCAGCTCGATCTCCCTGCCTGTCGCGTCACGCAACCGGTTGGCGAGCCGCGTCAGTTGGAGGGAGGAGCCGCCGAGCCGGAAGAAGTCGTCGTGCACACCGACGGCTTCCGTGCGGAAGATTTCGCGCCACACCCCGGCGACCAGCTCCTCGGCGTCCGTGCCGGGTGCCGCGCCCGGGTCGCCCCGCACGTCGGGCGCCGGCAGGGAGAGCCGGTCCAGCTTGCCGCTCGCCGTCCTGGGGAAGTCCTCCATGTGCACGCAGACGGCGGGCAGATGGCTGTCGGGAAGCCGTGCGGAGAGGAAGTGCCGCAGCTCCTCCGCGGTGGGCTCCGCCGCCGCGTCGTGGCACCGCACGTAGGCCGCGAGACGGGTGCTGCCGTCGTCCGTCGTGAACGGCGTGACGGCCGACTCCCGGATGCCGGGGTACGCCGCGAGGGCGTCCTCCACCTCGGCGGGCTCGATCCGCACCCCGTCGACCTTCACCTGCCGGTCGGTGCGCCCGAGGTGTTCGAGGCTGCCGTCGACCCGCTCCCGCACCAGGTCGCCGGTACGGTACAGCCGCGCGCCGGGCGGGCCGCACGGGTCCGGCACGAAGCGGTCCGCGGTCAGGCCGGGGCGGCCCGCGTAGCCGTGCGCGAGACCGATGCCGCCGAGGTACAGCTCGCCCGCGATGCCGGGCTCCACGCGGGAGCCGTCCGGGTGCGCGACCAGTATCCGCATGCCGTCGACCGGCGTGCCTATGGGAACCGGCCCCGACCGCTGGAACGAGTCGAAGAGGTGGCCCGTGACCTCGTTGGTGCACTCGGTGGGGCCGTAGGTGTTCCACACCTCCACCTCGCCCGCCGCGTCCTCGACGCACCGGAGGAACCGCTGTGCCAGCTCCGCGTGGAGCTGTTCGCCGCCGGAGGAGAGCAGCCTGAGGCGGGTGCAGTGCTCCCAGCCCGGCTCCTCGACCAGCATCCGCAGCACGGAGGGCACGACTTGCAGCACGGTGACGCGGTGCTCGGCCACCGACCGCACCAGCAGCGCCGGGTCGCGTTCGGCCCCGGCGGGCGCCATGACCACGGTGCCGCCGCCTGCCAGCGGCGCGAAGACCTCCCAGCCGGCGGCGTCGAACGTCATCGGCGTCTTCTGCAGGACCCTGTCGCCGACGCCGAGTCCGTGCGTACGCACCCGCCAGCCGACCTGGTTGGCGAGGCCGGCGTGACTCACCACGACGCCCTTGGGCCTGCCGGTCGAGCCGGACGTGTGCAGCACGTAGGCCGGGTGCAGTCCGGACACCGCGACGTCGGGCGCGTCCTGCGGCATTTCGCTCCGCGCCGCCGGGCCCAGGACCGGGGAGAGCGTGCGTACTCCGGTCCCGGCGAGGTGCTCCGCCTGCTCCGCTCCCGCCACCGCCAGGGTCACGCCGGTGTCCGTCAGTACGCCGGACGTACGGGCGACGGGGTGGCCCGGATCGAGCGGAACGTAGGAGGCGCCGGCCTTCCACACCGCCAGCAGGGAGACGACGAGATGCACGCCGCGGTGGAGGCACACGCCGACCGGTGCTCCCGGAGCTGCTCCCTCGCTGATCAGCAGATGGGCCAACTGGTTCGCGTCCCGCTCGAGTTCGCCGTACGTCAGGCTCCGTTCGCCGTCGACGACAGCCGTGGCGTCCGGGCAGTCGGCGGCCCGGCGTGCGATGAGCACGTGCAGCGGCGTCGCCTCGGCCTGCTGTGACGCCGGCGCCTGCGGCGCGGACGGCTGTGACACGTGATGCATGGCTTCTCTCCGAATGGTCGGCAGTCGCCGGGCGCCCCGGTCCTGCGGACACGGCCCCGGCGTCCCGCCGCGGCCCTGCACTCGCAGATCCTTCTGAACCGGCCGATACTGCGGCTATATCGCGGTTGTCCCGCGGTCACGCCCGGGAGCCGGGAGGCTCCGGGCGGTGTGGTGACTCGGTGCGCTTGGCGCGGCGGACGGACGGCACGAGTACGGCCGTGACGAGGGTCGCCGCCATGACTGCCCCGACGGCGAGCACGGTGCCCGTCGACCCGACCGCGCTCAGGGCGAAGCCGCCGCCCAGCGCGCCGAGGGAACTCGCGCCGGAGCTGAGGAGGCCCGCGACGCTGCCGACGCGGCCCTGCATCTCGTCCGGGGTGATCTGTACCTGGTAGACGCCGGCCATGACGTTGAGGACCGCCCCGGCGAAGGACGTCCCGGCGAACAGCGCCGCGAGCACGTACACGTTCGACGTCAGGGCCACGACGGGCATCAGCGCCGACCAGACCGCGAAGATCGAGATCATCACGGTGCCGGGGTTCATGCGCTGCACGAACTGTGACCCCGTCAGCGCGCCGATGATGCCGCCGGCTCCCGAGACCAGTCCGATGAAGCCGATGGACGCGGGCGAGCCCCCGCTCTCCTTGACGATCAGGACGAGCGCCAGTGAAAGCGCCTGGAAGAGGACGTTGGTGACGGCGACCAGGGAGATCGCGGCACGCAGGAAGCGTTGCCGCAGCAGCCAGGCGAACCCCTCGGCCATCTCGGCCCGCAGCCGCCACGGCTCCTCGCGCCGCTCGGTCTGGAACTTCTTCCGGATGCACAAGAGGCTGACGAGCGCGAGGAGATGACTCGCCGCGGCGAAGACGAACGGCGACCATCTCGCCGCTCCGTAGAGCGAACTCCCCAGCGGCTGCCCCAGCAGACCGGCCGCGCGGGCACGCGCCTCGTTCTGCGACAGCGCGGGCGCCAGATGGTCCGGGTGTACGACGTTGCGTACGGCCGCACGCTCGGAGAGCCGGTAGAAGATCGCCGCTGTTCCCTCGACGAACGCCACCGCCAGCATGTGCGGCAGCCACAGTCTGCCGTTCAGCAGGGCCACTCCCACGCTGAGCATGGCCAGCAGGCCGGCCACGTCACAGACGATCATCGTCTTGCGCCGGTCCAGCCGGTCCACGACGACCCCGGCCGGAAGCTGCACGAGCAGCATCGGCAGCAGCCCCGCGAAGCCCACCAGCCCGGCCTCGGTGGCGGAGCCCCCGTACCAGATCATCAGCAGCGGGAACGCGACGGTCGCCGCCCGGTCGCCGAGCACGGAGACGCCCGCCCCCAGCCACAGCAGCAGGAAGTCGCGGTTCCGGCGCAGTGGCGGCGGCTGCCGCCGGGGCCCGGCCCCGACGGCCGGCCCCTCCGCGACGCTCACCAGGGCCGCTCGGCCGACCGGCCCGGCTCCAGCAGGGAGACGCAGCGCCGGGCCACCTCCGCCCCCGCATCACCGTTGGTGAGCACCACGAATCCGGTTCCCGCGCCGACCCGGCACATCGCGAGGGCGTGGTAGCCGACGCCTGCTCCGCCGTGGCCGAACTGGACGTCCTCACCGAGGTCGTCGACGACGGCGCCCAGCCCGTAGGCGCTGTGGGGATGCTGCGGCGTCAGCAGCTCCACGGCCGACGCCGGCGCGAGCAGGGCGTTCGGCCTGCCCAGCCTGGACCTGCGGATCTCCAGCAGCACCTTCGCCACGTCCTCCGCCGTGGTCCACAGACCGGCCGCCGCGGTGTCCGGCCACAGGCGCCATCCGCCCTCCACGGGCTTGCCGTTGGCACTGTGTCCCACGGCGACGGGACGTCCCGAGGTTTCCGGGAAGGTCTGGCGGAAGCTGCTGCCCGGCATGGCCAGCGGCTCGAACACCAGGCGGTCCATGAGGGCTTCGAAGGGCTCACCCGTCACGTCCGTCAGCACCTGCTGGACCACGGAGAAGTGCACGTTGGCCTTGCGGAAGACCTGGCCGGGCGCCAGCTCCGCCCGGACCGGGGGACCGGCCTCCGGGGCCTTCCCGCTCAGCAGTTCGGGCATCGGCAGCAGCCGTTCGCCGCGCGCCTGGCCCTCGCTCGGAGTCGGTGCCAGACCGGCCGTGTGGCCCAGCAGCTGACGCAGCGTGAGGACGGCGCCGTCGGGCACCCGCCAGTCGGCGAGGTACCGGCTGACGTCCTCGTCGAGCGCGAGGACCTTCTGCTCCACGAGGCGCAGGGTGCCGAACGCGGTGATCAGCTTGCTGACGGACCCGGCCTGGAAGACCGTCCCGGCCGTCACCCCCTCGTCCTCACCGGCGGCGAGGACACCACGGCTGTCCAGGGCGACCAGTTCGCTGTCCGCGATGACCGCGAGACTCGCCGCCGGGACGTTCTCCGCGGGCGGGCCCGAGGAATCCGCGCCCTGCACGGGGCCTGCCGGGGCGACCGCCGCCGGCCTGCGGGAAGCATGCTCCGCACCCGCTTCCGCCTCGTCGACGGCGGCGGCGACCGCTTCGAGGCTGTCGTCCTTGTAGAGCATCAGCAACGACAGCGGACGGTCCGCGCGGCGTGCCGCGGCGATGACCCGGAAGACGAGCAGCGAGTGGCCACCGAGGGCGAAGAAGCGGTCCCGGACACCCACTCGTCCCGCCCCGAGCACCTCCGACCAGACGCCCGCGAGCCACTGCTCGGTCGCGGTGCGGGGAGCCTCGTACGCACACCGCGCGAAGGACTCCTCGTCGGGGGACGGCAGCCGGTCCCGGTCGAGCTTGCCGTTGGCGTTGAGCGGGATGCTCTCCAGCGTCACGAAGGCGGCCGGGATCATGTACTCCGGCAGTTCGCGGCCGAGTCCGGCACGGAGCACCGCCGGATCCGGCGACTGGCCGCCCATGGCGACCAGATAGGCGACGAGTCTGGTGTCGCCGGGGCCCTCACCGTGCAGCACCGCACGCGCGTCCGCGACATCCGGGTGCGCGACCAGGGCGGCTTCGATCTCTCCCAGTTCGACGCGGTGGCCGCGGATCTTGACCTGCCCGTCGCCGCGCCCCAGGAACTCCACGTCTCCGCCCGGGAGCACACGGGCCACATCCCCGGTCCGGTACAGCCGTGCGCCCGGCTGCCCGTAGGGGTCGGGCAGGAACCTCTCCGCCGTCAGTCCCGGCCGGCGCAGATAGCCGCGTGCCACGCCCACCCCGCCGATGTACAGCTCGCCCGCCACTCCGCGCGGTACCGGCGCCAGGTGCCCATCCAGGACGTAGGCCCCCAGGTTGCGCACGGGGCGGCCGATCGGCACGGTCTCACCGGCGAAGTGCTCCGGCACCGTGAACTCGTGGCTGGCGACGGTGGTCTCGGTCGGCCCGTAGGAGTTGATCACCCGGCCGGTTCCGCCCGCCAGCTCGCGGGCCTGCCGGACGTTCCTGGCCGAGACCGTCTCGCCCCCGACGACCAGGACCCTCGCGAGCGGACTGTCCGGGTCTCCTGCCGACCCGCCGTGGATCAGCTCCAGATGGCCGGGCGTGAGCTCGACGAAGTCGAACGGCCCGCTGCTCGCCAGCCACTCGCCGAGCTCTCCCGGGTCCCTGCCGTGCGGGAAGACGTGCACGGGCAGACCCGCCATGAGAGGCAGGAGCATGCTGGAGACGACCATGTCGAAGGCAGGGGACGAGAACAGGGGGGCTCCCGCCACGCCGTCGGCCAGATACTCCTCCAGCCCGTGCACCAGGAAGTTCGCCAGGCCCCGGTGAGTGATCTGCACGCCCTTGGGGCGTCCCGTGGATCCCGAGGTGTAGATGACGTACGCGGGTCCGTCCGGGTCGGTCCGCCTCGCGGGCGGGGTCGCGGGCCGGGCGGCGAGCGCCTCGCAGTCCTGGTCGAGGAGGATGCGCGGGCCGCCGAACTCCCAGCCGTCGTGGGCGAACCGGGACTCCGTCACCACGGCCGACGCTCCGGAGTCGGCGAGCATGTACGTCAGACGATCCGCCGGGAAGGCCGGGTCGAGCGGGAGGTACGCCGCACCCGCCTTCCACACCCCGAGCAGCGACGCCAGCAGATCCGTCCCGCGGCCCATCACCAGACCGACGGTGGACTCGGGTCCGGCACCGGCTGCGACCAGCTGATGTGCGATGCGGTTCGCACGCCGTTCCAGATCGCCGTACGACACGGACGTGCCGTCCGCAATCACCGCCGGGGTGCCGGGAGTCCGCCGTGCGCACTCCTCGAACCGGTCCGGCGCGTGCCACGGCGGGCCGTCCGCCCGCTGGGACGTCCGGTCGGGCAGGAGCAGGTCCTCTTCGCCGGGGGGCAGCACCGGGACGCGCGCGTCGCCTTCCGCGTCGGCTGCCATCGCCTCCAGCACGGTCAGGTAGAGCGAGGCGAGGCGTTCTCCGTCCGCCCGGCTCACGGCGTGGCTGTCCATCTCCAGGACGAGTCCGCTGTCGCCGGCCGTCACGGTGAGCGGGAACTCGTCGTGGCTGAAGCCCATGGACTGCCCGCCGCTGCCCGCGGCCGGGGCGTCGTCCGGCGTGTCGAAGTCCTCGTAGCTGAAGTAGACGTCGACGAGCCGCGCGCCGCCGGCGAGTTCGTGCTGGATCGCCGGCATGGGGAAGTACCGGTGGGACCACACCTCCAGCTCCCGCGCGAAGACGTCCCGCACCAGCTCCCGCCAAGTGGCCGCGGTCACCTCCGCCGGGAAGGGCAGCGTGTTGAGGTGCGTGCCGAACACCCGCTCGGCGCCGGGTGCTTCGGGGCGGCAGTGGGTCACCAGACCGGAGTGGAAGCGGGTCGCGGCGGTGAGCCGGCTCAGCACCTTGAGGTGCGCGGCGAGCAGCACACTCTTCAGGGGAGCTCCGGCGTCGGCGGCGAGCGCCCTGAGCCCGGGCGTCAACTCGTCGAAGGGAAGGCGGATCCGGTGGCCCTCACGAGGGGAATCCGGATCGGCGCCCCAGGCGTCCGGCAAGGTGAACGGTGCGTTGCGGCCGACGACGCCGCTCCAGTAGGCGCGGTCCTCCTCCGACTTCAGGGCGCGCAGCTCCCCCGCGACGGTGTCGGCGAACCGGACGGAGGGCTTCTGCCAGGGCGCGAGCTTTGTCCCGTCCCGGAACGCCCGGTAGGCCTCCAGCAGTTCGGCGCGCAGCAGCGAGAACGTCCAGCCGTCCACGACGAGATGCGACTGGGTGATCGTCAGCTGCCAGCTGCCGCCCGGGAAGCGGTGGACCACCAGCCGCAGGAGGGGAGCGGTGTCGTGGGGCAGCAGCGTGCGGCTCTCGGCGTCCAGCAGCTCCTGCAGGGCCCGTTCCTGCTCCTCCTCCCCCGCGGCGGTCAGGTCGACGACGCGCAGCGGCACCTCGGCCGTGGCGTGGACGAGCTGCACCGGTACGGAACATGACGTGGTGTCGACCGTGGTGCGCAGCGCCTCGTGCCGGGAGATCAGCTCCTGCACCGCCCGCTGCAGCGGTTCCCGGGAGAAGGGCTCGTCGGCTCCGACGCGGATGGAGGAGACCCGGTGATAGCTGCGCGGCCCGTCACCGGACAGCATCTCCACCAGCATGCCGGTCTGCGTGTACGTCAGGGGGTAGGCGTCGGCGATGCCGGCGGGCAGCTTCGTCCGGTCCTCGTCGCTCAGCAGCTCGAACGGCTCGACCACCGCCTGCAGTTCGGCGGTCCGGGACAGTCCGGCGGATCGTACGCACAGCTTCTCGACGGTCTGGTGCTCCAGCAGGTCGCGCGCCGCGACGTGCAGTCCGGCCGCGCGCATCTCACCGGCGATCACGACCGCCCTGACGGAGTCGCCGCCCAGTTCGAAGAACCCGTCCCGGACCCCTACCCGATCCACGCCCAGCGCGTCCCGCCAGATGCCGGCGATCTGCTGCTCCAGCGGGGTACGGGGTGCGGTGTAGGCCTCGCGTGCGTAGGCGGTGGTGGCCGGCAGCGGCAGCGCCCGCCTGTCGAGCTTGCCGTTCGCGGTCAGCGGGACCTCGGTGATGACCTGGTACGCGGCGGGGACCATGTAGCCGGGCAGGGTACGGCCGAGCCAGTCGCGCAGTTCGGCGGGTGCGGGAGCCTCGTCGCCGCCCGGCACGAGGTATCCGACGAGCCGCTTCTCGCCCGCACCGTCCTCACGGGCGACGACGACCGCCTCCCGGACCCCCGGATGGCTGCCGAGAGCGGCCTCGATCTCTCCCAGCTCGACGCGGTAGCCCCGGATCTTGACCTGGTCGTCGCTGCGGCCCAGGAACTCCAGGCTGCCGTCGGCCCGTCGGCGCGCCAGGTCGCCGCTGCGGTACATCCGGGCTCCCGGGGGGCCGAACGGGTCGGGCACGAACCGCTCGGCGGTGAGGCCGGGCCGGCCGAGATATCCACGGGCCACGCCGGGTCCGCTCACATGGATCTCACCGCGGGAGCCGACGGGTACCAGGTTCCCGTACGGGTCGAGCAGATGGACCGTGAGGTCGCTGAGGGGACGCCCGACGGGGTTGCCCGCGCCGGGCTCCATGTCCCGCTTCGTGAGCCGGTGGTAGGTCGTGTGGACGGTGGTCTCCGTGATGCCGTACATGTTGACCAGCGCGACCCGTCCCAGTCCCAACCGCGCGGTCCAGGGCTTCAGTTCGCCGATCTCCAGTTTCTCGCCGGCGAAGACGACCGCGCGCAGGGACAGTTGCCGGATGCGTTCGTCCCCGGCCTCCGCGGCCAGCACCAGGGAGCGGAAGGCCGACGGTGTCTGGCTCAGCACCGTCACCCCGTGCCGGACGAGCAGGTCCAGGAACTCCTCGGGCGAACGCGTCACTTCGCCGGGTACGACGACGAGGGTTCCGCCGTGCAGCAGGGCGCCCCACATCTCGAAGACCGACACGTCGAAGGCGTAGGAGTGCGACATGGAGAAGACGTCGGACTCGTCGAAGGCGTAGTGCTCCTGCGAAGTCGCCATGAGCCGCACGACGTTGGCGTGGGTGAGCGTGACGCCCTTGGGCCTGCCCGTCGAACCGGAGGTGTAGATGACGTAGATCGCGTTGTCCGGACCCGTCAGCCGCTCGGGCGCGCTCGGTGCGCACGCTGCCAGCAGATCCCGGTCGGCTTCCCGGTCGAGGACCACGAAGGCACCCTCGTGCACGCTCTCCGTCAGCGGCAGCAGAGCCGACTCGGTCACCACCACGGACGCACCTGCGTCGGCCAGTACGTACGCCAGCCGCTCCGCCGGGTTGGCCGGGTCCAACGGCACATACGCCGCACCCGACTTCAGCACACCCAGCAACGCCGGAACCAACTCCGGCCCCCGCTCCAGACACACCCCCACCAGCGACTCCGGCCCCACACCCAGCGAACGCAGATGCCACGCAAGCCTGTTCGCCCGCTCGTCCACCTCCGCATACGTCAGCGACACACCACCCGCCACCACCGCCACCGCACCCGGATCACGCACCACCTGACCCTCGAACAGCTCATGCACGCAGTCGGAGACCGCGCTGTGCACCGCACCCGGGCGGCGGGCCTCCTCCAGCAGCTGCTCGGCCTCTCCCGGCGGCAGGAGCACCGCCCTCGCGTCACCGTCGGCGCCGTCGGCCATCGCCTCCAGCACGGCGCGGTACATCCCGGCGAGCCGGTCGGTGTGCGCGCGGGTCATGACGTTGTCGGCGGTGTTCACGTACAGCCGGTCGCCCCGGTTGAAGACGGTCAGGTCGAACTCGTTCTTCGCGCTGGTCATGCGGGTCTCGGTGGCGACCGTGCCCGTGTCGACCTGATGGAAGTCGGTGTAGTTGAAGTAGACGTTGATGAGACGTCCGCCGCCCCACTCGTGCTGCACCGCGGGCATCGGGTGGTGCCGGTGCGTCCACATCTCCAGCTCGCGGTCGAAGACCTGGGTCAGCAGCTCACGCCAGGTGCGGGCCGAGCGGTCCACTGCCAGGGGCAGGGTGTTGAGGTACATGCCGAGCACCCGGTCGGCGCCCAGGACCTCCGGGCGGGTGTCGACGACGAGGCCGGCGTGGTAGGCGGGTTCGTCCGTGATCTGGCCGAGCACCTTCATGTGGGCGGCGAGGAGGACGGTCTTCATCGACACCTTCACCGTGCCCGCGAGGGCCCGCAGCTTCTCGGCGAGGTCGTCGAACGGGACCTCCGCGTAGTGCAGTTCGCCCGTTTCTCCGGACCACTCCTCGGGCAGGACCACCGGATCGTGGCGCGAGGTGATCCCCCGCCAGTACGCCCGGTCCTCCTCGGAGGCCAGGGACGCCAGCTCCGCCGCGACGGAGTCGGCGAAGCGCACTTGCGGAAGCTCGTACGGTGCGGGCTCCGCTCCGTCCCGGATCGCCCGGTAGCAGTCGAGGAGCTCCATGAGCAGCTGGTGGTAGCTCCAGCCCTCCGTGATCGCATGGGACTGGGTGAAGGTGACCCACCACGCCTCGTCGCTCTCGTCGTGCGCGAGGATCCGGAACAGCGGCGCGCGCTCCGCGTCGAAGGTCTCGGCCCGCTGCTCCGCCATGAGCGCGAACCGGGCCTCCGTCAGCTGCTCCTCCGTCAGCCCGCGCACGCTGTGCACCCGCACGGGGATGTCCGCGCTCGCGTGCACCAGCTGCATCGGGACCGAGTAGCCGGTGAGGTGGAAGGAGGTGCGCAGCACTTCGTGGCGCGCCGCCAGAACAGCGGCGGCCTCCCGCAGCGCCGCCGGCTCGAGGGGTTTGTCGTCGGCGACACGGAAGGTGTTGACGATGTGGTACGGGTTCCGTTCGCCGTCGAGAGTCTCGATGAGCATGCCGAGCTGGGTGCGGCCCAGCGGGTAGGCGTCGACCACGTCGCCGGGGAGCTTGTCGCGGTCCTGACCGGAGATCAGCGAGAAGGGCTCGGCGAAGGACTGGTCGGCCGGAGCCAACCGGCCGCGGCCCGCGACGAGTTCGCAGAGCCGCTCGACCGTGCGGGCCTCGAAGACGTCACGTACCGCGATGTCGGTGCCCTCCGCTCTCAGCGCCCCGACCATCGCGACTGCCCGTATGGAGTCACCGCCGAGGTCGAAGAAGCCGTCCCGGATGCCGACCCGCTCCAGGCCCAGGGCCTGACGCCAGCTCTCCGTGACACGCTCTTCGAGCGGGGTACGCGGGGCGACGTACTCGCCGCGTGCGAAGGCCTCGTCGTCCGGCGCCGGCAGAGCACGCTTGTCGACCTTGCCGTTGGGCGTCAGCGGCACGGACTCCAGACGGACGAACGCGGCGGGCACCATGTACTCCGGCAGCGTGCGGGCGAGCCGTTCCCGCAGCTCCTCCGGCGGCACCTCCTGGCCGTCCAGGGTGGTGAAGTAGCCGACGAGCCGCTCCTCCCGGACGACGACGACGGCTTGGCGCACACCCGGGTGGGCCCCGAACGCCGTCTCGATCTCGCCCAGTTCGATGCGGTTGCCGCGTACCTTGACCTGGTCGTCGATGCGGCCGAGGAAGTCCAGGCTCCCGTCCCCGCGCCACGCGACAAGGTCGCCCGTGCGGTACAGACGCGCTCCGGCAGGCCCGTACGGGTCGGGCAGGAAGCGCTCGGCGGTCAGGCCGGGCCGGTTCAGGTAACCCCGGCCGACTCCGGCGCCGCCGACGTACAGCTCACCGGCGACGCCCACGGGGACGGGCTCCAGCCAGGCGTCGAGCACGTACAGGCGGGTGTTCCGCACGGGCTCGCCGATGGGAACACGGGCCTCGCCGGGCGCATCGGCGATGACGGCGTGCGTCACGTCGTCCGAACACTCGGTGGGGCCGTAGGCGTTGACCAGCGGAACGTCCGGGTACCGCGCCAGCCAGCGCGAGCACAGCTCCGCAGGCAGCACCTCTCCCGTCACCACGAGACGCCGCAGGGACGGCAGCCGGGGCGCGGCGGCACCCGCGTCCCAGAAGTCCAGCGCGGTACGGAGCATGGACGGTACGACCTCCAGTACGGAGATCTCCTCGTCGGCCACCCTGCCGAACAGGCCCTTCGGGTCCAGAGCGGTCTGCCCGTCCACGACACGGACGCGTCCGCCGGTGACGAGCGGGGCGAGCATCTGCCAGACGGAGATGTCGAAGGCCGGCGGGGCGTTGAAGACGAGGCTGTCGGTCGCTCCGAGGCACAGGTCCTCGGCCTTCGCCAGAAGATGGTTGCCCATGCCGTCGCGGCGGACCATGGCGCCCTTGGGGCGGCCCGTGGAACCCGAGGTGTAGATGACGTAGGCGAGGTCGTCCCGGGCGGCGGAGCGCACGGGGTCCGTCGCCGGCTGCTGCGCCCACTGCTGCGGTTCGTCGAGGAGGACGGTGTGCACCTCGTCCGTCCGCTGCACGACGTCGAGCAGGTCCGTCCGCGTCAGCAGGTAGCGTGCGCCGGCGTCCTCGACCATGAACCCGAGCCGCTCGGCAGGGGTCTCCGGGTCCAGCGGCAGATAGGCACCGCCGGCCTTGAGCACCGCGAGCACGGCCAGCACCAGCTCGGGTGAACGCTCCAGGCAGATGCCGGCCAGGACGTCCGGGCCCACGCCGAGGCCGCGGAGGTGGTGTGCGAGCCGGTTGGCCCGCGCGTTGAGATCCCGGTAGTTCGTGACCCCGTCGTCAGCGGTGACCGCGACCGCGTCCGGGGTGCCGGCGGCCCACCGTTCGAACTCCTCCGGCACGCAGATGTCGACGGGTTCGCGCCGGGTGGCGGTCGACTCCTCCAGCAGCAGCCTGCGTTCACCGGCCGGAAGGCAGGTGCCGCGGGCGTCGCCCTCCGCGTCCGCGGCCATCGCCTCCAGCACGGCGCGGTACATGCCGCACAGCCGCTCGCCGTCCGCCCTGCTGAGGACAGCCGTGCTGGTCGTCAGGTTCATCCTGTCGCCGCGGCAGTGCAGGGTGATGTCGAACTCCGTCTGGGAGACGCCGAATCGGGCGTCCGCGCGGACTCCGTCCGTCGCGCCGTCCGATGCGGCCCCGTCCGGCTCCGGCAGGTCGACGTAGTTGAAGGCGACGTTGACCAGCCGCCCTCCGTGCCACTCACGCTGCATCGCCGGGAATGGGTAGCGGCGGTGCGGCCACAGGTCCACCTCGCGGTCGAAGACCTGGAGCACCAGATCCCGCCAGGTGCGGGCGGAGCGGTCCACCGCGAACGGCACGGTGTTGAGGTGCATGCCGTACACCCGGTCGGCGCCCGCCAGTTCGGGACGGGCGTCGCACACGAGGCCGACCTGGAAGGCCGGGGCCTCGGTGAGCTGGCTCATGACCTTCACGTGCGCGGCCAGCAGCACGCTCTTGACGGGCACCCGGAGGCGGGTGGCCAGGGCACGCAGGGAGTGCTCGATGTCGTCGAGGTGCACCCGCAGGTCATAGCTCTCCCCGGGACCTTCGTCGCGCTCCCAGCCGTCGGGAAGGGCGAACGGCGTGTGGGAGCCGATGACGTCCCGCCAGTAGGCGGCGTCCTCCCGGGACTCCAGGGACGCCAGTTCGGCGGCTATGTAGTCGGCGTAGCGGACGGCGGGTGCGACGAACGGCTCGGGTTCGCGTCCGTCGGCCGACGTGCGGTAGCAGTCGATGAGTTCGCCGAGGAGCCAGTTGTGGCTCCAGCCTTCGGTGATGGCGTGCGGACGGGCGATGGAGAGCCACCACCCCTCGCCCGGATCGGTCCCGGCGTAAGCGGTCACGCGCAGCAACGGCGCCCGGTCCAGCTCGAATCCGGCGTCCCGCTCGCGGCGCAGCAGCCTCATCAGCTCCTCGCCGGGACCGTCCTCGCCGGTGCCGCCGGCGGTGGCGGTCGAGCTCACGCGGTGCACGGTGAC
Organism: Streptomyces ovatisporus; assembly: GCF_042653885.1. NCBI lineage: Bacteria > Bacillati > Actinomycetota > Actinomycetes > Kitasatosporales > Streptomycetaceae > Streptomyces > Streptomyces ovatisporus. The sequence goes on from NZ_JBHSFH010000001.1 coordinate 76,550, forward strand.
CGGAACTTCGGTCTCCCGGTGCACGAGCTGCATCGGTACGGCGTAGCTGTGCAGGTCGAAACTGGTCCGCAGCATCTCGTGGCGGGCGACGACGGTACGGGCCGCCACGCGCAGCGCCTCCTCCGAGAAGGGGGCACTGTCGGAGATCCGGTAGGAGATGAAGGAGCGGTAGGCGTCTCCGCCGCCCAGCATCTCCACCACCATGCCGGTCTGCACCTGCGACATCGGGTAGGCGTCGGCAAGCCCCTCGGGGAGCTTGTCCCGGTCCTCGTCGGAGATCAGCTCGAAGGGTTCGACCAGGCGGTCGTCGTCCGTCAACCCGTCGCGCCCGCTGAGGAGTTCCCCCAGGTCGCCGACCGTCCGGTGCTTGAGGACATCGCCGACCGAGACGTCCAGGCTCTCGGCGCGGAGGGCTCCGACGAGGGCGACGGCGCGGATGGAGTCACCGCCGAGATCGAAGAAACTGTCGTGCACCCCCACCCGGTCGACGCCGAGGACATCGCGCCAGACGGCGGCGACCTGCTCCTCGACGGGCGTGCGCGGAGCCACGTACTCGGACAACGCATAGGAGCCCTGATCAGGCGCCGGCAGAGCCCGCTGATCGAGCTTCCCGTTGGCCGTCAGCG
>NZ_JBHSFH010000002.1:0-336059 GCF_042653885.1 Streptomyces ovatisporus
CGATGCGGCGCAGGTCGGCGGCCGCGGTGTCGGCCACCGAACCACGGTCCGACTCCAGTTCGGCGATGCGCCGCTCCAGCTCGTCGGAGGGGGAGAGCAGAGTGCGTACGAGCGCGCGGTCCACGTTCGTCAGCCCCCGCGCGAGCCACGGCAGCACGGGCCACCCCACGAAGAGCGCCGGCAGGGTCAGCGAGAAGGTCAGCCACCCCCAGGGCATCCGCAGCAGGAGATAGAGGGCGTGCCGCCAGGCGACCGAGTCCTTCAACTGGGCCCACAGCCAGGACAGGAAGCCCGGCTGACGCGGCTGTACGGGGCTCGGCTCGTCGATGCGTACGCGCAGCAGCCGCCGTGCCCGTGCCCGCTCGAACCGCCCCAGCTGCCGGCAGCCGAGCAGTGTGAAGGCGAGCAGGGGCAGCCCGACCACCGTGACGGAGAGCAGCGCGCTGACGTAGATGCAGACCGAGATGTAGACGAAGCCCACGAGGCCGACGGGAAGGTTGGTCAGCAGATGCGCGATCTCCCGCCACGTCTGCGCGCCGAGCGCCACCGCACGGGGCGGCGGCAGGCGGTCGCCGTCATCGTGGTGCGGGTCGCCGTGCTGGTCGGGGCCTGTTCCGTGCGGCTGCTCCTCGCGGCCGGGGCCGTACGCGCTCGCGGTCATGCGCCAAGACTGCACGGCGGCGGGGGGTGACGCCATGGGGTGTGGCGGGGGAACGGAGTAGGGCTAACCCCACCTCCGGCGTCCACGGCCCAGCCCAGCGGTCACCGCGTCTGCCGCGCTCGCTCCTCGCGCGCCCGTGCGCCGCGGGCGGCACGCTGCCGGACACGGCGAAGCCCGCACGTCCGTGCAGGACCGTGCGGGCTTCGCGGTGAGATTTCTCCGGGCGTCAGCCGAGCTCGCCGGCGGCCTTCTTGATGTCCGCGGCGAAGTTGGTCACCTCGGTGTAGACACCGGGCTTGCCGGGACGGGCACAGCCCTCGCCCCAGCTGACGATGCCGACCTGGACGAACTCGCCGGCCTCGTCCTTGCGGAACAGCGGGCCGCCGGAGTCACCCTGGCAGCTGTCGAGGCCACCCTCGTCGACGCCCGCGCACAGCTCCTCGCCCTCGACGAGCTCGCCGTAGGCCTTCTTGCAGGTGGCGTCGTCGATGAACGGAACGGTGACCTTGAGCAGCTTCTGCTGCTGCTCGCCGCCCTCCTTGTCGGCGCCCCAGCCGGCGACGGTGAGGTCACCCTCGTTGAGGGCCGGGTCCTCGGCTATGGGAAGGGTGGGCTGGTCGATGGGCTTCTCCAGCTTGATGAGCGCCCAGTCCTTGCCCGTGCCGTTGTAGCCGGGGGCCTGCAGGACCTTGGTCGACTTGACCTCGACCTTGTTGGAGTCCTCGAGGTCCACGACGCCACCGGTGGCGGTGATGCTGGTGTTGTCGCCGCTGCCGTCGACGCAGTGGGCGGCCGTCAGGACGACGTCCTTCTCGAACAGCGCGCCGCCGCAGCCCATGGACAGGCGGACCATCCAGGGGAACTCGCCCTGCTCGGCCGGAGTACCGCCGACGATCTTCGTGCTGGGCCCGTCCTTCTTCGCCGTGGCGGAGTGCGAGGCCTTGACGTCGTCCGTGCCGGCCATGGCGTTCCCGGCGGCCGTCATGCCCAGTGCGGTGAGCGCAACGGCTGCACCGGCGACGATTCTCACGAGCACCTTGCGGTCTTTCTGCACGGTTTTTCCTCTCGGTGGGGGGCTTGCGCGCTAGTCAGGGCCATGACACTCGCAAGAACACGACACCTTGCAAGATCCCAACTTCCGATGGCGTTCGGGGAATTGGCGAGGGTCCCGATAGGCGCTTTGTGATTCTCTGCCGGTGCGTGCGGTCATGGCAAGAGGCGGTTTCCGGTGGCAAGGGCCCCATAAAGGGGCACACGCGGCATGCGTTTCGGTCTCAGGTCCTGCCCGGTGAAAGTTCGGCGGTACGCCCTAGACTCCCCTCCGTACGGAACGGCGGTTCGCGCATCTCCCGCGCTCCGCCCGGAACCGAGCACTTCAACGAGCGAATGAGTGAGGACGGGCAGACGTGCCGGACTACTTCCACGGCTATTCGGTCGTCGGGCTGGTCGCGGTGGTCGGGGTGCTCTTCGTCGCCGTGGCCTTCGGCGCCGGACGGCTGCTGCGGCCGGTCGTGCCGACGCGCGAGAAATTCCTCACCTACGAATGCGGGGTCGACCCCGTCGGCGAAGGCTGGGCGCACACGCAGATCCGCTACTACGTCTACGCCTTCCTGTACGTGATCTTCGCCGTCGATTCGGTCTTCCTCTTCCCCTGGGCGACGGTCTTCGCCGAACCCGGTTTCGGCGGCGTCACGCTCGTGGAGATGTTCGTCTTCCTCGGCTTTCTGGCCGTCGGCCTGCTCTACGCATGGAAGAAGGGCGTCCTGGAATGGACGTGACGCACACGACGACCGACCTCCCCGAGCCCCGCCGCATCGGACCGCTGGCGCGGCTCGCGCCCGAGCCGATGAAGGTGATCCTCAACTGGGGCCGCAGGTACAGCCTGTGGGTCTTCAACTTCGGACTCGCCTGCTGCGCCATCGAGTTCATCGCCGCCTCCATGGCCCGGCACGACTTCATCCGCCTCGGTGTCATCCCGTTCGCGCCCGGCCCCCGGCAGGCGGACCTGATGGTCGTCTCCGGGACGGTGACCGACAAGATGGCACCCGCTGTGAAGCGGCTGTACGAGCAGATGCCCGAGCCCAAGTACGTGATCTCCTTCGGTGCCTGCTCCAACTGCGGCGGCCCGTACTGGGATTCGTACTCCGTGACCAAGGGCGTCGACCAGATCGTCCCCGTCGACGTGTACGTGCCGGGCTGCCCGCCCCGGCCGGAGGCGCTGCTCCAGGGCGTACTCAAACTCCAGGAGAAGATCGCGCGGGAATCGACGGCGGAGCGGTACGCGGGCGGCGGCCGGGGACGCCCGTCGGCGGCCGCGCTCACCAGCGGGCCGGTGAAGGCGCCGGAACGGGGCGAGGGGTCGGAGGAGAGCAGCCGGTGACCGAGTCCGACCAGCCCGACCAGCCCGACCAGCCCAGTGCGTCCGGCCCGGCCGGGCGGTCCCCCGAGGGCGGTACCGGACCGGAGCCCCCGGCCGCTCCCGTGGGCTGGCTGCCGCGTGACACGGTGACACTGTTCGGCGAGGGCGCGCACGCCGAGGAGGCCTACGGCCTGCTGACGGTCGACGTGCCCCCCGGCTCCTGGATCCCCGCTCTCGAAACGGCCCGCGACCGGCTGGGCTGCCGCTACTTCGACTGGCTGAGCGCGGTGGACGAACCCGGCACAGGCTTCCGCGTCTGCGCCCACGTGGTCCTGCTGCCCGCCGTGTCCGGCCTCTACGTGCAGCGGCTGCTGCTGCGTACGACCGTGCCGCACGAGGCGCCCGTACTCCCCACCGCGACGCCCGTCTACGCCGGTGCGGCCTGGCACGAACGGGAGACGCGGGAGATGTTCGGCGTCGAGTTCACCGGCCACCCCCACCCCGCACCGCTGCTGCTCCCCGAGACCTTCGAAGGACACCCGCTGCGCAAGGACTTCGTCCTCGCGGCGCGGGTGGCCAAGGCGTGGCCTGGGGCGAAGGAGCCCGGCGAGTCCGAGCACGGCGGCCCCAAGCGGCGCCAGATGCTGCCGCCGGGCGTGCCCGACCCCAACGAATGGGGGCCGCTCAAGGGCCAGTTGCCGCCCGTGCCCGCCCGGCCGGCCCGAGGCCGTGCGGGCGGCGCTGCGGCGGGCCGCGGCGCGCCGGGACGCGGGGCGGGGGACCGGCCCGTGCGGCGTGCGCGCTCGGCGAGCGCCGGTTCGGCGAGCCAGCGGGGCGAGGACGAGGGCACTCCGGGGACGGCCGAGCAGGCGACGCGACAGGAACAGGCCCCGGAGCAGGAACCGGGGACGCCGGACCGGGCCCCGGAGCAGGTACCGCAGGGACCGGAGCCCGAGAAGGCCGCGGAGGCGCAGGCCCGCTCCGAGGCGCACGCCGGCGAACAGGCCCGGGAGCAGGAACGGCAGTCCCGGGAGAGGCCGCGCACCGAGGGCGGACCGCCCACGCGGCCGCGGCCCGGCGGCGCCGCGTCCGAGGCACCGTGGCACGATGCGCGTCCCGCCTTCGGCGACGACGGCGAGAGCGCCGACGGCGAGAGCCCCGGCGGCGAAGGCGGCGGCGAGAGCAGTGACGGACGGACGGAGGGCGGCGCCTGATGGATGTGCTCGACGTCCTCTGGCGGCTCCTCGCCGTCCTGCTCGCCTTCCTCGTCCTCCCCCTGCTCGTCGGGCAGGCCGAGCACAAGGCGATGGCCCACATGCAGGGCCGGGTCGGCCCCATGTACGCGGGCGGCTTCCACGGCTGGGCCCAACTCGTCGCCGACGGCGTGAAGTTCGCGCAGAAGGAAGACATCGTCCCGGACGGCGCGGACCGCCGGGTCTTCCAACTGGCGCCCGCCGTCGCCCTGTTGCCCTACCTCGTGGTGCTGATCGTCATCCCGGTCGGTGACGGCGACCTCGTCGGCCAAGTGGTCGACGCCGGCATCTTCTTCGTCCTCGCCGTGATGGGCGTGGGCGTGCTCGGTTCGCTCATGGGCGGCTGGGCGTCCGCCAACAAGTTCTCGCTGCTCGGCGGATTGCGCACCGCCGCCCAGCTGATGGCGTACGAGCTGCCGATGCTGCTCGCCGCCGCCTCGGTCGCCATGGCCGCGGGCACGCTGTCCCTGCCGGGCATCCTGGACGCCTGGCAGTGGTGGTGGCTGCCCTGGCAGATCATCGGCGGGCTGGTCTTCTTCACCGCGGGCCTCGCGGAGCTGCAACGTCCCCCCTTCGACGCCCCGGTCGCCGACTCCGAGATCATCTTCGGTGCCTACACCGAGTACACAGGGCTGCGTTTCGCTCTCTTCCTGCTCGCCGAGTACGCGGGCATCGTCGTGCTCTCCGCGCTGACCGCCGTGCTCTTCCTGGGCGGCTGGCACGGGCCGGTGGCGGACACGCTGGGCTGGGTGTGGACGCTGCTGAAGACCGCTGCGCTCGCCTTCGTCGTCATCTGGCTTCGGGTGAGCTATCCGCGGCTGCGTGAGGACCAGATCCAGCGCGTGGCCTGGACCGTGCTCGTCCCGCTCGCACTTCTCCAGATCGCCCTCACAGGCGTCGTCAAGGTGGTGATCCAGTAATGGCCGTGCCCGGATCCGGGCTCGCCAAGGGCCTCGCCGTCACCCTGCGCACGATGACCCGCCGCTCGGTCACCGCGCACTATCCGGACGTGCAGCCGGAGTTGCCGCCGCGCAGCCGCGGGGTGATCGGTCTCTTCGAGGAGAACTGCACGGTCTGCATGCTGTGCGCCCGTGAGTGCCCCGACTGGTGCATCTACATCGACTCTCACAAGGAGACGATGCCGGCCGCCGCTCCCGGGGGCCGCGAGCGGAGCCGCAACGTGCTGGACCGCTTCGCCATCGACTTCGCGCTGTGCATGTACTGCGGGATCTGCATCGAGGTCTGCCCCTTCGACGCGCTCTTCTGGTCGCCGGAGTTCGAGTACGCCGAGACCGACATCCGGGATCTGACCCACGAGCGCGACAAGCTCCGCGAGTGGATGTGGACCGTGCCGGAGCCGCCCGCCCTCGATCCGGCCGCGGAGGAGCCCAAGGAGATGGCCGCTGCCCGCAAGACGGCCGAGAAGCGGGCGGAGCAGCAGGCCGCGCAGGCCGAGCAGGGGCCGGAGGCGCCCGGACCGCGGCCGTCCCCGTCGTCGTCGGAGCGGCCCGGCCAGGCCGAGGGAGAGGGCGAAGCGTGACCCCGACCGAAGTCGGTGCAGGCGCCGGCGCCGTGGCCGAAGCGGCCGCACACCCCGGCTTTCTCTCACCGACCGGGGTGGAGATCGTCTTCGTGCTGGTGGGGCTCGTGACCCTCGGCGCCGCAGTGGTCACCGTCACCACGAAACAGCTCGTGCACGCGGCCCTGTGGCTGGTGGCCGCGCTGGGCGGTGTCGCCGTCGAATACCTGCTGCTGACGGCCGAGTTCATCGCGTGGGTGCAGGTTCTGATCTATGTGGGCTCCGTCGTCGTGCTGCTGCTGTTCGGGCTGATGCTGACCAGAGCGCCGATAGGGCCGTCACCCGACGCCGACTCCGGCAACCGTCCGGTCGCACTCGCAGCCGCTCTCGTCTCCGCCGCCACACTGGTCACTCTGGTCGTCGACGCCTTCCGCACCACCTGGATCGACCTCGACACCTCGGGCAGCGGATCCACACGGGTCACCGGCGAGGCGCTCTTCCGCGGCTGGGTGCTGCCGTTCGAAGCGCTGTCGGTGCTGTTGCTCGCCGCGCTCGTGGGCGCGATAGTCCTCTCCCGCAAGGAGAAGACGGAGCGCCGCGGCGACGGGCGCCGCAGCGGTGGTACGAGCGGGGGCGGCCAGGCCCGCCGGGACGGGGAGGCACAGGGCTGATGCATCTCGCCTATCCCGCCGTACTCGCGGCGCTCCTCTTCTGCATCGGCCTCTACGGCGTACTCGCGCGCCGCAACGCCATCCTCGTGCTGATGTCGGTCGAGCTCATGCTCAACGCCGTCAACCTCAACCTCGTCGCGTTCGACGTGTGGCTCCGGGAACGGCTGCACACAGGACAGGCGCTCGCCCTCTTCACCATCGCCGTCGCGGCCGCCGAGATCGGCATCGGCCTCGCCATCGTGCTCGTCGTCCACCGCACGCGCGGCAGCTCCGAGATCGACCGGCTCACAGACCTCCGCGAGAGAGACACCGGCGCAGACGCAGAGGGAGACGCGGACGGACCGGAGGAGCGGGCAGGCGTGAAGGCCACCACCGACAGCGGGAGGCAGACCTCGTGAGCACCACGACCCTCGCCGCCCTGGTCCCCCTGCTGCCGTTCCTCGGTGCCGTCGCGGGCCTCCTGGCCGGCCGCCGCGCACCCGGGTTCGCCCAGCCGCTCGCGGTGCTGCCCACGCTGCTCTCCGCGGTGCTGGCCGTCCTGGTCGCCGTACGCCAGGGAGGCGGCGAGCCGCTGCGGGCGGCCACGGAACTCACGCCCACCGGCGACGCCTCCCTGTCCGTTCAACTCGCCCTGAACGTCGACGGGTTCGCGGCCCTGGTCGCCGTACTCGTCGGCGTCGTCGCCTCCTGTGTGCAGCTGTACTCGACCGGCTATCTGCGGGACGACCCGCGCTACGCGAGCTACGCCTCCTTCGTCTCCCTCTTCACCGCCGCGATGCTGCTCGTCGTCTACGCGGACGACCTGATCGTGCTGCTCGTCGGCTGGGAGGTCATGGGCATCTGCTCGTACTTCCTCGTGGGCCACTACTGGGAGACGCGGGCCGCCCGCGCCGCCTCGCTCAAGGCGTTCCTCGTCACCAAGCTCGGCGACGTGCCGTTCCTGATCGGCATCCTCGCTCTCGCCTCCGAGGCCGGCACCTTCCGGATCAGCGGCATCACGAGCAAACTCGGCTCCCAGCTCGCCGAGTTCGAACTGTCGCACCCCACGGCCATCGCGCTTCTGCTGCTCGCGGGCGTCGCCGGCAAGTCCGCCCAGTTCCCGCTGCACACCTGGCTCCCCGACGCGATGGCCGGTCCCACGCCCGTCTCCGCGCTGATCCACGCGGCGACCATGGTCGCCGCCGGTGTGTACTTCATCGCCCGTCTGCTGCCGGTGTTCGCCGCCTCGGCAGCCGCGCTTGTCGTACTGGCCCTGATCGCGGCGGTCACGATCGTCGGATCGGCGCTCTCCGCGCTCGCGCAGGACGACGTCAAACGCGTCCTCGCCTACTCCACCATCGGTCAACTCGCCTACATGGCAGGCGCTCTGGCCGTCGCCGACCGCGGAGCGGCCGTCTTCCACCTCCTCGTGCACGGTGCCTTCAAGGCCCTGCTCTTCCTTGCCGCGGGCGTCCTCATCCACGCGGCCGGTACGAACTCGCTCGCCGCCATGGCCCGGATGGGCGGCCTGAGCAAGCTGGCGCCGGACGCCTACTGGACGATGACGATCGGTCTGCTGGCGCTGGCGGCCCTGCCGCCCTTCAGCGGCTTCTTCTCCAAGGAAGCGGTGCTCGCGGCCGCCGAACACGCCGCTTTCGGCGACGCCGCCGCCGGTGTCACACCCGCCGCGGGCTGGATCGTCCTCGTGGCGGGGATGCTGGGCGCACTCCTCACCGCCGCCTACGCGGCCCGGCTCTGGCTGCTGGCGTTCCGCGGTGAAGGCCCGCCCGTGTCCGCCGAGGAACACCACCGCGAGCCCGCCGCGATGAACGTCGTGCTGTGGGTGCTCGCCCTCCCCTCCCTCGCGCTCGGACTCGCCTACGGCGTCCTGCCGGAGTGGTTCGACAGCGACTCGCTCGCCCCCTCCCTGGCAACGTCCGTACTGGCGACGGGAGTCGCTCTCGTCGGCGTACTCCTGACCTACGGCGCGTGGCGGCACACCACCGCCCTCGCCGCCTCGCGCGCGCCCATGGGCGCCGTCGCCGCACACCCCCGGGGCGACGCCGCGCTCTCCGAGGCCGAGGCCATCGCCACCCACGTACCCGCCTACGGCGACATCGCCTCCGCGCCCGACCCGGCCGACCCCGCCAGGCTGCTGCTCGGGCCGCTGCACGACACCGCCGCCCACGGCTTCCGGCTGGACGCGGCCTACGCCGTCCTGTTCGTACGTCCCACTCAGGCGGCCGCCCGCCTCGTCCGCTTTCTCGACCGCGAGGTCGTCGACACCTACGTGCGGGGCGCGGGCCTCGGGCCCCGGCTCCTGGGCTCGCTCGTACGCCGCACACAGACGGGCAACACGCAGACCTACCTCGGCGCTCTGCTCGTGGGGTCGCTGGTGCTCGCGGTGGCCGCCGTCCTCGTCGCCGCCGGATCTTCGGGAGCCTGACAGTGATCTCCGTCAGCAACACCGTCATGCAGGCGCTCCTCATCGGCGTGCTTCTCCTCCCCCTGGCCGGTGCCGTGGCGGCGCTGCTGCCGCCCCCGCCGGGGCTCCGTGGACGCGATCCGGGCCAGGCCGTGCTCCGCCACGGCGTGACCGTCACCGGAGCCGTGCTCGCCGCATCCGTCGTGCTCGCCCTCGGCTTCGACACCGGCCACGCCGGGACCGTGCAGGCCGAGTCGGACGTCGCCTGGATCCCCTCGCTGGGCATCCGCCTCCATCTCGGAGTGGACGGCGTCTCGCTGCCGCTGGTCGTACTGACCGCTCTGCTCACCTTCCTGTGCGCGCTCTACAGCTACGGGGCGCACACCTCCCCGGGCTCCGCCGACGGCGACGCCGAGTCCGGCTCCGACGGCGCCCGCCCCGGCGGGCCCGCGCATCAGGGCGGCACCCCGCAGGCCTTCGTCGCGCTGCTCCTCCTCCTGGAGACGGGCACGCTCGCCACCTTCGCGACGCTCGACCTCGTGCTGTTCTTCCTCGCCTTCGAGACGGTGCTCGTCCCGATGTACTTCCTCATCGCCCGCTGGGGCGGCGCGGAACCCCGGGAACGGGCCCGCGCGGCCTGGAAGTTCATCCTCTACACCCTCCTCGGCTCCGTCGTGATGCTGCTCGGCCTCCTCCTCGTCGGCTTCAAGGGCGGCACGTTCGACATGGTCGCGCTCGCCGGCGACGACCACGCCGGACTGACCCGCACCACGCAGATCCTCGCCGTGCTCGCGATCGGCGTCGGCCTCGCCGTGAAGACTCCGATGTGGCCGCTGCACAGCTGGCTGCCCGACGCCCACACGACAGCGCCCACCGTCGGCTCCGTACTGCTGGCGGGCGTCCTGCTGAAGATGGGGACCTACGGTTTCGTCCGGATCCTGCTGCCCGTCGCGCCGGAGGGGATGCGCTTCTTCGCCCCCTGGCTGGCGGCCTTCGCCGTGGTCGGCATCGTCTACGGTTCGCTGGCCTGCCTCTCCCTCGCACGCAGGGGGGCGAAGGGCGACCTCAAGCGCCTCATCGCCTACTCCTCCGTGGGCCACATGGGGTTCGTGCTGCTCGGCATCGCGTCCATGACGCCGACGGGGGTCAACGGCGCGCTGTTCGCGAACATCGCCCACGGCCTCATCACCGGGCTGCTCTTCTTCCTCGTCGGCGCGCTCAAGGAACGGACCGGCACCACGGACCTCGACACGCTCTCGGGTGAGAGCGGCGGCGCGCTGTACGGCAGCGCACCCCGCTTCGGCGGTCTGCTGGCCTTCGCCGCCGTCGCCTCACTCGGACTGCCCGGACTCGCGGGCTTCTGGGGCGAGATGCTCGCCCTGCTCGGCGCGTTCGAACCGGCAGAGGGACTCAGCCGCCCCGCCTTCCTCACCTTCATGGCGATCGCCGCCTTCGGCACCCTGCTGACCGCCGCCTACATGCTCGTCGTCGTACAGCGGGTCTGCATGGGCGATCCGAAGGACGCCCCGCAGCAGCAGGGCGGACGCGAGCGGACGGAACTGGGCCACCAGGAGACCGAGCCGGGCGGCACCGGTCCCGCGCACTCCGCGACAGCACGCCTCCCCGACGTCCGCAGCTACGAGTACGCCGCCTGGACGCCCCTCGTACTGCTCACCGTCGCCGCCGGACTCTGGCCCGCCCTCCTCCTCGGGCTCACCGACCCCGCTGTGCAGAACCTCCTGCCTGGAGTGACCCGATGAGCGCCGCGATCAGCGCCCAGACGTACGCCCCGCCGGCCGGCACGACGACCGACGGCGTGTTCACCGGTTCCGCCGGGCCCGTCGCCCAGTCCGTCGACTGGCTCGCCATCGCGCCGCCGACAGCGGTGGCCGTCGCCGGGCTGGCGGTCCTCGTCGCCGACCTCTTCCTGCCCGAGCGCGGCAAGCGGCTCCTCGGCCCGCTCTCCGGCGCGGCACTGCTGCTGGCCGCGGTTCCGCTGCTCTTCCTGCGCACCCGGACCACCGCGACGTTCTGCCTTCCCGACGGACTGCAGGAGTGCAGCTACTCCGCGGACACTCTCGCGCTCGTACTCCAGTTCCTCGTCCTCGCCGCCGCCTTCGTCACCGTGCTGATCTCGATGCCGGCGGTACGGGACCTGAAACTGCCCGCGGGCGAGTACTGGTTCCTTCTGCTGTCCGCCACCGCAGGAGCCGCGCTCGTCCCGGCCTCGCGCGACCTCGTCACCCTCGTCATCGCCCTCGAAGTCGCGTCGCTGCCCTCGTTCGCGCTCGTCGGACTGCGCCTGGGGAACAGGGGATCGGCGGAGGCCGCCCTGAAGTTCTTCCTCTCCTCCGTCACCGCCACCGCCGTGACCCTGCTCGGGGCGAGCTTCCTCTACGCCGTCACCGGCACCCTCCACTTCCAGGGGATCAGCGACGGCCTCACCGGCACCGACCCGCAGCTGAACTCCCTCGGCTCGGCGGGGCTCGCGCTCACCCTGGTCGGATTCGCCTTCAAGGCGTCCGTCGTCCCCTTCCACTTCTGGGTTCCGGACACCTATGTGGGCGCGCCTGTGCCCGTGGCCGCGTTCCTCTCGGTCGTCGGGAAGACCGCCGGACTCGCCGGGCTCGTCCTGCTGGTCGTCCAGGCGTTCGCCTCAAGGGGTGAGATCTGGGGCCCCGCCCTCGCCGTACTCGCCGCTGTGACCATGACGGTCGGCAACGCGGCCGCGCTGCGCCAGCGCCCCGACCGGGCACATGGTGCCGTACGCCTCCTGGCCTGGTCCTCCGTCGGACAGGCCGGTTACCTGCTGGTGCCGCTGGCCGCCGCCGCGCCCGAGGCCGGTACGCACCCCGAGCAGGCACTCTCCTCCGCCGGCGCCACGGTCGCGTACCTCCTGATGTACGCGGCGGTGAATCTGGGCGCCTTCGCCGTCGTCGCGCACATCGGCCGCGCCGGCAGGGCCAACCGCCTGCAGGACTACCGCGGGCTCTACGCCTCCCACCCCCTCGCCGCCCTCGCCCTCGGCTTCTTCCTGCTCTGCCTGGCCGGACTCCCGCCAGGAGTCATCGGCCTCTTCGCGAAGGTCGCGGTCTTCTCCACGGCGGTGCAGAACGGGCTGGGCTGGCTCGCGGTGATCATGGCCGTGAACGTCGTGATCGCGCTCTACTACTACCTGCAGTGGACGGCACTGGCCTTCCGCAGGGGCGAACCCGCCACGCCGGCCGCCGCGGAAGGGGCCCGGGGAGGCGGCGCGCAGCAGCGTCCGCGGATCGCCGCCCCGCTGTCCGCGGGCATCGCCCTGACGGCCCTCGCCGGGGTCGTCCTCTCACTCGACCCCGATCTGGTGCTCACCTTCGCGGCCGGGGGACTGCGTTAGGGCCTGTCCGGCACATGCGCCGTCCCCCGGAGGAGGACCGCCCGGCGCCCGTCGCAGTGGCGGCCAGGCCTCCGCTTGCACCGTCCCCGGCAGGGAACTGTTGTCCCGCGCCCCGCGTTGACCAGGGCGAGAGGGTCCACCGGACCGTTGCATGACCACCCCGGTCGGGGTTCCCCTGCCGCAATTCTGGAGGGCGTACGGTGCACCGGCACAACGGGCTGAGGACAGCTGTGCTCCTTGGGGGCCTGTCCGCTCTCATCCTCGTCGTCGGCAGCTTCTTCGGCCGCACGGGACTGCTGCTCGCGCTCGTGATCGCGCTGGCCACCAACGGCTACGCGTACTGGAGGAGCGACAAGATCGCTCTACGCGCAATGCGCGCCCGTCCGGTCAGCGAGTTCGAGGCGCCGGAGCTCTACCGCCTGGTCCGTGAACTCTCCACGGCCGCCCGTCAGCCGATGCCGCGCCTGTTCATCTCCCCGACGCAGGCGCCGAACGCCTTCGCCACCGGACGCAACCCCCGTCACGCCGCGGTCTGCTGCACGGACGGGATCCTCCGTCTCCTGGACGAGCGCGAACTGCGCGGCGTCATCGGGCATGAACTGAGCCACGTCTACAACCGCGACATCCTCATCTCATCCGTCGCGGGCGCTCTCGCCTCCGTGGTGATGTTCCTCGTCAACTTCGCCTGGCTGATCCCCTTCGGGCGCAGCGACGACGAGGAGGGGCCGGGCCTGGCCGGGATGCTGATGATCATGATCTTGGGCCCGCTGGCAGCCGTCGTCATCCAGCTCGCGGTCTCCCGCTCCCGGGAGTACGAGGCCGACGCGGCCGGGGCCCAGCTCACGGGCGACCCGCTCGCGCTGGCCTCGGCGCTGCGCAAACTGGAGGCGGGCGCCAAGCAGTTGCCCCTGCCCCCGGAGCCGCGGCTGGAGACGGCGAGCCACTTGATGATCGCGAACCCGTTCCGCCGCGGCGAGGGCATGACCCGCCTCTTCTCCACCCACCCGCCGATGGCGCAGCGCGTCGCCCGCCTGGAACGCATGGCGGGCCGTCGCCTCTGAGTCCGGGCAGCCGGGGCGCGTACTCCCTCGGCGGCAGGGTGAGATGGACCACGTACGAAACTGTTTCGTTTCGCTGACCGCTCGGGGTAGATTCCTCGCTGTACGAAACCGTTTCGTTCGGAGTGGGGGAAGAGCGTGACCGAAGCGACTGCGCGCCGCAGCCGGATCACACCCGAGCGCGAGTCGGAGCTCTACACGTCCGTGGTCGGCCTGCTCCGCGAGGTCGGCTACGACGCCCTCACCATGGACGCCGTCGCCGCCCGTACCCGCTCCAGCAAGGCCACTCTCTACCGCCAGTGGGGAGGCAAGGCCGAGCTCGTCGTCAAGGCGCTGCGGCACCAGAAGCCCGTCCGGCTGGCCGACGTCGACACGGGTTCGCTGCGCGGCGACTTTCACGAGCTGGTCCGCTGCCAGGACGACGACCAGGTGGAACAGCACTCCGAGCTGATGCGCGGCATGGCCATGGCGGTGCACGGCAATCCCGATCTCCTCCAGGCCTTCCGCGAGCTGCTGATCGAACCGGAGTTGGGGGAGCTGCGCCGGATGCTGCACCGCGCAGTCGAGCGGGGGGAGGTCCGCCCGGACAACCCCGCCTGCGAATACGTGGTGCACATGCTCATCGGCGCGATCGGAGCGCGCACCCTGATCGACGGGCTCCCGCCGACGCAGGACTTCCTCCGCTCCTACATCGACGCCGTCGTCCTCCCGGCTCTGGGGGTATGACCACGTCCCGCGAACCGTCCCCCGTGCGACTGCGCGTACCGCCGCGAGCCGCACCGCGAGCAGCCCCCCGAGCAGCACCGCGAGAACAAGTACCTGACGCGACCGCTCACGTCGTCGGGCCGACACATCCAGCCCCGCAAGCCACCACGACCTGACCGGGAGTACGCCCCCGTGGCCACATTCCTCTACAAACTGGGCCGATTCGCCTTCCGGCGGCGGCACTTCGTCGCCCTCTTCTGGGTGGCCCTGCTGACGCTCGCGGGCGTCGGCGCCGCGCAGGCGCCCACAGCAGGGTCCGCCTCCTTCTCCATCCCCGGCACGGAGGCGCAGAAGGCCTTCGATCTGCTGGAGGACCGTTTCCCCGGCGCGAGTGCCGACGGCGCCACTGCACGTGTCGTCTTCAAGGCGCCCGACGGGGAGAAGATCACCGCTCCCGGCAACAGGGCCGCCGTCCAGCAGGCCGTCGAGGAACTCGGCACCGGCTCCGAAGTCGCCTCAGTCGTCGACCCGTTCAAGGTCAAGGCCGTCAGCCGGGACGGCACGACGACCTACGCGCAGGTCTCCTACAAGGTCTCCGGCATGGAGCTGGAGGACTCCTCACGCGACGCGCTCGAGGACGTCGCGCAGGACACGAGGGAGGAGGGCCTGACCGTCGAGGTCGGCGGTGACGCGCTCCAGAAGATCCCGGAGACGGGCACCACCGAAGTCATCGGCATCGGCGTCGCGGCGGTCGTGCTGGTGATCACGTTCGGTTCGCTGATCGCGGCGGGGCTCCCGCTCCTCACCGCACTGATCGGCGTCGGCATCGGCGTCTCCGGCATCGCCGCGCTCGCGAACGCCCTCGAACTGGACTCCACCACCTCGACGCTCGCGATGATGATCGGCCTCGCCGTCGGCATCGACTACGCGCTCTTCATCGTCTCCCGCTACCGCGCCGAACTCGCCGACGGCCGCGAGCGGGAGGACGCCGCGGGCAGGGCAGTGGGCACCGCGGGCTCCGCGGTCGTCTTCGCGGGACTCACGGTCGTGATCGCCCTGGTCGGCCTGGCAGTGGTCGACATCCCGATACTCACCAAGATGGGCATCGCGGCCGCGGGGACGGTCGCCATAGCGGTCCTCATCGCGCTCACCCTGATCCCGGCACTGATCGGATACGCCCGCAAGCGGCTGCGGCCCGCGGGCGCGAGGCGCAAGCCGGACGGCGGGCACAGGAAGGCCAGGCACCCCGGGGAGGACGAGCGTTCCGGGAACGCCGGCCGTCCGGACGGCGCCGGAGGTCCGGAGCACGCCGGCCCCTCCGGAGGCAGGCCGAACCTGGGCACCCGCTGGGCCCGCCTCGCGATCCGCCGGCCCCTCGTCGTCCTGCTGATCGCCGTGCTCGGCCTCGGCGCCGCCGCCGTCCCCGTCAAGTCGCTCGAACTCGGCCTGCCCGACGACGGTTCGCAGCCCACCAGCACCACGCAGCGCAAGGCGTACGACCTTCTCTCGGACGGCTTCGGCCCCGGGTTCAACGGCCCTCTGACGGTCGTCGTCGACGTCGGTCCCGGCGAGCAGCCGAAGGCCGCCGTCGGCGAGGTGACCAAGGCCGTCAAGGGCCTCGACAACGTGCTCACGGTGACCCCGGCGACGTTCAACAAGTCCGGGGACACCGCGATGCTCAACGTCATCCCGGACTCGGAGCCGTCCTCGGCCGGTACCGAGGACCTGGTCGAGGCCATCCGCGACAGCGGAGGTGAGGTCCGGACGGCCACCGACGCGGACGTACTGGTCACCGGCAGCACGGCGATGAACATCGACGTCTCGCAGAAGCTCAACGACGCGCTGGCCCCCTACCTGGCGCTCGTCGTCGGCCTGGCCTTCCTGCTGCTGATCGTCGTCTTCCGCTCGATCCTCGTGCCGCTCAAGGCGGCGCTGGGCTTCCTGCTCTCCGTGCTCGCCGCGCTCGGCGCCGTCGTCGCCGTCTTCCAGTGGGGCTGGCTCGCCGGCCTGATGGCCGTCGAGGAGACCGGTCCCGTCATGTCGATGATGCCGATCTTCATGGTGGGCGTCGTCTTCGGACTGGCCATGGACTACGAGGTCTTCCTGGTCACGCGCATGCGGGAGGCGTACGTACACGGGGAGCAGCCCGAGCAGGCGGTCGTGACCGGATTCCGGCACGGGGCCCGGGTCGTCACCGCTGCCGCCGTCATCATGATCGCGGTGTTCGCGGGTTTCATAGGGTCGACCGACTCGATGGTCAAGATGATCGGCTTCGGCCTCGCCGTCGCCGTCCTCTTCGACGCGTTCATCGTGCGCATGGCCATCGTCCCCGCGGTCCTCGCGCTGCTCGGGAGGGCCGCGTGGTGGCTGCCCCGCTGGCTCGACCGTGCCCTGCCGAACGTCGACGTCGAGGGCGAGGGCCTGCGCGACGTCGCGGACAGCGCGCGCGACGACGACGCCCCGCAGCCCGCCGGCTCCGTCCCTCCGCAGCATGCCGCGCCCTGGGAGACGGAGCGCGCGCCCGTACCCGTCGGGGTGGCCGCGTCCGCGTCCGACTCGGGCCTCACACCCGCGCAGGAGGAGCGGCCGCGCGTCCTGACGGGGGCGGCGTCCCCGGGCGAGGAGCAGTACGACCCGGAGGGCAGCGGTGTACGTGGCACAGTCCGCAACGCCGACGGTTCGGCGGTGGCGCGTGCCGCCGTCACGTTGATCTCGCAGCGTGGACGCCAGATCGGGCGCTCGGTGGCGCACGCCGACGGCTCGTACGTCCTGGACGCCCCGGGGCCCGGCAGCTACGTGCTGATCGCGGGAGCCGACGGGCACCAGCCCCAGGCGTCCACCGTGGTCGTGGGCGACGTGACGCTGAACCACGACATACTCCTCACCGGCACGAGCCGCCTCACCGGTGTGGTGCGCGGCTCGGCGGACGGGCAGCCGGTGCCGGCGGCACTGGTCGTGGTGACCGAC
This sequence comes from Streptomyces ovatisporus, assembly GCF_042653885.1. Taxonomy (NCBI): domain Bacteria; kingdom Bacillati; phylum Actinomycetota; class Actinomycetes; order Kitasatosporales; family Streptomycetaceae; genus Streptomyces; species Streptomyces ovatisporus. The sequence goes on from NZ_JBHSFH010000002.1 coordinate 16,977, forward strand.
GTGCGGGGCGAGGTGCTGGCGACCGGAAGGACCGGCCGGCTCGGCGACTTCACCTTCAGCGAGCTGGTCACCGGGACCTTCACCCTCGCGGTGAACGCCCCCGGTCACCGGCCCGCCGCGCGCCCGGTCGAGGTCGACGGGCAAGGCGTGACCCGCGTCGAGATCGAACTGTCGGCGGGCGCACGCGTGCACGGCACCGTACGCGCCGTCAGCGGACCGCTCCAGGACGCCCGCGTCTCCCTCGTGGACGCCGCAGGCAACGTCGTCGCGTCCTCCACCACGGGGGAGGACGGCGCGTACGCCTTCACCGACCTGGACGCCGGCGAGTACACCGTCATCGCCGCCGGCTACCCGCCGGTGGCGAGCGCCCTGCACGTCGACGGTCCCGGAGTGGACGACTTCGACATCGAACTACGCCACCCCGACGAGTAGTTCACGTTCCCCGGGACTCCGCCGGGCCGTGCACGCGATGTCAGCGGAGCATGCGTCCACGGCCCGCGCGGGGGACGCCCCGGCCTCACGCACGTTCAGCTGCGCGCAGCCCGCGGGACGGCACGACGAGGGCCGCGTCCCCGATGCACTCGGTGACGCGGCCCCGTTGTGCCGTCCCGCGTTCGTGCCCTGCGCCCCCACCGCGGTGCCCGCGACCACGGTGCCCGCGGCAGCAGCCGGTCCGACCGGGCGTCCGACGTCCGTACAGGCCGGGCCGGTTGGTCAGCGGTAGTTCACGAACTGGATCGGGAAGTCGAAGTCCTTGCCCTTCAACAGCGCGATGATCTCCTGAAGATGGTCGCGGCTCTTCGAGGAGACGCGCAGCTCGTCGCCCTGCACCTGGGCCTTGACGCCCTTCGGCCCCTCGTCGCGGATGACCTTCGCGATCTTCTTCGCGTCGTCCTGCGCGATGCCCTCCTTCAGCGTCGCGGAGATCTTGTACTCCTTGCCCGAGGCCTGCGGTTCGCCCGCGTCCAGCGCCTTGAGCGAGATGCCCCGCTTGATCAGCTTGGACTGGAAGATGTCGAGGACGGCCTTCACCCGCTCCTCGGCGTTGGCCTTCATCTCGATCCGCTCGCCCGACCACGAGATGGAGGCGTCCACGCCCCGGAAGTCGTAACGCTGCGAGATCTCCTTGGCGGCCTGGTTGAGGGCGTTGTCGACCTCCTGCCGCTCGACCTTCGAGACGATGTCGAAACTGGAGTCGGCCATGGTGAGTTGGCTCCTCGTCGATAGATCCGTCAGGGACGCGGCCCGTGTGAACCGCCGGTTCAGCCTAGTCACTGAGCGCCGCTCCCACCCCTGATCAACCGGGTGGCGGACCACCCCCGGTCATCGGGTATGGTTTACACCGTTGCCACGGAGCACCGCCTCGGGCGGGCCGGGCAGCAATTCCCAGGCGGTGTGCCCGAGCGGCCAAAGGGAGCAGACTGTAAATCTGCCGGCTCAGCCTTCCCAGGTTCGAATCCTGGCGCCGCCACATGGATGCGAAACGGCTCCTGACCATGAAAAACGGTCGGGAGCCGTTCGTCTGTCTGCGCCCCCTGACTCTCCGCCGTTCCCGCTGGCTCCCCGTCCGATCGGGCACGCATCGGGCACTCTGCCGGACGCCGGGGGCGGGAGGACGTCCCACGCTGCTTGACGCGGGAATCGGTACGTACGCGGGGGCGTGCCTTGCCGGGGCGGGATGCCCGACGGCCGCCATGAAGAGGCCCCGTCGACTCGATGGCTGCCTTCGGTTGGATCCCGATCGACAGCACACACAGTCGAACCGAACGCGGTTCAGGGACCGAGCCCACAGGCTCGGTCCCTGAATTCGTAGGTGAGGCCGGTCCGGCGATCTAAATCTCGGGTGCTGCTGGTGCGAGCACTCCGGTTCCGATGCCTCCGACGGCGGTGCCGGCGGTGTTGGTGTTCTCTTCGTTGCCGATGCCGCAGATCTGCTGGGTGGCGCTGGCGTCGGCGTCGCCGCCGTCGCTGCCCGCAACGGTGACCGTCCCCGCGAAGTTCAGGTCCAGGTCGGTGTTGCTGGCGTCCTGCTCGCAGTTGACTGCCGGGGGCTCGTGGGCGGTCGCGATGCCGGCACCGAGGATGCTGACGCTGCCGACCATGGCGGCTACTACGGCAGCTTCGCGAAGCTTGCGCATTACTTCTCCACTTCCATGAGGGACTGGGTCGCGATCGCTGAAGACCGCGCAAGGCGTATTCGTAGCAATCCACACAGCGCGTCGTTTCAGCCCCATAACACGCCGCTTCACCTGCTTTCGCTCCGGTTCATGACCCGTTTGCAGAACTTGGACCGTCTGGGGCAACGAGTTGCTCCGGCTTCGTGAGGCCGGCGGCGAAGCGTCATCCGGTGCCTTCCGCCCCGCATCCGCGCGGTACGTGTGCACCCGCTCGCCGGCCCGGCGGACGACATCCTTGCCCGTGACTTACGCCAGACGTCCACCGCATTCCGCGTTGTTGCCGTCCCCCGCCGTGCACCGCCGAGCGTGACCTGCCGGACGGCGCGGCTTTCGACGGCGGTGACTTCGGGCTACGCCGGGCCCATCTCTCCGATGGCAGGGGCAACTTCAGCGGTGCGGTCTTCTCCGGCAGCGAGGTCCGCTTCGGCAAGGGCGAGATCCTCCGGCGGCATCTTCCGGCGGCGAGGTCGCCTTCTACGGCGCCATGTCTGCGTCGGCACCGCCGAGTTCACCGGTTCCTGCGGCATCACAGACGCAGAGTCCTTCTGAACTGTGTGTCCAGATTGGTCCCTTCGGCTGTTCCGGCGGCGCACACCGCCCTCACCGAGTGGCGCGGCGGCCAGCTGGGTTGCCTTCGCCGTCGGCCACGACGTTCAGCTTTCAGCAGGGCACACCGCAGCCGCCTGCGGAATACCGCAGGCGGCCACGGAGCGCCCCGGGCCGGCACGTTCGGCCCGGGGCCGTCGCTCCGCGTTGCTAGGCGGACGTCGGTGATCGTGTGTTCATTCCGGCGCACAGTGCCCAGATGATGAACACGTCGAGCGCCAGCGTGATCACTGCCCAGAGCGGGAAGTAGGGCAGCCACATGAAGCTGGCGATCATGCCCAGGCCGGCGAGTACTATGCCGACCCATCGCGCCCACGTGGCCCCCGTCATGATCACGGCGATGCCGGCGACAGCGATCGCGGCGCCCAGAAGGAGATGGACCCATCCCCAGCCCGTAAGGCTGTAGTCGAACGCGTAGTTGCTCGTCGAGGCGAATACGGCGTCCTCGCGCAGGGCTGCGACACCGGACGAAACAGCGAGCAGTCCGCCGAAGAACATCAGAGCACCGGCCAGCCTCGTCCAGCCGCTGAACATCGTCGTCGGTTTGCCGGTATGGCGCACCGCGGTGCCCGAATGCGCTCCACCACTGGCGGCATGAGTTGCCATGTCGAGACCCTCCTCCTGCAAGGTCTGCCTTCACCTGTTCAGGTGCTTATGCCCTAGTTTGTCATAATGTCGGCAGCCTGCTACCGGAGAGGTCTTCGCAGGTCAGGGCGGCCTTCGAGAGCTCAGCTCAGCGCGTCGTCCTCCGCCACCGATGAGCCGGCCGTCCCGCGCCCCGCACGTCCGCACGACCCCACATCCGCAGGGCGGGTACGCCCGGATGTTTCCCGCCCGGCGACCGCGGCCAGACGCGTACCAGCCGTAACCCGAAGCACGACGCGACCCCGCGAGCCACCTGTCAGCGCCGCCTGTCAGGTGTGTGGCCGCCGGGGCGAGGAGGAGCCGAGTGACCACACACGCGTCCGGTGAGGAGGCGCCAGGCGCTACCCCGGCGCGCACGTTCCTGCCGAGAGCCGCCGACTGCCGTCGCGCGCTGTGCCGTACGCCCGTGTCCATCTGGAACAACGACGTCACCGACTGGGCCGCGGCGCTCACTTACTACGCCGTTCTCGCGATCTTCCCGACCCTGCTCGTCACAGTCTCGGCGACAGGTCTTGCCGGCGCGGACGCGACGCAGCAGCTCATCGCCCGTGTGACCACCGTCCTGCCCGCCGAGTCCGGCGAGCTCATGGCCGGGGCGCTCCAGGACATGGCAGGCCGTCGCACCGCGGCCTGGCTCCTCGCCGTCTTCGGGACGGCCGCAGCACTGTGGTCCGCCTCCAGCTACCTCAGCGTCTTCCGCCGCGCGCTGCACGCCATGCACGGAGTACGGGACCACCGGCCCGTGTGGCGGACCCTGCCGCGCATCGTCCTCACGGCGCTGGCGCTCCTCGCGCTGCTCGTCTCCAGCGTCTTCGTACTGGTGCTCAGCGGTGAGGTCGCCCGTACGGTCGGCGGCCTGCTCGGAATGGACGAGGTGGCCGCCGACGCCTGGAACACCGCGAAATGGCCGTTGCTGCTGTGCCTCGCCGCAGTGCTCGTGCTGGTCCTCTTCCGCACCGGTCCGCCCGGGACGCGCGGCGTGCGCAACAGGGTGCCCGGCGGCGCGCTCGCAGTGACGCTGTGGCTCGTCGCCTCCCTGGGCTTCGCGCTGTACGCGACGCACGTGGGCACTTATCACCGGATGTACGGGTCCCTGGCGGGGATGGTCGTCTTCCTCGTCTGGCTGTGGATGTCGAACCTCGCGCTGCTCGCCGGAGCCCAGTTCAACGCGGAGCTGCTCAAACTGCGTGCGGAGCCGCGGAGTTGACCGCTCCAGTGCTGGAGGCGACCGGACGCGACCGTACGTACTGCACCCCACACCGCCCCGCACGCGGCACCACCCACACCGCCCCGCCTCACCGCACGGGACGCTCCCCCTGCTCAGCCGCCGGCGACCGCCGCGACAGCCTCCTCGACCCGGGTGTCGCCGCTGATCAGCTCCAGCGTCAGCCCGGCCGTTCCGGGCGCGTGCAGAAGTGCGCCCAGCACGGCAGCGACGTCGTCGCGGGGCACCTCGTCCCGCCCGGTCTTCTCGGCGAGCCGCACCCTGCCCGTGCCGGGGCCGTCGGTCAGGCGTCCCGGCCGCAGTACCGTCCAGTCGAGGCCGAGGCGCGCCCGTACGGCATCGTCGGCGGCTCCCTTGGCGCGCAGGTACACGGCGAAGACGGGGTCCATCTCCGGGGGCGGTTCGGCGAGTCCGGCGTCGGCGCCCATCGCGGAGATCATCAAGTAGCGCCGCACGCCTGCACGTTCAGCGGCATCCGCGAGCAGTACCGCCGCAGCGCGGTCCACGGTCTCCTTCCGCCCGGCACCGCTCCCGGGACCCGCGCCGGCTGCGAAGACGACCGCGTCGGCGCCCTCCAGGTGGGAGGCGACCTCCTCCAGTGAGGCCGATTCCAGATCGCACACGACGGGTTCGGCCCCCGCCGCCCGCAGATCCCCGGCGTGACCGGGATTGCGGATGAGCCCCGCGACCTCTTCTCCCCGCCCGGCGAGCAACCGCTCCAGCCGCAGCGCGATCTGACCGTGTCCTCCAGCGATGACTGTGCGCATGCACCCGACCGTACGCCCCCGGAGCCGTGGCCACCTCCGCACGCCCGCGGCGGCGCCCCGAGAGGCACCGCCGTGAGGTGACCCCGCGTCAGCCCTGCGACTGGCGTGGCAGGTCGAACTCGGAGGTCCCCGTGAAGTCGCAGAACTCGCGCACCGCGCTCGTACGCGACACCACGCGCCCCCGGTGCACCACGATCCTGCTGTACGCGAGGGAGAGCGCCCCGGAGACCTCCGTCCCGCGCACAGCCAGCAGCTCAGCGGGGAAGCCCGCCTCCACCCGCACCTCCGGAAGACCCATCATGGCGCGCGCCTGTCCGCAGACCATGTCGTAAGCCGCTTCCGGACGGGCCTCGCCGTGCGACGCGAGCAGGTAAGCGGCTTCCAGCGGGTCGCCCCTGCCCACGGGGTTCGCGGCGTCCCGGAGCGCTCCGCTTCCCGCCGCCACTGGGACACCCGCCGCGGTGAGCAGCCGTACGGGCGCCGTACGGGAGGGGAGCGTGGGCGAGGGACGTTCCATCACACCGCAGCCGCCCTGCGGCAGGCAGACGACGGTGACTCCGGCGGCAGCCAGCCTCTCCGCGGTACGGGCGGCCGACTTCTGCGGCAGCCTGGCCAGCCCGGCGCACGGCCCGATGGCCACCCCCGGCCGCAGCCCGCCGGCCGCTGCGGCCAGCCTCGACAACCGCGCCGGGTCGTCACCGTCCGTGTGCAGATCGACGCCGCAGCCGTGCTCGGCGGCGACCTCCAGTACGGCGTCCACGTAGCCGGCCGGATCGGGGTCGAGGTCGGGGCAGCCGCCGATGACGGTGGCGCCCATCTTCACCGCGTCCCGCAGCATCGAGAGGTTGTCGGCCCCGGCCACGCCCGTCAGCAGTCGCGGCACCGCGACGGTGCTGAGCTCCACGAGGCCGCGCAGCGCCCTTCGGGCCTGGAGAACCGCCTCCAGCGAGCGCAAACCGGCGACATCGCCGATGTGCACGTGCGTCCGCGTGGCGGTTGCGCCCTGGCCGAGCTGGAGCAGCGCGGCCTCGGTCGTACGCTGCTGCACGTCCTCGGGGGCGCTGCGGGGCGGGCCGTCGGAGCCGGCCGGGACGGCGGTCAGCGCGGTGTCGTAGTGCGCGTGCGGATCGGCGGGCGCGGGCAGGAGCAGATAGCCGGAGAGGTCGACGCGGGAGCCGCCGGGCGGCTGCGGGCCCTCGGCGAGGCTGCCTGCCGTGCCGACCGCTTCGATGCGGCCGTCGCCCAGGCGGACGTCGACGGTACGGCCGTCGGCGAGCCGGGCGCTGCAGAGCATCACCGTCCGGGCGGCGGGGCCGTTCTCGGCGCCGCCCTCCCGCGGACTTCCCGCATTGGACCCGGCACCGCGGGACCCCTTCCGCCGCGGGGTCCTCCTCGCGGAGCTGCGGCTGCGGGCCTCGCTGCCCGTGTCCCTACTGCCCGTGTCCTTCTTGCGCGGGTCGTCACGGGGGTCCCGGGCGTCATGGGCGTCGCCGGAGCGGCCGGAACCGCCGGGACTGCTTCCGCCGGAGGCGGCATCGCGGGAGCCGCCCTTCCCGCCGGTGTCACGAGGGTCCTCGCGGGGGCCGTCGCCGTCCCCCGGCTCCTGTGGCTGGCTGTCGGCCATCGCACTCCCCACGTCGGCGGATGATCATGATCACGCAGCGTGAGTCGAGAGTAGGGCTCGGGTCGTGCCCCGGCGAGGAAGAGGCGAATAGTCGTACTGACGTGGTGCGAGGGGATGTTGGCGTCCTCCCGGACCTCCGGACGGCCCCGCCCGCGTAGCCCGAGGACGGCTCCGGAAGGGGCCTGGGCGGGTCCGATACGGATTTCACCTTTGGCTGTCAGGCGTGTAATGTCTTCACCGCTCGCCCCAATAGCTCAGTCGGCAGAGCGTCTCCATGGTAAGGAGAAGGTCAACGGTTCGATTCCGTTTTGGGGCTCTGATGTGTGAGATCTCCCGTCGGGAAGATGGGGGTTCGCACATCGTGGCGGTGTAGCTCAGTCGGTAGAGCAAGCGGCTCATAATCGCTGTGTCACCGGTTCAAGTCCGGTCACCGCTACTTCACCGAATGTAGCCGATTGTGGGTTCGGTCCTTCGATCGGCTACTCTTCCTGCGTTCTGGCCTATCTGTCCGTCAAGGAGCACTCACGTGGCTGCCACCGACGTCCGCCCGAAGATCACGCTGGCCTGCGTGGAGTGCAAGGAGCGGAACTACATCACCAAGAAGAACCGGCGCAACAACCCGGACCGTCTTGAGATGAAGAAGCACTGCCCTCGCTGCAACGCCCACACGGCGCACCGCGAGACGCGCTGAACCAGGCCCTTCGACGAGGCCGTCCCCGGCTCAGGGGGCGGCCTCGCGTCGTTCCCCGTGCCCGCCCGGCCCGGCTCACGGTTCACCAAACGCCTTCAGGAGGTGCCGCGCTCATGGCGCTCGATCAGTCGTTCGTCGGACGGAGCTATCCGCCCACCCGTCCCTACGAGGTGGGCCGCGAGAAGATCCGCGAGTTCGCCGAGGCCGTCGGCGACACCAACCCGGCATACACGGACCCGGAGGCCGCCGCAGCGCTGGGCCACCCCGATGTGATCGCCCCGCCGACCTTCGTGTTCGCCATCACCTTCAAGGCGGCCCGGCAGGTCACCGAGGACCCGCAGCTGGGCCTCGACTACGACCGGGTCGTGCACGGCGACCAGAAATTCGTGCACGTACGCCCCGTGCGCCCGGGGGACCGGCTCACGGTGTCGACCACCATCCAGGCGATCAAGTCGATGGCGGGCAACGACATCCTCGACGTGCGAGGGGACGTGCACGACGACGCGGGCGAGCTCGTCGTCACCGCCTACACCAAGCTGGTGGCCCGCGGCCCCGAGGCGGAAGAGCCCGCGACGGAGACAAAGGGAGCGTGACCTGATGTCAGCGAAGATCGCGTATGCCGACGTCGAGGTCGGCACCGAACTGCCCGCGCGCACCTTCCCCGTCGACCGGGAGCGCCTCGTCCGCTATGCGGGAGCCTCGGGAGACTTCAACCCCATTCACTGGAACGAGCGGTTCGCCAAGGAGGTCGGACTGCCGGACGTCATCGCGCACGGCATGTTCACCATGGCCGAGGCGATCCGAGTGGTGACGGACTGGACAGGCGACCCGGCCGCAGTCGTGGAGTACGGCGTGCGCTTCACCAGGCCCGTCGTCGTACCGGACGACGACAAGGGGGCGGAGATCGAGGTGCACGGGAAGGTCGCCGCCAAGCTCGACGACGAGCAGCGCACAGTGCGGGTGGATCTGACGGTGAGCAGCGCCGGGCAGAAGGTGCTGGGCATGTCCCGCGCGGTGGTACGGCTGGCGTGACGGGCTCGGCGTGCCCCCGGGCTCGCGCGGGTGTGACGTACGGCCAAGCCCGCGCCCCCTTACGGGCTCTCGTACGCTTGAGCGCGTGCAGGAACTCCACGACGCCCCCCTCGCCCCGCTGACCACCTTCCGTCTCGGCGGCCCTGCCGCCCGCCTCCGTACGGCGACCACCGACGACGAGGTGATCGCGGCTGTCCGCGAAGCCGACGCCGAAGGCACCCCGCTGCTGATCGTGGCCGGCGGCAGCAACCTCGTCATCGCCGACGAGGGCTTCCCGGGCACAGCTCTGCGCATCGCGACCACCGGTTTCGCGCTTTCGGGCACGCGCCTGGAACTCGCCGCCGGAGAGAACTGGTCGGACGCTGTCGCCCGCACCGTCGAGGCCGGCCTCGCAGGTGTCGAGTGCCTGGCGGGCATCCCGGGTTCGGCGGGCGCGACGCCCATCCAGAACGTGGGTGCGTACGGACAGGAGGTGTCCGCGACCATCACCGAGGTCGTCGCCCTCGACCGCCGCACCGGTGAGACCGTCACCCTCTCCAACGAGGAGTGCGGATTCTCCTACCGGCACAGCCGCTTCAAGGCGGACCCGTCCCGCTACGTCGTGCTCCGCGTCCGCTTCGAACTGGAGGACGCCGACGGCCTCTCGGCACCGCTCAAGTACGCCGAGACCGCCCGAGTGCTCGGCGTCGAGCCCGGTGACCGGGTTTCCGCGCAGACCGCCCGCGAGACGGTGCTCAAGCTCCGCGCGGGCAAGGGCATGGTGCTCGACCCCGAGGACCACGACACGTGGTCCGCGGGCTCCTTCTTCACCAACCCGGTATTGGACGAGGCGGAGTTCACCGCCTTCACCGCCCGCGTCGCCGAACGTCTGGGCGACGATGTCGCGGCCCCCGCCTTCCCCGCGGACGACGGACGCACCAAGACCTCCGCCGCATGGCTCATCGACCGCGCCGGCTTCGAGAAGGGGTACGGCAAGGGCCGCGCCCGCATCTCCACGAAGCACACGCTCGCGCTCACCAACCGCGGGGACGCCTCCACAGCCGACCTGCTGGCGCTCGCCCGGGAGGTACGGGACGGCGTCCGTGAGGCCTTCGGTGTGACTCTGGTCAACGAACCGGTCACCGTCGGCTGCGAGTTGTGAGGCGGGGGAGCCGGCTCACAACCCTCAGCACACGGGCCGGCTCCGGCGCACCCGCCCTCTTCGCGCCGGGGCGCCGCCCAATGCTCAAATGCGCCCCCGCCCCGGTGGCGCCGATGTCGCCCGTCGCCCGTCGTCTTCGTACGTGTCCGGTTCGTACGTGTCCGGAGTCCGCCGTCAGGAGGCGACGCCCACCGTCTGCCGTATGAGCCGCCTGCCGGTGCTGCCCGTCGCGCCGAACACGGTGAAGTGCAGCTCCGCAACACCCGGTTCCCCTCCCGTCGCGGGAGTCACTCCGAGGCCAGCCACTTGTCGATCTCGCCCAGCACGTCCTCGCGCACCTGCGCGGGCATCGCCGCCGCGCGCACCGACTGCCGTGCCAGCTCGGCCAGTTCGGAGTCCGTGAAGCCGTGTGCATCCCGGGCGATGCCGTACTGCGCCGCCAGACGCGACCCGAACAGCAGCGGGTCGTCGGCGCCCAGCGCCATCGGTACGCCCGCGTCCCAGAGTTTCCGCAGCGGTACGTCCTCGGGCTTGTCGTAGACCCCGAGTGCCACGTTCGAGGCGGGACACACCTCGCATGTGACGTTCCGGCCGGCCAGCCGCGCCATCAACTCCGGGTCCTCCGCGGCCCGTACGCCGTGCCCGAGGCGTGCGGCGTGCAGGTCGTCGAGGCAGTCGCGGACACTGCTCGGGCCGGAGAGTTCGCCGCCGTGCGGCGCGGCGAGCAGTCCGCCGTCCCGCGCGATGGCGAAGGCGCGGTCGAAGTCCCGGGCGAAGCCGCGGCGTTCGTCGTTGGAGAGGCCGAATCCGACGATGCCGCGGTCCCGGTAGCGCACGGCGAGCCTGGCGAGCGTACGGGCGTCGAGCGGGTGCTTCATCCGGTTCGCCGCGACCACGAGCCGCATGCCCAGCCCGGTCTCGCGGGCGGCCGAGTCCACCGCGTCGAGGATCGTCTCCAGCGCCGGGATCAGACCGCCCAGCCTGGGCGCGTACGACGTCGGGTCCACCTGGATCTCCAGCCAGCGTGACCCGTCCCGCACGTCCTCCTCCGCGGCTTCGCGCACGAGCCGGTGGATGTCCTCGGGCGAGCGCAGACACGAACGTGCGATGTCGTAGAGCCGCTGGAAGCGGAACCAGCCGCGTTCGTCGGTCGCCCGTAGGCTCGGCGGCTCACCGCCGCTGAGCGCCGCCGGCAGATGGACGCCGTACTTGTCGGCGAGCTCCAGCAGCGTCGTGGAACGCATCGATCCGGTGAAGTGCAGGTGCAGATGAGCCTTGGGAAGAGCGTGCAGATCTCGGACAGCCATCCACAGATTTTGCCGTACGCGCACGCCACCCGGAAGCCGCCCATCCCTGAACGAGCGCTTGCCCGAACACGAGGACGGTCCCCCGGCCATCACCGGGGGACCGTCCTCGTGTGTGCGGGCGTTGTACGTGTGACCTCGGTCGCACTGCCTCCGCTGCTCGTCAGCCCGCCCGTCGGCTCGGCTCCCGCGTCAGTCGCGGGCCTCGCCGAGCAGCTTCTGCATGCGGGAGACGCCCTCGGCCAGGTCCTCGTCGCCCAGCGCGTAGGAGAGCCGGAGGTAGCCCGGTGTGCCGAAGGCCTCACCCGGTACGACGGCGACCTCCGCCTCCTCCAGGATGATCTCCGCGAGCTCCACGGTGGTCGCAGGCCGTTTACCGCGGATCTCCTTGCCCAGCAGGCCCTTCACGGAGGGGTAGACGTAGAAGGCCCCCTCCGGCTCGGGGCAGACGAGGCCGTCGATCTCGTTCAGCATCCGCACGATCGTCCGGCGACGGCGGTCGAAGGCGGAGCGCATCGCGGACACCGCTTCCATGTCGCCCGAGATCGCGGCGACGGCGGCCACCTGCGCGACATTGCTCACGTTGGAGGTGGCGTGCGACTGCAGGTTCGTCGCGGCCTTGATCACGTCCTTCGGCCCGACGATCCAGCCCACGCGCCAGCCGGTCATGGCGTACGTCTTGGCCACGCCGTTGACGACGACGCACTTGTCGCGCAGGGCGGGGACGACGGCAGGCAGCGACGTGAACTCCGCGTCGCCGTAGACGAGATGCTCGTAGATCTCGTCGGTCATCACCCACAGCCCGTGCTCGACGGCCCACTGCCCGACGGCCTCGACCGCGGCCCGCGGGTAGACCGCCCCGGTCGGGTTGGACGGGGAGACGAAGACCACCATCTTCGTGCGCTCCGTGCGAGCGGCCTCCAACTGCTCCACCGTGACCTGGTAGTTGGAGGTCTCGTCTGCCACGACGGGCACCGGGACGCCGCCCGCGAGCCGGATCGACTCCGGGTACGTCGTCCAGTAAGGAGCCGGCACGATGACCTCGTCGCCCGGGTCGAGGAGAGCCGCGAAGGACTCGTAGATGGCCTGCTTGCCGCCATTGGTGACCAGCACCTGAGCCGGTTCGATCTCGTAACCGGAGTCGCGGAGCGTCTTCTCGGCGATCGCGGCCTTCAACTCGGGCAGCCCGCCGGCGGGCGTGTACCGGTGGTTCCTCGTGTCACGGCAGGCTTCGGCCGCGGCGTCCACGATGTAGCCGGGCGTCGGGAAGTCGGGTTCGCCCGCGCCGAAGCCGATCACCGGACGCCCGGAGGCCTTGAGGGCCTTCGCCTTGGCGTCGACGGCGAGCGTCGCGGATTCGGAGATCGACCCGATGCGGGCCGAGACGCGTCGTTCGGTAGGGGACTGTGCAGGTGGCGTTGCAGCGCTCATAGGGGCATGTTCCCAGACGTCCCCGGCGCCGGGCACCGGGGACGGCGCTGTGTGTGCAGCATTACGTGTTCGACGCCCAGCCGTGGAGCACGTACACTCCTACGTCGTTGGCCCCGACCTCCTCTCGGCTCGCGCACACACCGAGCAGTCGTTCCGATGCGGTAAGTTGGGGAATTGCAAAGGGTCGTAGCTCAATTGGAAGAGCACTGGTCTCCAAAACCAGCGGTTGGGGGTTCGAGTCCCTCCGGCCCTGCTCCACACACCGTCAAAAGGGCGTGTGTGCGCGTACGTACTGAATTGCACCGCCGTGCGGCCGGGCCGGACGCCGCATGGCAACGACCCGGATCAGGTGAGGACGAGTGACGGAGATCACGGACACCACCGAGGTCCCTGAGCCCGGAGGGTCGTCGGAAGGCGACAGGCCCCGTCGCGGGGGCAAGCGTGGGAAGAAGGGCCCCTTGGGCCGCCTCGCTGTGTTCTATCGGCAGATCGTCGCCGAACTCCGCAAGGTCGTCTGGCCCACCAGGCAGCAGCTGTCGACGTACACCTCCGTGGTGATCGTCTTCGTGGTCATCGTCATCGGTTTCGTGAGCGTGATTGACTACGGGTTCACCGAGGCCATCAAGTACGTTTTCGGCTGAGCCCGCCACGCCCCGCTGCGCGGCGCTTTCCGTACGTTGGAATCCATGAAGCCAGGAAGAAGCAGCCACCGTGTCTGATCCGAACCTGAACGATGCCGTCGAGCCTGCAGAGGGCGACGACACCGCGCGCGACATCGTCGAGGCGGCGGACGACAGCGTGGACCAGGCGGACGCCGGAGCAGCCGAGGTGAGCGCGGAAGAGGCCGCCGTCGACGTCGAGTCGGACAAGGCCGAGGAGACCGACGAGGCCGGCGGGACCGAAGAGGACACCGCGGCCGAGGGCGGATCGGCCGACGAGTCCGCCGAGGCGGCGGCAGCTGAGGGAGAGGCCGAGGAGCCCGAGGTCGTCGACCCCGTCGCCGAGCTCCGTGACGAACTGCGCCACCTCCCCGGCGAGTGGTACGTGATCCACACCTACGCGGGCTACGAGAACCGCGTGAAGACCAACCTCGAGCAGCGTGCCGTCTCCCTCAACGTCGAGGACTACATCTTCCAGGCCGAGGTGCCGCAGGAAGAGGTCGTCCAGATCAAGAACGGCGACCGCCGCACCGTCCGGCAGAACAAGCTTCCGGGCTACGTCCTCGTTCGGATGGACCTGACGAACGAGTCCTGGGGCGTCGTCCGCAACACCCCGGGTGTCACCGGCTTCGTCGGCAACGCCTACGACCCGTACCCCCTGACCCTCGACGAGATCGTCAAGATGCTCGCCCCCGAGGCCGAGGAGAAGGCCGCCAAGGCCGCCGCGGCCGACGAGGAGGGCAAGCCGGCGGGCGGTCCCGGGCGGAAGGTCGAGGTCCAGGTGCTGGACTTCGAGGTGGGCGACTCCGTCACGGTCACCGACGGCCCGTTCGCGACGCTGCAGGCGACGATCAACGAGATCAACGCGGACTCGAAGAAGGTCAAGGGCCTCGTCGAGATCTTCGGCCGCGAGACGCCGGTCGAGCTCAGCTTCGACCAGATCCAGAAGAACTGAGCCTTCCCACCCGCTTCCGGCAGCTCACAAGGACGGCCTCCGGGCCGTCTGAGCTGCCGGTTTCAGTGCGCACCACGGTACGGGCTATCGTGGTGCGGTATGCCTCCATGCGGATGACGGATGGAGGCGAATCACCTCTCACTAAGGACCCGGAGAGAGCATGCCTCCCAAGAAGAAGAAGGTCGCGGGGCTGATCAAGCTCCAGATCCAGGCCGGCGCCGCCAACCCGGCCCCGCCGGTCGGTCCGGCGCTGGGTCAGCACGGCGTCAACATCATGGAGTTCTGCAAGGCCTACAACGCGGCGACCGAGTCGCAGCGCGGCTGGGTCATCCCCGTGGAGATCACGGTCTACGAGGACCGCTCCTTCACCTTCATCACCAAGACGCCGCCGGCGTCGAAGATGATCCTGAAGGCCGCGGGCGTGGACAAGGGCTCCGGTACCCCGCACACCACCAAGGTCGCCAAGATCACCCGTGACCAGGTGCGCGAGATCGCCACCACGAAGATGCCCGACCTGAACGCCAACGACCTGGACCAGGCCGAGAAGATCATCGCCGGTACCGCTCGTTCCATGGGCGTCACGGTCGAGGGCTGACCGGCCCCAGACCTGTGGGAGGGCCCGCGCAGGCCCGGACCACGACTCCGTACCCGTCGTGAGGCGAGCGCCGCACGACGCCACTGTCAGGAGCAGAAGTGAAGCGCAGCAAGTACTTCCGCGAAGCGGACGCGAAGATCGACCGGGAGCGTCTCTACGCCCCGCTCGAGGCCGTCCGTCTCGCCAAGGAGACCTCCACGAAGAAGTTCGACGCGACTGTCGAGGTCGCCATGCGTCTGGGCGTCGACCCGCGCAAGGCCGACCAGATGGTCCGCGGCACCGTGAACCTGCCGCACGGCACCGGCAAGACCGCCCGGGTCCTGGTCTTCGCGACCGGTGACCGTGCAGCCGCCGCGGAGGCCGCGGGCGCCGACATCGTCGGCGCCGACGAGCTGATCGACGAGGTCGCCGGAGGCCGTCTGGACTTCGACGCCGTCGTCGCCACCCCGGACCTGATGGGCAAGGTCGGCCGCCTCGGCCGCGTGCTCGGTCCGCGTGGTCTGATGCCGAACCCGAAGACCGGCACGGTCACGCCGGACGTCGCCAAGGCAGTCAACGACATCAAGGGCGGCAAGATCGAGTTCCGGGTGGACAAGCACTCGAACCTCCACTTCATCATCGGCAAGGCCTCCTTCGACGAGACCCAGCTCGTCGAGAACTACGCCGCCGCCCTCGATGAGGTTCAGCGGCTGAAGCCGTCGGCCGCCAAGGGCCGGTACGTCAAGAAGGCCTCCATCACCACGACGATGGGCCCCGGCATCCCGGTCGACCCCAACCGCACCCGCAACCTCCTCACCGAGGAGGACCCGGCCGCCGTCTGAGCGCCGCTCGGACCGGACGGTCGCGCGATCTGACCACTGGGCCCTGTTCTCCGCGGAGAACAGGGCCCAGTGGCGTTGTGCGTCCCGACTACGCGCGGGATAGGCTCCTGCGCTGACAGTACAAGTTCAAAACCAGGGGGATCTCATGCGTCAGGCTCGAATCGCCGCTGCTGCGGCCTCAGTTGCTCTGCTGGCGGGGCTCACGGCCTGCGGCGGAGGCTCCGACAGCGCCGGAGGCGGAGGGTCGGACAAGGACAACCTCTCACCCGCCCAGGCGGTGCTCGCGGAGCTGAAGCAGGCTTCGAAGAACACGGACGAGCAGGATTCGGCCAAGGTCGAGTCGGAGCAGACCCAGAGCACGCCGCAGGGCGAGATGAGCACCAAGTCCGAGGGCGCACTCGACTGGTCCGGCGGCGGCACCACCGCCGAGATGACCGTCACGCAGCAGGGCTCGGCCGCCCAGAAGCTGCCGACGAGCGGCAAGCCCATGCCGGCCCGGTACACGGAGGACGCCATGTACCTCAACATGGGCGACGAGTTCGCGTCCACGGCGGGCAAGGGCAAGCACTGGCTGCAGTACGACTACGACAAGCTCGCCGAGCAGGCAGGGCCGTCGGGCGCACTCATCAAGGACCAGATGCAGAACAACAACCCCGCTCGCTCCGTGGAGCTGCTGCTGGCCAGCGGCAAGGTGAAGAAGATCGGCACGGAAACGGTCAAGGGCAAGAAGACCGACCACTACCGCGGCACGCTCAAGGTCTCCGAGCTGGCGCGGATGCAGTCCAAGAAGCTCACCGAGAAGGAGCTGGACCAGCTCGCCGACCAGCTGAAGCAGCAGGGCTTCAAGACCGAGACGGTCGACCTGTGGATCGACGGTGACGACCTGCTCGTGAAGAAGCAGGAGACGGCCAAGGGCGCGAACGGCGACCTGGACTCGACGGCTTACTACACCGACTACGGCACCGAGGTCACCGTCGAGGCTCCGGCGGCCTCGGACACCATGTCCTTCGAGGACGTGCTGGGCTCGGGGAGCTGACCCGGACCGGGGGAGCCCGGCAGACGGACGCCGTACGCGGGCGGCCCGGCAGCGGATTTGGAGCTGGCGGGCCGGTCGCGTAATCTCATACGAAGCCAAAGACCGCTGGTCGTCATCTTGCTCAACCAGGAGCACGGTGACCGAAGGATCCGCTAGCTGCGGGCGACCCGCGTAGGTGAATGAGGAAGCTCCCGTGGCACGCACGTCGTCACGGTCGAGCCACGCCCCATGCGCCTGCGCAGGGGCGTTTCGTCGTTCCAGCCCCTTCCGAGCGGTCCTCATCACCCGGAAGGAGGCCGAGGCTCATGGCGAGGGACCAGGTCGCTCCCGACAAGATCGCCGCCGTTGAGGAGATCACGAACAAGTTCCGTGACTCCAACGCCGCAGTGGTCACCGCGTACACGGGGCTTTCGGTGGCTCAGCTCAAGGAGCTGCGCCGCTCGCTCGGTGAGAACGCCCAGTACCGCGTGGTGAAGAACACGCTGACCAAGATCGCGGCGAACGAGGCCGGGATCAACGAGCTCGACGAGTTCTTCCAGGGCTCGTCGGCCGTCGCCTTCGTCACCGGGGACCCGGTCGCGGCGGCGAAGGGTCTCCGTGACTTCGCCAAGGACAACCCCGCCCTGGTCATCAAGGGCGGCATCGTCGACGGCGCGCAGTACAGCGCCGACGACCTGAAGAAGCTCGCGGAACTCGAATCCCGCGAGGTGCTGCTCGCCAAGCTGGCCGGGGGCATGAAGGCGTCCATGGCGAAGGCCGCGGCGACCTTCGAGGCCCCGCTGACGAAGTTCGCCCGCACCGCGGACGCGCTGCGCAGCAAGGTCGAGCAGGGCGGTGCCGAGTAATTCGGCTCCCGTCGAGGCCGGGTAAGCAACCGCGCTCGGCCGCAGCGGGCCGAAAGCCCGCCGATACATACACACGGCACCAGCCGAACTAGTGGAAGGACCGCCATCATGGCGAAGCTCAGCCAGGACGAGCTGCTCGAGCAGTTCAGCGAGATGACCCTCCTCGAGCTCTCCGAGTTCGTGAAGAAGTTCGAGGAGAAGTTCGACGTCGAGGCCGCCGCGCCGGCCGCCGTCGCCGTTGCCGCCCCGGGCCAGGGCGGTGGCGAGGCCGCCGCCGCCGAGGAGCAGGACGAGTTCGACGTCATCCTCACCGGTGCCGGCGACAAGAAGATCCAGGTCATCAAGGTCGTGCGTGAGCTGACCTCGCTGGGTCTGAAGGAGGCCAAGGAGCTCGTGGACGGCACCCCGAAGCCGGTCCTCGAGAAGGTCGCCAAGGACGCTGCCGACAAGGCCAAGGAGTCCCTCGAGGGCGCCGGCGCCTCCGTCGAGGTCAAGTGACCTGCCGAGTCGTATGACTCTCCAGCCAGGGGCGATCACCCAGCCGGGTGGTCGCCCTTCGGCGTCCCAGGAAGGCTCGCCGGCCTCCCGGAACGGGCGGGTATGGTGATCTCCGCGCCCGTGGGGCCCTTGACGAACCGCACTCGGCGCGCGATTCTCTGGGACGCGTCATACATCGATCCGTGTTCCGAGGCATGGATCGAAGGCGAAGCGGGAAGTGTTGCGGCAAGCACGTTCCGCCCCGACGATCCGAGGCCGTCGGGACGGGCAGCGGCAGAGATGAACAACAAGGGGGGACCCCCTCCCGGAGGAGAGATTGCCACCGGCTGGAGGCGGAGACCGGGAAGCTATCCGGTCCCCGGAAATCTGCTCTGGACATCAGTGGGCCTTGTGGCTACACTGACCCTTTGCGCTGCCTGTTAGCTGCTCCCTGCCCGTCACCAGGGGCCACCGGTATGCGCGTAGAGAGTCCGAGCCCTCGGAAGGACCCCCTCTTGGCCGCCTCGCGCACTGCCTCGACTGCCAATTCGAACAACGGCGCCAGCACCGCACCGCTGCGTATCTCTTTTGCAAAGATCAAGGAGCCCCTCGAGGTTCCCAATCTCCTCGCGCTCCAGACCGAGAGTTTTGACTGGCTGCTCGGTAACGAAGCCTGGAAGTCCCGGGTCGAGGCGGCGCTGGAGAGCGGAAACGACGTCCCGACCAAGTCCGGTCTGGAGGAGATTTTCGAGGAGATCTCCCCGATCGAGGACTTCTCCGGATCGATGTCGCTGACCTTCCGCGACCACCGCTTCGAGCCGCCGAAGAACTCGATCGACGAGTGCAAGGAGCGTGACTTCACCTACGCCGCTCCGCTCTTCGTCACCGCCGAGTTCACCAACAACGAGACCGGCGAGATCAAGTCCCAGACGGTCTTCATGGGCGACTTCCCGCTCATGACCGGCAAGGGCACCTTCGTGATCAACGGCACCGAGCGTGTCGTCGTCACGCAGCTCGTCCGCTCGCCGGGTGCCTACTTCGACAGCTCCATCGACAAGACGTCCGACAAGGACATCTACTCCGCCAAGATCATTCCGTCCCGGGGTGCCTGGCTGGAGATGGAGGTCGACAAGCGCGACATGGTCGGCGTGCGCATCGACCGCAAGCGCAAGCAGTCCGTGACCGTGCTGCTCAAGGCTCTCGGCTGGACGAACGAGCAGATCCTCGAGGAGTTCGGCCAGTACGAGTCGATGCGCGCCACCCTGGAGAAGGACCACACCCAGGGGCAGGACGACGCGCTGCTCGACATCTACCGCAAGCTGCGCCCGGGCGAGCCCCCGACGCGTGAGGCCGCGCAGACGCTGCTGGAGAACCTCTACTTCAACCCGAAGCGTTACGACCTGGCCAAGGTCGGCCGGTACAAGATCAACAAGAAGCTCGGCGGCCACGAGTCGCTGGACTCCGGCGTGCTCACCACCGCCGACGTCATCGCCACGATCAAGTACCTGGTCAAGCTGCACGCGGGTGAGACCGAGTCGACTTCGGCCGAGGGCGACCACATCGTCATCGAGACCGACGACATCGACCACTTCGGCAACCGCCGTCTGCGCAACGTCGGCGAGCTCATCCAGAACCAGGTCCGTACCGGCCTCGCCCGTATGGAGCGCGTCGTCCGTGAGCGGATGACCACCCAGGACGTCGAGGCGATCACGCCGCAGACACTGATCAACATCCGGCCGGTCGTCGCCTCCATCAAGGAGTTCTTCGGCACCAGCCAGCTGTCGCAGTTCATGGACCAGACGAACCCGATCTCCGGGCTCACCCACAAGCGCCGTCTCAATGCGCTCGGTCCGGGTGGTCTGAGCCGTGAGCGGGCCGGCTTCGAGGTCCGTGACGTGCACCCGTCGCACTACGGCCGGATGTGCCCGATCGAGACGCCCGAAGGACCGAACATCGGTCTGATGGGTTCGCTCGCCTCGTACGGCCGGGTCAACGCGTTCGGTTTCGTCGAGACCCCGTACCGGAAGGTCGTCGACGGCGTCGTCACCGACGAGGTGCACTACCTGACGGCCGACGAGGAAGACCGCTACGTCATCGCCCAGGCGAACGCGCCGCTCACGGAGGAGATGCGGTTCGCCGAGGACCGTGTGCTGATCCGCCGCCGCGGCGGCGAGGTCGACCTGATCCCGGGTGACGACGTGGACTACATGGACGTCTCGCCGCGCCAGATGGTGTCGGTCGCGACCGCCATGATTCCCTTCCTGGAGCACGACGACGCCAACCGCGCGCTCATGGGTTCGAACATGATGCGCCAGGCCGTGCCGCTCATCAAGACCGAGTCTCCGCTGGTCGGCACCGGCATGGAGTACCGCTGCGCGGTCGACGCCGGTGACGTCATCAAGGCCGACAAGGACGGTGTCGTCCAGGAGGTCTCCGCCGACTACGTCACCGTGACCAACGACGACGGCACGTACACCACGTACCGCGTCGCCAAGTTCACCCGCTCCAACCAGGGCACCTCCTTCAACCAGAAGGTGCTCGTGGACGAGGGTTCTCGCGTCGTCGAGGGGCAGGTGCTGGCCGACGGCCCGTCCACCGACGAGGGCGAGCTGGCTCTCGGCAAGAACCTGCTGGTCGCGTTCATGCCCTGGGAGGGCTACAACTACGAGGACGCGATCATCCTCAGCCAGCGTCTGGTGCAGGACGACGTCCTCTCCTCGATCCACATCGAGGAGCACGAGGTCGACGCCCGCGACACCAAGCTGGGCCCCGAGGAGATCACCCGGGACATCCCGAACGTCTCCGAAGAGGTCCTGGCCGACCTGGACGAGCGCGGCATCATCCGCATCGGCGCCGAGGTCGAGGCCGGCGACATCCTGGTCGGCAAGGTCACCCCGAAGGGTGAGACCGAGCTGACCCCGGAGGAGCGGCTGCTCCGCGCGATCTTCGGTGAGAAGGCCCGCGAGGTCCGCGACACCTCTCTGAAGGTGCCGCACGGCGAGACCGGCAAGGTCATCGGCGTCCGCGTCTTCGACCGTGAAGAGGGCGACGAGCTTCCCCCCGGCGTGAACCAGCTGGTGCGCGTCTACGTGGCGCAGAAGCGCAAGATCACCGACGGTGACAAGCTCGCCGGCCGTCACGGCAACAAGGGCGTCATCTCCAAGATCCTCCCGGTCGAGGACATGCCGTTCCTGGAGGACGGCACCCCGGTCGACGTCATCCTCAACCCGCTCGGTGTCCCGTCCCGGATGAACCCCGGACAGGTGCTGGAGATCCACCTGGGCTGGCTCGCCTCCCAGGGCTGGAACGTCGCGGGCATCGACGAGGAATGGGCGCGGCGTCTGCAGCAGATCGGCGCGGACGACGTCGAGCCGGGTACGAACGTCGCCACGCCTGTCTTCGACGGTGCGCGTGAGGACGAGATCACCGGCCTGTTCCAGGCCACGGTCCCGAACCGGGACGGCGACCGGATGGTGCTGCCCTCCGGCAAGGCCCACCTGTTCGACGGCCGTTCCGGCGAGCCCTTCCCGGACCCGATCTCGGTCGGCTACATGTACATCCTCAAGCTGCACCACTTGGTCGACGACAAGCTGCACGCCCGCTCGACCGGCCCGTACAGCATGATCACCCAGCAGCCGCTGGGTGGTAAGGCCCAGTTCGGTGGCCAGCGCTTCGGTGAGATGGAGGTGTGGGCCCTGGAGGCGTACGGCGCCGCGTACGCGCTGCAGGAGCTGCTCACCATCAAGTCCGACGACGTCACCGGCCGGGTGAAGGTCTACGAAGCCATCGTCAAGGGCGAGAACATCCCCGAGCCGGGCATTCCTGAGTCGTTCAAGGTGCTCATCAAGGAGATGCAGTCGCTCTGCCTCAACGTGGAGGTGCTGTCCTCGGACGGCATGTCCATCGAGATGCGTGACACCGACGAAGACGTCTTCCGCGCGGCGGAGGAGCTCGGTATCGACCTGTCCCGGCGTGAGCCGAGCAGCGTCGAAGAGGTCTGACGGGCTTGGCCGGGACGCGACCACCAGGCGTTCCGGCCTCCCCCTCGGCCCTGGGGGCCTGGAGGCTCCGGCCTCCAAACCCCGTTCAGACCATTCATCGACACAACCCTGAGAGGGATTGACGAGAGTGCTCGACGTCAACTTCTTCGACGAACTGCGGATCGGCCTCGCCACCGCCGACGACATCCGTCAGTGGTCCCACGGCGAGGTCAAGAAGCCGGAGACCATCAACTACCGCACGCTCAAGCCCGAGAAGGACGGACTCTTCTGCGAGAAGATCTTCGGTCCGACCCGGGACTGGGAGTGCTACTGCGGCAAGTACAAGCGCGTCCGCTTCAAGGGCATCATCTGTGAGCGCTGCGGCGTCGAGGTGACCCGCGCCAAGGTGCGCCGTGAGCGGATGGGCCACATCGAACTGGCCGCCCCCGTCACCCACATCTGGTACTTCAAGGGCGTTCCGTCCCGCCTGGGCTACCTGCTCGACCTCGCGCCGAAGGACCTGGAGAAGGTCATCTACTTCGCGGCGTACATGATCACGTACGTCGACGAGGAGCGCCGCACGCGCGACCTGCCCTCCCTGGAGGCGCACGTCGGAGTCGAGCGCCAGCAGATCGAGCAGCGCCGCGACGCCGACCTCGAGGCACGGGCCAAGAAGCAGGAGGCCGACCTGGCCGAGCTCGAGGCCGAGGGCGCCAAGGCGGACGTCCGCCGCAAGGTGCGCGAAGGTGCCGAGCGCGAGATGAAGCAGCTCCGGGACCGTGCGCAGCGCGAGATCGACCGTCTCGACGAGGTGTGGTCGCGCTTCAAGAACCTCAAGGTCCAGGACCTGGAGGGTGACGAGCTGCTCTACCGCGAGCTGCGTGACCGCTTCGGGACCTACTTCGACGGCTCCATGGGCGCTGCCGCTCTGCAGAAGCGCCTGGAGACCTTCGACCTGGACGAGGAGGCGGAGCGGCTCCGCGAGATCATCCGTACCGGCAAGGGGCAGAAGAAGACCCGCGCGCTCAAGCGCCTCAAGGTCGTCTCCGCCTTCCTGCAGACCAGCAACAGCCCCAAGGGCATGGTGCTCGACTGCGTGCCGGTGATCCCGCCGGACCTGCGTCCGATGGTGCAGCTGGACGGTGGCCGCTTCGCGACCTCCGACCTGAACGACCTCTACCGCCGCGTCATCAACCGCAACAACCGCCTGAAGCGTCTGCTCGACCTCGGTGCGCCCGAGATCATCGTGAACAACGAGAAGCGGATGCTGCAGGAGGCCGTGGACGCGCTCTTCGACAACGGCCGCCGCGGCCGCCCCGTCACGGGCCCCGGCAACCGTCCGCTGAAGTCGCTGTCCGACATGCTCAAGGGCAAGCAGGGCCGCTTCCGTCAGAACCTGCTGGGCAAGCGCGTCGACTACTCGGCCCGTTCCGTGATCGTCGTCGGCCCGCAGCTCAAGCTGCACCAGTGCGGTCTGCCGAAGGCGATGGCGCTGGAGCTCTTCAAGCCGTTCGTGATGAAGCGTCTGGTGGATCTGAACCACGCGCAGAACATCAAGTCGGCGAAGCGCATGGTCGAGCGCGGCCGTACGGTCGTCTACGACGTGCTGGAAGAGGTCATCGCGGAGCACCCGGTGCTGCTCAACCGTGCACCGACCCTGCACCGCCTCGGCATCCAGGCCTTCGAGCCGCAGCTGGTCGAGGGCAAGGCCATTCAGATCCACCCGCTCGTGTGCACCGCGTTCAACGCGGACTTCGACGGTGACCAGATGGCCGTGCACCTGCCGCTGTCCGCGGAGGCGCAGGCCGAGGCCCGCATCCTGATGCTGTCCTCGAACAACATCCTCAAGCCGGCCGACGGCCGCCCGGTGACCATGCCGACGCAGGACATGGTGCTCGGGCTGTTCTTCCTCACCACCACCGAGGAGCAGCGCGAGACCGTCGGCGACGGCAGGTCGTTCAACTCCACCGCCGAAGCGATCATGGCGTTCGACGCAGGAGAGCTCTCTCTCCAGGCCGAGATCGACATCCGGTTCCCGATCGGTTCCGTGCCGCCGGCGGACTGGGCGCCGCCGCTGCCCGAGCAGGGCGAGCCCGAGTGGCAGCCCGGCGACGGCTTCCGGCTGCGTACGACCCTGGGCCGCGCGCTCTTCAACGAGCTGCTGCCCGAGGAGTACCCGTACGTCGAGTACTCGGTCGGCAAGAAGGAGCTCTCGCAGATCGTCAACGATCTGGCCGAGCGCTACCCGAAGGTCACCGTCGCCGCGGCGCTGGACAACCTGAAGTCGGCCGGTTACTACTGGGCGACCCGCTCCGGCGTCACGATCGCCATCTCGGACGTCGTCGTCCCCGACGCCAAGCCGGAGATCATCGCCGGTTACGAGGCGCAGGACGAGAAGGTCCAGAAGCAGTACGAGCGCGGCCTGATCACCAAGGACGAGCGCACGCAGGAGCTCATCGCGATCTGGACCAAGGCGACCAACGAGGTCTCCGAGGCGATGAGCGAGAACTTCCCGAAGACGAACCCGATCTTCATGATGGTCGACTCGGGCGCCCGAGGGAACATGATGCAGATGCGTCAGATCGCGGGTATGCGCGGTCTGGTGTCCAACGCGAAGAACGAGACCATCCCGCGTCCGATCAAGGCGTCGTTCCGTGAGGGTCTCTCCGTGCTGGAGTACTTCATCTCCACGCACGGTGCCCGTAAGGGTCTCGCGGACACCGCTCTGCGTACCGCCGACTCCGGCTACCTGACGCGTCGTCTCGTCGACGTCTCCCAGGACGTGATCATCCGCGAGGAGGACTGCGGCACCGACCGCGGCCTCAAGCTGGAGATCGCGGCCAAGGGTGCGGACGGCGTGCTGCGCAAGGCCGCCGATGTCGAGACCAGCGTGTACGCGCGCTGCCTCGCCGAGGACATCGTCGTCGACGGCAAGGTGCTGGCCCCGGCCGGCACCGACCTGGGCGACGTCCTCATCGACGAGCTGGTGCGCCACGGCGTGGAGACGGTCAAGACCCGCTCCGTGCTCACCTGTGAGTCGGCGGTCGGCACGTGCGCCATGTGCTACGGCCGTTCGCTGGCCACCGGCAAGCTGGTCGACATCGGTGAAGCCGTCGGCATCATCGCGGCCCAGTCCATCGGTGAGCCCGGCACCCAGCTGACGATGCGTACCTTCCACACCGGTGGTGTGGCCGGTGACGACATCACGCAGGGTCTGCCGCGTGTCGTCGAGCTGTTCGAGGCCCGTACGCCCAAGGGCGTCGCGCCGATCTCCGAGTCGGCTGGCCGGGTCAGGATCGAGGAGACGGAGAAGACCAAGAAGGTCGTCGTCACCCCGGACGACGGCTCGGACGAGACCTCGTACGCCGTGTCGAAGCGTGCACGTCTGATGGTGGGCGAGGGCGACCACGTCTCCGTCGGCCAGGCGCTGACGGTGGGTGCCACGAACCCGCACGACGTGCTGCGCATCCTCGGCCAGCGTGCGGTCCAGGTGCACCTGGTCGGCGAGGTCCAGAAGGTCTACAACTCGCAGGGTGTGTCGATCCACGACAAGCACATCGAGATCATCATCCGGCAGATGCTGCGCCGTGTGACGATCATCGAGTCCGGCGACGCGGAGCTGCTGCCGGGCGAGCTGGTGGAGCGCACGAAGTTCGAGGGCGAGAACCGTCGGGTCGTGCAGGAAGGCGGCCACCCCGCTTCCGGCCGTCCGCAGCTGATGGGTATCACCAAGGCTTCGCTGGCCACCGAGTCGTGGCTGTCGGCGGCGTCCTTCCAGGAGACGACCAGGGTCCTCACCGATGCGGCGATCAACGCCAAGTCGGACTCCCTGATCGGCCTCAAGGAGAACGTCATCATCGGTAAGCTCATCCCGGCCGGTACGGGCCTGTCCCGTTACCGCAACATCCGGGTGGAGCCCACCGAGGAGGCCAAGGCGGCGATGTACTCGGCCGTCGGCTACGACGACATCGACTACTCGCCGTTCGGTACGGGCTCCGGTCAGGCCGTCCCGCTGGAGGACTACGACTACGGGCCGTACAACGCCTGAGCCGGTCCGACGGCCTGAGCCGAGGTCATAGCTCTGCTACAGAGGGCGGTCACCCCTACCCGGGGTGGCCGCCCTCTGTGCACTATGAGGTCCTGGGGGTGGTGTGGATGCTGGCGGGAAACGCGGACCGGGACCGAGCGGGCGATGTGCTCAAGGCCGCCTACGCCGAGGGCAGGCTGACGAGGGACGAGTACGACTACCGCGTCGGGCGTGCGCTGGCGGCCCGTACCGTCGAGGAGCTCCAGCAGCTGACCGCCGACGTGCCCAACGGCCCGAGCGCCATGCCCCCCACCTATCACCGGCCGCATCCGCAGGGGCAGTTGGTGCCTTTTCAGCAGCAGCCGGTCGTGCCGTACGCTCCGCCACGCCGGCCGCAGAACAGCGCGGCGACGGCGGCACTGATCTGCGGCCTGATCTCGCCCCTGGTGTGGGGACTCGCGGCGATCCCCGCGGTGATCCTCGGTCACAAGGCGCGGGCCGAGATCAGACGTACCGGTGAGCAGGGCGAGGGCGCCGCGACGGCGGGGCTCGTACTGGGCTGGCTCTGGCTCTCGCTGGGCGCGCTGATGATGCTGTTCATCGTGGCGTGAGGGCGTCTGTGAGCCGCTCATCGGCCGCGTAGATACTTGTTTTGACCGGGGACGACGCGATAGGTACGCTCTGACCTTGTGCCTGGGGTGCCCCCTGCGCTCCCGTAAGCGGATCTGACGCTCGGGAAATGAGTCGGCGGCACCGGAATCTGCATGCCTTTCACCTGAGAGGTCCACTCGCTTCAGCGCGAGACCGTGCAGTCTTCGACACACCCGACCTCGTGGGTCGGAGCTGTGGCCCAGGTTAGTTTTACCGAGACGGCACACAGAAACCGGAGAAACTGTGCCTACGATCCAGCAGCTGGTCCGGAAGGGCCGGCAGGACAAGGTCGAGAAGAACAAGACGCCCGCACTTGAGGGTTCCCCTCAGCGTCGTGGCGTCTGCACGCGTGTCTTCACCACCACCCCGAAGAAGCCGAACTCGGCCCTGCGTAAGGTCGCGCGTGTGCGTCTGACCAGCGGGATCGAGGTCACGGCCTACATTCCGGGTGAGGGCCACAACCTGCAGGAGCACTCCATCGTGCTCGTGCGTGGCGGCCGTGTGAAGGACCTGCCGGGTGTTCGCTACAAGATCATCCGCGGCTCCCTCGACACGCAGGGCGTCAAGAACCGCAAGCAGGCTCGCAGCCGCTACGGCGCCAAGAAGGAGAAGTAAGCATGCCTCGTAAGGGCCCCGCCCCGAAGCGCCCGGTCATCATCGACCCGGTGTACGGCACTCCTCTGGTGACCTCCCTCATCAACAAGGTGCTGCTGAACGGCAAGCGTTCCACTGCGGAGCGCATCGTCTACGGCGCCATGGAGGGTCTGCGTGAGAAGACCGGCAACGACCCGGTCATCACGCTGAAGCGCGCGCTGGAGAACATCAAGCCGACCCTCGAGGTCAAGTCCCGTCGTGTCGGTGGCGCCACCTACCAGGTGCCGGTCGAGGTCAAGCCCGGCCGCGCCTCCACTCTCGCGCTGCGCTGGCTCGTGGGCTACGCCCGCGCCCGCCGCGAGAAGACCATGACCGAGCGCCTGCTGAACGAGCTGCTCGACGCCTCCAACGGCCTCGGCGCAGCAGTGAAGAAGCGCGAGGACACCCACAAGATGGCCGAGTCCAACAAGGCCTTCGCGCACTACCGCTGGTAGTCGCAGACCCCATCGAGACCGAGAGAAGACTGAAGCCTTATGGCTACCACTTCACTTGACCTGGCCAAGGTCCGGAACATCGGGATCATGGCCCACATCGACGCGGGCAAGACGACGACCACCGAGCGGATCCTGTTCTACACCGGTCGCAGCTACAAGATCGGTGAGGTCCACGACGGCGCCGCCACGATGGACTGGATGGCCCAGGAGCAGGAGCGCGGCATCACGATCACGTCTGCCGCGACGACCACTCACTGGCCGCTCAACGACGTCGACTACACCATCAACATCATCGACACTCCCGGGCACGTCGACTTCACCGTCGAGGTGGAGCGTGCGCTGCGTGTGCTCGACGGTGCAGTGACGGTGTTCGACGGTGTGGCCGGCGTCGAGCCGCAGTCCGAGACCGTCTGGCGGCAGGCGGACCGGTACGGCGTGCCGCGCATCTGCTTCGTCAACAAGCTCGACCGGACCGGCGCGGAGTTCCACCGCTGCGTCGACATGATCGTGGACCGCCTCGGCGCGGTTCCGCTGGTCATGCAGCTTCCGATCGGGACCGAGGCGGACTTCAAGGGCGTCGTCGACCTCGTCAGCATGAAGGCGCTGGTCTGGTCGCCCGAGGCGAAGATGGGCGAGATGTACGACACAGTCGACATCCCGTCCACGCACCTCGAGGCCGCCGACGAGTGGCGCGGCAAGCTGCTCGAGGCCGTCGCGGAGAACGACGAGGAGATGATGGAGCTGTACCTGGAGGGCCAGGAGCCCACCGAGGACCAGCTCTACACGGCGATCCGCCGCATCACCCTCGCCTCCACCGGCGCCGAGGGCACGATCACGGTCACCCCGGTGTTCTGCGGCACCGCGTTCAAGAACAAGGGCGTGCAGCCCCTGCTCGACGCGATCGCCCGCTACCTTCCCTCCCCGCTGGACGTCGAGGCCATCGAAGGCCACTCCGTGAAGGACTCGGAAGAGGTTCTGACGCGGAAGCCGTCCGAGGAGGAGCCGATGTCGGCGCTCGCGTTCAAGATCGCGAGTGACCCGCACCTCGGCAAGCTGACCTTCATCCGTATCTACTCCGGCAAGCTGACCACCGGCTCGCAGGTGATGAACTCGGTGAAGGGCAAGAAGGAGCGCATCGGCAAGATCTACCGCATGCACGCGAACAAGCGTGAGGAGATCGAGTCGGTGGGTGCCGGCGACATCGTCGCCGTCATGGGTCTCAAGCAGACCACCACCGGTGAGACCCTCTGCGACGCGAGCAACCCGGTGATCCTGGAGTCGATGGAGTTCCCGGCTCCGGTGATCGAGGTCGCCATCGAGCCGAAGTCGAAGGGTGACCAGGAGAAGCTGGGCGTCGCGATCCAGCGGCTGGCCGAGGAGGACCCGTCCTTCCAGGTCAAGACCGACGAGGAGACCGGCCAGACGATCATCGCGGGCATGGGCGAACTGCACCTGGACGTGCTGGTCGACCGCATGAAGCGCGAATTCAAGGTCGAGGCCAACGTCGGCAAGCCGCAGGTGGCGTACCGCGAGTCGCTGCGCAAGCCGGTCGACAAGGTGGACTACACCCACAAGAAGCAGACCGGTGGTTCCGGTCAGTTCGCGAAGGTGCAGATCGCTGTCGAGCCGCTCGAGGGTGACGGATACGAGTTCGTCAACCAGGTCACCGGTGGCCGCATCCCCAGGGAGTACATCCCGTCCGTGGATGCCGGCTGCCAGGAGGCCATGGAGTTCGGTGTGCTGGCGGGCTACCCGCTGACCGGCGTCCGCGTGACGCTGCTCGACGGTGCCTTCCACGACGTCGACTCCTCCGAGATGGCGTTCAAGATCGCCGGTTCCATGGCGTTCAAGGATGCCGCGCGGAAGGCGAGCCCGGCGCTGCTGGAGCCCATGATGAAGGTCGAGGTCACCACGCCCGAGGAGTACATGGGTGATGTGATCGGCGACATCAACTCCCGCCGTGGCCAGGTTCAGTCCATGGACGACAGGAGTGGCGCCAAGCTCGTCACCGGCCTGGTCCCGCTGTCGGAGATGTTCGGTTATGTCGGCGACTTGCGCAGCAAGACCTCCGGCCGTGCCAACTACTCCATGCAGTTCGACTCCTACGCCGAGGTTCCGCGGAGCGTCGCAGAGGAGATCATCGCGAAGGCCAAGGGCGAGTAACTCGACGTTCCTCACCCCTTAGGCTGGAGCAAAGGCATTCGGGGCACTCCGGCACAGACCGTACGGCTCGTCCGGCGGCTGTGCCGGGTCCCGGCCGCCAGCCCCCCAAGGGAACCGGTCAAGGGCAACCCCCTCGGGGTCCTGGCCAGTTCATAACGACCACCTGAACCCCTCCGCAGAATGTGGAGGGTGTACAGCACCAGTCCACAGGAGGACCCCAGTGGCGAAGGCGAAGTTCGAGCGGACTAAGCCGCACGTCAACATCGGCACCATCGGTCACATCGACCACGGTAAGACGACTCTTACCGCGGCGATCACCAAGGTGCTGCACGACAAGTACCCGGAGCTGAACGAGGCTTCCGCGTTCGAGAACATCGACAAGGCGCCCGAAGAGCGCCAGCGCGGTATCACCATCTCCATCGCGCACGTCGAGTACCAGACGGAGAACCGTCACTACGCGCACGTGGACTGCCCGGGTCACGCGGACTACATCAAGAACATGATCACCGGTGCCGCACAGATGGACGGTGCCATCCTCGTGGTCGCCGCCACCGACGGCCCCATGCCGCAGACGAAGGAGCACGTCCTCCTGGCCCGCCAGGTCGGCGTGCCGTACATCGTGGTCGCCCTCAACAAGGCGGACATGGTGGACGACGAGGAGATCATGGAGCTCGTCGAGCTCGAGGTCCGTGAGCTGCTCTCCGAGTACGAGTTCCCGGGCGACGACGTTCCCGTCGTCAAGGTCTCCGCGCTCAAGGCTCTTGAGGGCGACGCCGAATGGGCCGACTCCGTCGTCAAGCTGATGGACGCCGTCGACGACGCGATCCCGCAGCCCGAGCGTGACGTCGAGAAGCCGTTCCTGATGCCGATCGAGGACGTCTTCACCATCACCGGCCGCGGCACGGTCGTCACCGGCCGTATCGAGCGTGGTGTGCTGAAGGTCAACGAGAACGTCGACATCATCGGCATCAAGGAGACCAAGACCTCGACGACCGTCACCGGTATCGAGATGTTCCGCAAGCTCCTCGACGAGGGCCAGGCCGGTGAGAACGTCGGTCTGCTGCTTCGTGGCATCAAGCGTGAGGACGTCGAGCGCGGCCAGGTCATCATCAAGCCGGGTTCGGTCACGCCGCACACCGAGTTCGAGGCGCAGGCGTACATCCTGTCGAAGGACGAGGGTGGCCGGCACACCCCCTTCTTCAACAACTACCGCCCGCAGTTCTACTTCCGCACCACGGACGTGACCGGCGTCGTGACCCTCCCCGAGGGCACCGAGATGGTCATGCCGGGCGACAACACCGAGATGAGCGTCCAGCTCATCCAGCCCGTCGCCATGGAAGAGGGCCTGAAGTTCGCCATCCGTGAGGGTGGCCGTACGGTGGGCGCCGGCCAGGTCACCAAGATCAACAAGTGACCTCGACGCATTAGCGTCCCCGGCTGCGATCGCTGCCGGGGGAGAGGGCCCGTACGACTCCGGTCGTACGGGCCCTCTTCGTTGCGTCACTTACGATGGGCGTGCCGGCGCGCACCTCTGCCACGGGGGCGCGACCTTCTCTCCGCGGGAGCGACTTCATGCTGCGCACCATGTTCAAGTCCAAGATCCACCGTGCGACGGTGACTCAGGCGGACCTGCACTACGTGGGATCGGTGACGGTCGACGCCGAACTCATGGACGCCGCCGATCTGTTGCCGGGTGAACTCGTCCACATCGTCGACATCACGAACGGCTCGCGACTGGAGACGTACGTGATCGAGGGTGAGCGGGGTTCGGGCGTGATCGGCATCAACGGAGCCGCCGCCCACCTGGTGCACCCCGGTGATCTGGTCATCCTCATCAGCTACGCGCAGGTCGACGACGCGGAGGCGCGTTCTCTGCGGCCCGCGGTGGTACACGTCGACGCGGACAACCGGATCGTCGGACTGGGCACGGACGCCGGCGAGCCGGTACCGGGCAGTGACACGGCGAGGAGTCCGCAAGCCGTCCCCGCCGTGGCGGCGAGCTAGGGTGCGTCGTTTGGATCTTCGTGGGTCGGCGAGCGGCGTCCGGTGCGTCCAGATGCCAGGCGGAGGATCGCCCTCGTACTGGGCGTACTCGGGCGACTCCGACAACGCAGCAGATGGGCGGGCCGGGCGTCGCGAGCCCGCGAAGATCCAAACGACGTGCCCTAGGTTCGCGGAGCAGCGGGCGGCGAGGCCCAGGGCAGCGAGGCCCGGGCCCCGGCCGCAAGCAGCGGGACCCCGGCGGACCGCCCTCCGCCTGCGGTCCCGCTGCCCGCATCGCCTCAGTCCACTTCGAGCACCAGCTTTCCTGCGGTACGGCCCTGCTCGCCCATCTCGTGCGCCTTCGCCGCCTCGGCCAGCGGGAAGGTGCCGGCGACGACCGCGTTCAGCCTGCCTGCTTCGGCCAGGTCCGCGACGGCGCTCATGCCCGCGTGGTCGGCCTCCACGAGCATCACCTCGGCCCGTACGCCGTGCTGTTCGGCCTCTTCGGCCAGGGCCTCCCCGCCCAGCGGGATGAGGGAGACCAGGATCCCGCCTCGCCGGAGGGCGCGCAGGGACCGGGTGCGATAGTCGGCGCTGCCGATGGTGTCGAGCACGACGTCCATGTCGCCGGCCGCTTCGGCGAAGTCTGTGTCCCGGTAGTCGATCAGCTCGTCCGCGCCGAGACTGCGGAGCATCTCGTGCTTGCCCGCGCTCGCAGTGCCCGTCACGTGCGCGCCCCTGGCCTTGGCGATCTGGACGGCCAGGTGCCCGACGCCGCCGGCCGCCGCGTGGATCAGCACCCGCTGCCCCTCGCGGAGTCCGGCGGTGTCGACGAGTGCCTGCCAGGCGGTCAGTGCGGCGAGCGGCAGGGCGCCGGCCTGGACGTGCGTGAGTCCGGCGGGCTTGCGGACCAGCGCCCGCGCCGGCGCGGTGACGTACTCGGCGTGTGAACCGGCCCCTTGCGGATACGGCAGCATTCCGAAGACTTCGTCGCCCCGGTGGTGCAGGGTGACGCCGAGGCCCGTGGCCTCCACCACCCCGGAGACGTCCCAGCCGAGGACGAACGGTGGATCGCCGAGCCAGATCCGGAGCTGCCGGTGCTTCCAGTCCGTGGGGTTGAGGCCTGCCGCCCGCACTCTGACCAGGACCTCGCCGAGTCCCGGCTCCGGCCGCTCCAGTTCCACTTCCTTCAGCACCGCTGGTTCGCCCAGTTCGTCCTGGCTGATCGCCCGCATCGTGGCGGGTGTGTCGTTCTGTGTCATGCCCTCAGGCTCTCGTCGCCCTCGGTCACCGGCAATGGCATGATTGCCACTATTCGATACGATCGTGCCATGCATCGCGTCGTGGTTCTTGCGCTCGACGGGGTCTATCCCTTCGAGCTCGGCATCCCTCACAGGGTCTTCGGTACGGCTCGCGGCCTGTACGAGGTGGTCACCTGCAGCGTCGACGGGCGTCCGGTACGCAGCGACTCCGATTTCGAGATCGCCGTGGAGCACGGCCCCGAAGTGTTGCGTACGGCCGAAACGGTGGTGATTCCCCCGTACGACGTCGGTCGAGCGAGCCCGGAGCTGGGGGAGCCGGTGGCCGAAGCACTCGCACTGATCCCGCGGGACGCCCGCGTGGTGTCGATCTGCACCGGTGCCTTCGTGCTGGCGGCGGCAGGCCGGCTCGACGGCCGGCCCGCGGCGACCCACTGGGCGTTGGCAGCCCGCTTCCGGCGCCTGTTTCCGTACGTGGATCTGGACGCGGACGTGCTGTTCATCGACGACGGCGACGTGCTGACCTCGGCGGGTGCCGCTGCCGGAATGGACGTCTGCCTGCACCTCGTCCGCAAGGACCACGGCGCCGAGGTCGCCAACGAGGTCGCGCGGTGCTGTGTGGTGCCGCCGTGGCGGGACGGGGGCCAGGCGCAGTTCATCCCGCACCCCGTTCCCGAGGCCACCGCGGCCGGAACCGCGGCGACGCGCCAGTGGGCGCTGGAGCGGCTCCATCTGCCGCTGACCCTGGCCGACTTGGCGGGTCACGCGGGGATGAGTCTGCGCACCTTCGCCCGGAGGTTCCGGGACGAGGTGGGCATGAGCCCGGGCAGATGGCTCATCCAGCAGCGCGTCGTCAGGGCGCGCCAGTTGCTGGAGGGCAGCGACCTCTCCGTCGACCAGGTCGCCGGAAAGGTGGGCTTCGCGACTGCTGCCTCGCTCCGCCGTCATCTGCACGCCGCCATCGGCGTCTCCCCCCTGGCGTACCGGCGGACATTCAGGGCCACCGAGGGGGAAGCCGGTACCCGCGAGCTTGATCGAGCCGGGTGAAGCCGGTGCCGTACGGACCGCACATCCACTTGTACCCGCACGAGACGAGGGCGTCGACGGGTACCGCCGTGACGTCGACGGGCCGTGCGCCCACCGCCTGCGAGCCGTTCACCACAAGAGGACGCCGGCCTCGTGACAGACCCCGCTCAGCGCATCCAGGTCCGCCGCGGCTCCGGTGAAGGAGTCCGCCCACGTGAGGGCGAACACCCGGGGACGGGGACTCGAGCGCATGCGCCGGTACACGATCGAAGACATAGAGGTGCGCAGCCTTGACGTCTGCTGCCCGGCTTCCTTTCTCAACACGGCGGCCTGGTGCCGTTCGCTGGCGCCGCACCTCCACAACACCCCGGCACACATCGACAGAGCACTCGAAGTGCTGAATTCCACACGAGGATGAGCTCGGCGGAGGTCTTCGGACGCGCGTGAGAACGGGCCCGGGCGGGGGCTCAGGGCTCGATTGGGCTCGATTGGCATGAGCCAAACGCCATGTGGCACACTGTGCAGGTTGCTCGGTTGAGTGCCGATGCTGCACGCCTCCCGCCGGGAGGACTGGAAGCGAGTCCCAGAGTATTCGTCGCTCCTCATCAGGAGCGGAAGTACGGGAATCTTCCGGGAAGTGCAGGAGGGGCTTCCAGCCAGGCACCTGGTGGGTCTGTACCCCCGACTCCTTCCTCTCGCAGGGAACACGCCGCGATCCGTCGCGGGCTCGTTGCCGGAAGGAAGCCGACACGCCCGACCGCGTGGGTCGGATGGTCGGGTCGGAGGACGGCACCCACGGGTTCCGGAGCGTTACGAGAGACAGGACTACGAAGTAGCCATGGCGGGACAGAAGATCCGCATCCGGCTCAAGGCCTACGACCACGAGGTCATCGACAACTCGGCGAAGAAGATCGTCGAAACGGTGACCCGTACTGGAGCGTCGGTCGCAGGCCCGGTGCCGCTGCCCACTGAGAAGAACGTGTACTGCGTCATCAAGTCGCCGCACAAGTACAAGGACGCGCGCGAGCACTTCGAGATGCGCACCCACAAGCGTCTGATCGACATCCTCGACCCGACGCCCAAGACCGTTGACTCGCTGATGCGTCTGGACCTCCCGGCCGGCGTCGACATCGAGATCAAGCTCTGAGGGGTGCGGGAAGAAGATGGCTAAGCAGATCAAGGGAGTCCTGGGCGAGAAGCTCGGCATGACCCAGGTCTGGGACGACAAGAACCGCGTCGTTCCCGTGACCGTCGTCAAGGCCGGGCCCAATGTCGTGACCCAGGTCCGCACCGCAGACAAGGACGGCTACGAAGCCGTTCAGATCGCCTTCGGCGAGATCGACCCGCGCAAGGTGAACAAGCCCCTCAAGGGCCACTTCGCCAAGGCCGACGTCACTCCCCGCCGCCACCTCGTCGAGCTTCGTACCGCTGACGCCAGCGAGTACACCCTCGGCCAGGAGATCACCGCCGACACCTTCGAGTCGGGCGGCAAGGTGGACGTGACCGGTAAGTCCAAGGGCAAGGGCTTCGCCGGTGGCATGAAGCGCCACGGCTTCCGCGGCGGCAAGGCTTCGCACGGTGCGCACCGCGTGCACCGCAAGCCGGGCGCCATCGGCGGCTGTGCCACCCCCGGCCGTGTCTTCAAGGGCACCAGGATGGCCGGCCGCATGGGCAACGAGCGGGTCACCACCCAGAACCTGACCGTCCATGCCGTTGACGCGGAGAAGGGCCTGCTGCTCATCAAGGGCGCAGTCCCCGGTCCGAACGGCGGCCTCGTCCTGGTCCGTACAGCGGCCAAGGGGGCCTGAGGTAACCGATGAGCACCATTGACATCCTTTCGCCGGCCGGCGACAAGACCGGGACCGTCGAGCTCCCCTCGGAGATCTTCGACGTGCAGGTCAGCGTTCCGCTGATCCACCAGGTCGTCGTCGCCCAGCTGGCCGCTGCCCGCCAGGGCACGCACAAGACCAAGACGCGCGGCGAGGTCCGCGGCGGTGGCAAGAAGCCGTACCGCCAGAAGGGCACCGGCCGCGCCCGACAGGGCTCGACCCGTGCGCCGCAGTTCGCCGGCGGTGGCGTCGTGCACGGCCCCGTGCCGCGTGACTACTCGCAGCGGACCCCGAAGAAGATGAAGGCGGCCGCACTGCGCGGTGCCCTCTCCGACCGGGCCCGCCACAGCCGGGTGCACGTCGTCTCCGGCGTCGTCGAGAACGAGATCTCGACGAAGGCCGCGAAGACGCTGCTGGGCAAGATCAGCGAGCGCAAGCACGTGCTGCTGGTCGCCGAGCGCGGTGACGAGCACGCATGGCTGTCCGCTCGCAACCTGCCCCAGGTGCACATCCTGGAGCCGGGACAGCTGAACACGTACGACGTGCTGGTCTCCGACGACGTGGTCTTCACGAAGGCCGCCTTCGAGTCCTTCGTGGCCGGCCCGCAGAAGGCCGCCACCTCTGAGCTCGAAGGGAGCGACGCCTGATGAGCGAGGCGAACGCCGCAACGGCCACCAGCAAGACGTTCACGGACCCCCGTGACATCTTGATCAAGCCGGTGGTCTCGGAGAAGAGCTACGCACTGCTGGACGAGGGCAAGTACACCTTCATCGTCGACCCGCGTGCCAACAAGACCCAGATCAAGCAGGCCGTCGAGGCGGTCTTCTCGGTCAAGGTCAGCGGGGTCAACACCCTCAACCGCCAGGGCAAGCGCAAGCGCACCCGCACCGGTTACGGCAAGCGCGCAGACACCAAGCGCGCTGTGGTGACCCTCGCCGAGGGCGACCGTATCGACATCTTCGGCGGCCCGGTCTCCTGACGGAGACAGGACCGTCCGATATCGGACGAGGACTGAGAAATGGGTATCCGCAAGTACAAGCCGACGACTCCGGGCCGTCGTGGCGCCAGTGTCGCCGACTTCGTCGAGATCACGCGGTCCACGCCGGAGAAGTCGCTGGTCCGCCCGCTGCACAGCAAGGGCGGCCGTAACAACGCCGGTCGTGTGACCGTTCGCCACCAGGGTGGTGGCCACAAGCGCGCCTACCGCGTGATCGACTTCCGTCGTCACGACAAGGACGGCGTGCCGGCCAAGGTCGCGCACATCGAGTACGACCCGAACCGCACCGCACGCATCGCACTGCTGCACTACGCCGACGGCGAGAAGCGCTACATCCTCGCCCCGGCCGGCCTGAAGCAGGGCACGCGCGTGGAGAACGGTCCCGGGGCCGACATCAAGCCGGGCAACAACCTGGCCCTGCGCAACATCCCGGTCGGTACGACCATCCACGCCATCGAGCTGCGGCCCGGCGGCGGCGCGAAGTTCGCCCGGTCCGCCGGTGCGTCCGTGCAGCTGCTGGCGAAGGAGGGCCGCATGGCCCACCTGCGCATGCCGTCCGGTGAGATCCGCCTGGTCGACGTCCGCTGCCGCGCCACTGTGGGCGAGGTCGGCAACGCCGAGCAGTCGAACATCAACTGGGGCAAGGCCGGCCGTATGCGCTGGAAGGGCGTCCGCCCGACCGTCCGCGGTGTGGTCATGAACCCGATCGACCACCCGCACGGTGGTGGTGAGGGTCGTACCTCCGGTGGCCGCCACCCGGTTTCGCCGTGGGGTCAGAAGGAGGGCCGTACGCGCTCGCCGAAGAAGGCCAGCAACAAGTACATCGTCCGCCGCCGCAAGACGAACAAGAAGCGCTAGGAGGCGGGTTTTAGATGCCGCGCAGTCTCAAGAAGGGGCCCTTCGTCGACGACCACCTGATCAAGAAGGTGGACTCGCAGAACGACGCAGGCTCCAAGAACGTCATCAAGACCTGGTCCCGCCGCTCGATGATCGTCCCGGCCATGCTCGGCCACACGATCGCGGTGCACGACGGCCGCAAGCACGTCCCGGTGTTCGTCACCGAGTCGATGGTCGGCCACAAGCTCGGCGAGTTCGCGCCGACCCGCACCTTCCGCGGCCACGTCAAGGACGACCGCAAGTCGCGTCGTCGCTGATGGGGGGTGTGAAGACTATGACTGACACCGAAGGGACAACCATGGAAGCCAGGGCCTCCGCGCGCTACGTGCGCGTCACGCCCATGAAGGCCCGCCGGGTGGTGGACCTCGTCCGTGGCATGTCTGCCACGGAGGCTCAGGCGGTCCTGCGCTTCGCCCCGCAGGCCGCGAGCGTGCCGGTGGGCAAGGTGCTGGACAGCGCAATCGCCAACGCCGCCCACAACTACGACCACACGGACGCCGACAGCCTCTTCATCTCCGAGGCATATGTCGACGAGGGCCCGACCCTGAAGCGGTTCCGGCCGCGCGCGCAGGGCCGCGCCTACCGGATCCGTAAGCGGACGAGCCACATCACCGTGGTCGTGAGCAGCAAGGAAGGAACCCGGTAATGGGCCAGAAGGTAAACCCGCACGGGTTCCGCCTCGGCATCACCACGGACTTCAAGTCGCGGTGGTACGCCGACAAGCTCTACAAGGACTACGTCAAGGAAGACGTCGCGATCCGCAAGATGCTCACTCAGGGCATGGAGCGGGCCGGCATCTCCAAGGTCGAGATCGAGCGCACCCGCGACCGTGTCCGGGTCGACGTGCACACCGCGCGTCCGGGCATCGTCATCGGCCGCCGCGGCGCGGAGGCCGACAGGCTCCGGGGCAACCTGGAGAAGCTGACCGGCAAGCAGATCCAGTTCAACATCCTCGAGGTCAAGAACCCCGAGACGGATGCGCAGCTGGTGGCCCAGGCCGTCGCCGAGCAGCTCTCCTCCCGCGTCTCCTTCCGTCGTGCCATGCGCAAGAGCATGCAGACGACGATGAAGGCCGGGGCCAAGGGCATCAAGATCCAGTGCGGTGGCCGTCTCGGCGGCGCCGAGATGTCCCGCTCGGAGTTCTACCGCGAGGGCCGCGTGCCCCTGCACACGCTCCGTGCGAACGTCGACTACGGCTTCTTCGAGGCCAGGACGACCTTCGGCCGTATCGGCGTGAAGGTCTGGATCTACAAGGGTGACGTCAAGAACATCGCTGAGGTCCGCGCCGAGAACGCCGCCGCCCGTGCGGGCAACCGCCCGTCGCGTGGTGGCGGTAACGACCGCCCCCGTCGTGGTGGCGAGCGTGGCGGTCGCGGCCGTAAGCCGCAGCAGCAGAGCGCACCCGCCGAGGCCCCCAAGGCCGAGGCAGTGGCTCCCGCTGGTGCGGCCGCAGAACCCGGCGCTGCCGGGAAGGAGGGCTGACCGCCATGCTTATCCCGCGCAGGGTCAAGCACCGTAAGCAGCACCACCCGAAGCGCTCGGGCATGGCCAAGGGTGGCACCGAAGTCAGCTTCGGTGAGTACGGCATCCAGGCAGTCACCGCCGCTTACGTGACGAACCGGCAGATCGAGGCAGCTCGTATCTCCATGACCCGTCACATCAAGCGTGGTGGCAAGGTCTGGATCAACATCTACCCGGACCGTCCGCTCACGAAGAAGCCGGCCGAGACCCGCATGGGTTCCGGTAAGGGTTCTCCGGAGTGGTGGATCGCGAACGTCA
This sequence comes from Streptomyces ovatisporus, assembly GCF_042653885.1. Taxonomy (NCBI): domain Bacteria; kingdom Bacillati; phylum Actinomycetota; class Actinomycetes; order Kitasatosporales; family Streptomycetaceae; genus Streptomyces; species Streptomyces ovatisporus. Next base: position 56,687 of record NZ_JBHSFH010000002.1, read on the forward strand.
AGCCTGGGCGCGTGATGTTCGAGCTGTCCTACCCGAACGAGAAGATTGCCAAGGAGGCGCTCACACGCGCCGCCCACAAGCTTCCGATGAAGTGCCGGATCGTTCGGCGCGAGGCAGGTGAGTCGTGATGGCGGCCGGGACCAAGGCCTCCGAGCTGCGTGAGCTGGGCGACGAGGAGCTTCTCGGCAAGCTTCGCGAGTCCAAGGAAGAACTGTTCAACCTCCGCTTCCAGGCGGCGACCGGGCAGTTGGAGAACCACGGCCGTCTCAAGGCCGTGCGTAAGGACATCGCCCGGATCTACACCCTGATGCGTGAGCGCGAGCTGGGCATCGAGACGGTGGAGAGCGCCTGATGAGCGAGACGAATGTGACTGAGACGAAGCAGGAGCGCGGCTTCCGCAAGACCCGCGAGGGTCTGGTCGTCAGCGACAAGATGGACAAGACCGTCGTCGTCGCCGTCGAGGACCGTGTCAAGCACGCGCTGTACGGCAAGGTCATCCGCCGTACGAACAAGCTCAAGGCTCACGACGAGCAGAACGCCGCCGGGGTCGGCGACCGTGTCCTCCTCATGGAGACCCGGCCGCTGTCCGCGACCAAGCGCTGGCGCATCGTCGAGATCCTCGAGAAGGCGAAGTAACCAGTTCCGTCCAGGAATTGGCAGGCAAACAGCCTGGGGACCCCCAGGACAGTTCCGCCAGGCTCGGCAGGGCGCGCCCACTTCGGGCGTGACCCTGCCGGGAACCGGCAGACGATCAGGAGATAGACGTGATCCAGCAGGAGTCCCGGCTGCGCGTCGCCGACAACACGGGTGCGAAGGAGATCCTCACCATCCGTGTGCTCGGCGGTTCGGGCCGGCGCTACGCGGGCATCGGTGACGTCGTCGTCGCTACCGTCAAGGACGCGATCCCCGGCGGGAACGTGAAGAAGGGCGACATCGTCAAGGCCGTCATCGTGCGCACCGTGAAGGAGCGCCGTCGGCCCGATGGCTCGTACATCCGCTTCGACGAGAACGCGGCGGTCATCCTCAAGAACGACGGTGACCCCCGCGGCACCCGCATTTTCGGTCCCGTGGGCCGGGAGCTGCGCGAGAAGAAGTTCATGAAGATCATCTCGCTCGCGCCGGAGGTGCTGTAACCGATGAAGATCAAGAAGGGCGACCTGGTCCAGGTCATCACCGGCAAGGACAAGGGCAAGCAGGGCAAGGTCATCGTGGCCTACCCCCGCGAGGACCGCGTCCTGGTCGAAGGTGTCAACCGGGTCAAGAAGCACACCAAGGCCGGCCAGACCGCTCGTGGTTCGAAGACGGGCGGGATCGTGACGACCGAGGCTCCGGTCCACGTGAGCAACGTGCAGCTCGTGGTGGAGAAGGACGGCAAGAAGGTCGTCACCCGCGTCGGATACCGCTTCGATGACGACGGCAACAAGATCCGCGTTGCCAAGCGGACCGGTGAGGACATCTGATGACTGCCACCACAGAAGCACCGCGCCTCAAGCAGCGCTACCGCTCCGAGATCAAGGGCAAGCTGCACGACGAGTTCAAGTACGAGAACGTCATGCAGGTTCCCGGTCTCACCAAGATCGTGGTCAACATGGGTGTGGGCGACGCCGCCCGCGACTCCAAGTTGATGGACGGTGCCATCCGCGACCTGGCCACGATCACCGGCCAGAAGCCGGCCGTGACCAAGGCCCGTAAGTCCATCGCGCAGTTCAAGCTGCGTGAGGGCCAGCCGATCGGTGCCCACGTGACCCTGCGTGGCGACCGGATGTGGGAGTTCCTCGACCGCCTGCTGTCGCTCGCGCTGCCGCGCATCCGCGACTTCCGCGGTCTGTCGCCGAAGCAGTTCGACGGCAGGGGCAACTACACCTTCGGTCTCACGGAGCAGGTCATGTTCCACGAGATCGACCAGGACAAGATCGACCGGGTCCGGGGCATGGACATCACCGTGGTCACCACGGCGACCAGCGACGACGAGGGGCGTGCCCTGCTTCGTCACCTCGGATTCCCGTTCAAGGAGAACTGATCATGGCGAAGAAGGCTCTGATCTCCAAGGCCAGCCGCAAGCCGAAGTTCGCTGTCCGCGCGTACACGCGCTGCCAGCGCTGCGGCCGTCCGCACTCCGTCTACCGCAAGTTCGGCCTGTGCCGTGTGTGCCTTCGCCAGATGGCGCACCGCGGCGAGCTGCCGGGCGTGACCAAGAGCTCCTGGTAACCCTTTCCGCCGCCCGGGATGCGCTCCACAGGGGCGTCTCCCGGCGGCAGGATCCTCCGGGATCCAGGGTCAACCAGGGCTCTCGGTAAGAGCATCAAGGCCGTCGGGGGTCCATCCGCACATGGCTTAGGCTTGTGTGGTTGGGCGCTCGCCGTCCATGACCGTCTTACTACGCCGTAGGTCCCCGCACCCCACCCGTCCCGTCTGCGAAGTACGGGGAGAGGGAGGGCGCATACAGGAAACCCCGGCGAGAGAGGCCGAAGGCCATCACATGACCATGACCGATCCGATCGCAGACATGCTGACACGTCTGCGGAACGCGAACTCGGCGTACCACGACTCCGTTGCGATGCCGCACAGCAAGATCAAGTCGCACATCGCGGAGATCCTCCAGCAGGAGGGCTACATCACCGGCTGGAAGACCGAGGACGCGCCGGTCGGCAAGAACCTCGTTCTCGAGCTGAAGTTCGGGCCCAACCGCGAGCGCTCGATCGCCGGCATCAAGCGGATCTCGAAGCCCGGCCTGCGGGTCTACGCAAAGTCCACCAACCTGCCGAAGGTGCTCGGCGGCCTGGGCGTGGCGATCATCTCCACGTCGCACGGGCTCCTCACCGGTCAGCAGGCGCAGAAGAAGGGCGTGGGTGGGGAAGTCCTCGCCTACGTCTGGTAACGGAAGGGAACGGAGGAAAAGCAATGTCGCGAATCGGCAAGCTCCCCATCCAGGTTCCCGCCGGTGTGGACGTCACCATCGATGGCCAGGCGGTCGCCGTGAAGGGGCCCAAGGGTTCCCTCTCGCACACCGTTGCCGCGCCCATCGAGATCGCGAAGGACGATGACGGCAAGCTCGTCGTCACCCGTCCCAACGACGAGAGCCGGAACAGGGCCCTGCACGGTCTGTCCCGCACGCTGGTGGCGAACATGATCACTGGCGTGACCAACGGATTCAGCAAGGACCTCGAGATCAGCGGCGTGGGTTACCGCGTCCAGGCGAAGGGCTCCAACCTGGAGTTCTCCCTGGGCTACAGCCACCCGATCCTGGTCGAGGCGCCGGAAGGCATCTCGTTCAAGGTCGAGTCGCCGACCAAGTTCTCGGTCGAGGGCATCGACAAGCAGAAGGTCGGCGAGGTCGCAGCCAACATCCGCAAGCTGCGCCGCCCGGACCCGTACAAGGCCAAGGGCGTCAAGTACGCGGGCGAGACCATCCGCCGCAAGGTCGGAAAGGCTGGTAAGTAGCCATGGCATACGGCGTGAAGATCGCTAAGGGCGACGCCTACAAGCGCGCCGCCGCCAAGCGCCGTCACATCCGCATCCGCAAGAAGGTCTCGGGCACGCCCGTGCGCCCTCGTCTTGTGGTGACGCGCTCCAACCGTCACATGGTCGCCCAGGTCGTCGACGACCTGGCGGGGCACACTCTGGCTTCGGCGTCGTCGCTCGACTCGTCGATCCGCGGTGACGGCGACAAGAGCACGCAGGCCAAGCAGGTCGGCGCACTGGTCGCCGAGCGTGCGAAGGCCGCGGGTGTCGAGGCCGTCGTGTTCGACCGTGGCGGCAACAAGTACGCAGGGCGGATTGCCGCTCTGGCTGACGCCGCCCGTGAGGCCGGGCTCAAGTTCTGAGTGCGGTTCCTACGCAGCGGACGTAAACGAGAGAGGTAATTCCAATGGCTGGACCCCAGCGCCGCGGTGGCGGCGCCGGTGGCGGCGAGCGTCGGGACCGCAAGGGCCGGGATGGCGGCGCCGCCGCCGAGAAGACCGCGTACGTTGAGCGCGTTGTCGCGATCAACCGCGTGGCCAAGGTAGTCAAGGGTGGACGTCGCTTCAGCTTCACCGCGCTGGTCGTGGTGGGCGACGGTGACGGCACCGTGGGTGTCGGATACGGCAAGGCCAAGGAGGTGCCGGCCGCCATCGCCAAGGGTGTCGAGGAGGCCAAGAAGCACTTCTTCAAGGTCCCCCGCATCCAGGGCACCATTCCGCACCCGATCCAAGGTGAGGAGGCCGCGGGCGTCGTGCTGCTCAAGCCGGCTTCGCCCGGTACCGGTGTGATCGCCGGTGGCCCGGTGCGTGCCGTGCTCGAGTGCGCGGGCATCCACGACGTGCTCAGCAAGTCGCTCGGCTCCTCGAACCCGATCAACATCGTGCACGCCACGCGTGCGGCTCTGCAGGGCCTTCAGCGCCCCGAGGAGATCGCCGCCCGCCGTGGCCTGCCGCTCGAGGACGTGGCGCCTGCCGCACTGCTGCGGGCGCGTGCCGGGGTGAGTGCGTAATGGCTCGCCTGAAGATCACGCAGACTCGTTCCGTCATCGGTACGAAGCAGAACCACCGGGACACGCTGCGGACTCTGGGTCTCAAGCGGGTCCGCGACGTGGCCGTTCGCGAGGACCGTCCTGAGGTGCGCGGCATGCTGCACACCGTGCGGCACCTCATCACGGTCGAGGAGGTCGACTGAGATGGCGGAGAACAACCCGCTGAAGGTCCACAACCTCCGGCCGGCCCCGGGCGCCAAGACCGCCAAGACCCGTGTGGGTCGTGGTGAGGCGTCCAAGGGCAAGACCGCTGGACGTGGCACCAAGGGCACCAAGGCCCGTTACCAGGTTCCGGAGAACTTCGAGGGCGGGCAGATGCCGCTGCACATGCGGCTGCCCAAGCTCAGGGGCTTCCGCAACCCCGCCCACAAGCAGTTCCAGGTCGTGAACCTGGACAAGCTGGCCGCGCTCTACCCCCAGGGTGGCGAGGTCACGGTGGCCGATCTGGTCGCCAAGGGCGCAGTTCGCAAGAACGAGCTCGTCAAGGTGCTCGGCACCGGCGAGATCTCCGTGGCGCTGACGGTGACCGTCAACAAGGTCTCCGGTTCCGCCAAGGAGAAGATCGCCGCTGCCGGCGGCACCGTCAACGAGCTTGACTGAGTTCGCCGACTGACTGGCCGGGGATGTCCCAACGGGGCGTCCCCGGTCCGTCGTTCCACGGCGGGCACCGTCGCCGGTAAGGTGGCGGGCACTGTTGGTATCTGTCGACCCCCAAGACCGTCACCTCTCGCGCGCCAGACGCGGGGGGCGCAGGAGGCACCGTGCTCACCGCGTTCGCCCGGGCTTTTCAGACGCCCGACCTGCGAAAGAAGCTGTTGTTCACGCTCGGCATCATGGTGCTCTTCCGTTTGGGGCAGCACATTCCGGTGCCGGGTGTCAGCTTTGAGAACGTCAACCAGTGCATGAACGAGGCCAAGGGAAGCCAGGGTCTCTTCGGGCTGGTCAATATGTTCAGCGGTGGCGCACTGCTGCAGTTGACCGTTTTTGCGCTCGGCATCATGCCGTACATCACAGCGAGCATCATTCTTCAGCTGCTGGTCGTGGTCATTCCGCGGCTCGAGGCTCTGAAGAAGGAAGGCCAGGCCGGACAGGCCAAGATCACGCAGTACACGCGTTATCTGACGGTCGCGCTCGCGATTCTGCAGGCGACGGGCCTCGTCGCCACCGCACGCAGTGGCACCCTCTTCCCCCAGTGCCAGGTGCGCGACCAGATCGTGCCGGACCAGTCGATCTTCACCACCGCCACGATGGTGATCTGCATGACTGCGGGCACCGCGTTCATCATGTGGCTCGGTGAGCTCATCACCGACAAGGGCATCGGCAACGGCATGTCCATCCTGATGTTCGTGTCGATCGCCGCCGGCTTCCCCGGTGCGCTGTGGCAGATCAAGACGCAGGGCGACCTGGCCGACGGCTGGATCGAGTTCGGCATCGTCATCATCTGCGGCCTGGCGATGGTGGGGCTCGTGGTCCTCGTCGAGCAGGCGCAGCGCCGCATTCCCGTGCAGTACGCGAAGCGGATGATCGGGCGCCGCAGTTATGGCGGTACGTCCACCTACATTCCGCTGAAGGTCAATCAGGCGGGTGTGATTCCGGTCATCTTCGCGTCGTCGCTGCTCTACATCCCCGCGCTGATCGTTCAGTTCAGCAACTCGCAAGCGGACTGGGCACAGTGGATTCAGGCCCACTTCGTCAAGGGTGACCACCCGATTTACATCGTCACGTACTTCGTGCTGATCATTTTCTTCGCCTTCTTCTACGTCGCCATCTCCTTCAACCCCGAAGAAGTTGCGGACAACATGAAGAAGTATGGTGGCTTCATCCCGGGCATCCGGGCAGGTCGGCCCACTGCGGAGTACCTGAGCTATGTGCTGAACCGCATCACATGGCCGGGTGCGTTGTATCTGGGTCTGATCGCCCTGGTGCCGACCGTCGCGCTGATCGCGTTCGGTGCCCAGCAGGACTTCCCGTTCGGCGGGACGAGCATTCTGATCATCGTGGGCGTCGGACTCGAGACCGTGAAGCAGATCGAGAGCCAGCTTCAGCAGCGCAATTACGAAGGGTTCCTCCGCTGATGCGTATCGTCCTCGTCGGGCCGCCTGGCGCGGGTAAGGGAACGCAGGCCGCGTTCCTCGCCGAGAACCTGTCGATCCCGCACATCTCCACGGGCGACATCTTCCGCGCCAACATCAGCCAGGGCACGGAGCTCGGGCGGCAGGCGCAGGAGTTCATGCGCGCCGGGCAGCTCGTACCCGACGAGGTCACCATCGGCATGGCGAAGGACAGGATGGCCGAGCAGGACGCCGTGGACGGCTTCCTTCTCGACGGCTTTCCGCGCAACATCGCACAGGCCGAGGCCCTGGACCGCATCCTGGAGGAGAACGGCCAGAAGCTGGACGCCGTCCTCGACCTGGAGGTCCCGGAGGAAGAGGTCGTGAAGCGGATCGCGGGCCGCCGCATCTGCCGCAGCGACAGCAGCCACGTCTTCCATGCCGAGTACAGCGCCCCCAAGAAGGAGGGCGTGTGCGACGTGTGCGGCGGCGAGCTGTATCAGCGGGACGACGACCGCGAGGAGACCGTCCGCAAGCGGCTGGCGGTGTACCACAGCGAGACCGAGCCGATCATCGACCACTACAAGCGCCAGGACCTGGTCACCACGATCTCCGCCCTGGGCAAGGTGGGCGAGGTGACCGAGCGCGCGATGAACGCTCTACGGCAGAACGACTCCGTCGCCGAATGACCGGGAGACAGTGACCGGTCGATGCCTGATCCGTCCTGCGGTCGCGGCACCCCGCCAGGGGGCCGCGACCGTTTGGCGGTACGGCACACTTGTTGAAGCAGAAGCGCTGAATCCGTTCGGACGCAGACAGTAGGAAGCCGGCAAGGAGAGGCACCGTCCCATGGTGGAGATCAAGACCCCGGAGCAGATCGCGAAGATGCGCGAGGCGGGGCTGGTGGTCGCCGCGATGCACGACGCCTGCCGCGCCGCAGCGGTGCCCGGTGCCAGCACGAAGGATCTGGACGAGGTCGCCGCCAAGGTGCTCGCCGACCATGGGGCGAAGCCCAACTTCCTCGGCTACGGGGGTTTTCCGGGCAACATCTGCACCTCGGTCAACGACATCGTCGTGCACGGCATCCCCGACCGGGAGACGGTGCTGAAGGACGGCGACCTGCTCTCCGTCGACGCCGGCGCGATCGTCGACGGCTGGCACGGCGACGCCGCCATCACCGTCTTCGTCGGCGAGGGCCACTCCGCCGAGCAGCGCGAGCTGAGCCGGGTCACCGAAGAGTCCATGTGGGCGGGCCTCGCCGCCATGCGCAAGGGCAACCGTCTGGTCGACATCTCCAGGGCGGTCGAGGGCTACATCCGCCGGCAGCCGCGCCCCGCCTCCGGTTCGTACGGGATCGTCGAGGACTACGGCGGGCACGGCATCGGCTCGCAGATGCACATGGACCCGCACCTGCTGAACTACGTCGACCGCCGCCGTGGCCGGGGTCCGAAGCTGGTGCCCGGAATGTGTCTGGCGATCGAGCCGATGGTGACGCTGGGCACGCCCAAGACGCATGTGCTCTCCGACGACTGGACGGTCAAGACGAACGACGGCAGCTGGTCGAGCCACTGGGAGCACTCGGTGGCTCTGACCGAGGACGGCCCCCTCGTTCTCACCGCGCCCGACGGCGGCAAGGCGAAGCTCGCCGAGCTCGGGATCACGGCAGCTCCCGACCCGCTGGCCTGAGCCGCCGGTCCGCGGGACGCGGCAGCGGGGCGAAACGGACAGCCGCCCCACCCGTCCCTACTTGGCGCTGCCCCTGCATGATGATCATGGTTGCCGGGGAGACTGCCCGAATTCGTCTTTGCGGGGACCGTGACGTAGACTGGCTCGTCGGTCCCGGGGTTTTCGTATGCCCGGGGTCACCCCAGGTAGCCGATCCCGGAAGGTGAAGCGCTAGAGCATGGCCAAAAAACAAGGGGCCATCGAGATCGAGGGCACGGTCGTCGAATCTCTGCCGAATGCGATGTTCAAGGTGGAGCTTCAGAACGGTCACCAGGTTCTCGCGCACATCAGCGGCAAGATGCGGATGCACTACATCCGTATCCTTCCCGACGACCGGGTCGTGGTGGAGCTCTCTCCGTACGACCTGACCCGCGGGCGGATCGTCTACCGCTACAAGTAGCTCGACAGATCGAGCCGCCGGCCTGCTCCTGCGGGCGGCGGCCTGACCCGGAGAACCTCATCCCATGAAGGTCAAGCCGAGCGTCAAGAAGATCTGCGACAAGTGCAAGGTGATCCGCCGTCACGGCCGGGTCATGGTCATCTGCGACAACCTGCGCCACAAGCAGCGCCAGGGCTGACGCGACTCCGACCGAGCCTTCGCACCACTCGCACTCTTCGCGCGACGCAAGCGAAAAGTACATACGCAGACGCCCGACCCCCCGCCTGAAAATTCTTGCCGGTGGGGACGACACCCTCGGTCGGAGGCCGGGGACCTTGAACGTACGGCGCGTACGGACAGGGGACGGTGCTGCGGCAGACCTCCGCAAAGCAATCAGGAGCCAAACGAATGGCACGCCTCGCAGGCGTCGACCTCCCGCGCGAGAAGCGCGTCGAGGTCGCCCTCACCTACGTCTTCGGCATCGGTCGCACCCTTGCCCAGCGGACCCTCGGTGAGACCGGCATCAACCCCGACACCCGAGTGCGCGATCTCGCCGAGGAAGACCTCGTCAAGATCCGCGAGTACGTGGACAACAATCTCCAGGTCGAGGGTGACCTCCGCCGTGAGATCCAGGCCGACATCCGCCGCAAGGTCGAGATCGGCTGCTACGAGGGCCTGCGGCACCGCCGCGGTCTCCCGGTCCATGGGCAGCGCACCAAGACCAACGCCCGCACCCGCAAGGGCCCGCGTCGCGCGATCGCCGGCAAGAAGAAGCCGGGCAAGAAGTAGTCCGCACCGGACACGCTGCAAGCGGTCCGTGTTGCAGGACCGACCACCTCCACAGGAGTAAATCCATATGCCTCCGAAGGGCCGTACGGCCGGCGCCAAGAAGGTGCGCCGCAAGGACAAGAAGAACGTCCCCGCCGGGCACGCTCACATCAAGAGCACGTTCAACAACACCATCGTTTCGATCACCGACCCGACCGGCAACGTGATCTCCTGGGCCTCCGCCGGCCACGTCGGCTTCAAGGGCTCCCGGAAGTCGACGCCGTTCGCGGCGCAGATGGCTGCCGAGAACGCCGCACGCCGCGCGCAGGAGCACGGCATGCGCAAGGTGGACGTCTTCGTGAAGGGTCCCGGCTCCGGCCGTGAGACTGCGATCCGTTCCCTCCAGGCCACCGGCCTCGAGGTCGGTTCGATCCAGGACGTGACCCCGACCCCGCACAACGGCTGCCGCCCGCCCAAGCGTCGCCGAGTCTGACCAGCTGAAACAGGAGATCTGAGACTATGGCGCGTTACACCGGGGCCGACTGCAGGCGATGCCGTCGGGAGAAGCAGAAGCTCTTCCTCAAGGGGAGCAAGTGCGAGAGCGCGAAGTGCCCGATCGAGATCCGTCCTTACCCCCCGGGTGAGCACGGTCGCGGGCGCACCAAGGACTCCGAGTACCTGCTGCAGAAGCGTGAGAAGCAGAAGGCAGCTCGTATCTACGGCGTCCTGGAGAAGCAGTTCCGCGGGTACTTCAACGAGGCCAACCGTCAGCAGGGCAAGACTGGTGAGAACCTGCTGCGCATCCTCGAGACCCGTCTGGACAACGTGGTCTACCGGGCCGGCTTCGCCAAGTCCCGTGACCACGCCCGTCAGCTGGTGAAGCACGGGCACATCACCGTCAACGGGCGCAAGAACGACATCCCGTCGGCTCGCGTGTCCGTGAACGACATCGTCGAGGTCCGCGAGGCCTCCCGTAACCTGACGCCTTTCCAGGTGGCGGCTGCGGAGGCCGGCGAGAAGACGGTTCCGGCCTGGCTGGAGTCCATCCCGTCGAAGATGCGGATCCTCGTCCACTCGCTGCCCGAGCGCCAGGTGATCGACACCCAGGTGCAGGAGCAGCTGATCGTCGAGCTGTACTCCAAGTAGCAGCTCGTAAGGGACGGGTGGTACGGCGTCTGAACGCGTCGTGCCGCCCGTACCCTGTCAGTACGGCATCAAATAGCGGTTGCCGAAGACTGGAGGCATCACCCCATGCTGATCGCTCAGCGTCCGTCCCTGACCGAAGAGGTCGTCGACGAATTCCGCTCACGGTTCGTGATCGAGCCGCTGGAGCCGGGTTTCGGATACACCCTCGGCAACTCCCTGCGTCGCACGCTCCTCTCCTCGATCCCCGGTGCGGCTGTCACCAGCATCCGGATCGACGGTGTCCTGCACGAGTTCACGACCGTGCCGGGCGTCAAGGAGGACGTCACCGACCTGATCCTCAACATCAAGTCCCTCGTCGTCTCCTCGGAGCACGACGAGCCGGTCGTGATGTACCTGCGCAAGCAGGGCCCCGGCCTCGTCACGGCTGCGGACATCGCACCGCCGGCCGGTGTCGAGGTGCACAACCCCGACCTGGTCCTCGCCACGCTCAACGGCAAGGGCAAGCTGGAGATGGAGCTGACCGTCGAGCGCGGCCGCGGCTACGTCTCCGCCGTGCAGAACAAGCAGATGGGCCAGGAGATCGGCCGTATCCCGGTCGACTCCATCTACTCGCCCGTGCTCAAGGTCACGTACAAGGTCGAGGCGACCCGTGTCGAGCAGCGCACCGACTTCGACAAGCTGATCGTCGACGTCGAGACGAAGCAGGCCATGCGTCCGCGTGACGCCATGGCCTCGGCGGGCAAGACGCTCGTCGAGCTCTTCGGCCTGGCCCGCGAGCTGAACGTCGACGCCGAGGGCATCGACATGGGTCCGTCCCCGACGGACGCCGCGCTGGCCGCGGACCTGGCGCTGCCGATCGAGGAGCTGGAGCTGACGGTCCGCTCCTACAACTGCCTCAAGCGCGAGGGCATCCACTCCGTGGGTGAGCTCGTCGCGCGCTCGGAGGCCGACCTGCTCGACATCCGCAACTTCGGTGCGAAGTCGATCGACGAGGTCAAGGCGAAGCTGGCCGGCATGGGTCTCGCCCTGAAGGACAGCCCGCCCGGATTCGACCCGACGGCCGCCGCCGACGCCTTCGGCGCGGACGACGACACGGACGCGGGGTTCGTGGAGACCGAGCAGTACTGATCTGCGGTGGGGTGGCCGGCGGCTGCGACTGCCGGCCACCGCCCGTGACACACGGGGTCCTACGGCCCCGGGCCCTGGCCGGGAATCCCCCCGGCCGGGACTTCCCCTCGGCCCTGGCGGCCCTGGGGTACCTCCATCCCGGTACCTGATACGGCCGGAACTGCCACCGGTACCTGATACGGCCGGTGCAGGAACAGCGAAGGAGAAGCACGATGCCGAAGCCCACCAAGGGTGCCCGCATGGGCGGCAGCGCCTCGCACCAGAAGGCCATGCTGGCGAACCTCGCCACGGACCTTTTCGAGTACGGGCGCATCACCACCACCGAGGCGCGGGCCCGCCGGCTGCGTCCCGTGGCGGAGCGTCTGATCACCAAGGCGAAGAAGGGCGACCTTCACAACCGCCGTCAGGTCATGCGCACGGTCAAGGACAAGAGCGTGGTGCACACGCTGTTCACCGAGATCGGCCCGCGCTACGAGAACCGGCCGGGCGGTTACACGCGCATCACCAAGATCGGTCCCCGTCGTGGCGACAACGCTCCCATGGCGGTCATCGAGCTGGTGGAGGCCCTGACCGTGCAGCAGCAGGCTGTCGGTGAGGCCGAGGCGGCCACCAAGCGCACTGCCAAGGACGCCGCGGGAGACAAGGCCGCCGCGGACTTGAAGAAGGGCGCCGAGGCCGACGAGGCCAAGGGCGAGGAGGCAGCGGGCGAAGAGGCCGCAGCCGAGGAGTCCAAGGACTCCTGACGCGCTCGTAGAGCTCGTGAGCGGGCCCGTTCCCTTCGGGGGGCGGGCCTGTTCTTCTTACGCGGAGAGGATCGCTGCGTGACGGACGTGGTGGAGCCCGGCAGGGTACGGGTGCGGCTCGACCTGAGCTATGACGGCAAGGAGTTCTCGGGATGGGCGCGGCAGCGCGGACGGCGCACCGTGCAGGAAGAGCTGGAGAGCGCGCTCCGTGTGGTGATGCGGCTCGGCGCCGAGGAAGCGGCACAGGTCGAGCTGACGGTCGCGGGCCGTACGGACGCCGGGGTGCACGCGCGGGGGCAGGTGGCGCACGTCGACCTTCCGGAGCAGGTGTGGGAGGAGCACAGCGAGCAGCTCCTGCGGCGTCTGGCGGGGCGCCTGCCGATGGACGTACGGGTGTGGCGCGTCAGCGCTGCGCCGCCGCACTTCAACGCCCGCTTCTCGGCGGTCTGGCGGCGCTACTCGTACCGCGTGAGCGACCATCCGGGCGGCGTCGACCCGTTGTTGCGCGGGCACGTGCTGTGGCACAACTGGCCGCTGGACGCGGACGCCATGAACGAGGCGGCCCGACTGCTGCTCGGGGAGCACGACTTCGCGGCCTACTGCAAGAAGCGCGACGGCGCCACGACGATCCGCACGCTGCAGGCGCTGAGCTGGGAACGCCGTGCGGACGGAGTGCTGGAGGCGACGGTGAAGGCCGACGCGTTCTGCCACAACATGGTGCGTTCGCTGGTCGGGGCGATGCTTTTCGTGGGCGACGGCCACCGGCCGCCGTCCTGGCCGGGAGAGGTGCTGTCCGCGGGGGTGCGTGATTCCGCGGTGCACGTCGTACGACCGCACGGGCTCACGCTCGAAGAAGTCGGCTACCCGGCCGACGGGGAGCTGGCGGCGCGCAATCTCGCCGCCCGCAACAGGCGTTCGCTGCCCGTGGCCGGCACGGGGAACGCGGCGAGCAGCGCCGCGGGCTGCTGCTGAGCGCGGCGGGAACGCCCAGCCGGGCCGCCCGCGTCCTCCGGGGGCGCTACTCGGGCGAGGCCCCCACGGCCTTGGCCGCCTGCTCCTTGCCGCGCTGCTGGAGGCGTGCGTATGCGTACGTCGAGCCGTCGCGGCCGGCCTGCTCCGCCTGCTTGTCGGCGGCCGTGGACGGCTTGCCGTTGGTGCGCCCCGAGATCGTGAAGTAGGCGTACCGGCCGTAGGAGTTGGCCGTCGTGCGGCACGTGACGGTGCGGCAGAAGTCGGGCACGCCCTTGCCGGGCAGAGCGAGGAGGTTGGGCTTGTATCCCGCCTTCACGACGTTCGCGGTCCTGGCGTTGTCGAAGGCCGCGATGCCGACCGTGACGGCCAGGCCGTCCCGGGTGAAGGTCGCTCTGAAGAGGCTGATGCAGTCGTTCTTGCTGAGCACCGGCCCCAGGCCCGCGTGTGCCGCGTCCGTGCAGCCCTTGCTGGTGTCGGTGGCGGCCCGCTTGTACGGACGGCCGTTGATCTTGATGGTCTCGTTCGGGTAGAGCGTGGCGACGCTGAGGGGGGCCTTGTCGCGCCTGGCGTCCGATACGAAGTCGCGGGGCGGTGGGGGCGGCGGCGGCTCGTCCTTGAAGGTCGGCTCCGGCTGGCCCGCGGTGCTGGACGGCAGATCCTCGGGGGTGGGCAGGTCGCCGGACGGTTTGTCCGATGCGCTGCCGTTGCCGCCGCCCTCGACGACCGCCACCGCGACGATGCCGGCGACGGTGACGGTGGCCAGCGCGCTGACGCCGATGATCGTCCAGCGTCGTCGCCGTGCCCGGGTGCGTTCCGTCTGCTCGGCCAGTGCCGCCCAGTCGGGAGTGGAATGGTCTCCCTGGCCCCAATCGGGGCCACCCTGCCCAAAGCTCATGGGCGCATCTTATTCGGTTGGTTTCCGGGTGATGCCAGCGCGAGAATCCACAAACATGGGGCACCTCGAAGTCGCGCATCTGGATTACCACCTGCCGGACGGGCGGGCGCTGCTCGCCGACGTCTCCTTCCGGGTGGGGGAGGGTGCCTCGGTCGCGCTGGTCGGTCCGAACGGCGCGGGGAAGACGACGCTGCTGCGCATCATCTCCGGCGAACTCGCCCCGCACGGCGGCACGGTGACGGCCAGTGGGGGGCTGGGCGTGATGCCGCAGTTCGTCGGCACGGGCAGCGAACGCGACGACGAACGCACCGTCCGGGATCTGCTGGTCTCGGTGGCTCCACCCACGATCCGCAGGGCGGCGGAAGCGGTCGACGCGTCCGAACTGGCCGTCATGGAGGCCCCGTCGGAGGACGAGGCCACACAGATGCGGTACGCGCAGGCTCTCGCCGACTGGGCGGAGGTGCAGGGCTACGAGGCCGAGACCCTGTGGGACAAGTGCACCACCGCAGCGCTCGGCGTCCCCTACGAGAAGGCTCAGTGGCGCACGCTGAGCACCCTCTCCGGCGGCGAGCAGAAACGGCTGGTACTGGAGTCCCTGCTGCGCGGCAACGACGAGGTCCTGCTGCTGGACGAACCGGACAACTATCTGGACGTTCCGGGCAAGCGCTGGCTCGAGGAACGTCTCGAAGAGACCCGCAAGACCGTGCTGTTCATCTCCCACGACCGCGAACTGCTCGCGCAGGCCGCTGACAAGATCGTGAGCGTGGAGCCGAGTCCGTCCGGCAGCCAGGTATGGGTGCACGGCGGCGGATTCCGCAGCTATCACGAGGCCCGGCAGGAGCGGTTCGCCCGCTTCGAGGAGCTGCGCCGGCGATGGGACGAGAAGCGCGCGCAGTTGAAGAAGCTGGTCCTGGACATGCAGCAGTACGCGGCGCGCAGCCACGAGATGGCGTCCCGCTATCAGGCGGCGAAGACCCGGCTGCGGAAGTTCGAGGAGGCCGGTCCGCCGCCGGAGCCGCCGCGCGAACAGCGGATCACGATGCGGCTGCGCGGCGGACGTACCGGTGTGCGTGCCGTGACGTGCCAGGATCTGGAACTGACCGGCCTGATGAAACCGCTCAGCCTGGAGATCTTCTACGGCGAGCGCGTCGCGGTCCTCGGCTCCAACGGATCCGGCAAGTCGCACTTCCTGCGCCTCCTCGCGGACGGTCCGGACGGCACAGCCGTGGCCCACACGGGCAGCTGGAAGCTGGGTGCCCGCGTGGTTCCGGGTCACTTCGCACAGACGCACGCGCATCCGGAACTCGCCGGGCGCGCCCTGCTGGACGTCCTGTGGACAGAGCACTCCCTGGACAAGGGGGCGGCGATGTCGGCACTGCGCCGCTACGAGATGACCGGGCAGGCCGAGCAGCCCTTCGACCGGCTCTCGGGTGGGCAGCAGGCGCGCTTCCAGATCCTGCTGCTGGAGCTGGCCGGCACGACCGCACTGCTGCTGGACGAGCCCACCGACAACCTCGATCTGGAGTCCGCGGAGGCGCTCCAGCAGGGGCTGGAGGCGTATGAGGGCACGGTGCTGGCCGTGACGCACGACCGCTGGTTCGCCCGGTCCTTCGACCGCTTCCTGGTCTTCGGCGCGGACGGTGCCGTACGGGAGACGCCGGAACCCGTGTGGACCGAGGGGAGAGTGCAGCGACAGCGCTGAGCCGTCGCTGTGTCACCGACGTGAACGCCACCACAGAAGGCCTACGGATCAGACGGGGCGGCCCGGCCGACGCGCCGGCCGTTCTGGACATGCTCGACTCCGCGGTGGCCTGGATGAACGAGCGCGGCAACACCGAGCAGTGGGGCACGACGCCGTATTCACAGCAGCCCGGCGGGGTGGCGCGGGTCGAGCGGTACACGACCGAGAACGCCGTGTACATCGCGGAGTCGGACGGAGACCCTGCCGGAGCCATGGTGCTGGACTCCGGGCCCAGCCCGCGGCTGCCGATCGCGCCTGCCGGGGAACCCGAGCGCTACGTCCGGCTGCTGGTCTCCGACCGCAGGTACGGCGGTCGGGGCATCGGGGCGGCGCTGCTTGCCCATGCCGTCGAGGCCGGCCCGGCGGGCGGACGTCGGGCTGCTGAGGGTGGACTGCTGGGCGGGAGGTGGGGGCGGACTGACCGCTTTCTACGAGCGGAACGGCTTCACTGCCACCGACCGGTTCCTGTCCGGTTCCTGGCCGGGACAGGTGCTGGCGCGTCGGGTCGCCTGACGCGGACGGGAAACGTGCGGTCACAGCCCGTGCCTCCCCGCTTTGACCCGTACGGGTGCGCCCCGGTAAGCTGCCGGTTCGTTGTGTGTATTGGCTTGCTCATTCTCACGTGGGAGGGCCTTACACCCGGCCCACCGGCCGATGACCAGCGACCAGTACCCGCGGCCCGCGTCACCGCGGTGTGGTCAAGCCTGTCGTGATCTGCCAGGTGGCCTTGTCAGGACCTTTCTCCTGGGCCCCGCGCTCAGAGAGACCCACTCACAGAAGCGAAGGCTACGACCGTGCGTACGTACAGCCCCAAGCCCGGCGATGTCCAGCGCCAGTGGCACGTCATCGACGCGCAGGACGTTGTCCTGGGCCGTCTGGCCACCCAGGCCGCCACCCTTCTCCGGGGCAAGCACAAGCCGGTGTACGCGCCTCATGTCGACACCGGTGACTTCGTCATCATCATCAACGCCGACAAGGTGCACCTTTCCGGCAACAAGCGGATCCAGAAGATGGCCTACCGCCACTCCGGTTACCCGGGTGGTCTGCGGTCCGTCCGCTACGACGAGCTGCTGGAGAAGAACCCGGAGAAGGCCGTCGAGAAGGCGGTCAAGGGCATGCTCCCCAAGAATTCGCTGGGCCGTCAGATGCTTTCGAAGCTGAAGGTCTACGCGGGCGACCAGCACCCGCACAGCGCCCAGCAGCCGGTGCCGTTCGAGATCAGCCAGGTCGCGCAGTAAGTCCGGCCACCTACCTGACACAGAGAGAAGTTGAGGAGAATCGTGGCCGAGACCACTGCTGAGACCCCCGTCGAGGGCGTCGAGGAGTACACGACCGAGACCCCCGAGGCGCCGGAGGAGTTCACCTCCGAGTCCCTCGCATCCCGCTTCGGCGACCCGCAGCCGGCTGCCGGCACCGGCCGCCGCAAGAACGCCGTCGCCCGCGTCCGCATCGTCCCGGGCAGCGGCCGCTGGAAGATCAACGGCCGGACCCTCGAGGGCTACTTCCCGAACAAGGTGCACCAGCAGGAAGTCAACGAGCCCTTCAAGGTGCTCGAGCTGGACGACCGCTACGACGTCGTCGCCCGCATCAACGGCGGCGGCATCTCGGGCCAGGCGGGCGCGCTGCGCCTCGGTGTGGCCCGTGCGCTGAACGAGGCGGACACGGACAACAACCGTGGTCCGCTGAAGAAGGCCGGCTTCCTCACCCGTGACGCTCGCGCCGTCGAGCGGAAGAAGGCCGGTCTGAAGAAGGCCCGTAAGGGCACGCAGTACAGCAAGCGCTGAGGCGCGGCACTGGCTGCATTGCTCACCGCAGCTGTGCGACCGCCCCGGGGGTACGAAACCGTGCCCCCGGGGCGTTCGTCTATGAGGAGGACGCGCGGTCCGGCTGCGGGGTGCGTGAGCGCGCCGTGGTGCGGGGAAGCGCTGTGGACGGGCGCGCGGCGGATACCTTGCACAGACCGGACGGGCCCGGTGCCTCCGGAAACGGACGGCGGCGGGCGGTCCGTGCGCAGCGGCCGGCGCCGGCCCGGTGAGCACTTGATGAAGCTCGCACTCGGGTCGGGCTCCCGCCCCCCGGCCTGGTGCTCGTACTCGACTCGGACTCGGAGGAACCACAAGTGGGACGACTCTTCGGTACGGACGGCGTGCGCGGTGTCGCCAACGAAGGCCTGACGGCCGAGCTCGCGCTCGGTCTGTCCGTCTCGGCGGCACATGTGCTCGCCGAAGTGGGCTCGTTCGAGGGACACCGGCCGGTGGCCGTGGTCGGACGGGACCCGCGTGCCTCCGGAGAGTTCCTGGAGGCGGCAGTGGTGGCGGGCCTCGCCAGCGCCGGGGTCGACGTCCTGCGGGTGGGTGTGCTGCCGACTCCCGCGGTCGCGTACCTGACGGGGTCGCTCGGCGCGGATCTCGGCGTGATGCTCTCCGCCAGTCACAATCCGATGCCGGACAACGGCATCAAGTTCTTCGCGCAGGGCGGGCACAAGCTCGCCGACGAGCTGGAGGACCGCATCGAGTCGCTGTACCGGGAGCACGGCGCCGGCCAGTCCTGGGCCAGGCCGACGGGCTCCGGAGTGGGCAGGGTCCGCGACTACGACGAGGGCTTCGACAACTACGTGGCGCACCTCGTGGGCGTACTGCCGAACCGGCTGGACGGCCTGAAGGTCGTCATCGACGGTGCGCACGGTGCGGCTTCGCGCGTCTCCCCGGAGGCGTTCGCCCGCGCGGGCGCCGAGGTGATCACCCTCGGTACCGACCCCGACGGGCTGAACATCAACGACGGCTGCGGCTCGACCCACATGCAGGGGCTGCGGGCGGCCGTCGTGGAGCACGAGGCCGATTTCGGCGTCGCGCACGACGGGGACGCGGACCGCTGCCTGGCCGTGGACGGCCAGGGCGAGGAGATCGACGGCGACCAGATCCTGGCCGTGCTGGCCCTCGCGATGAAGGACGCGGGGCGGCTCCGCAAGGACACCGTGGTGGCCACCGTCATGTCGAATCTCGGTTTCAAGCTGGCCATGGCGCGCGAAGGCATCGAGGTGCTCCAGACGGCCGTCGGCGACCGCTACGTGCTGGAGGAGATGAAGCGCGGCGGGTACGCGCTGGGCGGTGAGCAGTCCGGGCACGTCATCGCGCTCGACCACGCGACCACCGGTGACGGCACGCTGACCGGGCTGATGCTCGCCGCTCGCGTCGCCGACACGGGCAAGCCGCTGGCGGAGCTGGCCGACGTGATGGAGCGGCTGCCGCAGGTCCTCATCAACGTGCGGGACGTCGACAAGAGCCGGGTGGACACCTCCGCCGAGCTGGCCGCCGCCGTCAGCGACGCGGAGAGGGAACTGGGCCGCACGGGCAGGGTCCTGCTGCGCTCCTCGGGCACCGAGCCGCTCGTACGGGTGATGGTGGAGGCCGCCGACAAGGAACAGGCCGATTCGGTGGCCGGGCGGCTGGCGGACGTGGTCAAGAGCTCGCTCGGCTGAGCCGGGGAGCCGGCGGGCCGGCTCCCGCTCGGAGCTTGCGGAGGGAGACCCGCCGCACCGTGTGGCCGCGGCCCTTGTGGGCTGGAGGGTGGCTGCCGCGGGTGGGAGCGACGTTCTGCCGCCGTGTGAACTCCCGTACGACTCGGGGAAGCCCTGATCGACGTACGGCTTCGTGTTCACGGGCCCGTTCTGCGGGTGCTGCCGGATCGCAACCGGCCGTGAAAACGGTATGCACGGACGGTGTACGGACCGTGGGGTTTGCCGCTACGTTTCCCCGCATGTCACACCGCATCGGCCGCATGAGCCTCAAGTACCGCATACGAAGACGTCCCGGCCTTACCGAGCCGGTGTCGAAGAGGGACTTCGCAGCGCGCATACAGAGCGACCTGGCGCTCGAGGACCTCCCGGACGAGGACTTCGGCGAGGACCTGACGGAGACCCTGGACATGTACGTCGTGGGCAGCAAACCGCGCTGTGAGGAAGCGGAGTACCTGGAGCTGATGGAGGACGCCATAGAGCGGATAGCGCGCGGTCACTGACGGCAGCACGGAGTCGCTCGGCTCTGTGGAGCGGGCGTCGGGCCGTCCGCGTGGTGTCGTCGCGTGTCCGGGCGCCGAATAGGCTGCTCGCATGTGCGGAATCGTTGCGTACGCAGGAGGGCGCTCCGCCCTCGATGTGATCCTCTCCGGGCTGCGGCGGCTGGAACATCTCGGCTACGACTCCGCCGGTGCCGCCGTACTCGTGGACGGCGGACTGGCGGCGGCGAAGAAGGCAGGCACGTTCGCCGATCTCCAGGCGGAGTTGACGGAACGTCCGCTTCCGGCCGGAACCACGGGCATCGGGCACATCAGGCGCGCCACGCACGGCCCGCCGGTCGACGCGAACGCACATCCGCACCTGGACAACTCCGGGCGGGTCGCAGTCGTGCAGAACGGCGTCATCGACAACTGTGCCGGGCTGCGGGAGGAGTTGGCCCGCCGCGGTCACGAACTCGCCTCCGCGACGGACACCGAGGCCGCTGCCCATCTGCTCGCCGAGCACTTCTCCTCCTGCGGCGACCTCGCCGAGGCGATGCGCCAGGTCTGCCGCCGGCTGGTGGGCGACTTCGCGCTGGTCGCGGTGCACGCGGACGAGCCGGAGGTGGTCGTGGGGGCGTCCCGGGGTCTGCCGCTGACGGCCGGACTCGGGGAGGGGGAGTTGTTCCTGGCGTCCGACGACGCCGTGTTCGCGCCGTACGCCCGTGAGGCTGCGGCTGTGGGCGACGACCAGGTCGTGGTGCTGCACCGGGACGGGGTGCGGATCACAGACTTCGAGGGGGTGCCGGTGGACGTGCGCACGTACCGGGTGGACAGTGACCTCGGCGCGGACGGCGCCGGCGGAAGCGGGGCCGCAGCGGACAGGGACACAGGCGGGGACGCCGTGCGGGAGACGTCGGGCGGGAGTCCGCGTTGATCGTCGGGGTGGGCATCGACGTCGCCGAGATCGAACGGTTCGGCCAGGCCCTGAAGCGGACACCGATACTCGCCGAACGGCTCTTCGTGCAGGCCGAGTTGTGGCTGCCCACCGGTGAACGCAGGGGCGTGGCCTCCCTCGCCGCGCGCTTCGCCGCGAAGGAGGCCCTGGCGAAAGCACTCGGTGCACCCGGCGGGATGAGCTGGACAGACGCGGAAGTGGTCGTCGCGGACTCGGGGCAGCCCTCGCTCCAGGTGCGCGGCACCGTCGCGGCTCAGGCCGAACTCCTGGGCGTGCGCGGATGGCATCTGTCCCTGTCGCACGACGCGGGGATCGCCTCCGCCGTGGTCATCGCGGAGGGGTGAGGCTCCGCGCCGTCGGTCAGACTGGGGGCATGAGGACTGCTTACAGCGTGGAGACCGTACGGGCCGCTGAGCGGGAGCTGATGGAGCGGCTGCCCGACGGGGTGCTGATGCAGCGGGCGGCCGCCGGTCTGGCCGCCGCCTGTGCGGGCATGCTGGGGCGTACGTACGGCAGCCGTGTCGTGCTCCTCGTCGGCAGCGGCGACAACGGCGGTGACGCCCTCCATGCCGGGGCCCGGCTCGCGCGGCGCGGGGCGGGGGTGAGCGCCGTACTGCTCTCGCCGGAGCGGGTCCACGAGGGCGGCCTGGCCGCGTTGCGGGCGGCCGGCGGGCGGGTGCTCGTGGCGCCGGGCGCCGTGGTCGAGGGGGAGTCCGTCCCGGTGGAGCCGGTGATCGCCCGGGCGGATCTCGTGGTGGACGGCATCGTGGGCATCGGCGGCAAAGGCGGACTGCGGCCGGTGGCCGTGGAGTTGATGGACGCCGTGCGCGCGCCGGTCGTGAGCGTGGACCTGCCGAGCGGCGTCGACGCCGACACGGGCGAGGTGCAGGGCGTGGCCGTACGGGCGGACGCGACGGTCACTTTCGGCGCGTACAAGCCGGGGCTGCTCGCCGATCCCGCACGGGAGCACGCGGGGGCGCTGCGGCTCGTGGACATCGGCCTGGGCCCGCACCTTCCGGAGACCCCGGCGGCCGAAGCGCTGCAGCACGCGGAGGTCGCGGCGCTGCTGCCGCGCCCGGGTGCGGACAGCGACAAGTACCGGCGGGGCGTCGTCGGGGTGGTCGCCGGTTCGGCGCGGTATCCGGGTGCGGCCGTGCTCGCCGTGTCGGGTGCGCTGCGCGGGGGTGCCGGAGCGGTGCGGTACGTGGGGCCGGCGGGGGACGCGGTGATCGCCCGCCATCCGGAGGCGCTGGTCTCGGCCGGGCCGCCGAGCAAGGCGGGGCGCGTGCAGGCGTGGGCCGTCGGGTCCGGGCTGGGGGAGGACAAGGAGCGGCTGGAGGACGTACTGGCGGCGGACGTGCCGGTGCTGATCGACGCCGACGGCCTGCGCCTGGCGGACGAGGCGGCACTGCGCGCGCGTACGGCCCCCACCGTGCTGACCCCGCACGCGGGGGAGGCGGCGGCGCTGCTCGGCTGGGAGCGCGGGGACGTCGAGGCGCGGCGGCTGGCGGCCGCACGGGAGCTGGCCGGGCGTACGGGGGCGACGGTCCTGCTGAAGGGGTCGACGACGGTCGTGGCGGAGGGCCGCGGCTCTGCCGGCGGGCCGGGCGGCGGCCCTGACGGTGGCGGGGGCGCTCCGGTGCGGATCAACCCGACGGGCACCGGATGGCTGGCCACGGCCGGGACCGGTGACGTGCTCTCCGGGCTGATCGGCGCACTGCTCGCCGCGGGGCTGGACGGCCGCGACGCCGCGTCGGTCGGCGCCTATGTGCACGGGATGGCGGGACGGTTCGCGCCCCGGCCGGCCGGGGCGTCGGACGTCGCGGAGGCGCTGAACGCGGCATGGCGGGATCTTCTGGCGGGCTGAGGGCGGCGCTGACGGCGGGCCGACCCCCAGGCCCCCAGGCCCCCTGACCGCTGTCCGACTGCCGGAACCGCCGGACGGCTGGGACCGCCGGACTGCCGGGACCGCGAGCCCAGTTGCTCGCCCCCGCCCGGTACCGCCCGGCTGGTTCAGTCGTCCAGCAGGCGCTTCTCGAAGAAATGGTCCGCGTACGGACCGTCGTGGTACGGCGCGATCTCCGCGTATCCCAGGCGGGCGTACAGGCGCCGCGCCTCCGTGAGGTCGTGCCGGGTGTCGAGCCGCACGGCCGAGGCGCCCAGCCTGACGGCCGCCTGCTCGGCCTCCGCCACGAGCGCGCTTCCCAGCCCCCGTCCCCGGGCGCAGGGGGCGGTCCAGACGCGCGTCAGCTCCGCGATCTTGGCGTCCATCAGCCGCACCCCGGCACAGCCGACGACGGCCCCCTCGCTGTCACGGGCGAGCAGGAAGGTGCCGTGCGGCGGCGCCAGACCGTCACCGGGAGCGTCCGCGGCGGCGGCCTCCACCTCGCTGTCCGTCGCGGGGCGTCCGTGGTAGCGGGACACGATGTCCGCGAGGTATGCACGGAACACGGCGACGGCAGCGGGACCGCCCACGGGCGTGGGCACGATCGTCCAGGTCATGCCTGTCATTCTCCGCACCACCGCAAGCGGATTTCGCCGTATGTGCGGGGAACTGCCGCTCTGGTCCGCCTGAGACACTGACAGCGTGAACGATCAGTTTCAGCCCCCGGCTTCCCCGGCGCCGCCCGGATCGGCGGCGTGCCGTGCCCGTGCCGAGATCGACCTGGAAGCCGTCCGCGCCAACGTACGGACGCTCCGCGCCTGCGCACCGCGCGCGGAGTTGATGGCAGTGGTGAAGGCGGACGGGTACGGGCACGGGGCCGTGCCGTGCGCCCGCGCGGCGAGGGAAGCGGGCGCCACCTGGCTGGGCACCGCCACGCCCCAGGAAGCCCTCGCCCTGCGCGAGGCCGGGGACCGCGGGCGTCTGCTGAGCTGGCTGTGGACGCCGGGCGGGCCGTGGCGGGAGGCCGTGGACGCCGATATCGACGTCTCCGCGAGCGGCCTGTGGGCGCTGGACGAGATCGTCGCGGCCGCCCGGGCGACCGGACGCGCAGCCCGGGTGCACCTCAAGGTCGACACGGGGCTGGGCCGGAGCGGGAGCCAGCCCGCCGACTGGCCGGACCTGGTCGCAGCCGCACGTGCCGCCGAGGCCGAGGGCGCGGTCCAGGTGACGGGCGTCTGGTCGCACTTCGCCTGCGCCGACGAGCCGGGGCACCCGGCCAACGCGGCGCAGCTCGAAGCCTTCCGCGAGGCGCTCGCCGTCGCGGAACGGGCGGGCCTCGACCCCGAAGTGCGACATCACGCCAACTCTCCCGCGACGCTCACCCTCCCCGAGTCGCACTTCGACCTCGTGCGGCCGGGCGTCTCCCTCTACGGGCTCTCCCCGTCCCCGCAGGTGGGCGTCGCCGCCGAGCTGGGGCTGCGTCCCGCGATGACGCTCACCGCCGCGCTGGCGCTGGTGAAGGACGTACCGGGCGGGCACGGCGTCAGCTACGGGTACAGCTACCGCACTCCGGGACCGACGACCCTCGGCCTGGTGCCGCTCGGATACGCGGACGGCGTTCCCCGGCACGCCTCCAACACGGCTCCGGTCCTGGCTGCGGGCAAGTGGCGCACGATCGCGGGGCGCGTCGCCATGGACCAGTTCGTGGTGGACCTCGGTGGCGACACGGCGTCGGCAGGTGACGAGGTGGTGCTCTTCGGACCGGGCGACCGGGGCGAGCCCACCGCCGAGGACTGGGCGCGCGCCGCAGGCACCATCTCGTACGAGATCGTTACGCGCATCAGCACCCGGGTATCCCGGACGTATACGAACGTGCGCGCGAGTACGGGGGGTCGGAGCAGATGAGCGCGAGTACGGAGGCGGAAGAGATCGCGGACGCCGCGGCCAGAGCCGTCGCGGCGATCAGCGCGGCCGGTGACGTCGGTCCGCCGGCCGCAGTGAACGCCGTCGAGGCCGTGTCGGGCGGAAGCGCGGCGGGCTGGGGGCGCCGCGCCGGAGTGGCGGGTGCGACCCTGGGCCTGGTCGCCGCGGGTGTCGCCTTCGAGAGGATGACGGTCAACCGGGCCGTGCGTCGTAAGGCGCGGCTGGCGCTGGACGCCGCGGGCCCCTACGGCGCGCTGCGGGGCACGGCGGGGACGGCCCACGCGGAGGACGGCACCGAGCTGTACTTCGAGACGGACGAGGTCGCCGACTACGAGGGCGCCACCGCGGACTCCGCGGCCTCCGCGGGCGACGGGGTGGGCGGTCCGACCGTGGAACCCGTACGGATCGAGACCGGGGCGGACGGGGGCGCGCGGCAGGGCGGTCCCCAGCGCAACCGGCTCCTGCGGCTGCTGGGGCGGCGTTTCGGGGCCCGGCACGTCTCCGGCACGGAGCCGGCGCAGGACGACGGCTCGCCTGCCGCTGCCGGTGGCCCGGGCGCTGCCGACGAGCGACCGCCCACAGTCGTCTTCACCCATGGCTACTGCCTGAGCCAGGACGTCTGGCACTTCCAGCGGGCCGCGCTGCGCGGCGCCGTCCGCGCCGTCTACTGGGACCAGCGCAGTCACGGCCGCTCCGGCCGCGCCCCCGTCGGCCGCCCGGTCACCATCGACGAGCTCGGCAGGGACCTCAGAGCCGTGCTCGACGAGGCCGCCCCCGAAGGCCCCCTCGTCCTCGTCGGACACTCCATGGGCGGCATGACGGTGATGGCGCTCGCCGACCAGTACCCGGACTTCGTCGCCGAGCGCGTGACCGGAGTCGCGTTCATCGGCACCAGCGCGGGCGGGCTGAGCGAGGTGTCGTACGGACTGCCCCTGCCGGCAGTGGGAGTGAAGGCCGTCAGACGTGCGGTGCCCGGTGTGCTCAAGGCGCTGGTCTCGCAGACCGCGCTGGTCGAGCGGGGCCGGCGTGCGGCTGCCGACCTCCTCGCCGGCCTGGTCAAGCGCTACTCCTTCGGCAGCGGACACGACGTCGACCCGGGGGTGGCGCGCTTCGCGGAACGACTGATCGAGTCCGTGCCGATCGACGTGGTCGCCGAGTTCTACCCGGCTTTCGAGGCGCACGAGAAGAAGGAGGCGCTCGCAGCCTTCGACGGGCGCCCCTCGCTCGTACTGGCGGGCGAGGCGGACCTGCTCACGCCCTACGGGCACAGCGAAGCCATCGCGGCCGCCCTCCCCTCGTCCCGGCTGCGGATCCTCGGCGACACCGGGCACCTGTCGATGCTGGAGCGCCCGCACGTCGTCAACGAGGCGCTGGCGCAGCTGATCGCCCGCGCGCTGACGTACGAGCGGCGGCGGGGGCGCACGGGTCGCTGAGCAGCGCGGGCCGTTGTGCACGAGCCGGAGACCCCCGTGGGGGTCCGTCCCGGCGCGGGCCGACGCGACGCGGCGTCCACGCTGCCGCGCGTACCATCCGGACGCATGGAAGCACCACACTCCCCGGCGGAGACCCGGCCTTCGGCGGCCGGAGCATTCGCAGTACAGCAGACGACCGACGTCCCGACCCCCGAGCGGATGCGGGAACTGGGCCTGCGCATCGCCGCACTGCTGCGCCCCGGCGACCTCGTCCTGCTGACGGGAGAGCTCGGCGCGGGCAAGACCACGCTCGCCCGCGGGCTCGGTGAAGGGCTCGGCGTGCGGGGCTCCGTGACCTCTCCGACGTTCGTCATCGCACGCGTGCACCCTTCGCTGGGCGACGGGCCGCCTCTGGTGCACGTCGACGCCTACCGGCTGGGCGGCAGCGGACTGGAGGGGATGGACGACCTGGACCTGGACGTCTCGCTCCCCGAATCGGTCGTGGTCGTGGAGTGGGGCGAGGGCCGGGTCGAGGAGCTCTCCGAGGGCCGGCTCCACGTCGTCATCGGGAGAGCGGCGGGAGGCGACGGTACGGGCGACGCGGCCGGGGCGGATCCGGCGGACGCGGCGGCGGCCGACGGCGTACGGACCGTGACGGTGACCGGGATCGGCGAGCGCTGGGTCGGTGAGGACCTGGCCGTCCTGGGGTGACGGCACGCCACGGTGCGGGGTGGACGAGGCTCGCACGGGGGCGGCTCCGGGGGCGGCTCCCTTTCCGTGACGGACGCGGAGCAGGCCCCGACGACGTCCCGACATGGTGTCGGCAAGATGTTGCGTGCGCGAAGGCAGGCGTGGTCAGATGGGGTGTGCAGTGGGGGTTAGGTCTGCCTCACTAACCTCAACCACCCGCCCCCCAGCCTTCGGGAGGGACCATGTCGGCCGAAGAGCGAGAGCAGGAGCGCGGCGCGCCGCCGGCCCCGTCGGCGGCCGGGGTGTCGATGCGCACGCTGCTGGCCTCCTGCGCCGCCGCCGACGCGGTCTCGAAACCGCCGTCCGACGCGGTTTCGAAACCGCCGTCCGACGGCGACGAATCCGCGGGCCCGTCCGGCAGTACGTCCGGAGCGGCGGGCGCGGTCGGCGAGTCCGGGACCGGCTCCCGGGGAGCAGGGTCGCGGCGGCAGCCGACGCGCGACGCGGCCTGAACCGCGGACAGTTCACCGGGAATCACCGGGAACCGTCCCGGCCGCAGCCGCAGCACTATCGGACGACGACGACCTTCGTGCCGATCGTGGCGAAGAGCCACATGGCCTCGCCGTCCTCGCGGCGCTCGCGGATGCCGCCGGTGGTCTGCCCCGGCTCCGGGTCCGGCAGCGAGCCGTCGAGTGCGGCGCTGAACCCTATGGTCGTGCCCTGGCTCGTCGCGAAACGCACCACGTTCTCGACAGGGACTCCGTCGGAGCCGGTCACGTGCGACGCGCGGGACTCGACCTTGTACGCGCCGGGGTCCGGATCGACCGAGCTGGGCTTCACCCCGAAGGTGCGCTTCACCCTCTCGTTCGCGCCGACCAGCCACACCCGGTCGCGCTTCAGGGAGTAGACGACGCGTTCGCCGGTGCCGGAGGCCGCGGGCGGTGCGCCCTGCTGCGCGCCGCCGTCGGAGCCCTTCGAAGGTGAACGGGAGGAATCCTCGGAGGACTTCGCCGAGTCGGCCTTCATGCGGTCGTGCGCGGCGTCCGCCTGGTAGGCGAAGAATCCGATGACGGCGAAGGCTGCCGCCGTCAGACCGGCCACGACCGCTCCCGCGCTGCTGCCCCGTGCCACCGTGTGACGCCGCCTCTCCGATGTCCGCCTCTGCCCCGGGCGCCCGACGCGCCCCGCCCGCCCGCGCCCGGCCTGCGGGCGTCCCACCTGCGGGCGTCCCCGCCTGCGCTGGGGACGACCGTAGCAGTCGGCACTCGGAGCCCGCGCCGAGCGCCGTCCGTCACCCCGGCACGGGCCCCGGCATCCGCCGGTGGAAGCCGGAGCGAAGGCCACCGCTGTGCGACGCACCGCCCGATCCCGTCCGGCGGGTCTCTCCGCCGGGGCCCGCCGAGTCACCCGAAAGCGTCGCGCAGGGGTCCCCGGAGCAAGCTGCCCGGCATCCGCCGTAGGCTGGTTTCCGTGCTGCTGCTCGCTCTTGACACCGCCACGCCCGCCGTCACCGTCGCGTTGTACGACACGGACGGGGACCGCGTGCTCGCCGCCGCCGACCAGATCGACGCGCGCCGCCACGGCGAGCTGCTGCTGCCCACCGTCGACCGGGTGCTGCGGGACGCCGGCTGCACCCTGCACGACGTGGGGCGCATCGTCGTCGGCGTCGGCCCCGGCCCCTACACGGGCCTGCGCGTCGGCCTCGCGACTGCCGAGGCGTTCGGTGCGGCCTTGGGCATCCCGGTGCTGGGACTGTGCACGCTGGACGGCATCGCGTACGCCTCGGGTCTCGACGTCCCCTTCGTCGTGGCGACGGACGCCCGGCGCAAGGAGGTCTACTGGGCGCGGTACGCCGACGCCCGTACGCGGACCGGCGACGCGGCGGTCGACCGTCCCGCCGAACTCCCCGACGAGGTGCTGCGGATGCCCGCTGTCGGTGCGGGCGCGCGGCTGTACGAGGAGACGTTCAAGGGTCTCCGCACGGACCTGCCTCTCGACCAGTCGGCTGCGGCGCTCGCGTGCCTCGCCGCCGAGAAGCTGGCCGAGGGGGAGGAGTTCCTGCCGCCCCGGCCGCTCTACCTGCGCCGCCCCGACGCCCGAGTCCCCGCCAACTACAAGGTGGTCACGCCGAGGTGACCGGGGCAGGTGCCGGCGCGGGTGCGGGCGTCGAGCTCCGTGAGATGCGCTGGTGGGACATCGAAGGCGTCCTCGCGCTCGAAAGGGATCTCTTCCCGGAGGACGCCTGGTCCGCCGGTCTGTTCTGGTCCGAACTGGCGCACGCCCGCGGCCCGGACGCCACCCGGCGCTACCTCGTCGCCGAGACGCGGACCGCGCAGGGCCCGGCCCTCGTCGGATACGGCGGCCTCGCCGCGGTCGGCGGAACCGGCGACATCCAGACCATCGGGGTGCTGCCGTCCCACCGCGGTACGGGCCTCGGCGCCCGCCTGCTGCGTGCCCTGCTCGCCGCCGCCGGCGACCGCGACTGCCACGAGGTCCTGCTGGAGGTCCGCGTGGACAACGCTCCGGCCCAGCGCCTCTATGAACGCTTCGGCTTCACACCCATAGGCGTACGCCGCGGCTACTACCAGCCCGGTGACGTCGACGCCCTGGTGATGCGTCTGGACCTCTCCGACACCACCCCGAACCTCTCCCAAGGAACCAGGAGCCATGGCTGACGAACCACTCGTCCTCGGAATCGAGACCTCGTGCGACGAGACCGGCGTCGGCATCGTCCGCGGCCACACCCTGCTCGCCGACGCCGTCGCCTCCAGCGTGGACGAGCACGCCCGCTTCGGCGGTGTGGTGCCCGAGGTCGCCAGCCGCGCACACCTGGAGGCGATGGTCCCCACCATCGAGCGGGCCCTGCGCGAGGCCCGGGTCTCCGCCTCCGACCTCGACGGCATCGCTGTGACGGCCGGTCCCGGACTGGCCGGCGCCCTGCTCGTGGGCGTCAGCGCGGCGAAAGCGTACGCGTACGCCCTGGGCAAGCCCCTCTACGGCGTGAACCACCTGGCCTCGCACATCTGCGTCGACCAGCTCGAACACGGCGCGCTGCCGGAGCCGACCATGGCGCTGCTCGTCTCCGGGGGGCACTCGTCGCTGCTGCTCGCGCCCGACATCACGGCTGACGTGCGCCCCCTCGGCTCGACCATCGACGACGCGGCGGGCGAGGCCTTCGACAAGGTGGCCCGTGTGCTCGACCTCGGCTTCCCCGGCGGCCCGGTCATCGACAGGTACGCCCGCGAGGGCGATCCCGAGGCCATCGCCTTCCCGCGCGGTCTGACCGGACCCCGGGACGCTCCCTACGACTTCTCCTTCTCCGGCCTGAAGACGGCTGTCGCCCGCTGGATCGAGGCCAAGCGCAACGCGGGCGAGGAGGTGCCCGTACGGGACGTGAGCGCGTCCTTCCAGGAGGCGGTCACCGACGTGCTCACCCGCAAGGCCGTCCGCGCCTGCAAGGACGAAGGCGTCGACCACCTGATGATCGGCGGCGGCGTCGCCGCCAACTCCCGGCTGCGCTCCATGGCTGAGGAACGCTGCGCCGACGCCGGCATCACCCTGCGGGTGCCGCGGCCCAAGCTGTGCACGGACAACGGTGCGATGGTCGCCGCCCTCGGTGCGGAGATGGTGGCCCGCCGCCGTGCCGCTTCCGACTGGGACCTTCCCGCCGACTCGTCCCTGCCCGTCACGGAACCGCACCTGCCGGGCAGCGGCACCCCCGGCGGCGGACGGCACGGGCAGGACCACGCCCCCTCGGAGGGCCAATCGCACAGTCACACCCACGACCACACCCACGACCACGACCACGTGCACGAACTCAGCCGGAAGAACCTCTACTCATGACGGTCGCACTGATGTGGGAGGCGAAGGCCGCGGAAGGCCGCGAAAGCGACCTCCTGGAGTGGGCGTGCGCCGGCGGACTCGAGCGGGAGCCGCTGCGCCGTGAGAACTTCACGGCGCCGGGCGGACGCGTACTGGTCATCACCTGGTGGTCGGCCGACTTCTCGGCGCCCCTCCCCGAACTCCCGGATCCACCGGAGGAGTTGACGGCCCGTCCCGTGCACCGCTGGCGCTTCGAGCGGGTCTGAGCGGGGCGGACCGCCGCGCGGACGGGGGTTCCCGGGGGCCGCCACAGCCGGTCAGGGCCCCCGGTCCGGTCGCCGTATATCGTCCTGTCAGCAGCAGGCAACGGGGACAGCGGCACAGCGGGGGTGCGGGTTGACCGGCGGACAGGAGACCACAGGCAGACGCGGCCGCGGACCGTTCCGTGCGGGCCCGGGTACCGCTCCGCTGCTGATGCTGCTGGTGTTCCTCGCAGCCTTCGCGGCGGCACCCGGCGTCCACGCGGCACCCGGCGTCCACGCGGCACCCGGCGTCCACGCGGCACCCCGCGACCACACCGGAGCCGCGCCCGCCGGCTCCAGCCGGGCCGCCTACCTGGCCGATCGGCTCCGCGAGAACCCCGTCCACGTCTCCGACCAAGTGCCGCGCTCGGTCCCGCGTTCCGCCGCTCCGCGTTTCGCTGAACAGGCCGCCCGAACCGGCGTACGCACCTACGTCCTCCTTCTGCCGAGCTCGGCCGTCGGCGCCGGCGGTGAGGCGCTGCTCGCCGCCGTGCACGACCGTCTCGGACGCGACGGCCTGTACGTGCTGCTCGACGAGACCGGCATCCGCGTCCACGCCATGAACTTCGGTGTGGACTCTCCCGCGGAGAACGCCTCCCGCGCGACGCTCTACGAACTGCCCGGTGACGCGGGCCCGTTGCGGGCGTTCACCCACTTCGTGGACGTGCTCCGCGCAGGCGATCGCGAAGCGGCCCGGCGCGCCGAGGCCGCCGCCGAGAAGTACCAGGACAGCGACCCGCCGGACCTCTACATCTCGCTGACCGACCGGGAGAACCAGAGCTCCCTGGCGGGACTTCTCCTCGTCGGCGTGCCGCTGCTGATCCTGCTGCTCGGACTGCTACTGCGGCGCCTGGCCGGCGCGCAGTGGGCGCGTCTGCGGTACACGGCATCCTTGGCCGCCGCCGCGGCGGTCGTCGTCGCGGCCGCGATTCCGCAGATCTTCGACGAGACGCGCAGCAGCGGCGACCCGCCGCCCACCGCGGCCGACATGGAGGCCCGTACCGGGAGAGTCGTCGAAGGGCTGCGCGACGAACCCGTCTACACCGACCCGGAGTCGCCTTCCGGCCTCGACCCCGGACAGCGCCGCGCGCTGAACGAGAGCATCGGCAAGCTCGACGTGCCGGTGCGGATCGCCGTCGTACCGATGGGCAGCGACGACGAATCGGGCGGCGACAGCGACCTGTTCGCCGGCGCCCTGCACCGCGCCCTGCGCGAGGACGCCGTCTACGTCGTCGCCCGTCCCGACGGAAGCTTCATCTCCGTCGTCAACTACGGCGCCAGGCTGGACGACGAGCAGCTCTACGACTACACGGAGGAGATCCGCTACGGCCGCGACGGCGATCTGGAACGCACCTCCCCCGATCTGTACGGGCAGTTGAAGGCTCTGACCGCCCGGATCGAGGACGTACCGTCCGGACCGCCCGGCAAGCCGTACCTCGATCCGCTCCCCGCCGAGGACCCGGTCGAGGAGGACGCCCTGCCTCCGGTCTACTCCGGAGTCCTCTGGGGCACTGCGGTGTCGGCCGCCCTCGGCGGCGCGGTCGTGACGGGCGCGGCTGCCGCCCTGCTCACGGGCGTACGGCGCCGGCGGGCACGGCTGGAGGGGCGGAACGGGCTCCGCCCGACGGGAGGCGGCCGTGCGGCGCTCGTCCCCGAGGTCCCCGATGCGCCGGCCCGGCCGGGCGCCGGCTGGCTCCGCAGGTCGGCCCGCCGCGAACTCGACCGGCTGAACGCCGAGTTCACCCGCCGGGCCGACGGCTCCCCGGCCCCCTCCCGGGCCCGGGCATGGAAGTGCCTCGACGCCGCGACGCTCCTGCTCGACCAGGAGGGCGACGGCCGCGTGGACGCGGAAGCAGACGAACCGACGCTCGCCACGGCCATCGTGCTGCTGCGCGCCGGACACACCGCGCTGACGGGGGAGAGCGCGGCAGGCGGCGCCCGCGCCGACGCAGCCCGGCTCTGCTCGCTCAACCCCTTGCACGGAGCTGCGGCCGGGTCCGGCAAGTTCAAGCGAGAAGGCATGGACAGAGCCCGCTCCCAGCCCGTCTGCTCCTCCTGCCGCCGGGCGCTGACCGCACCGGACTCGAGAGAGACAGCGCCGCACGCGCGCCTGCTGCGCCTCCGCGGGGACCGCTCCGGCCCGTACGTCCCCTACGACCGGCTCCCGGGCCCGCTCGCCGCCTCGGGGCCCGCCGGCATCACCACGGATCACCTCGTCGACAACGTCCTGGAGCATCTCGGTGTCCACTGAGCCCGCCCGTACGCCCGCCCGCCGCGTGCCCTGCGCACTGGCGGCGACCGCGCTCGCACTCCTCGCGCTCGGCTGCCTCACGGCCCCGGCCCGGGCGGCGCCCCCCAGTCCCGGCGAGAAGATCGCGGACGCCCTGCGCGAATCCCCGGTCTACGTCGACCCCGCGTACGAGCAGGCCGTGCCGCCCGACCGGCAGCGGCGTCTCGTCCACCAGATCGAGCGCACGGGGCTGCCCCTGTACGTGGTGCTCGTCCCGCTGGTGGAGGGCGACCCCTGGGGCGGCGAGTCCAAGCAGCTGACGGAGGTCGTGCACGACCGCATGGGCGGTGGCGCGAACAAGGAGTACGTCTTCATCACGACCAGCGAAACGGGCAGCACGTGGCTCGACGGCCGCGAATGGCCGGGTGAGAAGCACCAGGCGCGGGAGGCTGCCTCCGTGGTCGGCTTCGAGGACGAGATGAAGGAGAAGAGCCTGGGCGCCAGGGTCGCCCGCGCCGTGGAGATCGTGGAGTCGGGAGACGGACGCGAACTGTACGAGGAGGCCACCGCGGACCTCGGCGGGGAAGGGGCCGCGACGGGCGGCGGCAGCGGGGAGCGTGGGGAGGAAGAGGGCGGCCGGGGTCCGGGTCTCCTGCCCCTGCTCCTCGTCCCGGCCGGGCTGGCCCTCGTCGGCGGGGGAGCGTTCTTCGTCGTACGGCGCCGCCGGAGTGCCGCTCCGACGCCGTTCTCCTCCCCGAACTCGGTCTTCGCCTCCGCGCGTGCGGCCGACGAACGCGGGCTGCGCCGCCGTGCCCATGATGAAGTGGTCGCCTTCGGCGAGGAGTTGAGCGAGGCGGAGGCCGACGGCGGTACGGCGGCCGGGTCCGCCGCGGCCCTGCAGGGCGCTCTGGACGCCTACGCCGCGGCCGGCACCGTCCTCGATGCCGCGCGTGGCATTCCGGATCTGGCGGGTGCGCTCGCCCTCGTCTCCGAGGGTCGGGACAGCCTCCGCGCCGCCCGTGCGCCCGCCGGCCGGCCGGCCAGGAAGGCGCTGAAGCTCACCGCGAAGCAGAAGCCGCAGCCCGCGCTCCCCCTCTGCTTCTTCCACCCCCTGCACGGCCGGGCCGCCCGCCGCATCCGCTGGCGTCCGCTCGGACGCCGCGAGTCGCTGCTGGTCGCCGCCTGCGAGGAGTGCTGCACAGCGGTACGCACGCACCGGG
This sequence comes from Streptomyces ovatisporus, assembly GCF_042653885.1. Lineage (NCBI taxonomy): Bacteria > Bacillati > Actinomycetota > Actinomycetes > Kitasatosporales > Streptomycetaceae > Streptomyces > Streptomyces ovatisporus. Next base: position 91,180 of record NZ_JBHSFH010000002.1, read on the forward strand.
CGCCCGAAGTGCTCACCGACCGCCGAGAGGGGCGCGACGTCCCGTACTTCGAGGTGCCGGCGGACAACAGCCTCTGGGCCGCGACGGGTTACGGCTCACTCGGCGAGGAGACACTGACCGAACGTGTCATCCGCGGGGACTTCTCGCGGACAGCGAAGAGTTAGCCGCCACGCCGACGCCTACCCCGCCACGCCGCCACGCCGGCAGAGCGTCAGCGCGGCCGCGGCAAGTCAGCCCACGGGAGCCCGAGTTCCCAGCGGGTGCCCGAGCAGCATCGTGGGTGCGCCCGCCACGCGCGTGAGGAAGACGGTGCACGAGCCCGGCCCCTCCAGCCTGAGCTTCTTGCGCAGTTCGGACGGTTCCACAGCGGAGCCGCGCTTCTTGATGGTGGCGACGCCGACGCCCCGGTCACGCAGCAGCGCCCGGAGCCGCTTCAAGTTGAACGGCAGGACATCGGTGATCCCGTACCCGGTCGCGTACGGCGTGACGTGGGCCTCGTCGCTGGTGACGTAGGCGATCGTCGGGTCGATGAGGCGGCCTCCGAGCTGTTCGGCCACCTCTGCCACCAGATGCGCGCGGACGACCGCGCCGTCGGGCTCGTAGAGGTACCTGCCCACCGGTCCCGCCGGCGGATCGGGCAGGCCACGGGAGGGAAGGGTGTGCGGGCCGGGCAGCAGTGTCGCTCGTACGGGTGGGATCTCCGTCCCACTGCCCGTAGGTGCTCCCGTTCCCTCCCCGAACCAGAGCACCGCCTCCTTCACCTCGCCTCCCATCGAGATCCACTCCGCTCCGGCGTCGTGCGGGACCGCCTCGTGCGGGATGCCGGGTGCCACCTTCAGCGCGGCGCGCGAGACCCGCCGGGCCACCTCCACCGCCCACGACAGCGGAGGGGAGTAGGCCTCGGGATCGAAGATGCGCCCCCTGCCGCCCCGGCGTGCGGGGTCGACGAAGACGGCGTCGTAGCCGGAGACATCGGCGTCGCCCACGTCCTGGCAGCGGACCTCGATGCGGTCGGCGAGGCCCAGCGCGGCGGCGTTCGCCCGTGCCACGTCGCACGTCAGCGGATCGCGGTCCACGGCGAGCACGCGCACGCCGGCGCGGGCCAGGGCGATGGCGTCACCGCCGATTCCGCAGCACAGGTCGGCGAGTTCACGCACGCCCGGCTCCGCACCCCCGCCGGCGAAACGCGCGGCCCTGTACGCCGCGACACCGGCCCGTGTCGACTGTTCGAGACCGTCGGGGGTGAAGTACATGCGTGCCGCGTCCTGTGCGCCGAACTTCGCCACGGCCCGCTGCCGCAGCCGGGCCTGGGCGAGCGCGGCCGAGACGAGCTCCGGCGGGTGAGCGCGTCGGAGCCGGGTCGCGGCGGCCAGTTCGTCCTCCGGCCGGTAGTCCTTCAACGCCGCGAGCAGCGCCTGTCCTTCGTCGCCCTGCAGCGCGGCGAACGCCTCCCGATCCACCCGCTCATTCTCCCTTCCCGCCACCCTTCCGTGAGCAGTGGGGACGGTCTCCCGGCGCCACGCGGCTCGCGGGCACCTGGCACTCTGGTTGACGGAGTGCTAACCGCGGCATAATGTCGGCGTTGGCACTCTCCCTTGGTGAGTGCCAGCTACAAGCGACGGGAAGATCCGGCACCCGCGACGACGGATCGACCACACTCGCCACCCCAGACATAAGACCCCGTGATGAGATCTCCGAAGGGGGAGGTCGGATCGTGACGACCGCCAGCAAGGTTGCCATCAAGCCGCTTGAGGACCGCATTGTGGTCCAGCCGCTCGACGCTGAAGAGACCACGGCCTCGGGCCTGGTCATTCCGGACACCGCCAAGGAGAAGCCCCAGGAGGGCACGGTCCTGGCTGTCGGCCCGGGCCGTTTCGAGAATGGCGACCGCCTGCCGCTCGACGTGAACGTCGGCGACATCGTGCTCTACAGCAAGTACGGCGGCACTGAGGTGAAGTACAGCGGCGAGGAGTACCTCGTCCTCTCGGCTCGCGACGTTCTCGCGATCGTCGAGAAGTAAGTCACCGAAGCCGGAAGACACTTCTGATCCGCGCCCCGGTCCCTCCCGCATCACCACGAGATGTACCGGGGGTCCGGGGCGCGGTTCGTTCGAGAGGACTCAACAGCTCCCATGGCGAAGATTCTTAAGTTCGACGAGGACGCCCGCCGCGCCCTCGAGCGTGGTGTGAACGCCCTCGCCGACACAGTCAAGGTCACCATCGGCCCCAAGGGCCGCAACGTCGTCATCGACAAGAAGTTCGGCGCCCCGACCATCACCAACGACGGCGTCACCATCGCCCGTGAGGTCGAGGTCGAGGACGGCTACGAGAACCTCGGCGCGCAGCTGGTGAAGGAGGTGGCGACCAAGACCAACGACATCGCTGGTGACGGCACCACCACCGCCACCGTGCTCGCCCAGGCACTGGTCCGCGAGGGTCTGCGCAACGTGGCGGCCGGCGCTTCCCCCGCCGCCCTGAAGAAGGGCATCGACGCCGCGGTCAAGGCCGTCTCCGACGACCTGGTCGCCAACGCCCGCCCGATCGACTCCAAGGAGGACATCGCCTCCGTCGCGGCTCTGTCCGCCCAGGACAAGCAGGTCGGCGAGCTGATCGCCGAGGCGATGGACAAGGTCGGCAAGGACGGCGTCATCACCGTCGAGGAGTCCCAGACCTTCGGCCTGGAGCTCGACTTCACCGAGGGCATGGCCTTCGACAAGGGCTACCTCTCGCCGTACATGGTCAGTGACCAGGAGCGTATGGAGGCCGTCCTCGACGACCCGTACATCCTGATCCACCAGGGCAAGATCAGCTCCATCCAGGACCTGCTGCCGCTGCTGGAGAAGATCATGCAGGCCGGCAGCTCGAAGCCGCTGCTGATCATCGCCGAGGACGTCGAGGGCGAGGCGCTCTCCACCCTCGTCGTGAACAAGATCCGCGGCACCTTCAACGCCGTCGCCGTGAAGGCGCCCGGCTTCGGTGACCGCCGCAAGGCGATGCTCGGCGACATGGCGACGCTGACCGGCGCCACCGTGATCGCCGAAGAGGTCGGCCTCAAGCTCGACCAGGCCGGTCTCGACGTGCTGGGCTCGGCCCGCCGCGTCACCGTCACCAAGGACGACACGACGATCGTCGACGGTGCCGGCAAGAGCGAGGACGTCCAGGGCCGCGTCGCCCAGATCAAGAGCGAGATCGAGGCCACGGACTCGGACTGGGACCGCGAGAAGCTGCAGGAGCGCCTGGCCAAGCTGGCCGGCGGCGTCTGCGTCATCCGCGTCGGTGCCGCGACCGAGGTCGAGCTGAAGGAGAAGAAGCACCGTCTGGAGGACGCCATCTCCGCGACCCGCGCCGCGGTCGAGGAGGGCATCGTCGCAGGTGGTGGCGCCAGCCTCGTGCACTCCGCGAAGGTGCTGGACGGCTCGCTCGGCAAGGTGGACGACGAGGCCACCGGTGTCGCCGTCGTGCGTCGTGCGGTGGTCGAGCCGCTGCGCTGGATCGCCGAGAACGCCGGTCTCGAGGGTTACGTCATCACCTCGAAGGTGGCCGACCTGGAGAAGCACCAGGGCTTCAACGCGGCGACCGGCGAGTACGGCGACCTGATCAAGGCCGGCGTCATCGACCCGGTCAAGGTCACCCGCTCGGCGCTGGAGAACGCCGCCTCGATCGCGTCGCTGCTGCTGACGACCGAGACGCTCGTCATCGAGAAGCCGGCCGACGAGGAAGAGTCCGCGGGCCACGGTCACGGCCACGGTCACGCGCACTGACGCACGCCAGTTCAGCTCCCGCAGGGAGCCGAGAGGCCCGGCACCCCGGGGAACCGGGGCCGCCGGGCCTCTCCGCGTACGCCCCACGTGACTCCCGTGCACGCCGAAGCGTGTGCCTGCCGGCCGTCGGGCTATCGCGCCGTCCGGCTCAGCGCGACGCGGCTCAGCGCGGTCCGTAGCGGCGGCCCGTGCTGGAGGACGCGCGGGCGAGCAGGCCGCGGGGCAGCAGGTTCGCCGCTCCCATGAGCGCCTTGTACCGGGCGTCGGGGATGGAGAGGGTGCGGCCGCGGGCCAGATCCTTCACGGCTGCGTCGACGACCTTGTCGGCGTCCAGCCACATCCACCCCGGGACGCTGCCCGCGTCCATTCCGGCCCGCTGGTGGAACTCCGTACGTACGAAGCCGGGGCACAGCGCCATCAGCCGCACACCCGAACCGGCCAGATCCTTCGCGACCCCCTGCGTGAACTGCACCACCCACGCCTTGCTCGCGCCGTACGTCCCGCGCGGCACGAAGGCCGCCACCGACGCGACGTTCACCACGCCGCCCCGCCCCCGGGCCCGCATGCTCCCGGCTGCCGCCGAGGTCAGCCGCAGCACCGCCTCGCAGTGGACCTTGAGCATCGTCAGCTCGTCCTCGACGGGGACGTTCAGGAAGGTGTCCTTGTTGCCGAACCCCGCGTTGTTGACGAGCAGGTCCACGGGACGGTCCTGGTCGGCGAGCCGCTCCTCGACCGCCGAGATGCCCCCCTCGGTCGAGAGGTCGGCCACCGTCACCGACGCCTCGACGCCGTACCGGTCGTGCAGCGCGGCCGCCTCTTCCCGCAGACGTTCCCCGTTGCGCGCGACCAGTACGAGGTCGTGGCCGTCGCGTGCGAGGCGCCGGGCGAACGCGGCGCCGAGCCCGGCGGTCGCCCCAGTGATCAACGCAGTCGTCATGCAGGCACGTTAGCCGTCGCTCAGCGCGCCGTCCGCCGCAGGGCCTTCCGCCGCGCCTCCGGGTGGAGCGCGTCGCCCGCGGCCGGCAGCCGGGGCAGCAGCTCCGGTTCGAGGGTGAGGGCGCGGAAGAGGAAGGCCACCGTCACTTCGTGGTCGGGACGGTGCACCACGCTGATCTCGTCGCCCGCGCCCATCCGCCCCGGCTCGATCACCCGCAGGTACGCCCCCGGCGCGGCCCTCTCCGTGAAGCGCTTCACCCAGCCGCGTTCCTCGAGCCGGCCCGCGAACGTACGGCACGGGATGCGCGGCGAGGTCACCTCCACCACTACTTCGGAGCCGATGCGCCAGCGCTCCCCGACGAGGGCGCCGTTGACGTCGAGGCCACGCGTGGTGAGGTTCTCGCCGAAGGAGCCGTTGGTGAACTCGCGGCCCAGTTCGGCTCCCCAGCCGTCCAGGTCCTCACGCGCGAAGGCGTACAGAGCCTGGTCGCTGCCGCCGTGGTGACGGAGATCGCCGATGGTGTCGGCCGCGATGGCGCTGCCTCCGACGCCTTTGGGGCCCGGTTCGCTCACCTCCACCCGCCCGTCGACGGGACGTTTGTCGATCCCGGTGACGCCTCCCGGCGCATCGGTGTACGGGACGGTGTGCGGCCTTGCGACGTTGACCGACAGAAGCTCCATGGCGCTCACGCTACGGGAGCCGGTGCACCGCCCACGAGGGGTTCGAGCCATAGCCGGAAGGGGACCGCTGCTGCAATCGGGGGACGTGGAGCGAGTTGCCGGGGCAGACGGTGGAAGGAACTGACCGAGCGGAAGGACGGCGAGAGGAAGGGGCGGGTGACCGGACGGTCCGTCCGGTCCGGTGGCTGCGAGCCTACGGGCGAGAGGCGAGGTCCAAACGTTTCTGCTCAGGTCCGGTCCGGCACGGCCACGAGCCGGCTCCGGGCCCTGCCCATCAGCTCCTCCCGTTCGTCCTCGGTCAGACCGCCCCACACTCCGTACGGCTCGCGCACCGCCAGCGCGTGAGCCGCGCACTCCGAACGGACAGGGCATCGCATGCAGACCTCCTTGGCGGAAGCCTCACGCGCGCTGCGGGCCGCGCCCCGCTCTCCCTCGGGGTGGAAGAAGAGTGAACTGTCGACGCCGCGGCAGGCGGCCAGGAGCTGCCAGTCCCACAGATCGGCGTTGGGGCCGGGGAGGCGGGAGAAGTCTGCCATTGCGCTTCCTCTCGACGGCGTACTTGAGGCTCGCTCCATCCATTCATAGACAAATATGACTCATTGCGAACCTAGCCGAAAGAAAGCAGCAAGCAGATCTAAGTAGTGCTAAATAGGTCAAAAGGTAAAAGACGCCACTCGGGGAAACACTTCAGCGCGATGCGGGTGAACTGTGTACGACTGATCACGTAGAGTGCTGATGGCGGTGGCCGAAGCCCGTAACTCTTTTGGGTGACCGTCGTTGAGTGTGCGGAGAGGCGGTTGGCGGAGCTGGACTCAGGTACTGATGTCCGAGACCGTCGATCGCACAGGTGACGATTCGTAACAGCCTGGAGGCTCAAGGTGACGCGCATCAGCTGCGGAGGGCGGTCATGACATCCGTCCTCGTCTGTGACGATTCCCCGCTTGCCCGGGAGGCGCTCCGCCGCGCGGTCGCGACCGTGCCCGGTGTCGAGCGCGTGACGACGGCGGCCAACGGCGAGGAAGTCCTCCGCCGCTGGGGCGCCGACCGGTCCGACCTCATCCTCATGGACGTGCGCATGCCCGGCCTTGGCGGAGTCGAGACCGTCCGGCGGCTGCTGTCCGCCGACCCCGGCGCCCGCATCATCATGCTGACGGTGGCCGAGGACCTCGACGGGGTGGCGCTGGCCGTGGCGGCAGGTGCCCGCGGGTACCTGCACAAGGACGCCTCCCGCGCCGAGTTGCGGGCCACGGTCACCCAGGCACTGGCGGACCCGACCTGGCGGCTGGCGCCGCGGCGGCTGCGTTCGGCGGAGATGGGTGCCGCGCCCACGCTCACCGCGCGTGAGATCCAGGTGCTGGAAGGCATGAGCCACGGCCGTTCCAATGCGGAGATCGGCCGTGAGCTGTTCCTCTCGGAGGACACGGTCAAGACCCACGCCCGCCGGCTGTTCAAGAAGCTCGGCGCCTCGGACCGCGCTCACGCCGTGGCCCTCGGGTTCCGCTGGGGACTCGTTCGATAACTCACGTCCGCCAACTGCCCGCCCGTCCCCGCCTGGGAGAACTCCGCGCCGCCCGAGGCATCGGGTGGCCTCAGGGGGAGGGCGGGGCGGCGTATGCGGTTCGGTAATCTCGCGCGTGCCGCATGCTTGGAGTATGGAGTTCCTCGGGACCGACGGGTCAGGCGTGAGGGGAGGGCGCGGGAGATGAGGGCCACTGCCCCTGCTCATAACGCTTCGGTGCACAACTACGGACGCGGTACGGCTGAACCCGTGGCACCGGTGCACCATGGACCGATGCGCGACGACGGGCACGACGACACCGCAGTCGTGAGTGCACTCGTACGACGTGCGGCCGAGGGGGACGAGCAGGCCACACACGACCTTCTCGCCCGGGTGCATCCACTCGCTCTGCGGTACTGCCGGAGGCGGCTGACCAGGCTTCCGGGCGACGCTCGCCACTTTGTGGACGACCTCGCACAGGAGGTCTGCATCGCCGTGCTCTGTGCCCTGCCGCGCTACCGCGACACGGGCAAGCCCTTCGAGGCGTTCGTCGTGGCCATCGCCCAGCACAAGGTCGCCGACCTGCAGCGGGCGGCCATGCGCGGTCCTGGCAGCACGGCGGTGCCCTCGGACGAGATGCCCGAGCAGCCCGACGATTCGCTGGGCCCCGAGGAGCGCGCGCTGCTGAGCAGCGACGCCGCCTGGGCCAAGAAGCTGCTCGCCAATCTGCCCCAGCATCAGCGCGAACTGGTCCTGCTCCGGGTGGCGGTCGGGCTCACAGCGGAGGAGACCGGGGAGATGCTCGGGATGTCGCCGGGTGCCGTCCGCGTCGCGCAGCACAGGGCACTGAGCAGGCTGAGGGCACTGGCGGAGCAGTAGTCCCGGGCCGTTTAGCATGGACGTTCAGTCCGGGGCGGCAAGCATGGGAAAGGTGTCATGACAGCCAACGACGGAGTCGGAGCCGGGGCCGGGGTGCCTGCCAAATTCGCGATGCTCGGGCTGACATACGACGACGTGCTGCTGCTGCCCGGTGAGTCGGACATGGCTCCCGGTGAGATCGACACCGCTTCGTACGTCTCGCGCAACGTCAAGGTGAACGTACCGCTGCTCTCCGCGGCCATGGACAAGGTGACCGAGGCGCGGATGGCCATCGCCATGGCCCGTCAGGGCGGCGTCGGCGTGCTCCACCGCAACCTCTCCGTCGAGGACCAGGCCGCGCAGGTGGACCGGGTCAAGCGCTCCGAGTCCGGCATGGTCACCGACCCGATCACGATCCGTCCGGACGCGACCCTGGGCGACGCGGACGTGCTGTGCGGCAGGTTCCGCATCAGCGGCGTGCCCGTGACCGACGCGTCGGGGAAGCTGCTCGGCATCGTCACCAATCGCGACATGGCCTTCGAGGCCGACCGCGAGCGGCAGGTGCGCGAGGTCATGACGCCGATGCCGCTGGTCACCGGCAAGGTCGGCATCTCGCGCAACGAGGCGATGGAGCTGCTGCGCCGGCACAAGATCGAGAAGCTGCCGCTGGTCGACGACGCGGGTGTGCTCAAGGGGCTCATCACCGTCAAGGACTTCGTGAAGGCCGAGCAGTACCCGCAGGCAGCCAAGGACGGAGAGGGCCGGCTCGTCGTAGGTGCCGCGGTGGGCGTCGCGGGTGACGCGTACGAGCGGGCGCAGGCGCTCGTCGAGGCGGGCGTGGACTTCGTCGTCGTAGACACGGCGCACGGTCATTCGCGGCTCGTCGGCGACATGGTCGCCAAGATCAAGTCGAACTCGTCGGTCGACGTCGTCGGCGGCAACGTCGCCACCCGCGAAGGGGCGCAGACGCTGATCGACGCGGGGGTCGACGGCATCAAGGTCGGCGTCGGACCTGGCTCGATCTGCACGACGCGGGTCGTGGCCGGCATCGGCGTCCCGCAGGTCACGGCGATCTACGAGGCGTCCCTCGCGGCCAAGGAGGCCGGTGTCCCGGTCATCGGCGACGGCGGCCTGCAGTACAGCGGCGACATCGCCAAGGCGCTGGTCGCGGGTGCAGACACTGTGATGCTCGGCTCTCTGCTGGCGGGCTGCGAGGAGTCGCCGGGCGAGCTGCTGTTCATCAACGGCAAGCAGTTCAAGTCGTACCGGGGCATGGGGTCGCTCGGCGCCATGCAGTCGCGGGGCGAGACGAAGTCGTACTCCAAGGACCGCTACTTCCAGGAGGAGGTCAGCGGGGACGACAAGCTCATCCCCGAGGGCGTCGAGGGTCAGGTTCCCTACCGGGGCCCGCTGGGTGCGGTCGTGCACCAACTGGTCGGCGGCCTCAAGCAGTCGATGTTCTACGTCGGCGGGCGGAGCGTGCCGGAGCTGAAGGCGCGCGGCCAGTTCGTACGCATCACCTCGGCGGGTCTGAAGGAGAGCCACCCGCACGACGTGCAGATGACGACCGAAGCGCCGAACTATTCGAGGCGCTGAGCCCCGCCCCCTCCCGGCCGGTGCCAGGTGCCGGTCGGTGATACTGGGACGGCAGACCGGCGCGCAGGGCGAGAAGGGCTTCACAGGTGACTGAGATCGAGATCGGGCGCGGCAAGCGCGGACGGCGGGCGTACGCCTTCGACGACATCGCCGTGGTGCCGAGCCGCCGCACGCGCGACCCGAAGGAGGTCTCGATCGCCTGGCAGATCGACGCCTACCGCTTCGAACTGCCTTTCATGGCGGCCCCGATGGACTCGGTCGTCTCCCCCGCCACCGCGATCCGCATCGGCGAGCTCGGCGGCCTCGGCGTCCTCAACCTCGAAGGTCTGTGGACGCGTTACGAGGACCCTGAGCCGCTGCTCGCGGAGATCGCCGAGCTGGACGAGCACACGGCGAACCGCCGGATGCAGGAGATCTACGCGGAGCCGGTCAAGGAAGAGCTGATCGGCGAGCGGATCAGGGAGGTGCGCGCCGCTGGTGTGGTGACTGCCGCGGCGCTCTCCCCGCAGCGAACTGTCCAGTTCTCCAAGGCCGTTGTCGATGCCGGCGTCGACCTCTTCGTCATCCGCGGTACGACGGTCTCCGCCGAGCACGTCTCCTCGGCGGCGGAGCCTCTCAACCTCAAGCAGTTCATCTACGAGCTGGACGTGCCCGTGATCGTGGGCGGTTGTGCCACGTACACGGCGGCGCTGCATCTGATGCGCACGGGCGCCGCCGGCGTGCTGGTGGGCTTCGGCGGCGGTGCCGCGCACACCACGCGGAACGTGCTGGGCATCCAGGTGCCGATGGCGACAGCGGTGGCGGACGTGGCGGCTGCCCGCCGTGACTACCTCGACGAGTCCGGCGGCCGGTACGTCCACGTCATCGCTGACGGCGGCGTCGGCTGGTCCGGCGACCTGCCCAAGGCCGTGGCCTGCGGGGCGGACGCTGTGATGATGGGCTCGCCGCTGGCGCGGGCCACCGACGCCCCCGGACGCGGGCACCACTGGGGCATGGAGGCCGTGCACGAGGACGTGCCGCGCGGGAAGCGCATGGACCTCGGTGCGGCCGGCACGACGGAGGAGATCCTGCTCGGGCCGTCGCACACCCCGGACGGCTCGATGAACTTCTTCGGAGCGCTGCGCCGTGCGATGGCGACGACGGGCTACTCGGAGCTGAAGGAGTTCCAGCGCGTCGAGGTCACCGTCACACGCTGACGACCGCTGCGCCGGGCGCCGGCCGTTACCCCTTCACAGCCGGTGTGCGGCGCCCGTGGGGCTCGCGCCCCTGGTGTCGAACAGCAGTTGAGCTTTCGAGGCCAGCCCTTGCAGGTCGTACGTGCTGTGGTGCTGGAGGAGCACCGTCAGGTCGGCCTGCGCCGCCGTCTCGTACAGCGAGTCCGCGCGTGGCACCGGCTGGTCCGCGACCTGCCACTGCATGACGTACGGGTCGTGGTAACTCACCCGCGCGCCCAACTGCTTGAGCAGGAGCGCGACTTCGCGGGCGGGCGCGCCCTCCTGGTCGGGCACGTCGGGCTTGTACGTGACGCCGAGCAGCAGCACGCGGGCGCCGCGCGCCGACTTGCCGTGTTCGTTGAGCAGCGCGGCGGCCCGCTGGCAGACGTAGCGCGGCATGCGCGCGTTGACCTCCTGCGCGAGTTCGACCATGCGCAGCGGGTAGCCGAGCGAACGGCTGCGGTAGGCAAGGTAGTTGGGGTCGATGGAGACGCTGTGGCCGCCGACGCCCGGGCCCGGCCGGAACGCCTGGAAGCCGAACGGCTTTGTCTCCGCGCACCGGATGACGTCCCACAGGTCGACGCCGATGTCGTGGCAGAAGACCGCCATCTCGTTCACGAGGGCGATGTTGACCTGGCGGAAGTTCGTCTCCAGGAGCTGCGCCGCCTCGGCTTCGCGCGGGCCGCGGGCGCGTACGACCTTGTCGGCGAGGCGTCCGTAGAAGGCGGCTGCCGCTTCGGTGCACGCGGGGGTGAGGCCGCCGATGACCTTCGGGGTGTTGGCGTATCCGTGGTGCCGGCTGCCCGGGTCGATGCGGGCGGGGGAGTAGGCGAGATGGAAGTCACGTCCTGCGTGCAGCCCCGAGCCCTCTTCGAGCAGCGGGCGGAGGATTTCCTCCGTGCTGCCCGGGTACACCGCGGACTCGAGTACCACCGTCGTGCGGGGACGCAGCTGGGAGGCGAGCGTGTGAGCAGCAGTGCGCACGGCCGTCAGATTCAGCGCGCGGTCCGGCCCGAGCGAGGTGGGCGCGCAGATCAGCGCCGTACGGACGCGGCTGAGGACGGTGGGGTCCGTGGTGGCCCGGAAACCGCGCGAGATCATGCGGCGCAGTTCGGCGGCGGTGAGGGTGCCGTCCGCGGGAGGACGGGCCGCGTTGAGGTCGGCGACCGTCTGCTCGTCCGGGTCGTAGCCGAGGGTGGCGACGCCTGCCGCGACGGCGGCCTGCGCCACGGGAAGACCCGAATGGCCCAGTCCGAGGACGGCGAGATCTGCGGGTTTCGCGGCAGACATCCTCTCCCTTGCTCCCCTCGCTCCCGTTGCACCGGCCTCACGTGTGGCATTCCGAGGACGGCCCCGGAGGTCGCTGTCAGCGGTGCTTGTGAGCACGGCGCAGCGCTATAGCAAGTTAATCGGCAATATGACGGATATCTGGGATTACCCGCTGAGCGAGGCCGTGCGGCACCGCCGAAGTCATGGAATTGGAGGACCATCGGCATGGGAACACTGCCTACGTTCTGACATCACCACGGACGCGCGACGCATGACCCACAGGAGGCAGCGGTGAGGACGGCGACACTGGGACCGGAGCAGCGTGCGCAAGCGCTGGCACAGATGTCCGAACGCGAACTCGACGTGCTGGTCATCGGGGGCGGGATCGTGGGAGCGGGCACGGCGCTGGACGCCGTCACGCGCGGTCTGTCCACGGGGATCGTCGAGGCGAACGACTGGGCGTCCGGCACGTCGAGCCGCTCCAGCAAGCTGATCCACGGCGGGCTGCGCTACCTGGAGATGCTGGACTTCACCCTCGTGCGCGAGGCGCTGAAGGAGCGGGGACTGCTGCTGCAGCGGATCGCGCCGCATCTGGTGAAGCCCGTGCCGTTCCTCTACCCCCTTCAGCACAAGGGCTGGGAGCGTCTCTACGCGGGGGCGGGCGTGGCCATGTACGACGCGATGTCCGTCTCGTCGGGGCACGGGCGGGGGCTGCCCACCCACCGGCACCTCTCCCGCCGTCACGCGCTGCGCGTGGCACCGGCATTGCGCAAGGACGCGCTGGTCGGCGCTCTGCAGTACTACGACGCACAGGTCGACGACGCGCGGTACGTCGCCACAGTCGTGCGCACCGCCGCCGCTTACGGGGCGCACACCGCGAACCGGGCGCGGGTCGTCGGCTTCCTGCGCGAGGGCGAGCGCGTGGTCGGAGCGCGGATCGAGGACCTGGAGCAGGGCGGCGAGTACGAAGTGCGGGCGCGCCAGATCGTCAACTCCACCGGTGTGTGGACGGACGACACGCAGAGCCTGATCGCCGAGCGCGGGATGTTCCACGTACGCGCGTCCAAGGGCATCCACCTCGTCGTGCCGAAGGACCGGATCCACTCGCAGAGCGGGCTGATCCTGCGCACCGAGAAGAGCGTGCTCTTCGTCATCCCGTGGGGCCGGCACTGGATCATCGGCACCACCGACACCGGCTGGGACCTGGACAAGCGGCATCCGGCGGCGTCCAGCGCCGACATCGACTACCTGCTCGACCACGTCAACTCGGTGCTGGCGGTGCCGCTCGGTCGCAACGACGTCGAGGGCGTCTACGCGGGGCTGCGTCCGCTGCTGGCCGGTGAGTCGGAGGCGACGAGCAAGCTCTCGCGGGAGCACACGGTCGCCCACCCGGTGCCGGGCATGGTGGTGGTCGCGGGCGGCAAGTACACGACGTACCGGGTGATGGCCAAGGACGCCGTGGACGAGGCGGTGCACGGGCTGGACCACCGGGTCGCGGAGTGCGTGACCGAAGAGGTGCCGCTGGTCGGTGCCGAGGGCTATCACGCGCTGTGGAACGCACGGGCGCGCCTCGCCGCGCGCACCGGCCTGCACGTGGCGCGGGTCGAGCACCTCCTCAACCGCTACGGCGTGTTGACGGAGGAGCTGTTCGAACTCATCGCGGAGAACCCGAAGTTGGGTGAGCCGCTGCCCGCCGCCGACGACTACCTCAAGGCGGAGATCGTCTACGCCTGTTCGCACGAGGGCGCGCGGCACATCGACGACGTGCTGACACGGCGTACCCGCATCTCCATCGAGACCTTCGACAGGGGCACGCGCAGTGCGCGCGAGTGCGCGGAGCTCATGGCGGGAGTGCTCGGCTGGGACGCCGACCAGATCGACCGCGAGGTGGAGTACTACGAGAAGCGGGTCGAGGCCGAGCGCGAATCGCAGCGTCAGCCGGACGATCTGACGGCGGACGCGGCCCGGTTGGGAGCCCCGGACATCGCGCCCGTATGAGACAGCTGCAAGCGTGAGACGGTGTGCAGTACCTGTGCCGCCCCCGTACCCGAAGTGTCAGGTCGATGGTTCACAATGGGAGTTGGGCTGGGGCGGGCCCGTCGCAGAGGGACACTAGGGGATTCATGAGCGAGGACGCGGGGCGGCTGGTAGGAGGGCGCTATCGGCTCGGGGGAGTCCTCGGGCGTGGCGGCATGGGCACCGTGTGGCGCGGCGAGGACGAGACCCTCGGCCGTTCCGTGGCGGTGAAGGAACTGCGCTTCCCCTCCAGCGTCGAGGAGGACGAGAAGCAGCGGCTGATCACCCGGACGCTCCGCGAGGCGAAGGCGATCGCCCGGATCCGCAGCGGCAGCGCGGTGACGGTCTTCGACGTCGTGGACGAGGACGACCGGCCCTGGATCGTCATGGAACTGGTCGAGGGCAGTTCGCTCGCCGACCACATCCGCAAGGACGGACCGCTGACGCCTCAGCGCGCCGCCGAGGTCGGACTGGCCGTCCTCGACGTGCTGCGCGCCGCCCACCGTGAAGGCGTCCTGCACCGTGACGTGAAGCCCTCGAACGTCCTGCTGGAGGACGTCACGGACCGTGTCGTGCTCACCGACTTCGGTATCGCCAAGGTCGAGGGCGACCCGTCGGTGACGTCGACGGGGATGCTGGTGGGAGCCCCGTCCTACATCTCGCCCGAGCGGGCCCGCGGCAAGCCGCCGGGTCCGCCGGCCGACCTGTGGTCGCTGGGGGCGCTGCTGTACGCGGCGGTCGAGGGGCACCCTCCGTACGACAAGGGGTCGGCCATATCGACTCTGACAGCGGTGATGACGGAGCCCGTGCCGCCGCCGAAACAGGCCGGTGAGCTGGAAGAAGTGATCTTCGGGCTGCTCACGAAGGACCCGGAGAAGCGGCTCGACGTCGCTGGTGCGCGGGCGCTGCTGCAGCCCGTGGCGACGGGAGCGGGCGGTGCGGACGCGGCCCCGGACCGCAGCGGCGGCGGGTCGACGGCGGTGCTGCCGGCCACGCCGGACGGTGCCGGGGAGAACGACAAGACCGGCAGCGCGGACAAGGCCGACGGCGCGGAACCCGGTGCCGGTGGGCGCGCCGCGAAGAGCACCGCCAAGAGCACCGCCAAGAAGAAGGCGGACAAGCGCAGGAGCGCGAAGCCTGCCGCTGCGGGGGGCGCGGCCGCGGCAGGCGCGGCGGCCGCCGCCGGAACCGCAGGCGTGACTGCCGATGAGCCGTCGGCTTCACCCGCCGCCGACGCCACCGATGCGGGACGGGCCGGCGGCGACCTGACGGGGACCGGGAAGGCCGCACCGGCCGCGGCAGGTGCGGGCGCGGGTCCGGGCAGCGGCGGCACCACCACGTTCGCCGCGCTCGCGAACAGGTATCCGCGCAGGACGCTGGGCATCGCGGCCGCCGCCCTCGTGGCCGTACTGGCGCTGGTGGCCGTTCTCCTCGTCGACGCGGGGGGCGGCGGCGAGGGAGGCAAGTCCGGCAAGGACGCCGCTGCTTCGGGCGGCTCCGGCGAGGGTGCGAAGGACAAGACGGACTCCGGCGCGAAGAAGGACGGCAAGGGCGAGGGCGAGAAGGAGACCGCGCCGTCACCCGACCCCGGTGCGTCCTCCGGTGAAGAGGGGGACGACGAGGAACCCGGCGAAGACGGCGGCTCGCTGCCGGACGACTACGAGCAAGTCACCAACAAGCGCTTCCACTTCAGCATCGCCATGCCCAAGGACTTCGAGCGCGTCGGCATCGCCGGCGCCAACTCCGGGGCGAAATACTCCGACGGCGGTCTGCCCAAGCTCCAGGTCGACTACAGCGGCAGCCCCAAGTCGGACGCCGCCGCCACCTGGCGTTCCCTGGAGCCCGCTGTGAGCAGCAGCAGCGGCTACAAGCTGAAGGGCATAAAGGAAGTGAGCTGGCGGGACTACCCGAGCGTCGCCGACTGGCAGTTCGAGCGCGATGAGGACGGCAAGAGGGTGCGGGTCCTCAACCGCGGCTTCAAGGCCGACAGTTCACACGGCTTCGCAATAATGATCACCTGCAGGGCCGACAAGTGGGACGACGAGGAGTGCCGGACTCTGCGCGAGACGGCATTCGAGACCTTCAAGCCGCTCGACTGACAGCGGTTCCCCCGGCACGTTTCGGGGGACGTTGGGAGAGAGGCGGCTTCGGGCAGGCGAAGCCGCGGAGCGGTCCCGCCCGGTCTCACCGGGAGGCGCCTCCGTCCGGGCACCGGCAGGTTCCCGGACCGGCCGCGCCGGACAGCACAGGCACGTATCGTGAATGGCCGCAGACCGGTGTCCGTCCGCAAAGATGCGGATGCAGTGGGGAATCGGCGGTCTCGCGCGTTGTGGGGAGGTGTCGTGGAGGACTACGCCGGCAAGGCGGGGCGGCTGCTCGCCGATCGCTATCGCTTGCCGCAACCCCCGGCCGACGCCTACTACTTGGCCGAGTCGGTGGCGTACGACACCGCCAGCGGACAGGAAGTGCTCGTACGTCAGATCCCGTTGCCGGAGGTCGTCGACGCGGAGTTCGTCGGGGACGGTGTTCCGGGCGGTGCCGCCGGGGAGGGACGTTTCCGCGGTTCCGTCGGCCGTGCCACCCGCAGACCCGCGGACCCGGCAGTGCGCCGGGCGGTCGAGGCGGCTGTCGCTGCCGCGCGTATCCCGGACCACCCGCGGCTCGACCAGGTCTTCGACGTCTTCGTCGAGGGCGACGGGCTGTGGATCGTCAGCGAGCTGCTGCCGGCGACACCCCTCGCCTCGCTGCTCCAGGACCAGACGCTGACGGCGCACCGGGCGGCGGAGATCGCCGCGGACGTGCTGACCGCGCTGCGCACCGTGCACGCACACGGCTGGACGCACCGGAACGTCACCGCGCGCACCGTCCTCATCTGCGACGACGGACGCGCTCTGCTCACCGGACTCGCGGTGGGCGCCGCGGAGGAAGCCCTCTGCGGCTACAACCCCCTCCCGGACGCGGGCCCGGCACCGCTGCCGCCGACCGGCGCCATCCCCGGGGACCCCTCTCTGCGGGGTCAGGACGACGCCGACGGTGCGTCGAGCCCCGGCGGGGCGCCCGGCCCCTCCCGCGGGGTGTGGACGGACACTCCTCTGCCGGAGGGCTTCGACGCGAGGCAGGAGGACGAGCCGTACGGCGGGGATCACGCCTCTCCCGGCGGTGCGCCGCCTCCCGCTCCCGAATCGCCCCGCTGGGAGGAGCCGCAGAGCCCGCGCGGCATATTCGGCCTCCAGGGGCCGGCACCCGGCGGCGCGGACCCGTCCACGGAGCCGCCCGGACCGCCCGCGCGGGGCGGGTACGAGCGCGGGACGCGCGGCCCGCGCAGCAGCGCGATAGCCGCCTACCAGGCCGGCACCCGGCGTGCCGCCGCAGCTCGCGCGGGGGATGCGGAGCGCGGCCACGACGAGGAGCACGTCCACGGCGCCGACGGTGCGGGCCAGGGACGCGGGCCGTACGGGGCCCATCCCGCGCCGGACGACTGCGTTCGCTGGCTCCCCGCGGGGGAGGACGAGGTCAGCCCCAGCGACCTGCCCGGCTCGCGTCCGCCCAACAGCCTTCCTGTCAGGGCCTCCTGGCGGTCGGACACCGCCTCCGCGCATCCGGGGCAGGAGCGCGGGGACGCCGGGTGCGCCGAGGACGGCGCGTACGCCGACGAGTTCACCGGCGATCTCGTCCCGTACGACGCGGAAGACGACGCGTACCCCGCGGAACCGGACGAGGAGAACCCCGCCTGGGGCCTGTCCGGTGAAGACGACGGTGGAGAACACTTCCGCGGCCCCACCTCCGCGCTGGCAGCCGAGCGGGCGCGGCACGCCCGCATGACGGTCGTGGGCGCGGTCAGCGAGCGGTGGGCCCCCGAGCAGGCCGGACCCGTGTACGAGAACTGGCGGCTGGCCCCGCCCGTCGGCCCCGCGGCCGATCTCTGGGCGTTGGGCGTGCTGCTCTTCCGCGCGGTCCAGGGCCACGCTCCCTATCCCGAGGACGACGTGGCCGAGCTCGTGCAGATGGTCTGCGCCGAGCCGCCGGCCTTCGCGGAGGACTGCGGCCCGCTGCGTCCGGTCGTCGAGTCGTTGATGCGTCAGGACCCCACGGAGCGCCCGGACTTCGAGGAGCTGCGAGGCTGGCTGCGTTCTCTGGTGCGTTCGGCGCCGGAGCCCGACGCGGGCTGGCACACGGTCTACGCGCCATCCCTGGAGACGGGCGGTCCGTCCGATCCGCGGCGGCTGCCGATTCTGCGCAGACGCGGCGAGCTCGTCCGCAGGCGGCGTGCGGAGAGGCGTGCCGCTGCGGCAGAGCGGAAGCGGCAGAAGCGGAGCAGGCCGAAGCGCACGAGATCCGTTCCTCCCACGGCGACCCCTCCCACGGCGCCCCCTCCCACGGCGCCCGCCGATCCTCCCGGGACGGCCGCTCCTCCGGCTCCTCCTGCCCCTCCCGCCTCTTTCGCCGCCACCGCGCCGCCGCCTCCGCACGCCGCCGCCCCGCCCGTACGGGAACGGTCCCGGCGCGTGCGGGAGAAGAAGAGCGGGCGGGCCGGCGGCAGTCCGCTCAAGCTGGGGCGTCTGCTCCTCGGGCTGGTCTTACTGGGCCTGACGGGTGCGGTGCTGTACGCGATGTGGTTCATGCCCAAGGACGGCACGGACGGCGCCTCGAACCAGCAACGGGGTTCGGTGGGCGGCGAGAGCCGGCCCCCGCAGCCCGGCGACGACGGCGCCGGTCAGGGCGACTCCGGTCAGGGGGACGGCGGCCGGAGCGAGGGAGCCGGCAAGGGCGGTGCCGACAAGCCGCAGAACCCGGGGCCCGGCGGGAAGGTCCCCGAGGGCTACAAGCTGAGCCGGGATCCCGCCGGTTTCCAGATCGCGGTGCCCCGCGAGTGGGACCGCCGCTCCACCACCGGCCGCGGACAGGTCCGGTACAACGGTGGCCCGGTCGAGATGGTGGTCGTCAACGGACGGGACAGCACGAAGAAGTACGGCGACGACCCGATGGCCTACCAGAGCGACGACGAGCCGGAACTGGCGGCGTACCGCGCGTCGGAGTGGGCCTCGACCACCGGTCTGCGCCGCATCGACGTCGGCGCCACCGCCATGGCCGAGGGCACGTTCAGCTGGCGCGACGGCGGACGCGACGTGTACGCCCGCAACCGCGCGATGATCCTCGACGGCCGCTACCACCTGCTGCTGGTGATGGGCTCGAAGAGCAACAAGGCCGAGATCGACCGGCACTTCGAGGCCGTCGCCGACACCTACCGGGCGACGCGACGCTGAACGGCGGCGCCGTATGCACGGCCGCCCCGCCCCCGCGGGCCCCGCCCCGCCCCCGCCGCCCCGTGGCCGTTGTGCCAGCGTTCACTGGCGGATTCGGTGAAAGTGGTTACCGCCGGGTATGCAGCGCGTTTCCGCGGTCGTAGTCTCTGCCGCATGACGGACACGCAGGACACGCGAGAGAAACAGGGCACCGGCGCAGGTGAAGGCAGCGCGACGGGCAATCCCGTGGCCACCGCGCCCGCGGGAGTGCGCACCGCTGCCGAGGTGGTCACCCCTGACCTCGTCGCCCGCCTCACGAAGGGGGTGAGGGGCAGTGGCCGTACGCCCACTCACACTCCCTTCACAGGCGAGCAGCTCGCCGAACTGCCCGAGGCGACCCCCGAGGACGTCGCCGCCGCGTTCGACCGTGCGCGCGAAGCTCAGCGCGCGTGGGCGGCCACGCCCGTGAGGCGGCGCGCCGCCGTGCTGCTCCGCTTCCACGACCTCGTCCTCGAGCGGCAGAACGAGGTGCTGGACCTGATCCAGCTGCAGACCGGCAAGACCCGGCTCCACGCGCACGAAGAGGTGCAGGCGGTCTCCGTCGCCGCCCGGCACTACGGACGCCGCGCCGCCGCCTATCTGCGGCCGAAGCGGCACACCGGTGCGATCCCCGTACTGACCAAGGTGACCGAACTGCGCCACCCCCGCGGCGTCGTCGGGCAGATCGCTCCCTGGAACTACCCCCTCGAACTCTCCGTCGGGGACGCCCTCCCCGCCTTCGTCTCGGGCAACGCCGTCGTGATGAAGCCGGACACGGAGACCGCGCTGAGCGCGCTGTGGGCGCGGCGCCTCCTCATCGAAGCGGGGCTGCCCGAGGAGGTGTGGCAGATCGTCATCGGGGACGGCCCCGTGGTGGGTCCCGCCGTCGTCGAACGCGGCGACTACGTCTCCTTCACCGGTTCCACGCAGACGGGCCGCGGCGTCGCGCAGCTCGCCGCCGCCCGCCTGGTGGGCTGCTCGCTGGAGCTGGGCGGCAAGAACGCCATGATCGTGCTGCCCGACGCGGACCTGGACAAGGCGGCGGCCGGCGCGGTGCGCGGCTGCTTCTCCTCCGCCGGTCAGCTGTGCATATCGATCGAGCGCCTGTACGTGCACGAGTCGGTGGCGGACGCCTTCCTGGAGCGCTTCGTCGCCCGTACGCAGCAGATGACACTCGGCTCGTCGCTCGCCTTCGGTGCGGACATGGGCTCCCTGGTCTCGGACAAGCAGCTGGCGAACGTCACCCGGCACGTGGAAGAGGCCGTCGCGAAGGGGGCGAAGGTACTCGCAGGCGGCCGTGCCCGCCCGGACGTCGGCCCTCTCTTCCACGAGCCGACCATCCTCGACGGCGTCGAGTCGCCGATGGCCGTGTGCTCCGAGGAGACCTTCGGTCCCGTCGTCTCCGTGTACCGCTACGCGGACGTGGACGAGGCCGTGGAGCTGGCCAACTCCACGCCGTACGGCCTGAACGCGAGTGTCTGGGGCGGCAACGGGCGTACTGCCCGCGAGGTCGCGGCGCGGCTCCGCGCAGGGACGGTCAACGTCAACGAGGGCTACGCCGCCGCGTACGGCAGCGTGCAGGCACCGATGGGCGGCATGGGCGAGTCCGGCATCGGGAGGCGGCACGGCTCGGAGGGCATCCTCAAGTACACGGAGCCGCAGACCGTGGCCCACCAGCGAGTGCTGCCCATGGCCCCCTCGTTCGGCATGAACGACGAGAAGTACGCCGCCTTCATGAGCGTCTCGCTCAAGGCCCTCAAGGCGCTCCGCTTCCGCTGACGGGAGCCGCCCGGGGCGGCGCCGGCAGACCGGTGCACGTCCCGGCGGCGCACTCGGCAGCCCGCCCAGAAACGACAGACGACCGAGCCGCACCACTCGCACCGGAGGCACACCGTGTCCGAGGAGAACTCCGCCCAGAACGAGGGCGATTCGCACGACTACGACGTGATTGTCATCGGTTCCGGCTTCGGCGGTTCCGTGTCAGCTCTGCGCCTCACGGAGAAGGGTTACCGCGTCGGCGTGCTGGAGGCGGGCCGCCGCTTCACCCGGGAGACGCTGCCGAAGAACTCCTGGGACACCAAGAACTACCTCTGGGCCCCGGCGCTCGGCCTCTACGGGATCCAGCGCATCCACCTGCTGAGCAACGTCATGATCCTCGCGGGAGCGGGCGTCGGCGGTGGTTCGCTCAACTACGCCAACACGCTGTACGTCCCGCCGCCCGCCTTCTTCGAGGACCGCCAGTGGTGCCACATCACCGACTGGCAGGAGGAGTTGCGCCCCTTCTACGACCAGGCGCAGCGGATGCTCGGTGTCCGGCTGAACCCGACGATGACGCCGTCCGACGAGCACCTGAAGCGGACCGCCGAGCGGATGGGCGTCGGAGACACCTTCCACATGGCGCCCGTCGGTGTCTTCTTCGGGGACGGCCAGGACGCCGACGGCACGGCCACCGCGGAGCCCGGAGGCGAGGTGCCCGACCCCTATTTCGGCGGCGCCGGACCGTCGCGCAAGGCCTGCGCGGAGTGCGGCGAGTGCATGACGGGCTGCCGCCGCGGCGCGAAGAACACGCTCAACGAGAACTATCTCTACCTCGCGGAGAAGGCGGGCGCCGTCGTGCATCCGATGACCACCGTCCGCGAGGTCGAGGAGCTGCCGGACGGTGCGGGGTTCGCCGTCACGTGCGTCGCCACCGACAAGCGCAAGGGCCCCGCGAAGGTGCTGCGCGCGGGGAAGGTGGTGGTCGCGGCCGGTACGTACGGGACGCAGACCCTGCTGCACCGCATGCGCGACGCCGGCACGCTGCCGCGCCTGTCGGCCAGGCTCGGCGAGCTGACACGGACCAACTCCGAGGCGCTGGTGGGGGCGCAGACCATCGAGCGCCGCTACAAGAAGAAGTGGAAGGACGGCCGCCCGCTCGACTTCACGCGGGGCGTCGCCATCACCTCCTCCATCCACCCGAACGAACACACCCACATCGAGCCCGTCCGCTACGGCAGGGGCTCGAACGCGATGAGCGCGCTGACGACCCTCCAGGTCAACCACGACACCAAGCTGCCCAAGATCCTCGGCCACATCCTCACTTGCCTGCGGCACCCGAACCTCTTCGTACGCTCCCTGTCCGGACGGAAATGGTCCGAGCGGATCATCATCGGCCTGGTGATGCAGACCCACGACAACTCGCTGACGACGTACCGCAAGCAGAAGGGCCTGGGGAAGGGCCTGTTGACGGCCCGTCAAGGGCACGGCGCGCCCAACCCGGCCCACATCCCCGAGGGTTCCGAGGCGGCGCGGCTCCTCGCCGAGGAGATCAACGGCTTCGCCGGAGCCAACATCGGTGAGGTGATGGGCACTCCGCTCACGGCCCACTTCCTCGGCGGCTGTCCGATCGGCGCCGACGCCGGCAGCGGAGTCATCGACCCCTACCACCGGCTGTACGGGCACCCGGGCATCTCCGTCGTCGACGGCTCGGCCGTCTCGGCGAACCTGGGCGTGAACCCCGCACTCACGATCACCGCGCAGGCGGAACGGGCGATGTCGCTGTGGCCCAACAAGGGCGAGGAGGACGGGCGTCCGGCACAGGGAGCCGAGTACGTGCGTCTGGAACCGGTGCCGCCGCGTCAACCTGTCGTGCCCGAGAGTGCGTTCGCGGCGCTCCGTCTGACGATGCTGCCGGTGCCGCGGGTGCCGAAGAGCGCGGCGAAGGCGGACGGCGGAGGGACGGCAGCCGTGCCGGATTCTGCTGAAGCGTCCGTGAACGCTCCGGCAAAGGGGGCGGCCGGGCCCGCGGAGCAGTGACGGTGCCGCCGTCGTAGCGAGAGCGATTCCGCACGACGTACGACGTACACGTACGGCTCCGTGCAGCGGACTGCGAAAGGGCCCCGTGGTGCCGGCCGGGTGGGTGGTGGGCGGCGACCGCGGGGCCCTTCGGCCAGCTCGGACGTCAGGGCAGCGCCCGCGCTGGAGGAGCGGCACCGGGGGGTAGTGCCGCCTGGCTGCTGTCCGGAGCAGGGCAGATCGCGGCCCGCGCCCGTCAACAGTTATGTGGTCAAAGGGAGTTCGCTCGTGCATCGTGGTCGATGTGCCGCGCGGTACGCAAGCAGTTCGCGCCACTCCGTCACTTGATCCGTACCGGCCGGCCGGAACTTTTACCGGCGGGGGGAAATCTTCCGAATTCCTCCGTGCGCCGACCTCGGCGTGAACGGGGGCGAAGGTCCGCGGAGCGGCCGGTTCCGGGCGTCCCCCGAACCGGCCGCTCTCTCCCCGCCTGCGCGGAGAGGGGGCGTGACCGGGCTGCTGTCCCCTGCTGACCGGTCACTCGCGCCGCAACGAGGTCCCACGACACTGCCGCCTCCGCCTCACGGGAGAAACGGGCGTCTCATCGCTGCGATGGCGCCGCCCCGATCCGCCTGGCGCCCGGCTGACATCGGGGACACCGGGACCAACGAAGCCTTCACAGACCGGGTAACGCACCGTACGGGTGACCGCCGCGCCACCGCCTTGCCAGGGCGCCGGCCCCGGCACGGTGCCCTCCGGCGGCGGGACGGCTCATCTCGGAGGGCCCTCAAGGCCCGTGCACGGGCCTGGACTTCGCCCTGCGTCTGAATCCCTTCCCGTCAGCCGCGCGAGAGGCTCAGCAGCGTCATCGCGAGCTGCGTGCCGGGGCGGCCGAGTTCGCGGCGGTAGCGCTTGAGGATCTCCATCTCACGTGCGAGTCCGCCCTCGCCCTCGGGCTGGGGAGCGGCCTCTGCGTGCCCGGCGCCCGCGTCGGCACGCGTCCGCCGAGCGTCGGCCGAGGCCGCTCTCCGCTCCTGCACGAGGGCGATGATCCGCCGGTCCAGCTCGTCGATGCGTTCACGCACGCCACCGGGGACGTCCGTACCGGTCCGGTCGCCGGTCGCCGGGACCGCGTCCCCGCCGGTGTCCGTGGCCGGGCCGGTTCCCCCGGCAGGACCGGTCTTCGTTCCGCTGCTCATGGCTCTCTCCGTTCTCGGGCCGTACCTTCCGGGAGTCCGGGGCTCGTGGACCGGGAAGCGGAAACGACCGGCGCCCCGGGCCTTGATCGGCCCGGGGCGCCCGGTAAGTCGCTTGTCGGTTCGCTCAAGCAGCTTCACCACGGCAGCCGGAAGGGCCGATGCCATAGGTGAACCAGAAGCGGATCCGGTCGCGCGTGGTCTGCTCGAACATGCGGGCAGTATGCCCCGGCGGCCCCGTGGAGGCCAATCGGGAGCAGCCCCCGGTCCCGTTAGAATCGGTCGTACGACCCCGAGTGCGACCTGCGACGCGAGCTCTGATCGCGTACGTCCGACGCACCGCACCGCTCCACCGCCGTAAGGCCGAAAGGCAGCTGCTCCGTGGCTTCAGCGCCCGTCCCGCCGGAAGGCGACTCCCCGGAAGGCGTCACCGCTCCCGACACAGCTGTGGGGGCCGGGACCACCGAGACCGTTCTCGTGGTCGACTTCGGCGCGCAGTACGCGCAGCTGATCGCGCGCCGCGTGCGCGAGGCCCGTATCTACAGCGAGGTCGTGCCCAGCACGATGCCGGTGGCGGAGATCCTCGCGAAGAAGCCGAAGGCGGTCATCCTCTCGGGCGGCCCCTCCTCCGTGTACGCGGAGGACGCTCCGTCCCTCGACCGTTCGCTCTTCGAGGCGGGCGTCGCCGTTCTCGGCCTGTGCTACGGATTCCAGCTCATGGCGCAGAGCCTCGGCGGTTCCGTCGCGAACACCGGGAGCCGCGAGTACGGGCGTACGGACCTGATCGTCTCCAGGCCGGGTTCCACCCTCTTCGAGGGCACGCCCTCCCGTCAGCAGGTGTGGATGTCGCACGGCGACGCCTGCTCCGAGGCGCCGGAGGGCTTCACGGTCACCGCGTCGACGGACATGGTGCCGGTCGCCGCGTTCGAGAACGACGAGCGCCGGCTGTACGGCGTCCAGTACCACCCCGAGGTCATGCACACCACTCACGGGCAGCAGGTGCTGGAGCACTTCCTCTACCGGGGTGCGGGGCTGTCGCCGACCTGGACGACGGAGAGCATCGTCGACGAGCAGGTGGCGGCCGTCCGCCGGCAGGTCGGCAGCAAGCGCGCCATCTGCGGGCTGTCGGGCGGCGTGGACTCCGCTGTCGCCGCTGCGCTCGTCCACAAGGCCATCGGCACCCAGCTGACCTGCGTGTACGTGGACCACGGGCTGATGCGCAAGGGCGAGACGGAGCAGGTCGAGAAGGACTTCGTGGCGGCGACAGGCGTACAGCTGAAGGTCGTCGACGCCTCCGAGCGCTTCCTGTCCGCGCTGGCAGGAGCCAGCGACCCGGAACAGAAGCGGAAGATCATCGGGCGTGAGTTCATCCGGGTCTTCGAGCAGGCGCAGGCGGAACTCGTGGCGGAGGCCGGGGCGGCCGGCGAGGACGTGGCCTTCCTCGTGCAGGGCACGCTCTACCCCGACGTCGTCGAGTCCGGCGGCGGCACGGGCGCGGCCAACATCAAGTCGCACCACAACGTCGGCGGGCTCCCCGAGGACCTGGAGTTCCAGCTTGTCGAGCCGCTGCGGCAGCTCTTCAAGGACGAGGTCCGCATGGTGGGCCAGGAGCTGGGCCTGCCGGAGGAGATCGTCCAGCGCCAGCCCTTCCCGGGGCCGGGGCTGGGCATCCGCATCATCGGCGAGGTCACGCGCGAGCGCCTCGACCTGCTGCGGGAGGCCGACGTCATCGCCCGCGAGGAGCTGACGGCGGCCGGGCTGGACCGCGAGATCTGGCAGTGCCCGGTCGTGCTGCTCGGCGACGTGCGCTCGGTGGGCGTCCAGGGGGACGGACGTACGTACGGGCATCCGGTGGTGCTCCGCCCGGTGTCCTCCGAGGACGCGATGACGGCCGACTGGTCCCGGCTGCCCTACGACGTGCTGGCCCGTATCTCGACCCGGATCACGAACGAGGTGCCGGGCGTCAACCGCGTCGCCCTCGACATCACGAGCAAGCCGCCGGGCACGATCGAGTGGGAGTGACGCGGTAGGACCGCGTCGACCCTCGCGTCAACCACGGTGCCGTCGCTCATCCGTTTGAGCGACGGCATTGCTGTTCCCACCCGCTACTGTGGGTTCTGGTTCAAGAATCCCGTCCATGGGAGGAATCATGACCGCCGAGCCCGTGCCCGCCTCCGAGGAGCAAGCGTCAGCCGCCTCGTGGCCTGTGCCACCTCGGCAGGGCTACACCGTGGACGACCTGTTCACTCTGCCCGGCCTCCCGCCGCACACCGAGTTGATCGACGGGAGTCTGGTCTTCGTGAGCCCGCAGCGGGATTTTCATTCGCTGACCATGTACTTGCTGGAAATGGGGCTGCGCCGCACCGTTCCCGATGAGTTGCGCGTGAAGCGTGAGATGACGGTGGTGCTGAGCCCGCGGACAGCGCCCGAGCCCGACATCTCAGTGGTGCGGGCCGAGGCCGTGACCAGCCGCCGTCAGACGCGGTACGACGTGGCGGATGTCGTGCTCGCTGTCGAAGTCGTCTCCCCGGACTCAGAGGAACGGGACCGCGACACCAAGCCGCACAAGTACGCGCGGGCGGGTATCCCGCACTTCTGGCGCGTGGAGATGTCGGGCGACGGCGAGCGCCCGGTGGTCTACGTCTACGAACTGGACCCGACGACCATGGTCTACGCGGTCACGGGCATCCACCACGATCACCTGAAGCTGTCCGTGCCCTTCGACGTGGACATCGACCTCACCGAGATCGACCACATGTAGGCGGTCTCGCATGGACGGCCCGCCTCGCCGAGCCCCGGGTACCGCCCTCAGGCGCCGGTGACTCCGTCGATGCGTTCGCGGAGCAGGTCCGCGTGGCCGTTGTGGCGGGCGTACTCCTCGATGAGGTGGATCAGGATCCAGCGCAGGGAGACGCTCTTGTCGCCCATGTACGCCGCGTCCTCGTCCGGGAGGTCTCCCGCGTCGTCGAGGGAGGCGTGCGCCGTGAACTCCCGTCCGCGTGCGATCTCCTGACGCCAGGCGGCGAGCGCTTCGCCGATGCCCCGGTCGGGGGAGAGTGCGAACCCGTCGTCACCGCACGCCTCGTGGACCTTCGGAACGTCCAGTCCGGCGAACACCCGCTGGAACCAGCTGCGTTCGACCTCCGCCATGTGCTGGACGAGACCGAGCAGGGTCATGGGCGACGGTTCGGCGGAGACCGTACGGAGCTGGACGTCGTCCAGGCCCTCGCACTTGAGGGCGAGCGTGGCGCGGTGGAAGTCCAGCCAGCTCTCCAGCATGGCGCGTTCGCCGGCGTGCACGGGAGGGATGGCACGGCCGTCCGGTGTCGTCGTCATGCGGTCAGCGTCGCACGGAGCCGTGGCGAGACGGGCGGCTTCCCCCGTCCTGTCCTGAAATCCCTGCCGCCGTCCTGTTCAGGTCGTCCGCATCCGGGCTACGGCCTGGCACGGTGCCTCGGCGGCGCCTCCTCCTCCGGAGCGGGAGCCGCGAGGTCGTCCGCCGCGGCCTCGGCCGCTTCGGAGTCCTCCGGCAGGATGGCTCCGGGCGCGGGGCCTTCCGGTACGGCGGCTTCCGGCGGCAGGGTCACCTCCGGAGCGGGGCGTCCACGGGTGTCCTGCGCGGTGCTGGTACGGCCGCCGTTGCCGCCGTTGCCGCTGTTGTGCGCCGACGCCCCGTCGTGAGGGGTCTCGAGGAAGCGCAGCAGCTCGACGGGGAAGGGCAGCACGAGGGTGGAGTTCTTCTCCGTCGCGACGGAAGCGACAGTCTGAAGCAGACGCAGCTGCAACGCCGAGGGGGTCTCCGACATCTGCTCGGCGGCCTGCGCGAGCTTCTTGGACGCCTCCAGTTCGGCGTCCGCGTTGATGACCCGCGCCCGGCGGTCGCGCTGCGCCTCCGCCTGGCGCGCCATCGAGCGCTTCATCGTCTCGGGCAGCGACACGTCCTTGATCTCGACGCGGTCCACCGTGACGCCCCACTCCACCGCCGGGCTGTCGATCATCAACTCGAGGCCCTGGTTGAGCTTTTCGCGGTTGGAGAGGAGATCGTCCAGCTCGCTCTTGCCGATGATCGAGCGGAGGGACGTCTGCGCCATCTGCGAGACGGCGAACCTGTAGTCCTCGACCCGGATGATCGCGTCCGCGGGGTGCACGACCTTGAAGTAGACCACCGCGTCGACCCGCACGGTCACGTTGTCCCTCGTGATGCCTTCCTGAGCGGGCACGGGCAGGGTGACGACCTGCAAGTTGACCTTCTGCATCCGGTCGACGGCGGGCACGATCAGAGTGAAACCGGGCTCCTTGATGCCTGGCCGCAACCGCCCCAGCCGGAAGACCAGCCCCCGCTCGTACTGGCGGACCACGCGGGCCGCGGACATGAGGAGCAACGCGCCCACCACCACCACAGCCACGATCACGCCGACCACTACGTCCACGATCATCACGGCCTCCCTGAACTGCTCTGCCGCATGAAAGTCCGGGCAAACAGGTATGAACCTCACTTAACGGTAGCTCTGTCTCGGAGGCCCGGCCGTATCGGTTCACGGCGTAGGAATCCCGTCACATGCGGTGACGCAGCGGGGTGCGCGGGTGGGGTGGGAACCGCCCCCAGGGGACGGCTTCCGGTGTCTGCCGACGGGCGAGGGCCGGTGCATTTACGGAAAAGGGTTCAGCGGAGTCTCTACGGGGCCTCCACAATTGGATGTCATACGTACCGGCGTCGGTGAATTTGCCTCGCTGTGCCGAGTGAGAAGAAATTCGGACGGCGATTCCATTTCCTTCGCGGGTGGCCGGAAGCGGAATTCCCGGACTCCCGCTCGGTGACGACGTGAACCGGGCTCACGTTCGATGCGGAACGCCTCGAAACGGAATCCAAATCGCCCGTCGAAACAGCACGTGGTGTGGGCCCCGATCGCCAAGGACGGAACCTCCTCGTACCGGGTGGGCCGCTCCGGCCAGGGAAGTCGCTTCATGCGGGCGGCGGAGCGGGGGCTCGCGGATGGTGCAGTAGCCGGACTCCCCGCCGGGCCTCGTGTACGACCCTGGACGCGGCTGTGCGAATCCGAATTCGATCCGGGTGGCTTCCGGAATTCAATTGCGGAAAGACGTCGAATCGGTGCTACGGTCGTAGTGTTCAAGGCGGCGCGGTGGAGGAAGAGAACCGTCGCGCCGACACGAAAACGGGGAATCTCCCTCGCAGGAAGGGAATACACGAATGACCATTCGTATGCGCCGCCTCGCCCTGACCGCTGCGGCGGCTCTCGGCGCCGCGGTCTTCGCCGTGCCGGCTTCCGCAAGCGCGAGCACCACCTCGGACCCGGCCACGTGGCCGTGCGACCCGTCGGAGTTCTGCATCTACCACGACGTGCAGGGAGGCGGCAGCCACCTGTCTCTCGCCGACGGCGTCTACGACCTGGGCGGTGTGGCAGGCGGCCTGAACGACCACGTGTTCTCGGTGAAGAACATCTCCGGTGACAACTGGTGCCTCTACAAGGACGCCGGGTACGAGAACCGGCTCCTGCTCATCCCGGACGGTGCCGCGATGGACCTCGACGCCGGCATCGCCGGCCAGGTGAGCTCCGTCGAGGACTGCTGATCCGGACGAGGACTGCTGATCCGGAGGAGGGCCGCCGTCCCGGCGTATCGGGGCGGCGGCCCTGCCGCTGCCCGTACCCCGGCCCTCTCATCACGTCCTCACGCCACGTCCTCACACCACGTCCTCACACCGGGGGAGCGGCCCCCGGCGCACGGCCGTCCCTCGCCGGACGAGCCGTCGCCGTCCAGACCCAGAGGACGAAGCCCAGCGCGAAGCCCAGCATCGTCACGACACCGCGCGGGTGGAAGATGTGGCTGTCGAAGAACGACCAGCAGCACACGAGCAGCACCGCCGTCCCGGGCAGTACGCGCGGCCCGTACCGCATGAACAGCGCGGCGGACGCGGCGATCACGCCCACCGCCAGGCACCACACGCCCGCCTGGCCGAGGGCGTCACCGGTGTGGAAGAGCGGGTTGACGACCTTGCGCGGATGCGCGCCCCCGTGCTCCTCGGCGATGCCCGCCGCGATGCCCGCGACGGCGTCGAGCCCGGTGTAGAAGACCGCGTACCCGAAGCCGGCGATCCACGCGACCACCGTGGCCACTCCGGCGGCGTCACGTGACGGCCGCCCCCACAGCGGTACGACCAGGCCCAGCGCCAGGAGCGGCCACACCGGCAGCAGCCAGATGTGCAGCTCGGCCCAGAGCGCGGCGTTGTGCGGTCGCAGCCCGCCCGGATGCCCCAGCCCGAAGGCGGCCAGCACCAGCGGTGCGACGACGACGAGGGCGATGTCACGGGTGAGGCGCTTCCACTGCGGTCGGGACATGCCCGTGATGGTAGGGGTGCCGGAGTGGCTGCGGCGGGGTGCCGGCCGAGGGCGTCACAGAAACGAAAGATCTCCGGCCGGGCGTTCGGAGGTCCCCTGCCGGGGCCGGGGACCTCAGACGAGGCGACGGGCCGCCGCCCAGCGGGTGAGTTCGTGGCGGTTGGAGAGCTGGAGCTTCCGCAGGACCGCGGAGACGTGCGACTCGACGGTCTTCACCGAGATGTAGAGCTGCTTGGCGACTTCCTTGTAGGCGTAGCCGCGGGCGATCAGGCGCAGCACCTCGCGTTCGCGCTGGGTGAGCCGGTCCAGGTCCTCGTCGACGGGCGGGGCGTCGGTGGAGGCGAAGGCGTCCAGTACGAAGCCGGCGAGGCGGGGCGAGAAGACCGCGTCGCCCTCGGAGACGCGGAAGACGGCGTCGACCAGGTCCGAGCCGGTGATCGTCTTCGTCACGTAGCCCCGGGCGCCGCCGCGGATGACGCCGATGACGTCCTCCGCGGCGTCGGAGACGGACAGGGCGAGGAAGCGCACGGCGGACTCGCCCCCCGTCATCAGCGAGGAACAGCGCCGCAGCACCTCCACGCCGCCCCCGCCCGGAAGGTGGACGTCCAGCAGCACGACGTCGGGACGGGTGGCGGTGATGACGGCGACGGCCTGCTCCACGTCACCGGCCTCGCCGACGACGTCGACACCGGTGGTCTCCGTCCGGCCGATCTCGGCCTGTACGCCCGCGCGGAACATGCGGTGGTCGTCGACCAGGACGACCTGGACCTCACGGCCCGGGCCGCCGCCCGGTGCACCCTGGGGGCCCCGGCCGTCCTGGGTGCCTGCTGTCTCGTCGGTCACGATTCCGCCGCCCTCTCCATCTCGAGCTCCACCTCTGTCCCCTCGCCCGGCGACGAGCGGACCCGGGCCGTACCGCCGTGCCGCTGCATGCGGCCGATGACGGACTCGCGTACCCCCATGCGGTCCGCGGGCACCGATTCCAGGTCGAAGCCGGGGCCGCGATCCCGTACGGACACGAAGACCGTACGTCCCTCGACCTCCGCGAAGACCTGGACGGCGCCTCCCCCATGGGCCGGGGCATGGGTGGTGCCTCCACCGCCACCGTACTTGGCGGCGTTGACCATCGCTTCGCGTGCGGCCTGCAGTTGGGCGTCCAGCTTCTCGTCGAGGGGGCAGTCGCCGACGCAGACGACCTCGATGGGGACACCGTGGTCGTCCTCGACCTCGGCGGCCGCCGCCTTGACGGCTTCGGCCAGGGTCGTCGGCCTGTCGTCCTCGTCCTTGCCGTCGCCCTGCGGTCTGTACAGCCAGTTGCGCAGTTCGCGCTCCTGGGCGCGGGCGAGGCGGGCGACTTCGCGGGCGTCGTCGGCGTTGCGCTGGATCAGGGTGAGGGTGTGCAGCACCGAGTCGTGGACGTGCGCGGCGACTTCGGCCCGTTCCTGCGCACGGATGCGCATGAGCCGCTCCTCGGACAGATCCTGCATCATCCGTACGAGATAGGGCCCGGCGAGCAGTGCCACCCCGACGAGGACGGCGAGAGCGGCCTGCAGGACGGGGCCGAGGTGGCGGGCCGAACCCTGGACGAGCACGATGCCGCTGACCCCCGCGGCCACCAGTACGACGCCCGCCGCGCTGCGGGCGAGCGGCAGGAGTCCCCGGCGGCGGCTGACTTCGGCCCAGTGGGCGCGGCGTGCGTCGTCCGCCTGACGCCAGACGAGGACGACGCCGAGTCCGATCAGGAGGATCGGCCACACGTAGGTGTTGATCCGGCCGAACTGCAGGTTGTCCGCCAGCACCGCCGCGCACACCAGCAGCGCCGCCACGGCCACGAGCTGTCCCTTGTCGGGCTTGCGCACGCGCAGGCGGGGCCGGCTCTGCACGCGTTCCGCCTTGGCGGCGGCGTCGGCGGCGGCCCGGCGGTCCGCGTCGACCCCGCCCGTACCGAGCGGCACGACGAACCAGAAGCCCGCGTAGAGGAGCACACCCAGGCCGTGCGTCACGGCCAGGGCGAGGAAGACGACGCGCACCCACGAGACCGGAAGCCCCAGATGCCCTGCGAGGCCCCGCGCCACGCCGCCGAGCATGCGGCCCTCGGCGCTGCGGTACAGCTTGCGCAGCGGGGGCGGCGAGTGGGGATCGTCGGCGGGCGGGGGTCTGCCGCCGGGCGCGTGGGGTGCGCTCGCAGTCGACGAGGCGGGGGTCATGCTCCGATCGTCACACGGGTGTGAGGCAGGGGTCATCAGGGTTGTTCCCTGATCCGTCCCTGTGGTGGTGGTGCCTCCTGCGGCCGCGGCGGGGTCGTCGCCCCTCGCCCCGGCCCCGTTCCCGGGACAGCCCGAAATCAGGGACCGGTGGGGGACGGGCCCCGATGTGCCGGGTGGAGGGAGAGGTCACCATGGGGCGCATGACCGAGGACGAGCACGCGTCGCCCCAGCCGCCGCCTCCGCAGGGGGCGGGGGACGGTGGTGCGGCGGCAGCGGCACACGACGAGCCGCGAGGGGGCGAAGGCCGAGCCCATGGACGGGGGCCGGGCTCCGGGTCCGCCGCCGAGGCCGGGTCCGGTTCCGGAGCGGAAGCCGCAGCCGGAGCGGGACCTCAGCCGGAGCGGCCCGATCCGGCGGGCCCGCACGCGCCCAGGCTCACCCGGAGCCGGCGTCCCAGGGTGGCCGGCGGCGTGTGCGCGGGTCTGGGCCGCTACTTCGACCTGGATCCGGTGGTCTTCCGCGTCCCGCTCGTCGTCCTGTCCGTCGTCGGCGGACTGGGGCTGATCTTCTACGGCTTCGCCTGGCTGCTCATCCCCGCCGAGGGCGAGCAGCAGAACGAGGCCCGGTGGCTGCTGTCGGGGCGCGTGGAGGGCACGACGCTCTCCGCGATCCTCGTCGCGCTCGTCGGCTGCGGGCTCTTCCTCGCCTCCCTCGGCAACAGCAGCACGCCCTTCTCCCTCCTCATCGCCGGTGCGGTCTTCGGGGCCGCGTACTGGTCCCGGCACCGCCGCGAGGCGGAGGCCGCCGAGGCGGTCGGGGCGCCGGTCGACCCGACCACGGCGCACGCCGTCGCCGACGCTCCGCCGGAGGCGCAGGCTCCGCCCGTGCCGGGCATGCCGTCGTGGTGGCGGGAGCCGTTGACGAAGGACGGTTCCGGCGACTCCGGTTACCTGTGGGGGCCGGCCGACCAGGGAGCGTCCAGTCCCGCCCGGGGGTTCGCGGGAGCAGCGGTGCGGTGGCGGGGCGAGCGGCGTGGGCGTCCGCTCGGCGGTCTGATCTCGATGCTGGCCTCCGCCGCCGCCGTGGTCGGAACCTTCTCGGAATGGGAGTCGCGTCCGCTCGGCACCAGCCTGACGATCGGACTGGCCTGCGCGCTCGCGGTGTACGGGCTGGGGCTCGTCGTGAGCGCCTTCGCGGGACGGGTCGGGTTCGGCACCGTCTTCATGGTGGTCGTCACCGCCGTGATGCTGACGGGAGCGTCGCTGATCCCGAAGAGCATCGGTACGGACTGGCGCAGCGTCGTGTGGACGCCGGCCTCCGCAGCCGACGTCCGGAGCACGTACCGGCTGGACGCGGGAATGGGTGAACTCGACCTGCGCAACGTGCAGTTCAGCAAGGGGGAGAAGGCCGTACGGACGAGCGCCGAGCTCGGCGTCGGTACGCTGAGGGTGATCGTGCCGTCCGACGTGACCGTCGTGCTGGACGCCCGTGTCGGCGTCGGGGAGGTCCGGGAGTACAGCGAGAGCGACCCCGGCGGCGGGAGTGTCGTCGGCAGGCTCAGCGGCTTCGACAGGCAGCAGCGGGCGACGCTCGCGCCGGTCGGGGGCGGCGCACCTGCGGGAACGGTGGAGCTGTCGGTGGAGACGGAGGCCGGCCAGTTGGAGATCGTGCGGGCGCTGCCGTCCGGGGAACGCCCCGACGGCGAAGCCTTCACCGGCCCCGGCCGGAGAGCCCCGGTGCCGGCCCCGGAGCCGGTCCCGGAGCGCGCCCCGGAGCCGGTCCCGTGAACCGGCACCGCTTCGAACCGGCCCGGCTGCTGCTCGGACTGCTGCTGATCGGCGGCGCCGTGATGTACGTGCTGGACGCGCTCGGCGAGTGGAAGGTGCCCGTATGGGCACAACTGGCGGCGATGCCGGTCGCGTTGACTCTCGCGGCGTTCACTGCGTGGACGACGTTCGCCGTACGGCGTCACCTGCGGAGGAAGCGCGGACGGCCACCGCAGGCGCTGGGAGCGATGCCGGTGGACGACCTGCGAACCGGGTACGCGCGGTCCGCGGACGGCGAGAGCGACGGCGGGGCCGGAGGCCCGGACAACGGCTGAGCGGGCCCGGCCGGCAGGCGGCTGAACCGGGCGGAACCCGGACCGCCGGGGCCGCCGGACCGCCGGGCCTCCGTGGGACGGCCCGGCTCCGCCGCGTGCGGTCTCACCCGAAGATGTGCCTGCCCCTGCGCCGTCGCTTGCGGGAGATCGCCATGTCGAGCGAGAACTGCGGCGCCCCGGCGAAGATGAGCGGGGTCCAGGCCATCATGTACGGCAGGTCGTTGCCGAAGTAGTACGGGTCGCTCGCCCAGCTGACCGTCAGCCACAGGCTCAGGGAGATCAGCATCCCGCCGAAGGCGGCGAGCCGGGTCCACAGCCCGACCAGCGTGCCCAGGCCCACGGCCAGTTCCCCGGCGGCCATGGCGATGCCGAAGGCGCGGGGGTCGTTCTGCGCGAGGTCGATCAGCGCGGGGATCGCGGCGGAGCCGCGTGAGGACTCCAGCGTCTCCGCCATCGAGCCGGCACCACTGGCGGCGAGGAACGCGGGGTCGAGGATCTTGTCCAGTCCGGCGTAGATGAACGTGCCGGCGAGGAAGAGGCGGAGGGGGAGGAGGGCGTACTTGGACGCTCTGGCCCGTAGGCTCCCGGGCGGTCCGCTGACCGCAACGTCGTGGCTGCCGGGTGTGCTGTCCGTCAGAGCCATCTCGCGTCCCCGCCTCCGTCAGGTGCTGCCGCTGTCGCAGCTACTCCACTGCCACTGCCGCATGCCTGTTCGGCCGGGCAGGAGTGGACACGGTACGCGGCCGAGGTCGCTTGTACACCCGTTATGCACGGTCAGGAGCACAACCTGAGCGCCGCACGCCGCTCTGGGACAGGTGATTCGCGACAGAGCGGACCAACCGGCCCGCCGCTCCCCGGCCCGGCGCGCCCCGGCCCGGGGACGGTGCCGTCAGTCGGCGACGTCGATGGGGTAGCGGTTGGTCTCGACGCCGGCCGCGGTGACGACCTGGACCTCGACCCGCCCCGGCTCGACCTCCACCGGGACGGGAACGGTCAGGGTCGAATCGGTGGGGTTGGCGAAGCCCCCGCCGACGGGGATGAGCGGCACGGGAACGTGGACGGAGCCCACGCGGACCACCATCCGGGCCAGCCGGTCGGGTTCGTCCGAACCGGGGGGCACGAACCCGGCCCCGCGGATCTCGATGTCGTCGCCGGTGCGGATGGGCGCGTGCAGGTCACCGATCTCGCGGGCCCGCACGACCGACAGCACCACGGGGCGGCCGCCTTCCGCGTACTTGCCCGCGAGGTAGGTGGCGGCGGAGACGAGGACCAGGACGGCCAGACTCCACGGCAGGTCGGGCAGCTGGTCGGGCTGCCGGGCCAGCCGCACCGCCGCGAAGACGACGGCGACGGTGCTCACCAGCACGAACTGCACGTCGCAGAAGGAGCCGCGGCCGGCGTCGTCGGTGAGCAGGTCGGCAGCGCGCGGCCGGTCGGCGCGCACCTTCTGCAGCCGCTGGTGCTGTACGCGCACCGCAACGGTTCTGCGGACGAAGACCGCTATGGCACAGCTGAGCGCGAGTACGGTCAACAGCCCGGCGCCGTACGAGAGTTCGAGCCCCTCCAGCAGTTCGCGGCGCTCGGCCCGGCCGGAGCGCCCGGCCAGTTCGAGCGCGAGTACGAGAACGTCGTACACGGCGAAGACGATCCAGGTCGCCGCGACGGTCCGAGAGGTGGAGAGCCGGTTGTCCTCGCCGATGAGGGGAGCGAGCGCGCCGCCGCGTGCCCGGTGCAGGTAGGCGGCGCCGGAGAGCAGCACGGCGCAGACGCACGCGGCGACGAGCGAGGCCGTACGGGCGGCGGACCAGCCGACCGAGACCGCGGTGAGCAACTGCCCCAGCAGCAGCGCCAGCACGGCCGCCCACACGGCGACGACGGTGTGACGCCACAGCGCGGCCAGCCGTACCGCACCCTCCTCGCGGCTGCGTTCGGCGACCGTACGTGCGGCACGCGTCAACTCGTCCGACACCCACTGGCGTGAGGCGCCGGGGGAGTGCGCGAGGGCGGCGGGGAGGCCCTCGCCCGCGGCGAGTTCGTCGCGCCGCTGCCGGAAGGACGAGAGTGCGTTCCGGTGGCCCTCACGCGCACCGTGCGGGCAGTCGCCGCACGTGCAGCGCGTCGAGTGCGTACCGGAGGGGGTCTCGGCGGGCGCGGACTTGCGCATGGAGACGGTCTCGCCGCTCGTGCTGCCGCTGCCTGTCGTGCCGTCCCGTGCCGTGTCCACGGCCACTGTGCACCCCGCCTCTCAAACACCGTTCGTGAAAGGCGCATTGTGCCCTACGACAGGCCCTGTCGACGCCGCAGGGGCGGCTTCGTCGCCCGTCCGTGTGAGGTCACCGCAGGTGTGGACGCCGACGGCCGAAGAGCCCTCACGTGATCTCCCCGAGCCCGGCACAGGACGCCCATTCGGTATCCGTTTCCAGAACTTCGCTGCAAGTGCGGCGAGTTGTCCGAAAGCGGCCTGCATCTGCGGCGACGGCGCAACTAGCTTGCTGCGGGGGAACACTGACCTAGGGGGTACGGGAATGGCCGGTCGACCCGTCATCGAACTCGCGCAGCTCAGCCCTGACTTCGTACGCGATCCCTACCCGGCCTACGCGAGACTACGGGCCGAGGGACCGGTCCACCACGTCCGCGACCCGGCCGGCCGGGAGCTGTGGCTCGTCGTCGGCCACGAGGCGTGCCGTGCCGCGTTCACCGACCCGCGGCTGAGCCGGGACTGGCTCAACTCGCCGCACGTCGGGCAGCTCATCGACAACGGGGCGGACCGGACCGCGCTCTCCCACATGCTGATGTCGGACCCGCCCGACCACACCCGCCTGCGACGGCTCGTGGCGCGCGAGTTCACGCCGCGACGCATCGAGGCGCTCGCCCCGCGCGTCCAGCAGATCACCGACGGACTGCTGGACGCGATGCTCGCGAAGCAGGAGCGGCGCGCCGACCTGATCGATTCGTTCGCGTTCCCGCTGCCGATGACCGTGATCTGCGAACTCCTCGGCGTGCCGGAACTGGACCGGGAGACCTTCCGCGGCTGGTCCAACGAGATGGTGGCGCCGACGAGTCCACAGGCCAAGGCCCGCGCCTACGAAGAGGTGCCGGTCTATCTCTCCGGACTGATCGAGGCGAAGCGTGCGAACCCCGGTGCGGATCTGCTCAGCGGCCTGATCCACACCGTCGACGAAGGCGGGGACCGGCTCTCGCCCGTGGAACTCGTCGGCATGTCCGTCCTGTTGCTCGTCGCCGGCCATGAGACGACGGTCAACCTGATCGGCAACGGTGTGCGGGCTCTCCTCGCCCATCCCGACCAACTGGCCGAGCTGCGCGCCGACTTCGGACTCCTCGACGGAGCGGTCGAGGAGATGCTGCGCTACGACGGACCCGTGGAGACCTGCACGGAACGCCTCGCCGCCGAGGACGTGGAGATCGGAGGTGCGACCATCCCGGAGGGGTCTCCCGTCCTGATAGCCATGGCCGACGCCGACCGGGACCCGGTGCGCTTCGCGGAACCGGACAGGTTCGACATCCGCCGTGACGCACGCGGGCACATCGCGTTCGGACACGGCCTGCACCACTGCCTGGGCGCGCCGCTGGCACGGCTGGAAGGACGCATCGCGGTCCGGTCGCTGCTGGAACGCTTCCCCGGCCTGACTCCCGACGCGGAGGAAGCCGGCCTGTCCTGGCTGCCGGGCATGCTGATCAGGGGTGTACGGGAGTTGCCGGTGCGCTGGTGAGCCTCCGGCGCCCGCCACGGCCGGCGACCGGTGTCACGGGGAGCCCGGGCCACTCCCCGGGCCCGCCGGGGCACTTGGCTACGCTCCCGGCATGGGCATACTCATCAACGTCTTCGTCGGCCTGCACATCATCGGCATCGCCGCACTGCTGGGCGGCTTCTTCTTCCAGATGAAAGCGATGCGTACGGGCGAGGCGCGCTTCGTCCCCGGCATGCTGCACGGCGCGTTCACCATGCTGGTGACGGGCATGGTGCTTGTCGGGCTCAACCAGGCCGCCGACGAGCCGGTCGACAACTTCAAGATCGGCGTGAAGCTCGCGCTGCTCGTGGTGATCCTCGGGCTGGTCTACGTCAAGCGGGACGAGGAGAAGGTCGCGGCTCCACTGTTCGGCACGGTGGGTGCTCTGACGACGGCGAACATCTTCATCGCGGTGCTCTGGACCTGAGGTTCGCCTGATCCGGGGCGGTCCTGCGGCCGTGCAGTGTTCCCCGGTGTTCCCGGTGGACCCGGTGGACCCGATGTGCCAGCGGTCGCCGTTCGGCGGTGCGGATCGCCGGGGCGCGCGGCGCCCTCGCGATCGCCACGGCCAGAGCCGGCAGGACAGGTGGATGCTCATCGCCCCGCCCGTCCGGACGAGCTGGGGACAGGGCGATGAGAGACGTCCGGCCCGAAGGAGGGCCCGCGCTCGGCCTCCGGCTCAGCCGGGACGGTTGGCCGAGTGGAACGGCATCGTGTCGATCGACTCGTACCGCACCTCGGCACCCGGCTTCGGGGCGTGGATCATCTGGCCGTTGCCCACATAGATGCCGACGTGGCTGATGTCGTCGTAGAAGAAGATCAGGTCCCCGGGCTGCATCTGCGACTTGGAGACCTTGGTGCCGACTTCGACCTGGTCCCAGGTCGTACGGGGCAGCGAGACCCCGGCTTCCTTCCAGGCCCCCATGGTCAGCCCCGAGCAGTCGAACGAGCTCGGCCCTGTGGCGCCCCAGACATACGGCTTGCCCAGCTGCTCCTTCGCGAAGCCGATGACCTTCTCGGCCTGGGAGGCGTTCGAACCCGGGCTGCCGCCGCCTGAGTCCTTCTCGCGTTCCGCCTCGGCCCGTTCGGCCGCCTTGCGGGCCGCCTCCTGCTTCCTCTTCTCCGCCGCCGCGAGACGCGCCTTCTGCTCGGCGGTCAGCTCGGAAAGGAGCTTCCGGGCCTCCGCGAGCTTGCCCTGGACTTCCTGCTTGTTCTTCTTCAGCTCCTTCTGGGCGGAAGTGAGCGCGGTGAGTTCCTTCGTGGCCGCCCTGCGTTCACGGTCGGCGGCCTTCTGCTGCTTCTCGAAGTCGGAGACGGCTTCCTTCTGACGGCCCGACATCCGGTCCAGCACGTGCGACTGCTGGAAGAACTGCTGCGGGTCCTCGGTGAGGAGCAGCGTCGCGGTCTCGGACATGCCGCCGGAACGATACTGCGCGGTGGCGTAGTTGCCGAGCGTGCGCCGCGCCTCGTTCAGTTCCGCGGTGCGCTCGGCGGCCTCGTCGAGCGACTTGTCCGCCTCGGCCCGCTGTGCGTCCGTCTTCTCCTTGGCGGCGTTGTACTTCTGCGTCGAGCTCTCCGCCTGCTGGTAGAGCTCGTCGACCTTCTTCTTGACCTCCGAGAGCGACGGCTTGCCGTCGTCCGGGGCCGCCTGCGCGCTCTGTGTGAGGAGCGAGACGGCGGCGAGCGCGGCGGTGGTGACGCCGAGCGCTCCGCGTTTCGTCGCGGCGGACTGGATTATCCGGGTGCGCGGCTTGCGATGGGACGCCAAGGCCGGCAACTCCTTCCGTGTGCCGCCTACCGGGTTAGCTGACGGGTTCGGGCGTTCGGAAGGCTGCCCTACGGGACGTGCGCCCTTGTTCCTGCGGCGCGTACGTCCCGATTCACCCCGGGTGCGTACACGGCCCTGCGCGTACGCGGTGGGTCCCCGGCTCCGGCGGACATACCGGCCGGACTCGGCGGGAACGGCCCGTGCCGACGCTTTCGCCGACGAGTGGTGCGAGCCGTCCGGCACGGCACGGTAGCGGAGTTGTGGGTCCGCTGTGAAGGCCGAAGGTGATACGTCCGATATCGGTTCGTTATCCGACGGGGTGTCGGGACGGGTTCGCAGCGCGGTCGTCCGCCGCGCAGCTGACACCGTGCCGCGGACCGTGCGGACCCCGGCTGCCCTGTCGGTGGGACGGCCTAGACTCGTCCGACGATGAGCAGCCTCTTCGACGACAGCTTCCTGAACAGCCTCGCCCCGGTGCGCGCACAGGACGGGCCCCCTCCCGGGCAGGGCGAGGAGCCCCTGCC
Source organism: Streptomyces ovatisporus (assembly GCF_042653885.1). Taxonomy (NCBI): domain Bacteria; kingdom Bacillati; phylum Actinomycetota; class Actinomycetes; order Kitasatosporales; family Streptomycetaceae; genus Streptomyces; species Streptomyces ovatisporus. The sequence goes on from NZ_JBHSFH010000002.1 coordinate 131,965, forward strand.
GCCACCCCCCGACGACGGCGGGGAGCACCACGACGGGGGCGAGCACCACGACGGGGGCGAGGTCCCGCACCATCTCTTCGCCGGCACCTTCGAGGGCCGCGGCGGCCACGGGGCGGGCGGCGGACCGTATCACCGGGGCGGCTCCCGGCGTACGGTCGTGGACGCCGCGGCGCTGCTGGAGGAGATGAACGCGTCGCAGCGTGATGCCGTGGTGCACACCGGCTCGCCGCTGCTGATCGTCGCCGGAGCGGGCTCGGGCAAGACCCGCGTGCTGACTCATCGCATCGCGTATCTCCTTGCCGCCCGCGGCGTCCACCCCGGGCAGATCCTCGCCATCACCTTCACCAACAAGGCCGCGGGCGAGATGAAGGAGCGCGTCGAGGAGCTCGTCGGTCCCAGGGCCCAGTCGATGTGGGTCTCGACCTTCCACAGCGCGTGCGTACGCATCCTGCGCCGGGAGAGCAAGAAGCTCGGCTTCACCTCGTCGTTCTCGATCTACGACGCGGCCGACTCGAAGCGGCTGATGGCGCTCGTCTGCCGGGACCTGGACCTCGATCCGAAGCGGTATCCGCCGAAGGCCTTCAGCGCCAAGATCTCCAACCTCAAGAACGAGCTCATCGACGAGGAGGACTTCGCGGCACAGGCCGAGGGAGCGTACGAGAAGACGCTCGCCGAGGCGTACACCATGTACCAGGCGCGGCTGCGTGAGGCCAACGCCCTGGACTTCGACGACATCATCATGACCACGGTCCACCTGCTCCAGGCGTTCCCCGACGTCGCCGACCACTACCGGCGCCGCTTCCGCCATGTGCTGGTGGACGAGTACCAGGACACGAACCACGCGCAGTACACGCTGGTGCGCGAACTCGTCGGCCCGGGCGGGCCCGAGGGCGTCCCGAGTGGCGGGGAGGACGGGCAGGAGGCCGAAGGCCCGGCCCCCGAGCGCGCCGAACTGTGCGTCGTCGGCGATGCGGACCAGTCCATCTACGCCTTCCGCGGGGCGACGATCCGCAACATCCTCCAGTTCGAGGAGGACTACCCGGACGCGACGACGATCCTGCTGGAGCAGAACTACCGGTCCACGCAGACGATCCTCAGCGCCGCCAACGCCGTCATCGAACGGAACGAGAACCGCCGCCCGAAGAACCTGTGGACCGATTCCGGTGCCGGCGACCGCATCACCGGCTACGTCTCCGACACGGAGCACGACGAGGCGCAGTTCGTCGCCGACGAGATCGACCGCCTCACCGACGCCGGCGAGGCGAAAGCGGGGGACGTCGCGGTCTTCTACCGCACCAACGCACAGTCCCGTGTCTTCGAGGAGGTCTTCATCCGCGTCGGCCTCCCCTACAAGGTCGTCGGCGGGGTGCGCTTCTACGAACGCCGCGAGGTCCGCGACGTACTGGCGTATCTGCGGGTGCTGGCCAACCCCGAGGACGCGGTGCCGCTGCGCCGGATCCTCAACGTGCCCAAGCGCGGCATCGGCGACCGTGCCGAAGCGATGATCGAGGCACTCGCCCTGCGCGAGAAGATCACCTTCCCCCAGGCGCTGGTACGCGTCGACGAGGCGTACGGAATGGCCGCGCGCTCCGCGAACGCCGTGCGCAGGTTCAACGTGCTGATGGAGGAGCTGCGCACGATCGTCGAGTCGGGGGCGGGGCCCGCGACCGTCCTCGAGGCGGTGCTGGAACAGACCGGTTACCTGGCCGAACTCCAGGCGTCCAACGACCCGCAGGACGAGACCCGCATCGAGAACCTCCAGGAACTGGCCGCCGTCGCCCTCGAGTTCGAGCAGGAGCGCGGTGAGGACGAGCCCGGCACGCTCGCCGACTTCCTGGAGCAGGTCGCCCTCGTGGCCGACTCCGACCAGATCCCGGACGAGGAGGACGGAGAGGAGAACGGCGTCATCACGCTGATGACGCTGCACACCGCCAAGGGGCTCGAGTTCCCCGTGGTCTTCCTCACGGGCATGGAGGACGGCGTCTTCCCGCACATGCGGGCGCTGGGACAGACGAAGGAGCTGGAGGAGGAGCGGCGACTCGCGTACGTGGGCATCACGCGTGCCCGCCGGCGCCTCTACCTGACGCGTTCTGTGCTGCGCAGCGCGTGGGGCCAGCCGTCGTACAACCCGCCCTCCCGCTTCCTCGAGGAGATCCCCGACCAGTACCTGGACTGGAAGCGCACGGGTGCCTCCGCCGGATCGGGTGCGAGCCGTGGCGGCGGGATCGGTTCCGGGTTCGGGGCCGGCTCGTCGCTGTCGTCGACGGCCGCGGGGGCGGCGCGACGAGGCGGGCCGAGCGGCTTCGCCACGCGGCGTACGTCGGACCGTCCGGTCGTCAGCCTGTCGGTCGGGGACCGTGTGACGCACGACAGCTTCGGGCTGGGCAGGGTCGTGGCGGTCAAGGGCAGCGGCGACAACTCCGAGGCGACGATCGACTTCGGCGGTGAGAAGCCGAAGCGGCTGCTGCTGCGGTACGCGCCGGTGCAGAAGCTGTAGCGGGCGGGGGACGGCCGGGGCGGCGGAGGGCAGCGCGAGCGGAGGGACGTACGCGCCTCAGGCGTGCCGGTGCAGTCGGTGCACCGGCCGATCGGCCCGCGCCATGCGGAGGACAGGCTCGGTGGGTTCCGCGTCATGCGGAGGCCCGTTCGGTGGGTTCCGCGTCATGCGGAGGCCCGTTCGGTGGGTTCCGCGTCATGCGGAGGCCCGTTCGGTGGGTTCGGTCCGGATCAGCTCGGGTCGAGGCCCTTGGACCGCAGCCAGGGAAGCGGGTCTATCGCTTCGCCGCCGCCCGGGTGCACCTCGAAGTGCAGGTGCGGTCCTGTGGAGTTGCCGGAGCTGCCCGAATACCCGATGGTGTCGCCGGCCTTCACCTCGCCGGAGCGGATCTTGGTGCTGCTGAGGTGGCAGTACCACGTCTCGGTGCCGTCGGGGGCGGTCACGACGGCCATGTTGCCGAAGGACACGTCGTACTTGGTGGTGACGGTGCCGTCGGTCGCGGCCATCACCGGGGTGCCTTCGCTGACGGGGAAGTCGATGCCCGTGTGGACGGACATCCAGTTGAGGCCCGCCTGCCCGTACTGCGCGCTCAGGCCGTGTTCCTTGACGGGAAGGGCGAACTTCGGGCGCAGCGCCTCCTTGCGCGCGGCCTCCCTGGCCTTGCGCTCCCGCTCGGCCTCCTGCCGCTCCTTGAGGTCGATGCGCTCCTGGGTGCGGCTGGCGCGGTCTGCGAAGTCGTCGGCGTCGGCGGAGAGTCCGGCCAGCTGGGTGTCGAGCTTGCTGTTGGCGGGCTGGACGGCGGAGTCGGGTGCCGAGGCCTGCGTGGTCGTCGTGTCGTCCGGGCTGTTGCCCGCGACGGAGGCCGCGGCGATCCCGGCCACGCCCATCACGGCGACGGAGGGCACTGCGACGGTGAGCATCGCGGAACGCCGGGGTCTCGGAGCGCGACGCCGGCTCCGGAGGTGGGGTGGGGCGCCGATCGTGACGGCGTCGGGCCCGGCGGGCGTCTCGGGTGCGAAGTCCTCGCCCGCGCCGGGGTGTCCGTGACCGTGTTCGTGACCGTCGGGTTCGTGGCCGTAGTGACCGTGACCGTTGTGGCCGTATCCGGTGTCGAGGCCGTCGTCGTACGACTGGCCGCCGGGAGTGTCCGGCTCCGCGTCGACGCCGTGGAAGCTGTCGAAGGCGGGGAAGGCCGCCGTGGCGTCCGGCTCTCCGTCGGCTGCGAAGAACTCGCCCTGGGACGGGTGCTGTTCGTAGGTGCCGAAGGCCGCGGCGGCCTCGGGATCGAGACCGTCGTAGGCATCGTGGTGGTCCTGGTGCTCGAGGCCCTGGACCGTGCCGTCGTACCCGTACGAGTAGCCGTCGTAGGTCGCGCCGGCGAACTGGCCGCCTTGGTCGCCGACCTGCGCCTCCGGCTGGCCCGCCTCCCAACTGCCGCCCTCGGCAGGGGGGTTCCACTGGCCATCCCACTGGTTCGCGTCCCACTGACCGGTGCCGGCGTTCCACTGCGTGGCGTCCCACTGGCCGGAGGTGTATCCGTACTCGGCCCATGTGGTGCCGTTGTCGTACGTGCCGCCGTCGTAGGCGCCTGCGCCGGTGTCCTGGCCCGCGTAGGCGTCGTAGGAGCCTGTCGCGTAACTGCCGTTGTCTGCGCCCGTGTCGGCGCCCGGCATGGCGCCGAAGAGCGGGTCGCCGTCGCCGTAGGAGGCTGCCGAGTTGTCGTAGGCGCCCGTGCTGTAACCGTCGTACGCGCCGGGGTGGCCCTGCGAAGTGCCGTGCTGCGCGTGGATGTCGAAGGCCGCCTGCCCGTAGAGGCCGTCGTGGGCCCCGTACGAGAAGTCGGAGGAGATATCAGCCGGGAGGGAGCTTCCCGACGGGTGACGGTCGTTCACCACCAACTTCACTTTCGCCTCGACAACAAGGGCGGAACAGCTCGGTGACTGTACCCGGCGGTATGCGAGCTCGACAATCTTCAACAGGTTTCGGGGCCGGGAGAAACGGGCATTCGGCCGCCTTTCGCCGTTCTACGGACGGGTATTTGGTTTTGCGTTCGAGGCGTGTTCGAGTAGCTCCGTACCGTCGGTAAGACGGCCGGGCGTCCTCGCCGCACCGGATCGGGGTGCTCGTGGCGGGCTCCAACTGGGGCCGTATGCGGGCGGATGCGTCAAGAGCCTGTGATGCGGGGAGCAACGGGAGTTCTGTATCCCAAACCGCCGGAAGGGGGGCCCGGTTGGAGCGGCTCGCCCCCGTAGGGCGAGCCCGCGCGAATCCCGATGCGAAAGCAAGGTGGCCGAATGTGGGGGGTGTCCCTCGTGGGGTCGCGGCCGGGGGCGGCCCGGCGTGCACTCGCTGAGGCGGTGCGGTGCCCTTGTGTGATTTCTCCCTCGCTTGCCCTCCGGAAGCAGTCCCGTGAGAGATGCTGGAGATAACGTTCGTTCACTCCGGCAGACCGGGACGCTCGCCCTTCGGCGATGCCGCGGGTGCACTCGCACAAGCGGAGGAGCGTCGGCGGAAGCAGCGGCGGAAGTGCCGGAGGGCCGGAAGGCCGTCGAGATGGAGGCAGTGATGGGTGTATCAGGTCCGATCCGTGTCGTGATCGCCAAGCCTGGTCTCGACGGGCACGACCGCGGGGCCAAGGTCATCGCGCGTGCGCTGCGCGACGCGGGCATGGAGGTCGTCTACACGGGGCTGCACCAGACTCCCGAACAGATCGTGGACACCGCGATCCAGGAGGACGCGGACGCGATCGGCCTCTCGATCCTCTCCGGAGCGCACAACACCCTCTTCGCCAAGGTGCTGGAGCTGCTGCGCGACCGGGAAGCCGAGGACATCAAGGTCTTCGGCGGCGGCATCATCCCCGAGGACGACATCGCGCCGCTGAAGGAGAACGGCGTCGCGGAGATCTTCACCCCCGGCGCCACGACGCGTGAGGTCGTCGAATGGATCGAGGGGAACGTCGGACGTCTCGCTGCCTGACGCGCCGCGGCGGGCGCTTCCCGCGCCCACCGGACGACACGTCACTCACCCTGCCCGGCCGCAACCTCTCCCCGGAGCTCCGCCAGCATCTCCGCACGCAACCGCAGCGTCGCGACCAGCCGCATGAACGCCTCCGCCCAGTAGGCGCCCGCCCCCGGTGAACCGCCTTCCGGCTCGTCCGGAACCGCCGCCAGCGGCTCCAGCCGTACCGCGTCGGCCGGGGGAAGACAGCGCTCCGCCAGCCCCATCGCGCCGCTGAACCGCCACGGGTAGGTGCCCTGGTCGCGGGCGATCTCCAGCGCGTCGACGACTGCACGTCCCAGCGGCTCCGTCCACGGCACCGCACAGACCTCCAGCACACGGAACGCCTCCGCGAGCCCGTGGGCCTCGATGAAACGGGCCGCCCACTCCGCCCGTTCGGCCTCGGGGAGGACCAGGAGGAGCCCGGCCGGATCGCTGCGGCCCTCCGCGAGCCGGGCGCCCGGTGAGCCGGTGAGGGCCCTGGCCCACTCCACGTTCCGCTGACGCACAGCCGCGCGGCACCAGGCGGAGTGCAGGTCCTGCTTCCAGCCGTCGGCGACGGGCAGCGCGACGATCTCAGCCGCGGAACGTCCGCCGAACTGCGCGTGCCACGTCGACAGCGGTGCGGACTCGACGAGCTGGCCGAGCCACCAGGCACGCTCCCCCCGCCCGGAAGGCGGCTTCGGCACGACTCCGTCCCGCTGCATGTCCGCGTCGCACTCGTGCGGTGCCTCCACCACGGTGCGGGGCGAGCCGGACAGCGGGTCGAGCGTCACGCACGTACGTGCGCGTGCCGCCATGCGGGCAGCCAGGGCCGAGTCGGGCAGGCCGCTGAGCAGCTCCGCCGCTGTGGCCCGCACTGTGCGGCTGCGATCGCCGAGTGCCTGCTCCAGGAACGCCTCGTCCGACGGGCACAGGCTCTCGCGCAGGGAGTCGAGGAACATCAACCTGTCCTCGGCGCGCTCCTGCGACCACGTGGACGTCAGCAGGGCCAGCCCGGACGCCGGGTCACGGCGGCGCAGCGAGGCGAGCAGCGCGACGCGTTCGGCGAACAGCCCCTCCTCCCAGAGCTGTTGCGCGGCCTCGGCCTCGGCCTCCCGGCCGGCCACCGCCTCCCCGCCCGCCTCGGCCCCCTCCGTACCGGCCCGCACGGCGTGGCGCAGCGCGAACTTCCAGTCCGGGTTGCTCTCGGCCAGCCAGAGGGCGCGGGGCCCGGCGAACTCCAGCGTCCTGGCACGCAGATCCGTGCGGGAGCGTGCCGCGTCGAGCAGGGCCGGGAGCTGCGCGGCCGGGGCGCGGCACCCCGTACCGCAGGCGGCGGCCAGCCATTGGGGGAGGAGTTCGGCCAGGTCGGGAGCCGGCCCACGGCGACGGGCGCCGCCGGAACCGTTGCCCTCGGGGCGGGCGGCGAGCAGCGTGGCGAGCCGTCGCGCCGCGGCGGCGGGGAGAGGCGGCCGTGCGTCGAGTGGCGCGGGCGGGCGGCGGGCACCTGCGCGTGCGGGCTGAAGGCCGGCCCGCCGCCGGACGGTCTCGACGGCGGCGGCGTCCAGCAGGGCCGTGGCCCCTCCGCCCCCGGGCGGAGTGCGGCGTTCCGTGCCGAGGAGCGCGGCGGTGACGAGTTCACCCCAGGCAGGGCCCTGCTCGGAGGGGCACTTCGGAGCTGCCGCGGACGTGCCTGGCAGCGCCCCGGACCGTCGGCCCGCCGGGGTGGGCGGAGGGGCTCCGGGCTGCGGCGTCTCAGCCGTCTCAGCCGTCTCCGGTGTCTGCGGGGCCTGTGCCGTCCGCACTGCTCGTGCTGCGCGCTGCGTGGTCTGCGTCGTGGTGGTCATGCTCTCCCCTTCGCCGGGGTGTTCGTCGGAGCCGGGCGCGGCCGTGCGGAAGCTCTCCTGTGCCGGGGGCGCGTCACAGTTGCACCGCCTCGACGGCGGTTCCGCCGTCCTCGCTGTTCCAGACGGTGTACGGAGCGAAGCCCCGGTGACCGCACTCCCCGAAGACCGTGACCGGGTGACCGCCCGAGACCGCCATCAGCCTCCACAGCGCCCCCGGGGAGGTGCCGGGAGCCACAGGGAGTGCGAAATCCCCTGCGGCGTCGGCCAGTTGGACGATCGAGCCGTCCTTCTCCGCTATCGGGACCACGTCCGTCAGCACCGACGGCCACGCCTCCAGCCACGGGTCGTCGCACAACGCCGCGCCGTAGCCGGCCAGGGCGTCCGTCACCGTGCCGCCCGGGGGCGCGCATCCCGGGGACGCGCTGCCGTACCGCTCGCCGAGAGCCGCGCGCAGCGGGCGGGCGCCCGGGTGGTAGGCCAGCTCCGCGTCGACCGACGAGCCGACGGGCAGCGAGACTTCGTGGCGCCGGCCCGAAGGGGCGAAGGAGAGCAGCAGAGCCGGACGCTCCGTCGCACGGCCGTACAGCCATGTACGGCGGGCCGTCAGCCGTCCTTCGTCCGTGTCCCGCTGCGCGAGCACCAGCCACTCGTCCCGGGCACGAGCCGTCTCGTCGGCCAGCAGTTCGGAGGAGTCGACGGTGAGGCCCACCCGCGTCCGCACCGTCGCCGCGAGTGGTTCCGGAAGGCTCTCCAGCGCGAGGAAGCCCCTGTTCAGAAGGTGGAGCAGCGCGCACTCGGAGAGCAGCCGTCCGGGCCAGCCCCCGCCGGGACCCTCGGTGCGGCCACCCGCGGCGGACGCGGGGAGTGCGCCCAAGTCCCGTATGCGTGCGGCCAGGCCGGGCGCCTGGGCGTCCACCATCCGGGCCGCCGTCTCCTCCCACGCCGTGCGGCCGTGCCGGTCCGCCTCCGCGAGACCGCCGCGCAGCAGATCCGCGAGGCGCTCCTCCAACTCCGCGGCGCCGGCGGCGATCCGGCCGATGCGGCGCTCGGCACGGCGCCGGGCCGCCTCCGGATCGGCCGGGCGTCCCACTCCGGCCGTGTCGGCACCCGCGCTTCCGTCCGCGGCAGCGCCGTCGCCGTTCCGCGACCTGCCATGGCTGCCCGCGGCCTTGCGCGCGGCTCGTTCACGCCGCCCTTCGAGCCACTTGCCCGCCCACTCGGGCGGGGCCTGCCCGTCCGCTCCGGCCTGGTTCCCCGTCCACAGGAGCAGCAGCCCCAGCGCGTGCTTGCAGGGGAACTTCCGGCTCGGGCAACTGCACTTGAAGCCCGGTTCGCCGTCGCCGCCGAGATCCACGACCGTCTGGTACGGCTTGCTGCCGCTGCCCCTGCACAGGCCCCATACGGCGCCTTCCCCCGAGCCCGACTCCGGCCATCTGTCAGGTCCGGCGAGCTTGCTGCCTGCCCTGCCCGACGCCGCGTCGGGAGCCAGCGTCATCACCTGTTCCGCCGTCCAGCGGGCCCCCACCTCAGTCATGGCGGAAACCGTAGGAGCTGCCACTGACAATCCCGTGGCGGCGCCTCACATCCTTGCTGTCTGCGCAGGTCAAGAGGGTGGCGGGCGGGATTGTCAGTGGTCGGGTGCAGGCTGTGACGCACATCGACCCGCCATGTGCGAAGGGGGACTTGTGACCGAGACCCGTGCCGGAAAGCAGGCACTGCGACCGCATGCCGAGGAGGCGTTCGCGGAAGAGCTCCGGGCCCTTGCGGCGGCGGACGACCGGCCGCGCCCCGAGCGCTGGCGGCTCTCGCCCTGGGCGGTCTCGCTGTATCTCCTCGGCGGTGAACTGCCCGGGGGCACGGTCGTCACGCCGAAGTACGTGGGGCCGCGCCGCATCGTCGAGGTCGCCGTCAGCACGCTGGCGACGGACCGTGCGCTGCTGCTCCTGGGCGTCCCGGGCACGGCGAAGACATGGGTGTCGGAACATCTCGCGGCAGCCGTCAGCGGCGACTCCACCCTGCTGGTGCAGGGCACCGCGGGAACCGCGGAGGAGGCGGTGCGCTACGGCTGGAACTACGCCCAACTGCTGGCCAACGGCCCCAGCCGCGAGGCGCTGGTCCCCAGCCCGCTGATGCGGGCGATGTCGGAGGGCATGACGGCGCGGGTCGAGGAGCTGACCCGCATCCCGGCCGACGTGCAGGACAGTCTCATCACGATCCTCTCCGAGAAGACGCTGCCGATACCGGAGCTGGGCGAGGAGGTCCAGGCGGTCCGCGGCTTCAACCTGATCGCGACGGCCAACGACCGCGACCGCGGCGTCAACGAGCTGTCCAGCGCGCTCCGCCGCCGCTTCAACACGGTGGTGCTGCCGCTGCCGGAGACCGCCGAGGCAGAGGTCGACATCGTCGCGCGCCGCGTCGACCAGATCGGCCGCTCCCTCGATCTCCCTCCGGCCCCCGAAGGCGCAGCGGAGATACGCCGGGTGGTGACGGTCTTCCGGGAACTGCGCGACGGGGTGACCGCGGACGGCCGTACGAAGCTCAAGTCCCCTTCCGGGACGCTCTCCACGGCGGAGGCCATCTCCGTCGTCACGGGCGGGATGGCGCTCGCCGCCCACTTCGGGGACGGGGTCCTCCGCGCGGGCGACGTGGCGGCGGGCGTGCTGGGCGCGGTCGTGCGCGACCCGGCCGCCGACGGAGTCGTCTGGCAGGAGTACCTCGAAGCGGTGGTGCGCGAGCGCGACGGCTGGAAGGACTTCTACCGGGCGTGCCGAGAGGTCTCCGCGTGACGGCAGCCGACGGACGTACAAGTACGGCCGCGGGAACGGGAGTTCCAGGGCAGGGCGGCGCCGGGCCGCTGCTGCTGGGCGTCCGGCACCACGGGCCGGGATCGGCGCGTGCGGTGCGGGCGGCGCTGGAGGCGCGGCAGCCCGCGGTGCTGCTCGTCGAGGGGCCGCCGGAGGCGGACGGCATCGTCGCGCTCGCGGCGGACGAGGCGATGCGGCCCCCGGTCGCCCTCCTCGCGCATGTGCTGGACGACCCGGGGCGGGCCGGGTTCTGGCCGCTGGCCGAGTTCTCGCCCGAGTGGGTGGCGATCCGCTGGGCGCTGGGCCGCGGAGTGCCGGTGCGCTTCATGGATCTCCCGGCAGCTCATTCGCTGGCGCTCGGCGAGGACGCGGACGGCGGCGGGCACGGCCACACGGACAGCGACCCCCGTCCGGGCAACGGCCCGGACAGCGGCACCGACGTCCCGGCGGAAGCGGCACCGGATGCTGCGCCGCACGAGAAGCGTGGGCCCGAATCCGGGGAAGCGCTGCGTGTCGATCCGCTCGCGGTGCTCGCCGAGACAGCGGGGTACGACGACGCGGAGCGCTGGTGGGAGGACGTCGTGGAGCACCGCGAGGGCGGTGCCTCCGCGGACGGTCCGGAAGTGCCGTTCGCGGTCCTCGGTGAAGCCATGGCCGCCCTGCGCGAGCCCCGCGTCAGCGGTGGCGGAGGCAGCGACGAGGGGGGCGACGGCGCGAGCGGGGAGACCTGGCGGGACCGGCTGCGCGAGGCGCATATGCGGCTGCGACTGAGGGAGGCATGCCGGGAGTTCGGAGCCGGCGCGGTCGCCGTCGTCTGCGGGGCCTGGCACGTCCCCGCGCTCGCCGCGAAGACGAAGGTCGCCGCCGACAGGCAGCTGCTGAAGGGGCTGCCCAAGGTGAAGACCGAGATCACCTGGGTGCCCTGGACGCACCGCCGCCTGGCCCGCCGCAGCGGATACGGCGCGGGCATCGCCTCCCCGGGCTGGTACGGCCATCTCTTCTCCGCCCCGGACCGTCCCGTCGCGCGGTGGATGACGAAGGTGGCGTGGCTGCTGCGCGAGGAGGACTACGGCGTCTCCTCGGCCCACGTCATCGAGGCCGTCCGCCTCGCGGAGTCGCTGGCCGCCATGCGCGGCAGGCCCCTGGCAGGACTGGGCGAGACTCTCGACGCCGTACGGGCGGTGATGTGCGAGGGATCGGAGGTGCCGCTCGCCCTCGTCCAGGACCGCCTGGTCATCGGCGACGTCCTGGGAGAGGTGCCGGAAGGTGCGCCCGCCGTGCCGCTCCAGCGGGACCTCGCACGCCTGCAGCGCACCTTGCGGCTCAAACCGGAGGCCGCAGAGCGGGAGTTGGAGCTCGACCTGCGCAAGGAGACCGACGCGGCGCGCAGTCGCCTGCTGCACGGACTGCGTCTCCTCGGCATCGACTGGGGCGTGCCCGCCGCGTCCCGTACGGGCAGTACCGGCACGTTCCGCGAAAGCTGGCGGCTGCGCTGGGAACCGGAGTTGTCGGTGCAGATCGCCGAAGCCGGCGTGTGGGGTACGACAGTCGTGGGTGCGGCGACGGCGAAGGCCGTCTCCCAGGCCGCCGAGGCCGCCGCTCTCGCCGACGTCACCGCGCTCGCCGAGCGCTGTCTCCTCGCGGAACTGCCGGACGCGCTGCCGGTGGTCATGCGCGTCCTCGCCGACCGCGCCGCGCTGGACGCCGACGTGGGCCATCTCGCGCAGGCGCTCCCGGCGTTGGTGCGTTCAGTGCGGTACGGCGACGTCCGCGGCACCGACTCGGCGGCGCTCGCCGAGGTCGCCGAAGGACTGGCGGAACGCGTATGCGTGGGACTTCCGCCCGCATGCGCAGGGCTGGACGCGGACGGCGCGTCGCAGATGCGGAGCCATATCGACGGTGTGCACCAGTCGATGGCTCTCCTCGGGCAGGCGCGCGGCGAGAGTGCGACGGGGGTGCATTCTCGCTGGCGCGCCGTACTTCACCGGCTCGCCGTCCGCGACCGGATACCGGGTCTGATCCGCGGCCGCTGCGCCCGGTTGCTGCTGGACGACGGCCGGCTGACGGAGGAGGAGGCGGCAAGGCTGATGGGCCTGGTGCTCTCGCCGGGCACCGCGCCGGCCGAAGCGGCCGCCTGGATCGAGGGGTTCCTCGCGGGCGGGGGCATGCTGCTCGTGCACGACGAGCGGCTGCTCGCGCTCGTCGACCGCTGGCTGTCCCAGGTGCCGGGTGAAGCGTTCACGGACGTACTGCCGCTGCTGCGCAGGACGTTCGCCGACTACGAGCCGGGCGTACGGCGGACGGTCGGCGAACTCGTCCGCCGCAACACCCTGCCGGACGCGGCCGGTCCGGGAACAGGCACGGGTGAGGAATCCGGTCCCGGAGCCGCCGCGGCATCGCCCGGTTTCGGGCCGGGCCTGGACGCGGCCCGCGCGGACGCCGTGCTGCCGACGCTGCGGCTGCTGCTGCCGGACGCCCTCTCCCGGCAGGGGACGGGCGGTACGGGGGCACCCGGGACCGATGACGCACCGGCGGACCGCGAGCCGCACATCGACCGTGAGGAGGCGGCCGTATGAGCCGTACCCGAGAGCACCGGGAGCAGACCGGCACAGCCGGACCCCCAGAAAGAGACAGAGCCGGAGACAGAGCCGGACTCTCCCCGGACGGAGAACGCGGAGAGCACGACGAGACCGGCCAGCGCGACCAGCGCGACCAGCGTGACGGGCACGACGGGCACGACGGGCGTGATTCCACCGCGGAGGAGAGGCTGCGCCGCTGGCGCCTCGTCCTGGGCGACGCGGGCGGGTCCGACGGAACCGGCTGCACCCTCGACGGCACGGACTCGGCCATGGACCGTACGCTCCAGGCGCTGTACGGCGCCTCGGGCAGCCGTGGCCGGCGTCGCGGGGAGCGTTCCGGCGGGCTCGGCGGTTCGGCGCCGCAAGTGGCGCGCTGGCTGGGGGACATCAGGACGTACTTCCCCACCTCCGTCGTCCAGGTCATGCAGCGTGACGCCATCGAACGGCTCGGCCTCTCGGCCATGCTGCTCGAACCGGAGATGCTGGAGGCGGTCGAGGCGGACGTCCATCTCGTCGGCACGCTGCTCTCCCTGAACCGGGCCATGCCGGAGACGAGCAAGGAGACGGCACGCGCCGTGGTCCGCAAGGTGGTCGCAGAGCTGGAGAAGAGACTCGCCGCACGCACCCGGTCCACCCTCACCGGTGCGCTCGACCGTTCGGCGAAGGTCACACGGCCGCGCCATCGGGACATCGACTGGAACCGCACCGTCCGCGCCAACCTCAAGAACTACCTGCCGGAGTACCGGACGGTCGTCCCCGAGCGTCTCATCGGGTTCGGCCGTGCCTCGCAGGCGGTGAAGAAGGACGTCATTCTCTGCATCGACCAGTCGGGCTCGATGGCGGCGTCCGTCGTCTACGCCTCCGTCTTCGGCGCGGTGCTCGCCTCGATGCGGTCGCTGCGGACGCGGCTGGTGGTCTTCGACACCAACGTCGTCGACCTCACGGACGATCTGGACGACCCGGTCGACGTCCTGTTCGGTACCCAACTGGGCGGCGGTACCGACATCAACCGGGCCCTGGCGTACTGCCAGACGCAGATCACACGCCCGGCCGAGACGATCGTCGTGCTCATCAGCGACCTGTACGAAGGCGGGATACGCGACGAGATGCTGAAGCGGGTGGCCCAGATGAAGGGCGCCGGCGTGCAGTTCGTCAGCCTGCTCGCGCTCTCCGACGAGGGCGCACCCGCCTACGACCGCGGCCACGCGACCGCGCTGGCAGAGCTGGGAGCTCCGGCCTTCGCCTGTACGCCCGACCACTTCCCGGACGTGATGGCTGCGGCGATCGAGAAGCGGCCCCTGCCGGTGCCGCCCCCGACGTGACGGGCGGCACCGGCACGGCGCTCGGGCGGCACGGCGTGGGGCGGACGGGCGCTCACGACGACGTGGGCCTCCTGCACTGGAAGTCCGGGCGGCGCCGAGCGGACCGGACGGCCCGCGGCCGACAGGCCACGGCACCACCCGACGGGTGCGTCGCGCCAACTCCGTTCCCTTTCCCAGGAGTTGACGCACCGTAGGGGATGAAGAACGTGAGGCCCGGGGCGTTCCCGCGAGAGAGCGGAAGGAGAAGTGAACACTTTGTGACGGCAGTTGCGGTGGGGGCCCGGCGCCGTGCAAAGATCTCCGTTGTCCGGACCACCGGGCCAGGACGCCGTCAGGCCTCCTGAGCCGCTCGCGTCCGGCGTTCTCCGTGCTTCTCCGGGAAGGTCTCTGCCTTGTCAGCTGTCTCCGCCGTGTCTGCTGCCGTGCGCCCGCCGCGCTCGGCCGCCGCCCGGCGGGCCGTGCTGACGTTGCTCTTCCTCGGCGGTTTCCTGGCCCTCGCCTTCCTCTTCGGTGGCAGCGCTCAAGCCGCCACCGGACTGGACGGCCCGAAGGGCAAGACCGACGGCAGCGCCGCCGGTCTGCTGAAGCCCGAGAAGTCCCCCGGGGCCGGCTCCTCCTCCCAGGACGAGCTGGCCGAGCAGCACCAGGCGGCGGAACAGGCCGCCGGCGAGGCGGCGTCCCGGGTCATCGGCCCGGTGGCCGAGGGGGCCGGAGGCGCGGAAGAGATCACCCGTCCCGTCGGTGAGACCGTCGAGGGTGTCAGTGACGCAGCGGGTCTGAGCGGCATCACCGAGCGGCTCGGTCTCCAGCTCGGCGACGGCCGGGGCGGCAGCGCCCCGGAGAGCGACAGCGGAGACGAGCCGGGCCGGGGTGACGACGGTCCGTCCGCCGACGGCGCCGACAGTGCGTCGCCCGCGGCCGGCCGGTATCTCGTTCAGCGCGGTTCGGACGGGCCCGCCGCGGCCTCCTCGCACAGTGCCGTCCGGCACGCCGAGGCGGACGACGGCACTTCGCGCGAGGGCGACGGCCTGCCGGGCCACATCCCCTTCCAGCACGTCCCGGCCGCTCCCTCCGCCGGCGCCTCGCAGTTCGCGAGCGACGGCAACGGCTCGCGCGGCGGTCCGCAGCAGCTCGCCGGTTACCTGACCGACGTCGAACTCTTCGGGCTGCCGCAGCCCGGAGCCGTACGTGCGGCGGCGGACGCACCGACCCGCGACCGCGCTTCCGAAGTCCTCGAATTCCCCGGCTAGGGCAGACCTCCACCCCGTCTGCAGTACCCGCGACCTGCCACGCGGGGGTGGACAGGTCTGCCCAAGCCGCAAGATCTCCTGAATTCGAAGGACCTCTCTCATGCACAAGAACATCCGGCGTTCCCTCATGGTCGCTGCCGCCGCCTCGGGCATCTGGGCCCTCGGCACCACCGGCGCCAACGCGGCGGAGCTGCCCGTCTCCGCCGACACCGTCACCGGCGCCGTCGACGAGGCCGGCAAGGGCGGCCTGACGAGCACCCTCGACGGCGCGACCGACACCGTGAAGAAGACCACCGACGGCATCACCGGCAAGCTGCCGAGCCACGGCATCCCCGAGAACGGCCTGCCCGGCAACACCCTGCCCACCGCGGGCGTCTCCGAGGCCGTGAGCGACACCCTCGGCAGCGTGACGGGCGGCCGGGTGGACGGCGTGACGGGCAAGCTGCCGCAGGCCGGCGCCGCCTCCGACGCGGTCGAGAGCGCACGCGGTGCCGCCGACAAGGCCGTCGACGAGTCGGGCCGCGCCACCAAGGCGATCAAGGAGGCCCAGAAGGGCGTCCGTCCCGTGACCGCCCCGCTCCCCGGACCCGTCGGCAACCTGCCGGGCGCCGTCGTGGCGCAGCTGCCCGCCCACACCCTCCCCGCCGCGCCGCTTCCGGCGGTCCCGGGCGTCCCCGGTGTTCCCGCTCTGCCGTCCGCACCGGCCACGGGTGACCTCGTCAACGGTCTGGCTGCTGCCAACTTCCGTCCCGAGCCGGTGACCGGCGTACTCAAGGGCGACCACGCGCAGCAGGCGCTCGGCACCGTCCGTACGGCCGCCTCCACCGCTCAGCCCGTGGTGGACGGCTCCGGTGTCGTGTCCGTGCTGCCTCCCCACGTCGGCAGCGTCATCGTGCACGTCCAGCCGGCCGTGGACCAGGTCGCCACCGACGTCGCCGTGACCGTCGACGACGCCGCCGCGACCAGTGCCCCCTTCGCCGAGAGCACCGTCGGCCGCACGCACACGCTGGTCCACGAAGTCCACGGTGCCGCCGACGACTTCGGCCACGGTGTCGCCGCAGACGCCGTGCCGTACGCGCACGCGACGGCGGCCGGTCTGCACCGCAACGTCGACACCACGGTGGCCGACGCCGCCTCCGCCGTCCAGATCTACGTGGTCCCCAGCACCCGTGACCTGACGGACGCGGCGAACATCCCGGGCCTGCCCTCCGCCTCCCAGCTGCCGGTGACCGTCCCGGCGGTCCCCGCGGTCTGATCCCTCCGCGCGTCCGGTTGCCGGACGGCGGATGAGCAGGGAACGGGGTGGCTCAGCAAGGGGGTTGAGCCACCCCGCGACCTGACCGTCGTCCGGCTCTCCGGGGTGCGGCACGCACCGCTCACTCATCACCGTTCACCGCTCATCACTTCGGAACTACTGAATCGAGACAGCAATGCACAGGAGCAACAACGCTTCCCGTGGGTTCCTCCTCGTAGCGGCAGCCGCAGGCCTGTGGGTGCTCGGCACCGGCGGCGTGCAGGCGGACGAACCGCCTTCGGGCAGAGGGACTTCCGGAGACATCACGGAGCTGACACAGGTCGTGGAGCGCTCACTGGGGAAGGACGCCACCGGAGGCGCGGTCGGTACCGGCACTCTCACCGGTGACGTCGACCGGGTCGGCGAGCAGACCGAGGACATGACGGAAGGCGCAGGGAAGGCGGCCGCACATGTCACGGAAGAGGCCGGTCAGGCCGTGTCCACGGCGTCTTCGGCTGCCGCGCGTGAGGACCTGGGCGCTGTGCCCGGCATCGCGGCTGCGGCGACCGCGCCGTCCGCGGCGGGGCTGCCGGAGGACCTGGTGATCGAGATTCCGGAACTGGTGCCGGGAGTCCCGAGCATCGGCATCCTGCCCATGTCGCTTCCCGCACTTCCCGTCACGCCCACGATTCCGGCTCTCTGAGGGCGTCCCGCCCGGCGGACACTACGAGGCGCCGCCCGTACCCTCCGGAACGGGCGCCGTGATCCGGAACCGGTGCGGACGCGGGACGACGCGGCCGTGCGTCGTGGTCCCGGCCCTCAACTCGGCACCGCGGCAACAGCGTTGCTCCACGGGCCGTCCGTCGTGAGACCCACCCGTACGCATCCGGAAGCCTCTTGGAGATCCTCCGCCCGCTCAGCAGCGCCTCCATGCGGCGCGCAGAGCGGGCGGTGGGCGTGAAACGCCTCGCGCGCCACCGGGACCTTGGTTCTGTGACCGTTGTCACCGCGCTGGTGTGAGCCCGGATTTATGCAGCACTCACCCGCAGAGCTAACCTGCAAGGCGGACATGCCGCGCCATCCGTCACGCCGCGGCCACGCGGCACGCCCACACTCACGCTGACAACCGCGAACCACTGATTAAGGGGACGTACGCGCGTGGACCTGTTCGAGTACCAGGCGAGGGACATCTTCGCCAAGCATGACGTACCGGTGCTGGCCGGTGAAGTCATCGACACGCCCGAGGCGGCGCGCGAGGTGACCGAGCGACTCGGCGGTCGCGCGGTCGTCAAGGCGCAGGTGAAGACCGGCGGTCGGGGCAAAGCCGGCGGTGTGAAGCTGGCTTCCGACCCGGCGGACGCCGTCGAGAAGGCCGGGGCCATCCTGGGCATGGACATCAAGGGCCACACGGTCCAGAAGGTCATGCTGGCCCAGACCGCGGACATCGCGGAGGAGTACTACGTCTCCTTCCTGCTGGACCGCACCAACCGCACCTTCCTGGCGATGGCCTCCGTCGAGGGCGGCGTCGAGATCGAGGAGGTCGCCGCGACGAAGCCCGAAGCGCTCGCGAAGATCCCCGTCGACGCCATCGAGGGCGTGACCGACGCCAAGGCGCGCGAGATCGCCGAGGCCGCCAAGTTCCCGGCCGAGCTCACCGACCAGGTGGTGAACGTCCTCCAGAAGCTGTGGGACGTCTTCGTCCGCGAGGACGCGACGCTCGTCGAGGTCAACCCGCTGGTCAAGACCGGCGACGGCAAGGTCATCGCGCTGGACGGCAAGGTCACACTCGACGAGAACGCCGAGTTCAGGCAGCCCGACCACGCCGCCCTGGAGGACAAGGCCGCAGCCGATCCGCTGGAGGCGGCGGCGAAGGCGAAGGGCCTCAACTACGTCAAGCTCGACGGCCAGGTCGGCATCATCGGCAACGGCGCGGGGCTGGTCATGTCCACCCTCGACGTCGTCGCGTACGCGGGTGAGGCGCACAAGAACGTCAAGCCCGCCAACTTCCTCGACATCGGCGGCGGTGCCTCCGCCGAGGTGATGGCCAACGGCCTCGAGATCATCCTCGGCGACCCCGACGTCAAGTCGGTGTTCGTGAACGTCTTCGGCGGGATCACCGCCTGCGACGCCGTCGCGAACGGCATCGTCCAGGCCCTCGAACTGCTCAAGAGCAAGGGCGAGGAAGTGAACAAGCCACTGGTCGTGCGCCTCGACGGCAACAACGCGGAGCTCGGCCGGAAGATCCTCAACGACGCGAACCACCCGCTGGTGCAGCAGGTGGACACCATGGACGGTGCGGCGGACCGTGCTGCCGAACTGGCCGCCAAGTAAGCCGGACGAGACCGAGATCTGACGAGGACATCGACACACCATGGCTATCTTCCTCAACAAGGAGAGCAAGGTCATCGTCCAGGGGATGACCGGCTCCGAGGGCCAGAAGCACACCAAGCGGATGCTTGCTTCCGGCACCGACATCGTCGGCGGTGTCAACCCGCGCAAGGCGGGCACGAGCGTCGACTTCGACGGCACCGACGTGCCGGTCTTCGGCGGCGTCAAGGAGGCCATCGAGGCCACCGGAGCCGACGCGACCGTCATCTTCGTGCCGCCCAAGTTCGCGAAGGACGCCGTCATCGAGGCGGTGGACGCGGAGATCGGGCTCGCCGTCGTCATCACCGAGGGCATCGCGGTCCACGACACCGCGTACTTCTGGGACTACGCCTGCCAGAAGGGCAACAAGACCCGCATCGTGGGCCCGAACTGCCCCGGTCTGATCACGCCGGGCCAGTCCAACGCCGGCATCATCCCGGGCGACATCACGCAGGCCGGACGCATCGGCCTCGTGTCGAAGTCCGGCACGCTGACCTACCAGATGATGTACGAGCTGCGCGACATCGGCTTCTCGTCCGCGGTCGGCATCGGCGGTGACCCTGTCATCGGCACCACCCACATCGACGCGCTCAAGGCGTTCGAAGCCGACCCCGACACCGATCTGGTCGTCATGATCGGTGAGATCGGCGGTGACGCGGAGGAGCGGGCGGCGGACTTCATCAAGGAGAACGTCACCAAGCCCGTCGTCGGTTACGTCGCCGGATTCACCGCACCCGAGGGCAAGACCATGGGTCACGCGGGTGCCATCGTCTCCGGTTCGTCGGGCACGGCCCAGGCGAAGAAGGAGGCGCTCGAGGCCGCGGGCGTGAAGGTCGGCAAGACGCCGTCCGAGACCGCACGTCTGGCGCGCGAACTGCTCGGCAGCTGACGGGAGTCGGCAACCCGGGGCGGCACACGCTCCACCTGTGTACGGGCCCGGTCCTCCAGCCTGGAGGACCGGGCCCGTACGCATGCCCAAGGGCTCCCTCAGACCATCGGCAGCAGGCGCCCCGGCTGCCGGTCCGGAGCGAGCGTCGCCGACGGCTTCTTGGGAACGGGAAGCCGCGGGACGTTCCGCTCGTCGTCGGACGCGACGAGCGTGAAGCCGGCGACCGCCACCGACGCGGTCAGACCGAGAGCCGCGGCCGTCGCGCCCCACGAACGGAGAGTGCCGAGACGGCGTACATGCCGTGCGGGCGGCAGCGACACCGGTTGAGGTGCGGCCAACTGCCCCAGCAGCGCCGCGGTCAGCGCCGGAAGCTCCCGGGGCGCCGCGTCGCGGAGTACGGGGACGCGTTCGGCGAGTGCGGCTCGTCCGCGGCGGAGCCGGCCCGCGGTCGCCGCGCTGCTCGCCTCCACCTCGGCTGCGGTGTCCGCCGGGCTCAACCCGAGCCCGTCGCAGAGCAGAACGGCCGCGCGGTAGGCAGAGGGCAGGCGCAGCAACGCGTCCAGCAGCTCGCGGTCGCCCGGAGGAACGTTCCGCATCGCCCGTGCGTGACGCAGGAGGCTCAGCAGCCGGAAGTGGCGCCAAGGGGCGAGGGCGTACCGGTACGCGGCGGCCCGGATCCAGCCTGCCGGGTCGGGGTCGACGGCCACATCGGGCCAGCGCTGCCAGGCGAGCCGGAAGGCGTGCCGGACGGAGCGGCGGGCGAGGGACGGGCGGCCGCACAGGAGGAAGACCTGGCGTGTGAGCGACGGGGCGTGCTGCTCGTGAAGCCGGTCGAATGCCTCGGCCGCGGTCTCCGGAGCAGGCCGTGCGGACGTGGGTTCCGTGGTCTCCGCTGTCGCCGAACGCCCGCTCCGTGCTTGCCCGTCGCCGCCGGAGCAGGGCGCGCCCTCGCGTTCCCGGCTCATACGCTCCGCCACCGGCGTGCGGTTTGTGTGACAAGGTGCATGTGGACATAATGGGCGACACAGCGACAAAAAGCGTGTTACCAGATCAGAACGGGTGTTGTTGACAGCATGTCGATGTGAGCCAAGTGACGCATCGCAGCCCGACGTTGTCCCCGTACAGCCGAAGCACCCCGCGGCAGCAGCCGTCACAGGCCGCGTGGCTCTTCGAGGGAGTGATCGCCGCCGGGCTGGGCCTCGGTTCGCTGACCGTCCTCGTTCTGCTCCTGTGGATCATCACTCCCTATCCCGACACCGGTGCCGATGCCGCACTGCAGGTCGCAGCCGACCTCTGGCTGCTCGGACACGGCAGCGGCCTCGTACGGACCGAGACCCTCTCCGGGGTGCCCGCGCCCGTCGCTCTGACTCCGCTGCTTCTTGTGGTGCTTCCCGTCTGGCTGCTCCACCGGGCCTGCGTGCGCGCCCTGTTGGCGGGTGAGGAGCGCGACGCGGGCCGGAGCGGCCAGGACCGTGAGGAGCCGGGAGTCCTGGCACCCGTCGGGTGGGTGGCGGGCGGATATCTGCTGACGGCCGCCCTCGCCGTGCTGTTCACGTCGGCCGCGCCGGTCCGCGCCGACGTACTCAGTGCCGTCGTGCGTCTGCCGCTCTTCGTGGTGTGCGTGGCGGCAGCGGCCACGTGGGCCGGGGGCGTGCGCAGTGCCTCGAAGAGCGAGGGGCAGGCGTGCGAGGAGGCGGTCCCCGGGGACGGGGCCGATCAGGACGGACCGTCCGGCGCGGATGCGGGCCAGGGTGGTGCGGCGGGCACCGCCGAGCGGCCGCTTCCCCTGTACATGCGGGAGACCTTCGCTCTCGCGCGACGCCTCCGCCCGCTGCGTACCGCGCTGATCGCCACGGCAGTTCTGTGCGGCGGCGGACTGGTACTGACCGTCGGTGCTCTGCTGTGGCACCTGGACGCCGTGCAGGAGTCCTTCCCCGCGCTCGCGAACGCCTGGCCGGGCCGGTTCGCCGTGCTCCTTCTCGTCGTCGCGCTGCTGCCGAACGCCGCCGTCTGGGCGGCGTCGTACGGCCTGGGCCCCGGGTTCGCACTGGGGACGGGGACCCTGGTGGGCCCTTTCGCCGCGGGTGGCGACCCCGGACTGCCGCCGTTCCCCCTGCTCGCCGCGGTTCCCGCGGGCGGCACGGGCGGGCTCCTCGCCTGTCTTCTCTCCGGTGCCGTGCCCGCGGCCGCCGGTGCCACCGCCGGCTGGTATGTGGGACGTGCGGCGGTGCCCGGGCAGGGCCGGCGAGCGGATTCGGCGGGGTGGCGGAGCACGGTCTGCGTCGTCGTATTCGTCGCGTGCTGCTGCGGTGGCGGCTTCGCTGTGCTCGCCGCCTCCTCGGGAGGGGCGATCGGCACGCAGGCGCTCGCGTTCTTCGGGCCGAGCTGGTGGCTGACGGGGTCGTCGGCTGCTGTGTGGGGAACGGCCGTGGGAGTGCCGGTGGCGCTGCTCGTACGCGCGTGGCGCCTGCGGGACCCCGGACCTGACGACGACTGGCACGCGACGGCTGCACGGCAGGCACGCTGGGCGGCACTGAAGAGCGCGTCGGGCGGCCTCATGCCCGACTTCGAACCGCGCAGGCACTGAGCCGGCGGGTCCGCGGACGGTCCGGAGCGGTATCCGAGCTTCCGCCGGCGTCCCGCCGGCCGGCCCGGCCGGCCGGGGTCAGCGGTCTTCGAGCAGGGGGCGCAGGTTGCTCGGCAGGAGGTCCTTGCAGTCCTCACGGGAGGACTGCGTGAGCGCGTCCTGCGTGCACGTGTAGTAGTCGCGGTAGACGGACTGGAAGGCGAACGTCGCCGCCACCACGGCCAGCGCGAGCGACGCGGTGATCAGGCCGCTGATCGCCGCCGTCGTACGGGACTTGGCAGCCTGCTGCGGTGTGACGCTCACCGGGACCGGGGGTGCGGCCTTCGGCCTCTCGTCCGTCGCCGAGCGGTCGCTGCCCGCGACGTCCTCCGCCCGGGCCGCAGTACCCGGCTTGCCGCCGCGCCTGCCCGAACCCGCGCCGCGCGACCGGGACTTCCCGTTGCGCAGTGCGTCGATGCCCCAGTACAGGGACAGCGCCCCCAGGAGCAGCGCCACTTCGGGGAGGCTGAAGAGGGCGAAGAAGAGCGCCCAGATGCCGCTGTGCAGGGAGTAGCGCGCGTGGCGCTGCATCGGGTCGGTCGGGTCCCAGCGCATCCCGCCCCTGGCACCGCCCGGACCGGAACCGCCGCCGCCCGGGCCGGAGCCACCGCCGTCCCCACCGTTGTCGCCCGGACCGCCCGAATCCCCGAAGCCGCCGCTCTGTCTGCCCGGCTGGCGGCTGCTCCACTGGCTGCCCCAGGACGAGGGCCTGCCGTCCGGTCCCGGACCCGGGTCGGATTCCGGCTCCGAGCCGTCATGTCCTCCCGAACCGCCGGACTCGCCCGCACCCGTTCCGCGCCGGGAGTCCGTCCCGCGGCGCGGCTGCCATGGCCGGTCCGGCTGCCCCTCCGGCGGTGCCGCGAAGGGGTTGTCCTCGCGCGAGGTGCTGTCGGATGGGGCTGCCGCGCGGCGGCGACTTCGGTCGGTCATGTGCTGTGTGTCTTCCCCTTGCGTCCTGTCGTGCCGGTTCCGGTCGGGCCTCGTGTGCCGGTGCGTACGTCGGCGCAGGCTCGGGTCTGTCCCTCCTGACGCTACCTGCCGTGTCCGCCCCCGTCCCGTGGGGGCCGTGTCAGGTGCCGGTATCGTTGCCGACGGTCGGACGCTTCGTAGAGTTCCCCGGAATCCGGTACCCGACGAGTTCGTACGACCACACAAACCGCTGCTTCCCCGAACCGCCCCGCGGTGCCGGGGATTCCCCCGAGAGAGAGCCTCGTCGTGGCTGCGCACCAGAGCCCGGGCCGCCCCTGCACCGGTTCCCGTCCCGTCCGCCGTCTCGTGGTTCTCGTATCCGGATCCGGTACGAACCTGCAGGCACTCCTCGACGCCGTCGCGGAACAGGGGGAGGAGGCGTACGGCGCACGGATCGTGGCCGTCGGCGCGGACAGGGACGGGATCGAGGGCCTGGAGCGTGCGAGGCGCGCCGGCATCCCCACCTACGTGTGCCGGCTGAGGGACCACGCCACGCGGGAGGAGTGGGATCAGGCCCTGACCCGGTCGACAGCGGCGTACGAGCCGGACCTCGTGGTCTCGGCGGGCTTCATGAAGATCGTGGGCAAGGAGTTCCTCGCCCGTTTCGCAGGGCGGGTGGTCAACACGCATCCCGCGCTGCTCCCCAGCTTTCCCGGTACGCACGGCGTGCGCGACGCCCTCGCCTACGGGGCGAAGGTGACCGGGTGCACCGTCCACTTCGTCGACGACGGTGTCGACACGGGGCCGATCATCGCGCAGGGCGTGGTGGAGGTTCTGGACGAGGACGACGCCGACGGGGGCGCCGCTCTCCACGAGCGGATCAAGGAAGTCGAGCGACGGCTGCTCGTCGATGTCGTGGGACGTCTCTCCCGCGACGGCTACCGCATCGAAGGACGAAAGGTACGGCTGCAACATGGGTGAAGGCGGCATGAGCGAGGCCGGCACGAGCGCCGGGGGCGGCAAGCAGCCCGTCCGCAGGGCCCTGGTCAGCGTCTACGACAAGACCGGCCTGGACGAGCTGGCGCGCGGTCTGCACTCGGCGGGTGTCCAGCTCGTCTCGACGGGCTCCACCGCGCAGCAGATCGCGGCGGCGGGCGTGCCGGTGACCGCCGTCGAGGAGCTGACGGGCTTCCCGGAGTGTCTGGACGGACGCGTCAAGACGCTGCATCCGCGTGTGCACGCCGGAATCCTCGCGGACCGGCGGCTGGCCTCCCACCGCGAGCAGCTGACCGAACTGGGCGTGGAACCCTTCGACTTGGTGATCGTCAACCTCTACCCCTTCCGGGAGACCGTCGCCTCGGGCGCCGGTCCCGACGAGTGCGTGGAGAAGATCGACATCGGCGGTCCCTCGATGGTGCGGGCCGCCGCCAAGAACCACCACTCCGTCGCCGTCGTCGTGAACCCCGGGCGTTACGCGGACGTGCTGAAGGCCGCGGAAGGCGGTGGTTTCGGCTTCGCCGAGCGCAAGCGGCTGGCCGCCGAGGCGTTCCAGCACACGGCTGCGTACGACGTGGCTGTGGCCGACTGGTTCGCGAGCGGCTATGCGGACGGGGACGGGACGGTGTCGACGCTGCCGCGGGAGACCGGGGCGGAGCAGGGCGAACAGGTGACCGTCTTCCCGGAGTTCGTCGGCGCTGCCTTCACCCGCCGCAGCGTGCTGCGCTACGGCGAGAACCCCCACCAGCCCGCCGCCCTCTACACGGACGGCAGCGGCACCGGCCTGCCCCACGCGGAGCAGTTGCACGGCAAGGAGATGTCGTACAACAACTATGTCGACACCGAAGCCGCGCGCCGCGCCGCCCACGAACACGCACGGCCCTGCGTGGCGATCATCAAGCACGCCAACCCCTGCGGTATCGCTGTCGGTTCGGACGTCGCGGAGGCGCACCGGAAGGCACACGCGTGTGACCCGCTCTCCGCGTTCGGCGGTGTGATCGCCGTGAACCGTGCGGTATCCGTCGCCATGGCGGAGCAGGTCGCGGAGATCTTCACGGAGGTCGTCGTGGCGCCGGAGTACGAGGAGGGCGCTGTGGAGGTGCTGTCCCGCAAGAAGAACATCCGGGTGCTGCGCTGCCCCGGAAAGCCCTCCGGCGCCGTCGAGTTCAGGCCCGTCGAGGGCGGCACGCTGCTCCAGGTCCGGGACCGGCTGCAGGCGGCGGGCGACGACCCGGCCGGCTGGCGGCTGGCCACGGGCGAACCGCTGTCCGGGGCGGAACTGGAGGATCTGGCCTTCGCCTGGCGGTCCTGCCGTGCGGTGAAGTCCAACGCGATCCTGCTCGCCAAGGACGGTGCGACGGTCGGCGTGGGCATGGGCCAGGTCAACCGCGTCGACTCCGCGAAGCTCGCCGTTCAGCGCGCGGGGGAGGAGCGGGCACGCGGCTCCTACGCCGCCTCCGACGCGTTCTTCCCCTTCCCCGACGGGCTCGAGGTGCTGGCCCGTGCCGGGGTCGAGGCCGTCGTGCAGCCCGGCGGTTCGGTGCGCGACGAGGCGGTGACCGAGGCGGCGAAGGCCGCGGGCGTCACGATGTACCTCACCGGAACCCGGCACTTCTTCCACTGATCCGGCCCGGCCTGACGGGCGGCAGCGGAGACGCGGCACCCCGGGCGCCTGATCGAGCGCCCGGGGTGCGTGCCGGTGAGCTGCTGCGAGTCCCGGTGGTCCGGCAGCTCCGGTGCGTACCGCCGGAGTTTCGGACGCCCTGTGCCGGCGGGGCCGACCGCCTCAGTAGCGCGGCCTGTTGAACCACGCGCCCTCTTGCGCGAGGAGCACGATGCAGGTGATCCCGAGCGCCATCCACACAAGTCCGAGGGGAAGGAACGGAAGCCCGAAGAGGGTGAGGAACGAGGCCCATACGATGCCTCCGGTGCGGGTTCCGCTTCCGCCCTTGGGCAGGGAGAAGGCCAGCACGAGTCCGAGGACGGCGTGCACGAGGCACACCCCGAAGAGGATGTACAGGACGCCGATGGGGGTGTGCGCACTCGAGTACCCCGGCATGCCGTGCAGGTTCTCCGCCGCCACCCCGAGACCGATCATCGCGGCGATGGAGACCAGAGCCTGCAGACCGCCCGCGATGTAAGCCATGACGCGGACGCCGTTGACCTTGCTCGGCATCATGCCGGGCGGAGGCCCGGGGACCATGCCCGGGCCGGGCGGGGGCGCCTGCGGGTAGCCGTATGCCGGCTGGCCGCCCGGCTGGGGCTGCTGCGGGTAGCCGTAGGGCGCCGTGGGCGGCTGGGCGGGCTGCTGGGCGTACGGGTTCTGCGCGTACGGGTCGTTGCCGGGCCCGGGCGGCGGATAACTCATGGTCGTGGCCTTTCGGTCGGGAGGTGAGTGCGAGGTGCGGGCTCGCGCCCGTGACGCACGAAGGGCCGCGCCCTCGTGAGATGCGGCGCGGCCTTCGTGGTGGTGCCGTGATCCGGACGGAGGTGCCGCGCGGATGCCCGCGCAGCCGTCCGCTACTTCTTGATGACGACGGTGCCCGCGGCGCGGTCGTGCCAGCCCTGCAGCTTCCCGCTGTTGTCGAAGAACGGCGAGAGGAAGACGAGCAGCGCGCCGATGTAGCAGGCGAGCGCGCCCGCGATCGGGATGATGTAGCGGACGAAGCCGCCGCCGGCGCCCGGCAGTTGGCCGTCCGCCTCCCTCACGACGCGCAGGCCCAGGGCCATCTTGCCGACCGTCGCACCCTTGAAGGCGATCATCAGCCACTCGTAGAGCGCCAGGAAGACGGCGAGGCACAGCATCATGACCATCATGACGCCCAGTGCGCCCATGCTGGCTTCCTGAGCGTCCTGCACGCATTCGCTGTAGCCCGGGGTCGTGTAGGTGCCGCAGTCGTCTATGGAGGAGCCGACGCCGATGGCGCTGCCCAGGCCGGCGATCATCACGATGGTGAGGACGGTGCTGATGATCAGGCCGTCGATGAGACGGGCGAGGAACCGCTGCCCCATCGTGGCCAGCTGGGCCGGGCCGAGGTTGTTGATGTTTATGTAGCCGTTGTTGGCCTGCACCGTTCCGGGCTGCTGCGGGTAGCCGTAGCCGGGCTGGCCCGGAATTCCGCCCTGGGGCTGCTGGCCGTACGGGGGCTGGCCGTACTGAGGCTGCTGCTGCGGGTAGCCGTATGCGGGCTGGCCGCCCTGCTGGGGCTGCTGCGGGTAGCCGTAGGGCTGCTGGGGCGGCTGCTGCGCGTACGGGTTGTTCGGGTCCTGGCCGGGAGGCGGTGGGTAGCTCACGGGTGCCTTCCTACGTGCGTTCGTCTGGGAGCGGAATGGGCCGAAGAATCTCGGGGGAACGACAGTTCCGCCCCCGCAGACGCCGACGTGGACGTGGACTGCGTGAGGTGTGCTGTATGCACGATGTGCCTCCCCCGATGCTGCGACGCCATACCGTCTGCCCTGCAAGTCCGGGCGTGGCGCCGCCGCTTCATGTTGGTCGGCGGAACGCGACGCTGTCCAGCTGGATCCGGGAATGTGGCGAATCCGCAATGTGATGCCGAGATCCCCGTTATCCGTCGCACCCCGCCCGGCTGCCGCTTTCGGCATCCGGCGTCCTGAAGAGCGATACGGATTTCTGCCCGGCGCCCCGTATCCGGGAGTATGGGAGCCATGACGGCCCAGATTCTCGATGGCAAGGCCACGGCGGCAGCGATCAAGTCCGACATGAAGGAGCGTGTCGCAGCGCTCAGGGCGCGGGGCATCACGCCCGGTCTCGGCACCCTGCTGGTCGGTGACGACGTCGGCAGTCAGAAGTACGTCGCCGGCAAGCATCGCGACAGCGGGCAGATCGGTGTCAACTCGATCCAGCGTGAGCTGCCCGCCACGGCCACCCAGGAGGAGATCGAGGCGGTCGTCGGGGAATTCAACGACGACCCCGAGTGCACCGGCTACATCGTCCAGTTGCCGCTCCCCGAGGGCATCGACACGAACCGGGTGCTCCAGCTGATGGACCCGGCGAAGGACGCCGACGGACTGCACCCCACGAGCCTCGGCCGTCTCGTGCTGAACGAGCCGGGGCCGCTGCCCTGCACGCCGCAGGGCATCATCCAGCTGCTGCGCCGGCACGAGGTCGAACTGAACGGTGCGCACGTGGTCGTCGTCGGGCGCGGCATCACCGTCGGACGTTCGATCCCGCTGCTGCTGACCCGGCGCGGCGTGAACGCCACGGTGACGCAGTGCCACACCGGGACGCGCGACCTGCCGGGGCTGCTGCGGCAGGCCGACGTGGTCGTGGCCGCGGCCGGGGTGCCCCATCTGATCAAGCCGGAGGACGTGCGTCCGGGCGCCGCCGTCCTGGACGTGGGCGTCAGCCGCGACGAGCACGGCAAGATCGTCGGCGACGTGCACCCCGGAGTGGCCGAGGTCGCGGCATGGATCTCGCCGAATCCCGGCGGCGTCGGTCCGATGACCCGTGCGCAGCTGCTCGTCAACGTCGTGGAGGCGGCCGAGCGGGGCCTGGAGCCCGCAGCGGGCCGGCAGTGAGGCACGGGTCAGGTCGTGGCAGTGAGTCGAGGTCTTGAGTGGTGAGGGTATGAAGGTCAACGCACGCGGCACACGACGCTTCCCCACGGTGACGCGGGACACGGCCCGGCCCGAGGGAGGCCGGCGGGCGATGGGCGCCGGCCATGCGGCGCCCTACCGGCAGTGGCCGCTGCTCGCCGTCTGCTGCGGAGTGCTGATCGGACTCCTGGTGACGATCGGGGAGTTCCGCGCGGGGACCCTCATCATCGGGGTGTCGCTGATCGGCGGTGCCGTGCTGCGCCGGTTCATGCCGTCGGTGGGGATGCTGGCGGTCCGTTCCGCCTTCACGGACATGCTGACGTACGGACTGCTCGGTCTCGCCATCTGCCTGCTGGCACTGATGGCGCAGCCCAGTCCGTGGCTGAGCATCCCGATCCTGGAGGACATCCTCCACTTCACGATCAGAGGCGGGTGAGGGGCGGCGTATCGGTGCATTCCGCTCAGGGCTTCACAACTCCGGCGTTCCGGAGCGTCGTTGACGGCGCAGGGCATGTGGCCCGACACGCCGGGTGACGCGAGGGGGCGGCCCGTACTTCCGCTGTGAAGTGCGGGCCCCCGCCATGGCCGCACCGGCGGGCCGTGGTGGCAGACTGGTGACGACCAAGCGTGGGGAATGTCGACGAAGTCGGGGGACGAGGGGGAGGCACATGCCTCGGTGGAGGCCTCTACCGGAGGAACTGGACCCGCAGATACGGGAGTTCACAAGCCAGTTGAGGCGGCTGGTGGACCGCAGCGGGATGAGCGTCGCGACGGTCGCCGACCGCACCGGCTACAGCAAGTCGTCCTGGGAGAAGTACCTGGGCGGCCGGCTGCTGCCGCCGCGAGGCGCGGCGCACGCTCTGGCGGAGGTCACCGACACCGACATCCGTCACCTGGAGACGATGTGGGAACTGGCCGAACGGGCGTGGAGCCGCGCGGAGATGCGGCACGACGTGACGATGGAGGCCATCCGCGTCGCCCAGGCGCGGGAAGCGCTGGGGGAGTTCTGGGACGAGCCCGCCAAGGGCAAGAAGCGTCCCCGCAACAAGGCGAAGGCCAAGGGCGAGGGACGCGAGAAGGACCAGGCCGGCAAACGGGGCAAGGGCGATTCCCGTAACGGCGAGGCGGCCGGGACGGGCGACGACGGCGAGCCTCTGAACACCTCCGCGTCCACCGCGTTCTCGGCGGCCCCGCCCTCCGCCTCCCAGCTGTCCGGCGGCACCGCCGCCGACGGCTCCGACCGGGCCCGGCAGGCGGACCTGCTGAAGCCGCCCGCGGACGATCAGACGGCGATGCTGCGGCCGCTGCCCCGCAGGGGAGCGGCGGGTGACAGGCAGCGGGTCGATCTGGGTGCCTGGTCCGCTCCGCAGGAGCGTTCCCCCGCCGGGCAGGACGATCCAGCCGGGACGTACGCGCTGGGCGGCGTCGCCTCCCTGCGGAAGGGCAAGGCGGCCGAAGGCGCGGACACCCCCGGTGCGGCGGCGTCCGGAGCGGTCCCCGGACCTCCCGGTTACCCGGGCGGCCCCGGGGGACCGGAGCCGCAGGGGACGCCGGAGGACCCCGAGCGTGCTTCGCGCAAGGTGAGGTACGCGGCTCTCTTCGCCGGTGCCGCCGGTGCGTTCGCCGTCATAGCGGTCGGGGTCCTGATGTTCGGCCTTCCCGGTGTGACGGACAACAGCAACGCCTCGCCGAAGCCTTCACCGTCCACCTCGGCACCGAACCTGCCCGCGGGCGTGAAGTGCCAGGGGAAGGACTGCATCGGCAAGGACCCGGAGGAGATGGGCTGCGGCGGGCAGAACGTCAAGAGCAGCAGCTCCGCCTTCGTGGGTCCGAGCATGGTCGAGGTGCGCTACAGCGAGATCTGCAAGGCCGCCTGGGGCCGGATCACCGGTGCCGCACAGGGGGACGGACTGAAGATCAGCGCGGGTGGACACGCCGAGAGCGACGAGGTCGGCGCGACGAACGACGCCTACACCGAGATGGTGGCCGTCACCTCCGCGACCGAGGCGCGTGCCTGCGCCACCCTCGCGGCGGGCACCACCGGGTGCACCGACCCCGGCGGAACCGAGTCGTCCGCACCGGCGGCGGAGCCCTCCGCGCCGGCGGCGGAGCCGTCCGGTCCCTGAGCGGCGGCACGGCGGCGCCCAGGGGCGCCGCCCGCGGCGTGAGGTGTGAACGCAGCGCGTATGACACGTGATCCGTGCAGATGCCTCATGCGGATGCCTCATGAAGGGGGCGCGTGTCCGGTGCGCCTCACAGGTGCTCTTCCAGGTGCTCTGCCCCGGAGGACGGCGCGGCGCCCGTCCGACGCTCGCGCACCCTGGACCAGGGCTCTCAACTCGGCGCCGCCCGCCTGCTCCTGAGCCCGTCCGAGTTCGAATGAATGCGCATGCATGGCTTGTGCGATTCCGGGAAGGCGCCCGGTCAGCTCCCCCCACGGGCTGGCGGAGACCGGCAGCCGTCCGCGCATACCCCTCCTGGCGCGGGCGGCTGCCGGCGCGTATCGGACGTCGGATAGCCTGGCGCAGGGTCTCTTGACGTAGAGAGACTTCCCGAAAAGGGCAGGGCGCGTTCCCTGTGGCTTCTCCCCCCGGCTTCTCCCCACGCTTCCCTGGGAGGGCCCCAGGGAGGTGCCCCCAGGGAAGGACCCCGCCCCGGAACTGCCACCGCCAGGTACTACGGAGACCGCCATGACCCGCACCCCCGTCAATGTCACCGTCACCGGAGCGGCCGGCCAGATCGGCTACGCGCTGCTCTTCCGTATCGCCTCCGGCCAGCTGCTCGGCGCCGACGTGCCCGTCAGGCTGCGGCTGCTGGAGATCACGCCGGCGCTCAAGGCCGCCGAAGGCACGGCCATGGAGCTCGACGACTGCGCTTTCCCGCTCCTGCACGGCATCGACATCACGGACGACCCGAACGTCGCCTTCGACGGCACCAACGTGGGCCTGCTCGTCGGCGCCCGGCCCCGCACGAAGGGCATGGAGCGCGGCGACCTGCTGGAGGCCAACGGCGGCATCTTCAAGCCGCAGGGCAAGGCCATCAACGACCACGCAGCGGACGACGTGAAGGTCCTCGTCGTCGGCAACCCCGCCAACACGAACGCCCTCATCGCGCAGGCGGCGGCCCCCGACGTGCCCGCGGAGCGCTTCACCGCCATGACGCGCCTCGACCACAACCGCGCGCTCACCCAGCTCGCGAAGACGACCGGCACCCAGGTCACGGACATCAAGAAGCTGACGATCTGGGGCAACCACTCGGCGACGCAGTACCCGGACATCTTCCACGCCGAGATCGCCGGCAAGAACGCGGCCGAGACCGTCAACGACGAGAAGTGGCTGGCGGAGGAGTTCATCCCGACCGTCGCGAAGCGCGGCGCCGCCATCATCGAGGCCCGCGGCGCCTCTTCGGCCGCCTCGGCCGCGAACGCCGCCGTCGACCACGTGCACACCTGGGTCAACGGCACCCCGTCCGGCGACTGGACGTCGATGGGCATCCCCTCCGACGGCTCCTACGGTGTCCCCGAGGGTCTGATCTCGTCCTTCCCCGTGACCTGCTCGGGCGGATCGTACGAGATCGTCCAGGGCCTGGAGATCAACGAGTTCTCCCGCACCCGCATCGACGCCTCTGTCCAGGAGCTCTCCGAGGAGCGCGAAGCCGTCCGCGGTCTCGGTCTTCTCTGACGCCGCCGGCGCGGACAGGCGGATCCACGGGCCCGTGGGGCGGGAGCACACTTCTCCCGTCCCGCGGGCCCGTCGCTCTTCCGGGTAGTCCGCGTGCGGGCCGCTCCGCGGGTGCGGCAGTGCGCTCCACCGCGCTGATCGCCCGTCAAGTCCCCGTCGTTCCCTAAGAGTTATCCCCAGGAGGACCTTTCGGCGTGGCCCGCGGCCTGCTTCCTCGGGTATCTTCGTGGCCTCCCTGGACCAGACCTTAGGGGAAATCGGGGGACTGTCTTGAGTTACCCAGCGCACACACCCGCTCACAGTGAGGCGACACGACTGCTGTGTGCGGGCGCGCGGTTGAACTCCGCGTTCCGGCAGCGCGTCATCGACGAGCTGGTCGGTCATGCGGAGCGTCCGGTGCCGCCGTCACTCGGTGTGAATCTGCGCCCCGTCCTCGCCCATGCCCTGAGAGCCCGTCAGCAGGAAGTGCGCACGGCACTGGCCATGGCGGGAGTGTGGCTCGCCTACTTCCTCGTCTCCGTCCTCATGACGTGGGACGCCATCGACGACAGGTTCGGCGGCAACGCCGACCTCCCCTTCGGCGAGCTGCTCTCGCTGATGCTGTTCACCGACCTCGGTCCGGGCGCGTCCCTCTCCGAACAGCCCACGGCATGGGTGCTGTTCTACGCCGCGGTCGTTCTCGCCCTCTGGGCGGGGCGGGCCGTCTCCGGGCGCGAGACGCTGGTGTACATGCAGTCCCGGGCGCCGCGCTGGTGGACACGCTCCGGGGTGCGGCGGAAGCTGGGCGGCGTCGTCACGCTCGCCGCCCGGCTGCTCGTCGCCGTGTACTGGATCACCGCCGCGACGGGCGTCGCGGAGAACCCGTACCCGGTGATCTTCCCGCTGCTGCTGGCGGCTGTGGTGTGGTGGCACCGGGTCAGAGTGACGACAGTCCTGCGTGAGCAGCTCAGCCGCGAGAAGTTCCCCACGGCCGTGCAGCCCGACCTCCCCCTGACGCAGCGCTATCACCTGGTCGGCGAGGCCATCGACCGCGAACAGCACGCCCAGGCCGCGCTGTACGACGCGAACCGTCCCTTCGTCGGGGCGGGCGTGCCGTACAAGCCGTGGTCGTTCGCGCTGGAGCTGCGCCGCAAGAAGGAGTTCGAGCACGGCGTGCCGGCCCAGGGCGAGACGCACCTCTCCAACCGTCACGTGCTCGGCATGATCATGCCGCGGCTGGTCGCGCTCCGTGAGGCGGCCGCCCGCACCAGCAGGGACCGGCTGCGCGATCTGGAGATCGAGGAGTTCGTCTACATGCCCTCCGGCGTGCGCCGCGACAGCGGCGTCTACAGCCCGGAGAGCGTGCAAGGGCATCTGGGCGAGGCCGTCGAGGAAGGCGGCGAGGCACGCCGCCACTTCATCCGCGTCCGCGTGGGTGCCTGGGAGGAGCAGGTGGTCGTCTCGCTGCTCGTCCGGGTGCACACCCAGGGCGGGATGCTCGTACTGGAGGTCGTTCCGCACGTGCTCGGGCCGGTCGCCGAGAGCTTCCGTGAGGTGGACGCCGTGGTCGAGCGTCAGGCGGAGGGGCTGCTGCGCGAAGGTGTCCTCGCGATCCTCACGGCGCCCGCTTTGACCGCCGCCGCCGGCATCTCCGCGCTGCGGGCGCTGTTCTCGGTCTGCCGTGTCTGGCTCTCCTCGCCGGAGCACGCCGCTCCCGACGCGCCGCTCGTCTCCATCCGGGAGCTGGCGAGCACGTCCGAGCTGTCGCTCTTCCAGGAGATGGACGTGAGCCGCTACATCAAGACGGTCCAGGACCGCATCGCCAGCGGGGTGCGGGACGCGCTGGAGCAGCACGGCTACCGCACGGACCGCTTCGAGCAGCAGATCGTGAACGTGCGCGACGGTGGCGTCTTCATCCAGGGGATGAGCGGCGGAGCGGTCGCCACCGGCGAGCACGGCCATGCCGAGCACGTGGAGGGGAGCTTCACATGACGTCCGGCAGCGCGCAGCCCGGCAGTCCGGAGGAACCCGGCGCCGGCGCGCAGAACGGGGACGACGGGGACGGGGCCGCGGAAGCCGGCGGCGGGGCCGTCCACATCGGGAGCATGTCGGGAGGGGCGATCGCCACGGGCCGGTACGGCCGGGCGACTTCGTACACCTACAGCGCCCCTCCTCCGCAGACGGACGAGGCGACGCGTGTCCTGCTGGATGCCGTACGCACCCTCCGTACGCACATGGAGGTGCTCGCCGCGACCGACGAGACCCGTGAAGTCGACGGTGAACTGGACGAGATCGAGGGGGAGATCACCCGTACGGGCCGGGCCGACCGCGGACGCCTGGCGCGCCTGCGGGAGCGGCTGGAGTCCGGCTCGACCGCGGTCGGCGCGCTGGCTTCGGCGGTGACGGTCGTGCAGGCGGCCGCGGGAGTGCTGGGGTGAGAAACGTGAGGGGTGAGCCGGGATGATCCGCTTCGACGCGGAGCACCAGCGGTGGGTGGACGATGAGGCGGACGCGCTGCGCTCGCAGCGGCAGACCGAGTCCGCGCGTAAGCAACGGCAGGCCCTGAAGGGTGTGTTCGCGGTGCTGGCCGTCTGCGGGCTCGCGTTCGGCACGTGGGCGCTGGGCTGGAAGGACGAGCCGCGGACCCCGGTCTACGACGGCGCGCAGCCCGGGCCCGTGATCTCGGAGCCGCCTGCCTCGTCCCCGCCGGCGCAGGTGCCGACGGAGGCGGAGGACGAGCCGTCCCCTTCCGCGTCGTCGACCCCGCCCTCCGGGTACGAGGTGACCGAGGACTCCGAGGGGTTCACCATCGCCGTCCCCGAGGGCTGGGAACGCCGGACGGAGAGCAGGGAGGACGGCTCGGAGACCGTCTTCTACGAGGCGCTCGGAGGCGCCCGCCAGCTTCAGATCTTCGGGGTCGAGGACGCCGACCCGGACGCCTCGCTGGAACTTGCGGAGAAGAACGCCGAGAAGAACGAGGGCTACGACCGCAAGGGCCTCGACCACCTCGACGGCGGGGAGGCAGGTGCCGCCGCCCGGCTCGAGTACACCTACGACTCGGAAGAGCACGGCGGCACCCGGCACGTCATCGACCACCGCTTCGAGGCCGAGGACGGCGAGCTGTACGCGATCGTCGCCTACGGTCCGGAAGAGGACGGCGACGAGGACGACGAGAAGGAGATGCTGGAGACCGCGCTGGACTTCTTCTGCCCCTCCGGCGCCCAGTGCGGGGACGGAGAAACCGACGCGCCGTGACCGAGTGACGCGGGCGGCCCGCACGGGCGCAGTCCTCCCGGGTGAGGTCCCCGTTCTCCGGGGCCCGGCCCGCGCCGGTGCTCCCGGGAAGGGCGGCGTCCGCTGCCGCGGGTGCCCGGACGGGTCGGCCGGGCTCGGACCCCGGCCGGCCGGCGCGATCCTGCGGGCCGGCGTGACGGCCGTCACCGTCGCTCCTCCCCGCTGCCGGGCGGAACGGCGTCTGCAACCGCAACTTCCGGCACCGGGGACGGCACCGCGGTGCCGCCGATGATCCGCTTTGCGGCAGTTCGCCGGACCGAGTCCGGGCTTTCACGGAGAGTCACCGGATACACCCGTGCCGTAATGCCAACAGAACTGGTCAATCCGGGACCTGAAAATACGTACAAACCCCCATAAGGGGATCTGATCAGGCGCTTCATCAGTGTCCGGCGCACTTCGGCCAGTGAGGAAGCCCACTTGTTATCCCTTCACGGACATGTAAGCGCGGAGACGGGGCAGGGTTCGCTCTTGCCATGTGCCCAGCGCATGGCCGCGGTTCCGTGGGGATCACGAGGTGCGCTCCTCGTGGCACACAGCGTTGTCAAAGCTCGGAAGGCAGTTCAGAGGGTGTCCGAAATCGAGAGCATTCATATCGACGGTGAGTGGCGGGCCGCCGCCGGCGGCGGGACGCGAGAGGTCCTGGATCCCGCCGACGCCACCACGCTCGCCGTTGTGGCCGAGGGCGGAGCGGAGGACACCGACGCGGCGGTCGCCGCCGCCCGTGCCGCCTTCGACGAGGGTGAGTGGCCCCGTACACCCGTCGCCGAGCGGGCGGCCCTGCTGCGTCGCGTCGCGGACCTGCTGCAGCGGGACCGGGAGGAGATCGGCCTGACCGAGTCCCAGGACGCGGGTAAGACGCTCGAAGAGGGCCGGATCGACGTCGACGACGTCACCGCGGCCTTCCGCTACTTCGCCGACCTCGTCGCGGGCGAGTCCGGCGGCCGGGTCGTGGATGCGGGCGACCCCGACGTGCACAGCGTCGTCGTGCACGAGCCCGTCGGGGTCTGCGCGATGATCACGCCCTGGAACTATCCGCTGCTGCAGGCCAGCTGGAAGATCGCCCCGGCGCTTGCCGCGGGCAACACGTTCGTGATCAAACCCAGTGAGATCACCCCGCTCACCACCGTCCATCTGGTGAGACTGCTCGTCGAGGCGGGGCTGCCCGCGGGTGCGGCGAATCTCGTGACGGGCGCCGGCGATCCCGTCGGGGCCCGCCTCGCCGAGCACCCCGACGTGGATCTGATCTCCTTCACCGGCGGTCTCGCCTCCGGGACGAAGGTCGCACAGGCCGCGGCGCCCGGCGTGAAGAAGGTGGCTCTCGAGCTCGGCGGCAAGAACCCCAACGTCGTCTTCGCCGACGCCTGTGCCGCCGAGGAGGGCTTCGACACCGCCGTCGACCAGGCCCTGAACGCCGCCTTCATCCACAGCGGCCAGGTCTGCTCCGCGGGTGCCCGGCTCATCATCGAGGAGTCGGTGCGCGAACGTTTCGTCGTGGAACTCGCCGCCCGCGCCGAGCGGATCCGGCTGGGGCGCGGCACCGAGAAGGGCGTCGAGTGCGGGCCGCTGGTGTCCGCGCAGCAGCTCGCGAAGACCGAGGCGTACGTCGCGTCCGCCCTGGAGGAGGGGGCCGAGCTGCGCTGCGGCGGCCGGCGCCCCGAACCGTCCGACGTGCGCCCCGCCGGGGGCTGGTTCTACTCCCCGACGGTGCTCGACGGCTGCCACCGCGGCATGAAGGTGGTCCGGGAGGAGACCTTCGGGCCGCTGCTGACCGTGGAGACCTTCCGCACCGAGGACGAAGCCGTGGCTCTGGCCAACGACACCGAATACGGTCTCGCGGGCGGAGTCTTCTCCTCGGACACCGCACGGGCCCGCCGCGTGGCGGGACGCCTCAGGCACGGCACCGTGTGGATCAACGACTTCCACCCCTATCTGCCGCAGGCCGAGTGGGGTGGATTCGGCAAGTCCGGCGTGGGCCGGGAGCTGGGCCCGCACGGACTGGCCGAGTACCGCGAGACGAAGCACGTGTACGAGAACCTGCGTCCCACACCTGTCCGCTGGTTCTCCGGCTGACGGAGCACCCCGCATCCCGCCCCGTACGAACGCGTGACCCCAAGGAGCACAAGACGGCAATGTCCAGGCACGAGAGGACCAGCTACGACTACGTCATCGTCGGTGGCGGTACGGCCGGGTCGGTGATCGCCTCACGGCTCACCGAGGACCCGGACGTCACCGTCGCCCTCGTCGAGGGCGGACCGTCCGACATCGACCGGCCCGAAGTGCTCACCCTGCGCCGCTGGCTGGGACTGCTCGGCGGTGAACTCGACTACGACTACCCCACCACCGAGCAGCCCCGCGGCAACTCCCACATCCGCCACAGCCGCGCGAAGGTGCTCGGCGGCTGCTCGTCGCACAACACGCTGATCTCCTTCAAGCCGCTGCCCTCCGACTGGGACGAGTGGGAGACGGCCGGAGCCGAGGGGTGGGGCGCGTCCGCCATGGACCCCTACTTCGCGAAGCTCCGGAACAACGTCGTGCCGGTCGGCGAGCAGGACCGTAACGCCATCGCGCGGGACTTCATCGCCGCGGCGAAGGACGCTCTGGGCGTCCCCGAGATCGACGGTTTCAACAAGGAGCCCTTCCACGAGGGCGTCGGCTTCTTCGATCTCTCCTACCATCCGGAGACGAACAAGCGCTCGTCAGCCTCCGTCGCCTACCTCCACCCGCACATGGAGGCCGGTGACCGGCCCGGCCTCCACATCCTCCTGGAGACCTGGGCGTACCGGCTGGAGCTGGCGGGCGGCAGGGCCACCGGCGTGCACGTCCGGGGCAAGGACGGCGCGGAACGGCTGATATCCGCCGAACGCGAAGTGCTGCTCTGCGCGGGCGCCGTCGACACGCCGCGGCTGCTCATGCACTCGGGCATAGGCCCGAGGGCGGACCTGGAGGCGCTGGGCATCGAGGTGACGCACGATCTGCCGGGTGTGGGGGAGAACCTGCTCGACCATCCCGAGTCGGTCATCGTGTGGGAGACCGACGGTCCCATCCCCGACAACTCCGCCATGGACTCGGACGCCGGTCTCTTCCTGCGCCGGGAGGCGCAGGCCGGCGGGCCGGACCTGATGTTCCACTTCTACCAGATCCCCTTCACGGACAACCCCGAGCGGCTCGGCTACGAACGGCCCCCGCACGGCGTGTCGTTGACGCCGAACATCCCCAAGCCCCGCAGCCGCGGCCGTCTTTACCTGACGTCCGCCGACCCGGACGTCAAACCGGCCCTGGACTTCCGCTACTTCACCGACGAGGACGACTACGACGGCCGCACACTCGTCGACGGCATCAAGGCCGCCCGTGAGGTCGCCCGGGCCGAGCCGTTCGCGAAGTGGCTCAAGCGGGAGGTCTGCCCCGGCCCCGGGGTCACCTCCGACGAGGAGATCAGCGAGTACGCGCGCAAGGTGGCGCACACCGTCTACCACCCGGCGGGCACCTGCCGGATGGGAGCCCCCGACGACGAACTCGCCGTCGTCGACCCCCAGTTGAAGATCCGCGGCCTGGACGGCATCCGGATCGCGGACGCCTCCGTCTTCCCGACGATGCCCGCCGTCAACCCCATGATCGGCGTGCTGATGACCGGTGAGAAGGCGGCCGACCTCATCCGATCCGACGATCGGTCCCCTACGACTACGGCACCGGGAGGTGTTGCGTGATGTCCGAGACCCGCGAGTCCGCCCCGGTCAACCCGGTGTTCTCCGTACGCAATCTGTGGAAGGTCTTCGGCCCCAAGGGCAAGGCGAACCGCGTCCCCGAGAACAAGGAGCTCACCGGCCTCTCCGGTGCCGAACTGACCGAGCGGACCGGCTGCACCGCAGCCGTCCGCGACGTCTCCTTCGACGTGCGCAAGGGCGAGGTCTTCGTCGTGATGGGCCTGTCGGGCTCCGGCAAGTCCACCCTCGTACGGTGTCTGACCCGCCTCATCGAACCGACCTCCGGGCAACTGGAGATCGACGGTGAGGACGTCCTCGGCATGGACAAGACACGGCTGCGCGCACTGCGCCGCCACCGCGCCGCCATGGTCTTCCAGAACTTCGGCCTGCTGCCGCACCGTTCGGTCACCGACAACGTCGCCTACGGCCTGGAGATCCAGGGCATCGGCAAGCGTGAACGCCGCGCCAGGGCCGCCGAGATGGTCGAGAAGGTCGGGTTGCAGGGCCTCGGCGACCGGCGCCCCGGACAGCTCTCCGGCGGCCAGCAGCAGCGCGTCGGACTCGCCCGCGCCCTGGCCGTCGACCCCGAAGTGCTCCTCTTCGACGAGCCGTTCAGCGCCCTCGACCCCCTGATCCGGCGCGACATGCAGGAAGAGGTCATCCGCCTGCACCGCGCCGAGGGCCGGACGATGATCTTCATCACGCACGACCTGTCCGAGGCGCTGCGCCTCGGCGACCGCATCGCACTGATGCGGGCCGGTGAGATCGTGCAGCTCGGCACCCCCGAGGAGATCGTCGCCAAACCCGCCGACGACTACGTCCGCGACTTCGTCCGCGACGTCCCGCGCGACCAGGTCATCTCCGTCCGCCGCGCCATGCGTCCCGCCGACAAGGCCGAGGCCGCGGGCAGCGGCCCCGCCCTCGCCCCGGACACGCTGGTCTCCGACGCGATCGAGGCCGTCGCCCGCAGCGGCGAGAGCTGCCGGGTCGTGGAGGGCGGACGCACCATCGGCGTCGTCGACCACGCCCGCCTGCTCAAGGTCGTCGCCGGTATCGACCAGGAGGGCGAGGGCGAGGCAGACAAGGACAAGGAGGTCGCGGCCGTATGAACACGCACCTCGTCGCGCCGCCCGCCCTCCACGGGCAGCGCCGCTCCTCCGGCCACGGGACGGGGAGGCTGATATGAGCACGCCCACGATTCCCGACAAGGGCGAGCAGCGCGCTCCCGACGCCGCCGCCCCGCAGCGGACGGCCCCGGACGCCGCCCAGCACGACGGGCCGGGTCTCCTGCAGCGTCTGGCCGGCAGCCCCAAGGCGCTGCTGCTGCTGTTCACCGTTCTGGTCGTCGTCGTCAGTGCGGCGGTCACCGGTTCCGGCGCCTGGCCGGACGGCTGGACGGTCGACGTCAGGACACCGCTGAACGACCTGGACAACTGGCTCGTCGACAACCGCGAGACGTCGCCGGTCTTCCTCTACTTCCTGCTGCACATCAGCAACTCCGCCGAGTCCTCGGTGGACGCCATCACCGGCCTGCTCGAATCGATGGGCTGGGTCGGCGTCACCCTCATCGGCACACTGATCGCCTGGGCCGCCGGCGGCGCCGACCTCTCCCGGCGCGCGCTGCGTACGGGCGGTACCGCGCTGGGCGTCTTCATCGTCTGCGGTGTGCTGGAGATGTGGGAAGCCACCATGGAGACGCTCGCCCTGATGACGGCGGCCGTCTTCGCCTCGGCGGTGCTCGGGCTGCTGCTCGGACTCGCGGCGGGCCTCTCCGACCGCTTCGAGAAGATCCTCCGCCCGGTCTTCGACACCATGCAGGTCATGCCGGCGTTCGCCTATCTGCTGCCGCTGCTGCTGATGTTCGGCATCGGCGTGCCGTCCGCGCTGATCGCGACCGTCATCTACGCCGCCCCGCCGATGGCCAGGCTCACCTCGCTGGGCCTGCGGAGCGCCGACCCGGCCGCGCTGGAGGCGTCCACCTCGCTGGGGTCGACCCCCTGGCAGCGGCTGCGGACCGCACGGGTGCCGCTGGCACGCAGGCAGATGATGCTGGGCCTCAACCAGGCGATCATGATGTGTCTGTCGATGGTGGTCCTCGCCTCCCTCATCGGCTCGGAGGGCCTGGGCGACGAGATCTACCAGGCGCTCGGCAGCCTCGACATCGGCACCGCCCTGACGGCGGGCACCGCCGTCGTACTGATCGCGGTCCTGCTGGACCGCACGACCTCCGCCGCCGGGGAGCGGCTCGACGCCGTCGCCACAGCGGGCACCACCCGGCTGATGAAGCGGGTGCGCGCGGCCGTGTGGGGGCTCGTCCTCGTCCTGCTCGGCCTCTTCGCGGCCGTCGGCTCCGCGATCAGCGAGAGCGAGTGGCCGGAGGCGTGGACCGTCGACATCACGCGGCAACTGGACAGCGGCGTCGGCTGGTTCACCGACCACCTGGGTTCCGGCGTCCCGCTGCTGGGCGGCACGGTGACGTGGGCGCAGGGCTTCACGGAGTACATGCTCAACCCGCTGCGCTCCGGGCTGCTGGCCACTCCCTGGTGGGCGCTGGCGCTGCTGGTGGCCGTCGTCGGCTGGGTGGTCGGTACCTGGCGGGCAGCGCTGACGGGGGTCGTGTGCCTCGTCCTCGTCGGTGTGATGGGTCTGTGGGAGGTGTCGATGGACACGCTGTCGCAGGTGCTCGGCGGCCTGCTGCTCACCGTGACGGTCGGCCTCGTCTTCGGCATCCTCGCGGCCCGTGTCGAACGCGTCGACCGGATGCTGCGTCCCGTGCTCGACACCATGCAGACGATGCCGCAGTTCGTGTACCTGATCCCGGTGATCGCGCTCGTCGGCCTGAGCCGCAGCGCGGGCATCATCGCCGCCGTGATCTACGCGGCTCCCGCCGTCATCCGCATCACCGCCCAGGGGCTGCGCTACGTCGACCCCTCGGCGATGGAGGCGTCACTCTCCCTGGGCGCCACGGGCAAGCAGCAACTGCTCCAGGTCCAGCTGCCGCTGGCGCGCAAGTCGCTGCTGGTCGGCGTCAACCAGGGCGTCGTGCTGGTGCTCTCGATGGTCGTCATCGCCGGTCTCATCGGCGGCGGCGCGCTGGGCTACGACGTCGTGCAGGGCCTGTCCAAGGGCGACCTCTCCCAGGGGCTGCCCGCCGGCATCGCCATCGTCTGCCTCGGCATCATGCTCGACCGGCTCACCCAGCCCGCGGGCGCACGTCCCCGTGAGTAGAACCCCCCCCCAGTCACCCCCCAAGCGAGTTCCCCTCCCGAGAAGAGAAGACAGGACCCGGAAATGAACAGCAAACAGATACGCAACTCCGTCATCGCCGGTATCGGCGTCCTCGGCGTACTCTCCCTCTCCGCGTGCGGGGCGGCCGAGACCAGCAGCGGAGGCGGCAAGGACGACAAGGTCGTCCTGGCTGAACCTTCGTGGGTCGGCGCCCAGGCCAACGCCGCAGTCGTCAAGAAGCTCATGGAGGACGAGCTCGACGTCAAGGTCGAGGCCAAGCAGATGGACGAGCCCGTCGCCTTCGACGCGCTCGACAGCGGCAAGGCCGACGCCATCCTCGAGGACTGGCACGGCGTCCCGAAGAAGCAGAAGAAGTACGTCGAGGAGAAGAAGACGGTCGTCTCCGGCGGCGACCTCGGTGTCGTCGGCCACATCGGCTGGTTCGTGCCGAAGTACTACGCCGACAAGCACCCGGACGTCACCGACTACAAGAAGCTCAACAAGTACGCCAAGGACTTCCGGACCTCCGAGAGCGGCGACAAGGGTCACTTCATCGGTGCGGCACCGTCGTACTCGCAGCACGACAAGGGCCTCATCAAGAACTTCGACCTCGACTTCAAGCACATCCCGAGCGGTGCC
Organism: Streptomyces ovatisporus; assembly: GCF_042653885.1. NCBI lineage: Bacteria > Bacillati > Actinomycetota > Actinomycetes > Kitasatosporales > Streptomycetaceae > Streptomyces > Streptomyces ovatisporus. The sequence continues at coordinate 175,342 of NZ_JBHSFH010000002.1, forward strand.
GAGGCGGCGCAGCTGAAGGAGATCCAGCGGCTCTACAAGGCGAAGAAGCCCTTCCTCACCTACTGGTGGGAGCCGCAGTGGATGAACAACCAGATCGACATGGTCGAGGTCAAGCTGCCCAAGCACACTCCGGGCTGTGAGACGCCCGAGTCCGAGGCGAAGTGCGGCTACGAGACCAACCAGCTCGAGAAGTTCCTGAACAAGGACTTCGCCGACAGCAACAGCGACGCCGCGAAGTTCATCAAGAACTTCAAGTGGACCACCAAGGACCAGAACCAGGTCGCGGGTGACATCGCCGGCAAGAAGATGAAGCCGGAGGACGCGGCCGAGAAGTGGATCAAGGCCAACAAGTCCACCTGGGAGAAGTGGCTGCCGAAGAAGTAACCACGGCGTGCTGCCGGAACCCACGCTTCGAACCGACGGGGCCGGGACACCTCATCCGGTGTCCCGGCCCCGCCGGGTCTGTACTCGCAGTACCACAAGGACGCTTGTCCGCCGGGGCCCCTCCGTAAACGCCCCCCGGCACAGCCGTGGCGGAGAGTCGCACCGCGCGCGGAATCAGGCGTTCAGGTGCCGCGCAGCTCGCGTGCCATGTCCCGTACGGCCGCACTCGCGCGCACCATGAGCCCGCCGCCGAAGGTGATCCGCCGGGCTCCCGCGGCGCCCAGTTCGCGGGGCGCGGGCCCGTCCACGGTGGCCAGGGCGTTGACGGGCGTCTCCAGCTCCCGCGCCAGCACGCGGATGTCGGCCAGGGGCGCGCCGATCGGATACACGCACTCCGCACCCGCCTCCGCGTACAGCCGGGCCCGCGCGAGCGCATCGGCCAGCGGGTCCGGCACATCCCGCAGGTAACTGTCGATGCGGGCGTTCACGAGCAGCCGGCCGCGAGCAGCGGTGACCACCGCGGAGAGAAATTCCGCCTGCCTCTCCGGGGCGGCCATCTCGCCGCCCTCGGAGTCCTCCAGATTGCAGCCGGCGGCCCCGGCCTCCAGGAGCCGTTCGACGATACGGCCGGGCGGCAGCCCGTAGCCGCGCTCGATGTCCGCCGTCACCGGTACCTCGACGGCCCGTACGATCCTGGCCACCGCGGCGAACATCTCGTCGGCCGGTGTCTCCCCGTCGGCATGGCCGAGGGATGCCGCGACGCCGTGGCTCGGTGTGGCCAGCGCCTCGAAACCGGCTTCGGCGAAGATCTGCGCGCTGGCCGCGTCCCACGGTCCGGGCAGCACGAGCGGGTCGCCGGCGTCGCGTCCCCGGTGCAGCGCGCGCAGTCTCGACACGCCGTCGCCCGGATCCGCCGCCGTGCTCATCGCGCACCCGCGCCGGCCGCGGCCAGCCCCGCGGGGACGGCACGAGTGGTGACCTGGAAGCGGTTCCAGGCGTTGATCGCCACGATCTGTGCGACGAGACGGGCCAGTTCGGCCTCCCCGAAGTGCTGTGCTGCGCGTGCGTACACCTCGTCGGGTACGAACCCGTCCGTCAGCTCGGTCATCGCCTCGGTCAGCGCGAGCGCGGCCCGTTCCCGCTCCGAGTAGAGCCCGGGGGTCTCCTCCCAGGCGGCGAGGAGATCCAGCCGCAGCTGCTTCTCGCCCTTCCCGCGGGCCTCGGTCAGGTGCATGTCCAGGCAGAACGCACACCTGTTGAGCTGCGAGGCGCGGATCTTGACCAGCTCCGCCACGACCGGGTCCAGGCCGTCCGCCGCCGCTGCCTGGAACGCGGCCATGCCCTGGTAGACGTCGGGCGCGACCCGGAAGAGTTCCATCCGCGGCTGGGGCCCTGCCACGTCCGCATGCGTGTGTGTCGTCGTCATGGCGCCGAGCCTATGACGCCATTGGTCCAGGTATAGGGTCCATTTCCATGGCAGATCCGTGGGCCAATCCGGAACGGGAGCACGCCGGCGAAGCCGGCCGTGACGCAGGCACGTCCGGCACAGGTGCCGACCTCCACCTCGATCTGTCCGGAACGGGCACACGCCGTGCCGCCCTCACCCGTGCCCTCCGGGACGCGATCTGCTCGGGCCGGCTCGCCCCGGGAACCCGGCTGCCTCCCTCCCGTACTCTCGCCGCCGACCTCGGCCTCGCACGCAACACCGTCGCGTCCGGCTACGCCGAACTCGTGGCCGAGGGCTGGCTCACCGCCCGCCAGGGCTCCGGCACTCACGTGGCACAGCGCTCGGAGCCGGTCCGGGCGGGTCCGCGGATCACCGTCCCGCCCCCGGGCGGCGCCGGGGGCCCGCGCGCCGTGGACCGCGTGGACCACGACCTGGGCACGGGGAAGCCCGACGCGTCCTCCTTCCCCCGCCAGGCCTGGCTCACCTCCGCCCGTCGTGCCCTGGCCGGGGCTCCCGCCGAGGCATTCGGCTTCGGCGACCCGCGCGGCAGGCCGGAGCTGCGCCGGGCGCTGGCCGGTTACCTGGCCCGCGTCCGCGGCGTACGCGCCGACCCGGAACGGATCGTCGTCTGCGGGGGTGTCGCCCAGGGCCTCGCCCTGCTCGCCCGGGTGCTGCCCCGGGAGACGGCTGTCGAGGAGTACGGGCTCTGGCTCCACCGCGATCTGCTCACCGCGGGCGGAGTGCGTACCCGGCCGCTCCCCGTGGACGCCGACGGCGCGTGCACACCCGGGCTGACCCGGCTTCCGTCCGTACGCGCGGTGCTGCTCACTCCCGCCCACCAGTACCCGACGGGCGTGCCGCTGCATCCGGACCGCCGTGCCGCGGTCGTCGACTGGGCGCGGGGCACGGGCGGGCTCGTGCTGGAGGACGACTACGACGGCGAGTTCCGCTACGACCGGAGGCCTGTCGGCGCGCTGCAGAGCCTCGATCCCGAACGCGTGGTGTATCTCGGCACGTCCAGCAAGTCGCTGTCACCGGCGCTGCGGATCGCCTGGATGGTGCTGCCGCGTCATCTCCTCGAAGCGGTGACAGCGGCCACGACCGCGGCCGAGTGGACCGTCGGCATCACGGACCAGCTCACCCTCGCCGACTTCCTGGAGCGCGGCGCGTACGACAAGCACGTACGGGCGATGCGCCAGCGCTACCGGCTGAGACGCGACCGCCTCGTGGCCGCGGTCGGGGCACGGGCCCCCGGCGTGCGGCTCACCGGCATCGCGGCGGGTCTGCACGCGGTCCTCCGGCTCCCGGACGGAGTGGAGGAGTCCACGGTGCTTGCCGCTGCCGCCCGTCGCGGGGTCGGGCTGGACCTGCTCTCCCGCTTCCGGCACCCCGGGGCGTGTTCGGAGGGGCGTCCGGCCCGCCCCGCCGTGATCGTCGGCTACGGTGCTCCCTCCGAACACGCCTATACCGGGGCCCTGGACGCCCTCTGCCGGGTTCTGGAGGAGACGACGGGCGCACGGCGGGTGCAGCGTCCGCACCGCAGCCGCGGCGACCGTGACCGGTGACGCGCAGCCCCGGCGGACGCAGCCGGTGGACGCAGTGCCGCGGAGCCGGGGCGCCTGGGAGCCGGGGCGGCCGCGCGGACGGAACCGGCGTCAGGCTTTCCTGGAGGCCAACTGCACGATCGTCACGTCCGAGTCGGCGCCGACGCGGACAGGCGGACCCCAGGCACCCGCACCGCGAGTGACGTACAGCTGCGTGTCGCCGTAGCGTTCCAGTCCGGCGACGGTGGGGTTGGCGAGCGCCGCGAGATACTGCCCCGGCCACATCTGCCCGCCGTGCGAATGCCCGGACAGCTGGAGGTCCACTCCGTGGTCGACGGCGTCGTGGACCTGGACGGGCTGGTGGGCGAGGAGCACCGAGGCGCGGGAGGTGTCGCGGTCGCCGAGCGCCTTGTCGAAGTCCGGGCCCTCACCCGACTCTTCGCCCCGTACGTCGTTGACGCCCGCGAGGTCGAAGCCGGGCATCTCGCGACGGGCGTTCTCCAGCGGGTGGACGCCCAGTTCGCGGACGTGGTCGATCCACTCCCCGGCGTCGCCGAAGTACTCGTGGTTGCCGGTGACGAAGAACGAGCCGTCGCGTGCGCGGAGCCGTCGCAGCGGCTCCGCGGCGGGCGCGAGGTCCTCGACGTCGCCGTCCACCAGGTCGCCGACGATCGCGATCATGTCGGGCTGCGCGCTGTTGATCGTGTCCACGATGCGCTGCGTGTGGGCGCGCCCCAGCACCGCACCGATGTGGATGTCGCTCACGACCGCGATCCGGTAACCGTGGGCGGCGCGCGGCAACTTGGCGAGCGGCACGGTGATCCGCTTGAGGGTGGGACCGTTGAACAGGCTGTACGCGCCCGCTCCGACGGTCCCCGCCGCGGCGACCGTGGCACCCGCGGCGACGGTACGGGCGACGAAGAGGCGTCTGGAAAGGGCCGCGGGGTCCCCACGGTCCGTACGGTCGACGCCGACGGGCGGGCTGTCTCCCCGGGGGCCCTCGGGGCCCTGCCCGTCCCCGCTCCCGGCGGCCTTCTTCCCGGTGGCGGTGGCACAGGCGACGCCGCCGCCCGTGTCCACCACGGTCGCGGTCCCGGTCCGGGCGCCGGTCCCGGCGTCAGGGTCCGTCCCGGGGCCGGAAGCCGTCCGCTCCGCAGCCGGCTGCGACGCCGCCACCGCGTCGTCCTGCGCGCCCGCCCCGTCGGCCCGGCGCTCCAGGAACCGGCGCAGCAGCGGACGTACGAACTCACCCGCCAGGAGCGCCAGCAGCAGGTACAGCAGCAGTGCCACCCACATGAAGCCGGGCCACGCGAGCACCTGCTGCAGGACGAAGGGCACATCGCTCCGTCCGAGGGTGAAGTTGAGGACGGTCAGCGCCGGCAGTGCGAAGGCGAGCGCCGTGCCCGCGCGCCGCCAGCGGCTGCCGGGCGCCGAGACGTCCCGCACGAGGCGTCGCCACAGATACCAGTGGGCCACCCCCAGCAGGCAGAACACCGTCAGCAGGACCAGTACGAAGACAACAGGCACGGTCACCAACCCCTACTCTCCGGATGAGCGCCGGAGAGCGCGCAGCCCCCGGAGACCGATGACGCCGATCGCCGTTCCCAGCACGAAGGACACGACGGCGAGCAGCAGATGAACCCAGAAGTAACCTGTCGGCTCGCCGGCGCCGTCGAACGCGAGTCCGCTGCCGTCCTTCCACAGGTTCTTCACGAAGGTGATCCAGATGAACCAGGACCAGACTCCGAAGGCGAGCAGGAACCAGGACACGGAACGGCTGAGGGTGAGCGGGCGCGAGGACCGCGTCCCGGAGGACTGAGGCATGGGGTCAAGTATGGCTATCGGGCTGAAGAGATGGTGGAGAGGGGCCATACGGCGGCTCTCGCGGGGACTCGCGTCCACGCGGGTGCGACGGCCATGTACTTTCGCTCTGTGCCGACTTCCTCGCCACGGGCCTTCCGTATGCCCGCCGCCGTTGCCTTGTCCATCGCGCTTGTGGTGCCCGCTCTGCTCGCCGGCACCGCTCATGCCGCATCACCCGCCGCGGGGCCGTTCGGCGCCCGTACGGACACGGACGAGGACAAGGACCCCAAGCCGCCCGCAAAGATGTCCGAGGTGGGCGGCGAACGGCTCGGATCTCCGGGGACGCACATGCGGGCCAAGCGGGGCGAGAAGCCGGCGAAGCTCCCCGGGGGCATCACCGCGCGGTCCTGGATCGTCTCCGACGCCGAGTCCGGCAAGGTGCTCGCCGCCCGCAATCCGCACTGGAAGCTCCCTCCGGCCAGCACTCTGAAGATGCTCTTCGCGGACACGCTGCTCCCCAAGTTCCCCAAGAGCGCCGAGCACAAGGTCGAACGCTCCGACCTGGAGGGCATGGGCGAGGGCAGCAGCCTGGTCGGTGTGAAGGAGGGTCAGACGTACGCCGTCGAGGACCTGTGGCGGGGCGTCTTCCTGCGCTCCGGGAACGACGCGGTGCACGTGCTCTCCGCGATGAACGGCGGCAAGGACAAGACCGTCCGGGAGATGAACCGGCAGGCGGAGAAGCTGCGGGCCGGCGACACGAACGTCGTCAGTCCCGACGGCTACGACAAGAAGGGCCAGGTCTCCTCGGCGTACGACCTGACGCTGTTCGCCAGGTCCGGCATGCAGAAGTCCGACTTCCGCGAGTACGCGGCCACGGCCCGCGCCCAGTTCCCCGGTGAGAAGAAGAAGGGGAAGAAGCGTGAGACGTACGAGATCCAGAACACCAACCGGCTGCTGACCGGTGACTTCGGGCTCGACCCGTACCCGGGCATCGCCGGTGTGAAGAACGGCTCGACGTCGAAGGCGGGGGCGACCTTCACGGGGGTCGCCCAGCGCGGCGACCGCGTGCTGCTCGTGACCTGCATGCATCCGGACGACGAGCAGGGCGGCCTGGAGGTCTACAAGGAGACGGCCAAGCTCCTGGACTGGGGCTTCGAGGCCGCGGACAAGGTGGAGCCCGTCGGCGAACTCGTCGCTCCGGCCACGGCGGGCGCCTCCGGCAAGTCGGGCGACGACGCGGACAAGAACAAGTCCGGTGCACAGTCCGGTGGCCTCTCGGACGGCAGCAACGGCGGGGAGGACTCGGGCGGCGTCGGCATCGCCGTCGGCGTCACCGGCGCGTGTCTCGTCCTGGTGGCGGGTCTGGCCTACGCGGTTCACCGCCGTTGGCCGATGCCGGATCTGACGCGCCTGCGCCGTCTTCCGTTCGGGCAGGGGACGGAGTCCGAGGCGTCCGCCGCTTCCGCTTCCCCCTCCGGTCCCGGAGCGGACGGGTCCGGGGACCCGGAGCCCGCTCGCGGGGAGGACCCGGAGGAGGACCGTCTGACCGCTCGGAAGTCCGACTGACCGGCCCCTCGGCCTCGTCGTCCGTGCCGCTCCCGGGTCCGGGAGCGGCACGTTCCGATTCCACCGGTTCGGGGGCTCCGTCGCCGAGCGCGTCGATCTGCTCGATCGGCTTCAGGGTGCGTTCCGTCGCCGTCCAGGAGGCGCAGAAGAGCATGAGCTTGGTCATGAAGCTGATCCACAACAGCAGCGCGATGGGCGTACCGAACGCCCCGTAGACGCTCTTGGTGGCGACCGACTGCAGGTAGCCGCCCAGCAGCAGCTTCAGCAGTTCGAAGCCCACGGCGCCCATCGCGCAGGCGAGCACCGTCGCGCGACGCGGCGGACGGACGCCCGGCAGCACCGTCAGCACGTACCACAGCAGCGCGAAGTCGGCGGCGACGGCCGCCCCGTATCCGGCCGCGCTGAGCAGTACGGTGCCGACGCCGCCCTCGCGGAGGCCGAGCTGACCGGCGACCCAGCTGACCGCGCTCACGGCGAACGCGGATCCGCCCAGCGAGACGAGACCGACCACCCCCAGTCCGAGCAGCGCGCCGAGGTCCTTCAGCTTCAGCAGGACGGGGTTCCCCGGGTCCTCCTCCAGGTCCCACACCGCGCGCAGGCTCTCGCGCAGCGTCCCGACCCAGTTGACGCCGGTGACGAGCAGCAGCAGACCCGCGATGAGCCCGATCGTGCCCGCGTTGTCGGCGAGGGACTGGAGGTCCAGCTGCCTGGAGATGCCCGGCACCTGACGGCTGATGGTGTGCTGCACGTCACGCATACGCTCCGGCGACAGCAGCGAGGCTCCGACGGCGGCGAACACGGCGAGCATCGGGAACAGCGAGATGAAGCTCGTGAAGGTGACGGACGCGGCGAGCCGGTCCCACTTGCGCTCGTCGAGGTGCCGGTAGACGCGCCACAGCCGGGTCCCGAGGAACCACGTCGCCACGGGCCCGATGAGCGGCAGCTTCTTGAGCCAATCCACGCTCAGCGGTTACCCCCTGCGCGCACTCTCATCCGGAGACGGGCGGACGTGGAAACCGCCTGTGTCCAGGGAAAGCCCCGGAGAGCCAAGGGAAACCCCGGAGGAGTCCGGGGGACAGGGAGGCCGTCAGGAGAGCGGGGCGAACGAGTCCGCTTCGTCGTCGCACGCGGGAAGCGGCTGCGCGACCTGCCGCGGCACCGCGGAGAACGCCGCGGAGGAGTCGTCACTGTCGCCGAAGGTGAACTTCCGCTGGAGCCGCCAGACCAGGTCGGCACCCTGTTCGTAGAGCGCGAACCCGGTGGCGGTCCACGACGCCTCGAACTCCGCGAGCTCGTCCTGGGCCCGGTCCATCGATTCCTCGGAGATGCCGTGCGCGACGGTGACGTGCGGGTGGTAGGGGAACGCCAGCTCCCGCGCGACCGGCCCTTCGGGCGCCCGCACCCGCTCCTGGAGCCAGGAGCATGCCGACGCGCCCTCCACCAGCTGTACGAAGACGACGGGGGAGAGCGGGCGGAAGGTGTCCGTGCCCGAGAGCCGCAGCTCGAACGGACGCCCGGCGGCGGCGACGCGGGCGAGGTGCGCCTCGATCTCCGGCCGGTGGGCCGGGTCGGCCTCCGTGGGCGGCAGCAGGGTGATGTGGGTGGGGATGCCGTGGGCCGCCGGGTCGCCGAAGCTCGCACGCCGCTGCTGGAGCAGGCTGCCGTGCGGTTCGGGGACGGCGATCGATACGCCGAGCGTGACGGTCCCCACCTTGTGCTCCCTTCTGCGCTTCTCTGCCGTTCGGTGCCGGTCCGGCGGGCCGGTCTGCCGGTCCGTCCGGGCCGGACTTGCGGTGCTGTGCGCCGGCGCTTCCGCCGGGGCGGAGGCCGTGATCGCCGTCAGTGTTTCGAGGGGAGCAGCCCCACCTTGTCGTAGGCCTGGGCGAGTGTCTCCACAGCCACGGCCCGTGCCTTCTCCGCACCTTTCGCCAGCAGCGAGTCGAGCGTCTCCGGGTCGTCCAGGTACTCCCGTGTACGAGTCCGGAAGGGAGCGGCCCAGTCGCTGACGATCTCGGCGAGGTCCGTCTTCAGCGCACCGTAACCCTTGCCCGCGTACCTTTGCTCCAGTTCTGCGATTCCGGTGTCGGTGAGCGTGGCCAGTATCGTCAGCAGGTTGCTGATGCCCGGCTTCTCCTCCTGGTCGTAGCGGATCTCCGTGCCGGTGTCCGTCACGGCGCTCTTGATCTTCTTCGCCGAGGCCTTCGGCTCGTCGAGCAGGTTGACGATGCCCTTCGGGGACGACGCCGACTTGCTCATCTTGACCGCCGGGTCCTGGAGGTCGTAGATCTTGCCCGTCTCACGCAGGATGTACGGCTCGGGGACGGTGAAGGTGGCGCCGTAGCGGCCGTTGAACCGCTCGGCGAGGTTGCGGGTCAGCTCGATGTGCTGCCGCTGGTCCTCGCCCACCGGCACCTGGTTGGCCTGGTAGATGAGGATGTCGGCGACCTGGAGGATCGGATACGTGAAGAGGCCGACCGATGTGCGGTCAGTACCCTGCTTCGCCGACTTGTCCTTGAACTGCGTCATGCGGGACGCCTCGCCGAAGCCCGTCAGGCACTCCATCAGCCAGCTCAGCTGAGTGTGCTCGGGGACGTGACTCTGCACGAAGAGGGTGCAGCGCTCCGGGTCGAGGCCGGCAGCCAGCAGCTGCGCGGCCGCGAGGCGGGTGTTCTCCCTCAGCTCCCGGGGGTCCTGCGGGAGGGTCAGCGCGTGAAGGTCGACGACCATGTAGAACGCGTCGTGGCTCTCCTGGAGTGCGATCCACTGGCGTACGGCACCGAGATAGTTGCCGAGGTGGAACGAACCGGATGTGGGCTGGATACCCGAGAGCACACGCGGACGGTCATTGGCCATGTGCCCATTGTCTCAGGTCCCCGGGCCCCGGAGTGCACGGTTGTGCAGTGACCTCCGGCACCGTGTCGCCCGCTCCCGGGGCCTTCCCGTACGGTCGTCGGGCCCGTACGGCCGTCCTGCGGAACGGCTGCTCAGAGTGCGAAGTTTCTCCGTGAGCCGCCGGGTGGACGATAGAAAGAGGCCCACCCGCCGCCGGCACGAAAAACGTGAGCACCGGCGGGCGGCCGCGGGACCATACGAGACGAACGGAGACCCCGGATGTCCACCTCGGAAGGGCTGATCGCCGCCGCCGAAGCGCGCAGCGCCCACAACTACCACCCTCTGCCTGTCGTGATCGCCTCAGCCGAAGGCGCCTGGATGACGGACGCCGACGGGCGGCGCTACCTCGACATGCTCGCCGGCTACTCGGCGCTCAACTTCGGGCACGGCAACGAGCGGCTCGTCAACGCAGCCAAGGCGCAGCTCGACCGCGTCACCCTCACGTCCCGCGCGTTCTACCACGACCGCTTCGGCGACTTCTGCGAGCAGCTCGCCGAACTCTGCGGCATGGAGATGGTGTTGCCCATGAACACCGGGGCCGAGGCCGTCGAGACGGCCGTGAAGACGGCCCGCAAGTGGGGTTACCGCAGCAAGGGCGTGCCCGACGGGCAGGCGAAGATCATCGTCGCGGACAACAACTTCCACGGCCGTACGACGACGATCGTCTCCTTCTCCACCGACGCCGAGGCACGCGCCGACTTCGGCCCGTACACCCCGGGTTTCGAGATCGTCCCCTACGGCGATCTCGCCGCGCTGGAGGCCGCGATCGACGAGCACGGCGACAACACGGTCGCGGTGCTGCTGGAGCCCATCCAGGGGGAGGCGGGCGTGCTCGTGCCGCCGTCCGGCTACCTCGCGGGCGTACGCGAGCTCACACGGCAGCGGAACGTGCTGTTCATCGCCGACGAGATCCAGTCGGGCCTGGGACGTACCGGCGCGACCTTCGCCTGCGAGCACGAAGGCGTGCTGCCCGACATGTACGTGCTGGGCAAGGCGCTGGGCGGCGGCGTCGTCCCCGTCTCCGCGGTGGTCTCCTCGCGGGAGGTGCTGGGCGTCTACCGGCCCGGCGAGCACGGCTCCACCTTCGGCGGCAACCCGCTGGCGTGCGCGGTGGCGCTGGAGGTCGTCGCGATGCTGCGCACAGGCGAGTACCAGCAGCGGGCGAAGGAGCTCGGCGAGCACCTGCACCGCGAGCTCGGTGCGCTCGTGGGAGGCGGCGCGGTCCGCGAGGTGCGGGGGCGCGGCCTCTGGGCGGGTGTGGACGTCGACCCTGCGCACGGCACCGGCAGGGAGCTGTCCGAGAAGCTGATGCAGCGCGGAGTCCTGGTGAAGGACACCCACGGTTCGACGATCCGCATCGCGCCGCCCCTCGTGGTGTCGGAGCAGGACCTCGACTGGGGTCTGGAGCAGTTCAGGGCCGTGCTCGGCAGCTGAACCGACGGGAGCGGCCCGGCCGTCCGGGGACGGGCCGCCCGACTGCCGTGCGGGGTAAGGCCGTTCGCCCGGCAGAGGTGAACTCAGGTGCCTTGCCGCTCTGTTGATTACTCCGGGGGCCCGGGGTGCGAGTGCCGCACCCCGGGCCCTTCGGCTGCCGTCCGTGCAGGTGTCCGGGCGGAGTGCGGGCGGAGTGCGGGGCGGTTCAGTGCCCGAGCAGCTTCAGGACCTGTGCCCAACTGTCCTGCCGTGCCACCTGATCCGCGGCCGAGGTGGCCACGACACTGCCGTTCGCGCCACCCTCCTGGCCGGGCTGTCCGTAGGGGAACCAGTTCACGTGGTGCCCGGCGTCGGGGTACGTGGCCTGCTGGTGCCGCCGTCCGTCGGCGTTGCGCCGGGCGGCGATGCTCCGGGCCGCGTCCGCGGCGCCCCACATCTTGTCGTTGCCGCCTGCGACGGCCAGCACCGTTCCGCGTACCCGGTCCAGCGGGATCGGCCCGGCCGGCACGGGACGTCCGTCGTCGGCCCACGCGGCACGGCCCGAGGGCCCGGCCAGATAGGGGCCGTTGACCTTGGCGGACGGGGCGTAGGCGATGACGTCGCGGAAGACGGACGGACGGCGCTGGGCGAGGAGCTGGGCGATCTCGCTGCCGCGGGAGTTGCCCATCACGGCGAGCCGCCCGGGGTCCGCGCCGGGCTCGCGGCCCAGCACGCGTGCGGCGTGAGTGAAGTAGCCGAGTTCGATCATGTTGATCGCATCGGGCCGTCCCGACCCCTTCCCGCAGCGGAAGTAGCACAGCGACAGTGCCGGGTAGCCGTGTGCGGCGAGCAGCGCCGCGGCGTACTCGCCGGAGTTGCCGCCCTCGCTGCCCCCGAAGACCAGCACGGGCGGGCGCCGCCGCTCGCCGGCGGGCGGGGTGTACATCTCGCCGTCGATCCTGTCCTCGGCGACCGTGAGCTTGCGGTGCCGGACCTTCTCCGTCAGCCACCGGCGCTCGACGGTGCGGCCCGCGAGCTGCTTGCCGTTCTCCGTGACGGTCAGCCGTACGTCGTACGAGCGCTGCTCGGCCGGGGAAGGCGGGTGGTAGGAGAAGGCGTCGCCGCTGCCGATCATCTTCACGCCCGGTCCGCGCTGCGGCAGCATCGCCTTCAGCAGGCCCATGCTGTCCGGTTTCGCGTACGGCCGCCCGCCGGCCGGTGCCGCTTCGGCGAGGTCCAGTTCGCCGCTCCCGTCCGCCCTGAAGTCGCCCTGCGCGCCCCAGGGTTGCCCGCGCTGGTCCCTCGCGACGGCGGTGACGGTGACCCGGTCGTGCCTGCCGAGGCCGCTGACCCGGACCCGTATGCGCTCGTCGGCCAGTGCCTCGGGGCGGTCGACGTGGATCGCCGCGTGGCCGGTGTCCGGCTTGCGCGCGTCGTCGGAGCCCGCTCCGTCCGAACAGGCCGCGGCGAAGGCCAGCAGAAGGACTCCGAGGACTGCGCGTGCTTTCCCTGTAGGTGCCACGCCGGGCACCATACGCACCATGCGCCGCGGCGGCGGAATCGGACGTTCCTCCCAGCTGGAAATCCGATGAGAAATCCGCCACGCTGTCGCGCATGCTGCCAGCAGAGCGTGACTTCTATTCGACGCAGAGCGTCCACAGCGATCCGGGTATGGCGGACAGGCTCGCCGAGCTGCCCGGCGGCCCCGACGAACTCGCCCTGCTCGTACGACACTTGCTCATCCACCGCGAGGAGGCCGGCCGCTTCGGGTGCGCACTGCCCGAATCGCGTTACCGGTCCGAGGCCGAAACCCGTTACATAGACGACATCCTCGACATCGTCACCCAGCTCGACAAGGCGCCGCTGACCGCCCCGCGCCGCCCGCTCGACCGATTCGCGGGCACCTGCCGCGACTTCGCGCTCCTGCACTGTGCCCTGCTCCGTCACACAGGCACCCCGGCCCGCGTCCGCTGCGGCTACGCCACCTACTTCGCGCCCGGCTTCCACGACGACCACTGGGTGACCGAGTACCTGCACCCGGAGCGCGGCTGGGTCCTCAGCGACCCGCAGTTCGTGCCGGACGCACGCATCGAGTCCGGCTACGAACTCGACTTCGACCCCCTCGACGTCCCCCGCGACCGCTTCCTCGTCGCGGGGGAGGGCTGGCGCCGCTGCCGGACCGGGGAGGCGGACCCCAAGACGTTCGGCGTCAGCGTGCTCGGCCTCATGGGCCTGTGGATGGTGCGGGGCAACGTCGTACGGGACCTCGCCGCGCTCAACAAGGCCGAGGTGCTGCCGTGGGACGCCTGGGGTGTCGGCGACGGCGGCCGGCGCGGCGACGACGAGCCCGGTGACGTCGAACTGGCCCTGCTGGACGAGGTGGCGGAGGCCACCGTCGAGGCGGACTTCGAGCGCGTCCGCTCCCTGTTCCTGGACACCCCCGGCCTGCGGGTGCCGGAGACGATCACCTCGTACCAGTCGTACGACGGGGAGTGCGAGGTGCGCCTGCGCGACGACCGGCCCGGTTCCTGACGGAGGCCGGCCGCCCCTCGGGCACGGCTCGGCGGGCCGCGTGCTCTCACGCCTCGGCAGTGCACCTCGGTGTGGACTGCGGGCAGACGGGAGCCGTCCGGGCGTCCTTCACGGCAGCGGGGCCGGGCACGGCGCGGCGTCTCACGGTGCCGGGCCGCGCCCGGCCCCGCTCGGCTTCGCGGAGCCGGCGGTCGATGCCCCGTTCGCGGAGACCTCCGACGACCGGGGGCAGGACGACGAAGACTAGTAGGGCGATCCCGATGAGGGTGTGGAGTGCGTTGTCCATGTCTCTACGGTGGCCGCCGGACGCCCAGAACGTCAGTGGCAGGGCTGTCACTGGACATCGAATTACTGCCATACTCGTGGGGTGCTGAAGAACGTCGCGGTCGCGCTCACGCACGGAGTCAACGCGTTCGAACTCGGTGTCGCGGCAGAGGTCTTCGGAATGGACCGCAGCGATCAAGGACTGCCGGTCCACGACTTCGCCCTGGTCGCCGCCGAGCCCCCACCCATCCGCGCCAATCCCCCGTTCACCATCGACGCTCTGCACGGCATCGACCGGCTTGCCGACGCCGACCTGATCGTGGTGCCGGCGGGGCAGGGCTATCAGGAGCGGGACTTCCCCGAGGAGCTGCTGGCGGCCCTGCGCGCTGCGGTGGACCGCGGCGCATGGGTGCTCAGCGTGTGCTCCGGCGCGTTCCTGCTGGGTGCGGCCGGCCTGCTGGACGGGCGGCGCTGTACGGCCCATTGGCGCGACACCGAGCAGCTGTCCCGGCGCTTCCCCCGGGCACGGGTCGAGCCCGGCGTGCTGTACGTGGAGGACGCCTCCGTGATCACGTCGGCGGGCACCGCCGCCGGTATCGACGCCTGCCTGCACCTGGTCCGCCGGGAGCAGGGCAGCCACGTGGCGAACGCGATCGCCCGGCGGATGGTCGTACCGCCGCATCGCGAAGGGGGGCAGGCCCAGTACATCGAGCATCCGGTGCCGCCGGAGCGCGGCGACGACGCGATCGGCGTCTCGCTGCACTGGCTGGAAGAGCACCTGACCGAACAGATCACGGTGGAGCAACTGGCCGGCATGGCCCACATGGCGCCCCGCACGTACGCACGCCGTTTCCAGCAGGAGACGGGCACGACGCCGCACCAGTGGGTGCTGGGCCAGCGTATTCTCCGCGCCCAGCACCTCCTGGAGGAGACGGACCTGACCGTCGACGCCATCGCGGCGCGAGCCGGGTTCGGCAACGACGCGGCCCTGCGCCACCACTTCCTCCGCCGCCTGGGCACCACGCCCAACGCCTACCGGCGCACCTTCCGCGGCCCGCCCGCCCGCGTGGCCGGAGCCGACCACGGCCGGACGGGCGGCGAGTACGAGGAACGCAGAGCGCCGGGAGCCCTCGGGCAATAGGGGCTCCCGGCGCTCCCGGCGCTACGGGCGTCGGCGTCCGCCGGTGTGGCGGGGCGGTGTCAGCCGGCCTGGGCCGACTCGTACAGGGCCTGCGCCTCCGCGCCGAAGTACGGGCCGAACATCGTGTCGGGCAGGAAGACGTACCCGAAGCTGTTCACGGACGACTGGAGGCCCGTGCCCGTCGCCTCGTCGAACTCCGTGAACCACGGGCCGCCGCTGGAGCCGCCCGTCATGTTGCACGAGAGGCCGTGGTCCTTGGTGAGCAGCACGTCCTGGAAGCTCGTACCGCTGCAGTAGATCAGCTTCTCGCCGTCGTAGGGGTCGGCGGCCGGGAAACCGAACGAGTACATGGTGGTGTTGTAGTCGGCGTTGAAGGACAGGCCCTGGCTTCCGACGACGTCGGCGAGCTTCTTGCCGTCCAGGGGGTTCACCACCGCGGCGCCGACGTCGAAGTTCATGTCCTCACTGGCCTCCCACTGGGGGGTGGTCAGCGTCTTCGCGGCGGTCCACTTGCCGTGCGGCGCTTCGCCGTCGTGGTAGCCGGGGACGAAGACCCAGTCGGTGTGCCAGCTGCCCTGGTACTTCACGCAGTGCCCGGCCGTGATGACGGTGCTGCCGTTGTCACTGGTGACGGAGTTGCCGGAGCAGGACGAGTCCTTGCCGTTGAACTTGAAGAAGACCCGTCCCGAGGTCTGTACGACGTCACCGCCGCCGGACCAGGGACCGCCCGGCTCGGGCAGGGCCATGGCGCCGTTCTCCGGCGCTTGCGGCGGAACCTTCAACTCGGCGCCGCGCCGCACTTCCTGGGCCGCGCGGTCCGTCGCGCGGGCGCCGAGGTCGAGCAGCTCCTCGACCGGTGTGGCCGCGCGCATCCGTTCGGCGCTCCAGTGGTCCGCGGCGTTCGCCTGTGCGGCCCTGGGAACGTCCCGACTGGGGGCGCTGCCGCCGGAGTCGGCGCTCGCCGGCGTGGCCTGGAGGGTGAGGGCGAGCAGTGCGCCTATCGCGGCGAGGGCGCTTGCGCCGCGGCGCATACGTCTTGTGCGTCTCACGCGTACTCCTTCTGCTGTGTGGGGTGGTGCAGACGAGTGGTGCGGGTAGACGTGCCTGTTGCTGTTGTGCGTCGATAGCGTGCCCCGAAATCGCCCTCGCTGAACGGGAGACGGGCCCGCAGACGCGAAAGCGCCCGGAGCGGGAGCTCCGGGCGCAGTCGTGTCCGTCCACGAAAGGGCGCGTGCGCGCCCCGAGTTCAGAAGCGGCGGGTGATCAGCGCGCGCTTGACCTCCTGGATCGCCTTGGTGACCTCGATGCCACGAGGACAGGCGTCCGTGCAGTTGAACGTGGTGCGGCAACGCCACACGCCGTCCCTGTCGTTGAGGATCTCCAGACGCTGCTCGCCCGCCTCGTCACGGCTGTCGAAGATGAAGCGGTGCGCGTTGACGATCGCGGCCGGGCCGAAGTACTGCCCGTCGTTCCAGTAGATCGGGCACGAGCTGGTGCAGGCCGCGCACAGGATGCACTTCGTGGTGTCGTCGAAGCGCTGACGGTCCACGTCGGACTGCAGACGCTCCCGCGTCGGCTCGTTTCCGGTGGTGACCAGGAACGGCATGACGTCCCGGTACGCCTGGAAGAACGGCTCCATGTCGACGACCAGGTCCTTGAGGACCGTGAGGCCCTTTATCGCCTCGACCGTGATCGGCTTCTCCGGGCTTATGTCCTTGATCAGCGTCTTGCACGCCAGCCGGTTGCGCCCGTTGATGCGCATCGCGTCCGAGCCGCAGATGCCGTGCGCACAGGAACGGCGGAAGGTCAGCGTGCCGTCCTGCTCCCACTTGATGCGGTGGAGAGCGTCCAGGACCCGGTCCTTGGAGTCGATGTCGAGGGTGAAGTCCTCCCAGGAGGCGTCCGCCGAGACCTCCGGGTTGAAACGGCGGATCCGGAAGGTCACGGTGATCATGCCGGAAGCGGTGGGCTCGGCCGCGCCGGACTGGCCGGGCTGTTCCATGACTGCGGTGCTCATCAGTACTTACGCTCCATCGGCTGGTAGCGGGTCTGCACGACCGGCTTGTAGTCCAGCCGGATCGACTCGGTGCCGTCGTCGCCGACGTCGCGGTACGCCATGGTGTGACGCATGAAGTTGACGTCGTCGCGGTTCGGGTAGTCCTCGCGGTAGTGACCGCCGCGCGACTCCTTGCGGGCCAGCGCAGAGACCGCGGTGACCTCCGCCAGATCCAGCAGGTTCCCCAGCTCCAGGGCCTCCAGCAGGTCGGTGTTGAAGCGCCTGCCCTTGTCCTGGACGCTGATGTCCCGGTACCGCTTGCGGAGTTCGCCGATCTCCTCGACGGCTTCCTTCAGCGTCTGCTCCGTGCGGAAGACCATGACGTTCTTGTCCATGCACTCCTGGAGTGCCCTGCGGATCTCCACGACACGCTCGTTGCCCGTGGCGTCCCGCAGGTTCTCGACCTCGCCCTCGACGAACGCGGCCGGATTCTCGGGCAGTTCGACGAAGTCGGCCGTGGAGGCGTACTCCGCCGCCGCGATGCCGGCCCGTCGTCCGAAGACGTTGATGTCCAGCAGCGAGTTGGTGCCCAGCCGGTTCGCGCCGTGCACGGAGACGCAGGCGACCTCGCCCGCCGCGTACAGGCCGGGGACCGGCGTGTTGTTGTCGGCGAGGACCTGGCCGCGCACGTTGGTCGGCATGCCGCCCATCGCGTAGTGCGCCGTCGGCTGGATCGGCACCGGGTCGGTGTAGGGCTCGATGCCCAGGTACGTACGGGCGAACTCGGTGATGTCCGGCAGCTTCGCGTCCAGCTGCTCGGGCGGCAGGTGCGTCAGGTCCAGGAAGACGTGGTCCTTGTCGGCGCCGCAGCCGCGCCCCTCGCGGATCTCGGTGTAGATGGCGCGCGAGACGACGTCGCGGGAGGCGAGGTCCTTCATCACCGGCGCGTACTTCTCCATGAAGCGCTCGCCGTCCTTGTTGCGGAGGATGCCGCCCTCACCGCGGGCGCCCTCCGTCAGCAGGATGCCCATCTTCCAGATGCCGGTCGGGTGGAACTGGAAGAACTCCATGTCCTCCAGCGGCAGCCCGCGCCGGAAGGCGGCTGCCTGGCCGTCGCCGGTGAGCGTGTGGGCGTTGGAGGAGACCTTGTAGAACTTGCCGTTGCCTCCCGAGGCGAACACGACGGACTTGGCCTGGAAGACGTGGATCTCGCCGGTGGCCAGTTCGTACGCGACGACGCCCGCGGTCTTGCGGATGCCGTCGACCTCGTTCAGCAGCAGGTCCAGGACGTAGAACTCGTTGTAGAACTCCACGCCCTCCTTCACGCAGTTCTGGTACAGCGTCTGAAGGATCATGTGGCCGGTACGGTCCGCGGCGTAGCAGGAACGGCGCACCGGCGCCTCGCCGTGGTTGCGGCTGTGCCCGCCGAAGCGGCGCTGGTCGATGGTGCCGTCCGGGGTGCGGTTGAACGGCAGGCCCATCTTCTCCAGGTCGAGGACGGAGTCGATGGCCTCCTTCGCCAGGATCTCGGCGGCGTCCTGGTCGACCAGGTAGTCGCCGCCCTTGATCGTGTCGAAGGTGTGCCACTCCCAGTTGTCCTCCTCGACGTTGGCGAGGGCCGCGGCCATGCCGCCCTGGGCGGCGCCGGTGTGGGAACGCGTCGGATACAGCTTCGTCAGCACGGCGGTGCGGCTGCGCTTGGTCGACTCGATGGCCGCGCGCATGCCGGCGCCGCCGGCGCCGACGATGACCGTGTCGTACTTGTGGATCTTCATTGGGTTACCTCAGCCCCGTACGTACGTCAGCGAATGTTCGGGTCGAAGGTGAAGATCACCAGCGTGCCCAGCAGGACCGTGAACACCGTGGCGGTGTACAGCAGCATCTTCAGCCAGAAGCGGGTGTTGTCCCGCTCCGCGTAGTCGTTGATGACCGTGCGCAGGCCGTTCGCGCCGTGCAGCATCGCCAGCCACAGCATCAGCAGGTCCCAGATCTGCCAGAACGGGGACGCCCAGCGCCCGGCGACGAAGGCGAAGCCGATCTTGGTCACGCCGCCGTCCAGCACGAGCTGGATCAGCAGGTGCCCGAGGACGAGCACGACGAGCACGATCCCCGACAGCCGCATGAACAGCCAGGTGTGCATCTCGAAGTTGCCGCGCGACGCCTTCGGCGTCCTGCTGGTACGGGCCCGCGGCGGCGTGATCACCGGTGCCGGGTTGTCCACGCTGTAGGTGCGCTCACCGTCCGCGGCGGCGCCCGTCCCGGCGTTGGCGGTCTCGGTCGACATCGTCATCAGCTCCCGAACAGCGTGTGCAGAGTGTGCTGCAGGACGGGGTAGAAGGCGCCCGCCATCAGCACGCCCCAGATGGCCAGCACGGTCCACAGCATCTGCTTCTGGTACCTCGCGCCCTTCGACCAGAAGTCCACGGCCACGACCCGCAGGCCGTTCAGCGCGTGGAAGAGCACAGCGGCGACGAGGCCGTACTCCATGAGGTTGACGAGCGGTGTCTTGTAGATCGCCACCGTCTCGTCGTACGTCTCGGGGGAGACGCGGACGAGCGCGGTGTCGAGCACATGGACGAACAGGAAGAAGAAGATGAGGACGCCGGTGACTCGGTGAGCCACCCAGGACCACATTCCTTCCCGGCCGCGATACAGCGTTCCAGCCGGCACGGAACTAAACCCTCCGGGAGCGGATGTAAGAGCCTGCCGCCATCTTCGACTCGGAAGTGGAGCGGTGTCGGTCGGGCTCGGCCGGGTACGGTCCACCGGCCTGGGCCATCGTAGCGACGCTTTCCCGGTACATCCGTCCCGGGTGGGGCGGGTGTGATCAATCAGGCACCGGGGACGGCGGCGCCGGCGCGCCCCGCCCCGGAGGCCGGGCGCGGTGCCGCGACCAGCTGTACGAGCCTGCCGCGTGCGAGCCGCCGCAACTCCTCGGCGGCCACCACACGCTCCTCCTCGGGGTCGCTGCCGAGCCGGGAGCGCACACCTTCGAGTGCCTGGCCGAGCCGCTCCCCGGGGCTGTGCCCGTCCAGGAAGATGAGGAAGGGCTGCCCGAACCGGGCCTCGTACGCGGAGTGCGCGGCACGCAGAGCGGTGTGCGCGGCGAGGGTGCTGCGCCGATCGGCGGAGCTCTCGCGCAGCGGCGCACCGCGTGCGGCGGAGGCGGCCGGCGAGGGGACGGGCGCGGGAAGCTGCGGCGTCTCCGCGGCCAGTGCTTCGGAGAGGTCGCCGGGAGTCATGTCGTAGCTGGCCTCGTCGACCGCGGCCAGCAGCGCGTCCATGTCCGGGTACGGGCGGCAGTCCGCGATGCGGGCGGCCCAGCGGCGGTTGTGGCAGCAGCGCAGCAGCAGAGCGGTGGTCTCGTCGCGAGGCGTGGCGTTGAACCGGCCGAGGGGCAGTGGCAGCGGCGCCGGCAGCGGTGTCGTGGGCTGGACGGGCAGCGAGCCCGTCGCCAACAGGGGGACCGCGCCCACGCCTTCGGCAGACGCGGCCGCGGCCTTCTCGTCGCTGCGCGGGATGGGCAGGGGCATGGGCTCCTCGGACGGTCGACGCGCGAATGAACGTACGGAGTCGGAGTGCTCGGAGTAGGTGATACGGACGAACGGCGGACTCCACGAGACGTCCGCCGTGGCCGCGGGGCGCGGCCGGATGCACCCCCGGCGATCGCCGTGCGACGCCCGGCCCGGCGGTGCAGGCGGTCCCGCGGGACACCGTAACGACGGGGAGGGTGAGCGATACGACGAGCATGTGAAATTCACTCGGACGGGAATGTTCTGCATCGGATACCGAATAAGTGCCGACTGAAAAGGGGTCATAGCCTATCTACATGGGACATAAGCGGCCAAAGAATCGAGTGATCTCCGCAGCGGCACTTGTGACGAGTGCCGTGATGGTTCTCACTCTCGATGCCTGTTCCGGCGGCGACTCGGGCGGCGAAGGCGGTGACGGCGGGGAGAGCAGTTCGCCGGCGGTGCCCACTCCCACGGGCCCGTCCCGGAAAGGGCCCGCTCCGGCGGCTGTTCCGTCCGTCCGGGACTGGGAGCCGGTGCGTGGGCCGGGCTGGAACCCCTCACGCCACACCCGTGTCGTCGCCGACCTCGAGGGCCCCCTGGCCGACGAGGCGAAGCTGCTGGCAAGGGAGTTGAACGTCCCCTTCACCAAGGGCCCCGCCCGCACCGCGGACGTCGAGCTGGCCCTGGACGGCGACGTGCCCGGCGGGCGGGAGGGCTACGAACTGACCAGCCGCAAGGGGCAGGTGAAGATCTCAGGATCCGACCACGCGGGCGTCTTCTACGGCACGCGCACGCTCGTGCAGTCGGTGCGTGCCCAGGGCGGTGTCGCCGACGGTGTCGTGCGGGACAAGCCGGACCGTCCTCAGCGCGGCTTCATGCTCGACATCGCGCGCAAGCACTTCAGCGCGGAGTGGATCGAGGACCGGATCCGGGAGCTGGGCGACCTCAAGCTCAACCAGCTCCAGCTGCACATCTCCGACGACCAGGCGTTCCGGGTGGAGAGCACCTCCCACCCGGAGGTCGTCTCGTCGCCCCGCCTGACCAAGGCGGAGATGCGGCGGATCGTGAAGCTCGCCGAGTCGCGGCACATCACCGTCATCCCGGAGATCGACTCCCCGGGCCATCTCGGTGCCGTGCTGGAGGCCCACCCGGAGCTGCAGCTGAAGGACGAGTCGGGGCAGCCGACCGAGGGCGCGATCGACATCTCCGACCCGGCGGCGGCGAAGATCGTCGACGATCTGCTGCGGGAGTACGCCGGTCTCTTTCCCGGCAGGTACTGGCATCTGGGCGGCGACGAGTACCTGGCCCTGGCCGAGGAGGACCCGGAGGCTTCCTATCCGCGGCTGGCGGAGAAGGCCCGCGAGAAGCACGGCCGGAAGGCCGGGGTCGAGGACCTCGCCGCGGAGTGGCTCAACGACCGGGCGAAGACCGTACGCGAGGAGGGCAAGAAGCCGCAGGTGTGGAACGACGGCGTCCGCGCGGGCGGTGAGGTGAAGGTGCGCCGGGACCGGGAGATCGCGTACTGGACCGGCAAGGAGGCGGGTGAGCGCGACCCCGTGGAGTACCTGAAGGAGGGCTGGAAGTTGATCAACTTCAACGACGAGTACCTCTACTACGTACTGGGGCAGCCGAACGAATTCACATATCCGACAGGTCGCCGCATCTACGAACAATGGACGCCGGCGGTCCTCCGCGGCACCAGGCCGGTGCCTGAATCGTTGTCCGGCCCGGATCACATCCCGGGCGGCCGGTTCGCGGTCTGGTGCGACCGGGCTCAGGCGCAGACGCCGCAGCAGGTGGCCGAAGGTGTCCGGATGCCCCTGCGCGCCACGGCGCAGAAGCTGTGGGACCCCGCCGAACCGGCTCTGAGCTGGGAAGACTTCAAGAAGCTCGGGGAGCGCGCGAGCTAGGAGAATGCGAAGGCGACCGGGGTCGCCACCCCCCACAGGAGAGACCCCGATCGCCCTCGAGAACGGGCGCACCACGCCAGGGGCAGGCCCGTACTCCTATCAGCGTTCGAAGCCCTCATTCTGTTACGTGGTCAACTTACGTGGACGATGACGCACACTTGGCCTTAGCGTGCTCTCGCATCGATGCTGGTCGGTGCGTACAGAGAATGCAGGCATCAGCGACACGGCAGACAGGCGCCCGACCAGGGGCGTGACCAGATCCGTTGGGACATCGCGGAGTGGGGCGAGAGACGGGCGTGCAGGGGGACGACGCGGAGTTGACCGCCGCGGTACGCGCGGCACAGGGCGGGGACGAAGTCGCCTTCCGCACTGTGTACCGGGCTGTGCACCCGCGGCTGCTCGGCTATGTCCGCACCCTCGTCAGCGACCCGGACGCCGAGGACGTCGCCTCGGAGGCATGGCTGCAGATCGCCCGTGACATCGCGCGGTTCAGCGGCGACGCCGACCGGTTCCGCGGCTGGGCCGCCCGCATAGCCCGCAACCGTGCACTGGACCACCTGCGCACGCGGGGCCGCCGCCCCGCCATCGGCGGGGACGAGAGCGACCTGGCCGTGCTGCCGGCCGGCGTGGACACCGCCGACGAGGCCATCGAGGCGCTCGGTACCGGACGCGCGATGGCGCTGATCTCCCGGCTCCCTCAGGACCAGGCGGAAGCGGTGGTGCTTCGGGTGGTCGTGGGGCTGGACGCGAAGAGCGCCGCGCAGGTTCTCGGCAAGCGTTCGGGAGCCGTCCGTACGGCCGCCCACCGCGGTCTCCGCAAGCTTGCGGAACTGCTCGACGAAACTGGTGAAGATTCCGCAGAACCGGCAGACGGCCGGGGAGCGTCCCAGTGGGACACGGGCCGCGGTGTGACGCATAAGGCCTCGCGAACGCTGAGGGAAACGTGATGGCGGACGACGACCGGTACAGGTGGCTGGACGACGAAGTTGCGGAGCGCTTGCTCCGTGGCGCGTCGGTCAATGCGCGTAGCGCGCAGGACGGCGGGCGCCACGGCGAGGCCAACGGCAACGGTGCAGCGTCCCCCACCAGCACTTCTGGACGGCCCGGCCCCGCGACACCGTCCTGGGCTGTCGACGGCCGTGCCCTCAGCGGAGCGGGCGTGACGGAGCCGGCGGGCGGGCCGGTCCGGCATCCCGCCGATCGGCTCGCGTCGATGCTCGGCGATCTTGTGGCCGAGCAGACCGCGATGCCGCACACGGCCGCGGCGCGGCACCGGGCCGCCGCGGAGCAGGGCGTACACGTCACGGGTGGATACGCCGAGCTGCCCGGCGAGGCGGCGGCGCTCGAAGCTTTCCGTGCGGTCCATGCCGAAGCCGTGCACGCAGGCACCCTGGAGATCGGCTCCGGCCCCACGGAGCCGGGAACGGTGGTCGGGCGCCGGGCAGCCGCACGTGAGCGCCGTGGCCGCGCCCGTGACCGCAGGCCGGGAGCGACGGGACGCGTGACTCTGGGCGGACGCCCGCTGCGTGCGGGCTTCGCGATGGCCATGGCCGGATGCGCACTCGGCGGAGTGGCCGTCGCCGCCACCACCGGCGTCCTGCCGACGCCGTTCGGCGGTGGCGGTACGCCCGCGGCGAGCGTGTCACCGCTGGCGAGTCCGAGCGGGGGTGACCGCGACGCCGCCCTGGGCGGCGGGGACGGGAGTCCCTACGACGACAACGGTCCAAGACGCGGCACCCGCGAGGGTGGCAAATCAGGGCCGTCGGACTCGCCCAGCGGCGGGGACCTCGCGGGTAAGGGCCATGGCAAGGACGGCAAGGGCTCCGAGGGCCCGGACGGCCAGGAATGGCCGGACGGCGGCAAGGGGCTGTCGGAGGCCGAGAAGAAGGCGATCGCGCGAGCGCTCTGCGCGGCCTACGAGGACCACGAACTGTCCATGGACGACCGGCTGAAGCTGGAGGCCGTCGCGGGCGGCCCGGCGGGCGTGGACAAGTTCTGCGACAAGCACGGCGGTGGCAGCAACGCGCAGTCCGGGGGGACCGGGAACTCGGGGGGCATCGGCACTCCGGGGGACTCCGGTGGAGACGGTGACGTCGGCGGCGGAGGGGACTCCGGCGGTGACGCGGGCGGCGATTCCGGCGGTGACGCGGGCGGCGACGCGGGAGGTTCCGACGGCGGGGACTCCGGCGGCGACAGTTCGGGCGGCGTGGGCACTCCCAGCAACGGCGGCGCCGACGGTGGCGGAGACTCGACGCTCGACTCCGGCGACTCCGGCGACTCCGGCGACTCCGGCGAGTCCGGCGAGTCCGCCCCCAGCGACAGCGGCAGCCGGCTCGACGGCTCCTCGCAGGCTTGATCCGCCGCCGGGTGTGACACATCTTTCGTGACGTTCCGGCGTTCCGGGTGCGGGGCCTCTCCTGCGCCGGGGCCGGCGCGCCTCTGTCAGTGACGAGTGGCACCGCTCTTCCCGGGTGTTCTTCGCGGGGTGCGCCAACTCCCCGCGCTCTGAAGTGAGTTCCGCGCGGCTGCGTTTCCCTGCCTCCGTAACGGCTTCGCCGGGAGGCTTCCGGAGGCTGTTCCCGGCGCGGTCCGTACCGTCGGTAAGTGCTGCTTCCAGGCCATTTCTTGGATGTGACGCACGTCACGCGATTTAGTTGAAAACCGGTGTGACATTTTCAAGCTGCACGACGCAGTGAGAAGTGAGCCGACTGGTCATCGGCTGCGCGACATGTCCGAGGTTCCCCCCGTACCTTCGGGCTCGCGCGCATGGCGCGGGCGGGACACGTTCCCCCGGTCCCGCCCGCGCCCCATCCGGCTTCACGCCGAGCGGCCCCGCATCGCCCCGCCCCCTCCTCCGGGCCTGCCCGTCACTTGTAGACGATGACCTTGTCGCCCTTCTTCACCTGCGCGAAGAGCGCTGCGATCTTCTTCTTGTCCCGTACGTTGACGCAGCCGTGCGACGCGCCCCGGTAGCCGCGGGCCGCGAAGTCCGAGGAGTAGTGGATCGCCTGGCCGCCGCTGAAGAAGAGCGCGTACGGCATGGGAGTGTCGTAGATCGTCGAGACGTGGTCCCGGCTCTTGAAGTCGACGCGGAACTTCCCCTCCCGCGTGGGGGTGTAGGCCGAGCCGAAGCGCACGTCCATCGCCGAGCGCAGCCTGCCGTCCACGTACCAGGCCAGTGTGCGGCTCTTCTTGCTGACGCACAGGGCGCGTCCCGTGAGGCAGCGCGGGTCCGGGTCGTCGAGCGGGCGGGTGGTGGGCGGGTACAGCTCGTCGCGTACGGGCGGTGAGGTGCGGGCCCTCAGTGCGCTCCAGGCGCGCGAGGTCAACGTGCCTGTGGCGCTCATGCCCTGCTGTGCCTGGAAGGATCTGACCGACGCGGTGGTCACCGGCCCGTAGTAGCCGGTCGGGTTGCGGTCGAAGAGCCCCAACTTCCGCAGCCGCGCCTGCAGTTCACGGACCCTGTCGCCCTGCGACCCGGTGCTCATCAGCACCGGGTCGGCGACGGCGGCGCGTTCCGCCGGCTGTGCCTTCCTGGTCGCGGGTGCCTCGTTCTTCTCCGGGGGCTTGTTGTTCTGCGCGGGCAGTTCGGTCTCCGCCGGCGGCTGCGGCGGCACCGAAGTCTTCGTCACACGGATGGGCGCACCGTCCGTCGCCTGCGCCTTGCAGCCCGCCGTCACGCCCACGACGAGACCCGTCCCCGCCAGGACGGCCGCCGTGACCGCCAGGCTGCCGCGCTGCTTGACCTGTACCCCCGCCATCCGAACCCCCGGAACACTCGCGGACATTCCGGACTGCACCAGCCCGAAACACTCGACACCGACCGCCCCTTGCATTCCCAGCGTGGCCCGGGAACGAACCTCGCGTGGCGCGGCATGCTGTGAGTTGAGGCCACGGACCGTGGCCGCCCGTCCGCAGCGGACCGGACCGTACGGAGGCACCGAGCATGGCAAGCCGTTCAGAGAACACACGGTTCACCGAGAGCGGCTTTCCCGTCGAAACCGTCTACGGTCCGGAGGCGCTGCGCGGCTGGGACGCCGGCGGGAAGCTGGGGGAGCCCGGCGCGTATCCGTTCACGCGCGGCGTCCACCCGTCCATGTACCGGGGCCGGCCGTGGACGGTGCGGCAGTACGCCGGTTTCGGCACGGCGAGCGAGTCGAACGCCCGGTACCGGGAGCTGATCCGGCACGGAACGACCGGACTGTCGGTCGCCTTCGACCTGCCGACGCAGATGGGACACGACTCGGACGCACCCCTCGCACACGGCGAGGTGGGAAAGGCCGGCGTCGCCGTCGACTCGCTGGACGACATGCGCGTGCTCTTCGACGGCATCCCGCTGCAGGAGGTCTCGACCTCGATGACGATCAACGCACCCGCCGCGCTGCTGCTGTTGCTGTACCAGCTGGTCGCGGAGGAGCAGGGCGGGGACGCGGCGCGGCTCACGGGCACCGTCCAGAACGACGTGCTCAAGGAGTACATCGCCCGCAGCACCTACATCTTCCCGCCCAAGCCCTCCCTGCGGCTGACCGCCGACATCTTCCGCTACTGCCGCGCCGAGCTGCCCGGATGGAACACCATCTCGATCTCCGGCTACCACATGGCCGAAGCGGGAGCCACGCCCGTCCAGGAGGTCGCGTTCACTCTCGCCGACGGCATCGAGTACGTACGGACGGCCCGCGCGGCGGGAATGGACGTCGACGAGTTCGCGCCCCGGCTGTCGTTCTTCTTCGTGGCACGTACGACGCTGCTGGAGGAGGTCGCCAAGTTCCGTGCGGCGCGGCGGATCTGGGCCCGCGTGATGCGTGAGGAGTTCGGCGCGCGGAACCCGAGGTCGCTGATGCTGCGCTTCCACGCCCAGACGGCCGGTGTCCAGCTGACGGCCCAGCAGCCCGAGATGAACCTCGCACGGGTCACGGTCCAGGCGCTGGGCGCGGTCCTCGGCGGGACCCAGTCGCTGCACACCAACTCCTACGACGAAGCCATCGCACTGCCGAGTGCCCACGCGGCGCGGCTGGCACTGCGGACCCAGCAGATCCTCGTCCACGAGTCCGACGTCACCGCGACCGTCGACCCCTTCGCGGGCTCCTACGCGGTCGAGTCGTTGACGGACGAAGTCGAAGCCGCAGCCGTCGCGTTGATGGAGCGGGTCGAAGAGCGCGGCGGAGCGGTCGGCGCGATCGAGCAGGGGTTCCAGAAGAGCGAGATCGAGCGCAGCGCATACGCCGTCGCCCGCGAGACGGAGAGCGGCGACCGGGTCGTCGTCGGCGTCAACCGCTACCGGACCGGCGAGGACGAGCCGCACGGCGAGCACTACGAGCCGTTGCGCGTCGATCCCGCCGTCGAGCAGCAGCAGCGCGAACGCCTCGCCCGTCTGCGCGACGAGCGCGACCGGCGGGCCGTGGAAGGCGCGTTGGGCCGGCTGCGCAAGGCGGCGGAGGGCACGGACAACGTCCTCCCCCCGATGAAGGAGGCGCTGCGCGCTCGCGCGACGGTCGGCGAGGTGTGCGGCGCGCTGCGTGAGATCTGGGGCGCGTACGAGCCCGTGGAGACGCTCTGAGACGGCCGTCGCCGGCATGTGCGGACTGCCGGACGGCGACGCGCTTCCCCGTTCCCAGGACGGGCGACGGGGCGTGCGCGCCCCCCGCTGTCAGACCTGCCGGCCCACGTCCAGCAGGCGCAGCACCGCGTCCAGGCCGCGCACGGAGCCCGGGGACGCACCTGCCGGGAGGACGTACGCGCGCAGACCGGCCGCGGCGGCGCCGCCGTCCTTGGCCGGGTGGTCGCCGACCATCAGGGTCTCCTCGGGCGCCGCGCCCAGCGCCTCGCAGGCGTGCCGGAAGAGGCGCGGGTCCGGCTTCTCCGAGTCGTGCTCGTAGGAGTGCACCCAGGCCGAGAAGTGGTGGGCGAGCCCGTGATGGCCGAACGTGGGCCGCAGATCCCAGCCGACGTCGCTGACCACGCCGAGCGCTGTTCCGCCCTCGGCGAGGCGCGCCAGGGTGGCCTCGGTGTCGGCGTACGGGAGCCAGTGCGCGGGCGCCTGCATCTGCTCGTACAACGCGTCCGCGAACGGGGCCAGGGCGGGGGCCGAGGCGTACCACGTGGTGAAGGCGTGCCGGTGCGCTTCGGAGGAGACGTCACGTCCGCGCTGGGCCGCGACGACGGCGGGGTCCGCGAGGCCCTCCTCCAGGTCCGTGAGGACGGTCTCCATCTCCCGGTCGTCGAGGGGCTGCGGCAGCGCGGCCCGGATCCGGTCCGCGTAGCTGCCGATCTGGAAGAGCGTCCCGGAGAAGTCGAAGAGCACGGCCCGAACGGGCGCGGGAGGCGGCGAGAGGCGGGCGCGCAGGGGGCCTTCCGGCCCGCAGACGACGTGTGTGGTCATGCGTGTTTCCTATCGCACCCCAGCCGTTGCCCTACGCGCCGGGAGGGCGCAGGATGAGAGGGCACATTACCGGCGAGTAAGGGGCTGCTTCCCGGCGGGAGGCCCCGGACATGGAGTGCTGTGAGCACGGACGCCCTTCCGAAGGCGGAGCCCCGGGAGTCGCGCGGCCTCGCAGGGCAGGCGGCCGCCCTGGCCGCCGGTGAGGTGAGTGCGCGGGAGCTGACCGAGCGTGCTCTGGCCCGGATCGCCGCGACCCAGCCGACGCTGAACGCCTTCCGGCGGGTGCGCGAGGAGGCGGCGCTGGCGGAAGCGGACGCCGCCGACCGGCAGTTGGCGCGTGGTGAGCGGCTGCCGCTGCTCGGTGTGCCGGTGGCGGTGAAGGACGACGTGGACGTCACCGGCGAGCCCACCGCGTTCGGCTGCCCCGGGGACTTCCCGCCCAAGGAGGCGGACAGCGAGTGCGTGCGGCGGCTGCGCGCGGCCGGTGCCGTCGTCGTCGGCAAGACGAACTCGCCCGAGCTGGGCCAGTGGCCCTTCACGGAGGGGCCCGCCTTCGGTGAGACCCGCAACCCGTGGAGCCTGGAGCACACGCCGGGCGGTTCGTCCGGCGGCTCGGCCGCCGCTGTCGCCGCGGGACTCGTCGCGGCGGCGCTGGGTTCGGACGGGGCCGGCTCCATCCGTATCCCTGCCGCCTGGAGCCATCTCGTCGGCATCAAACCGCAGCGCGGCCGGATCTCGACGTGGCCGGAACCGGAGGCGTTCAAGGGGATCACGGTCTTCGGGCCGCTCGCACGCATGGTCGAGGACGCGGCGCTGCTGCTGGACGTCGTGTCGGGCAACGTCGACGGCGACCTCCACCGGCCGGCGCCGGTCGAGGTGCGCTCCGCGGTCGGCCGGGACCCGGGGCGGCTGCGCATCGCGCTGTCGCTCCGTCCGCCGTGGACGGCGACCCGGAAGTCGCTCGATCCGGCCGTACGGACGGCGGTCACCGGGATCGCGGAGCGCCTGGCGGCCCTCGGGCACGAGGTCGAGGAAGCGGACCCCGGGTACGGGCCGATCGGGCTGACCTTCGTGCCGCGCGCCACGGCAGGCATCCGCGAGTGGAGCCTCCGTGCCCCCGACGCGGCGCTGCTGGACGCCCGTACGCGGGGCGCCGCACGCTCCGGCCGGCTGCTGGGCGGGCAGGTGCTGCGCGCCGCGCGCGCCGCGGAGGCCCCGCTGCGGCGCAGGGTCGGCAGGATCTTCCGCCGTTTCGACGTGGTCCTGGCACCCACGACGGCGACGCCGCCCCCGCGCATCGGCGACCTCGCCGGGCTCTCGGGGTGGCAGACGGACCGCACGATGATCGCGCACTGCCCTTACGCGTGGCCCTGGAACGTACTGGGCTGGCCGGGCGTCAACGTCCCCGCGGGTTTCACCGGAACGGGCCTCCCGCTGGGGGCCCAGCTGCTCGGACCGGCGGACAGCGAGCCGCTGCTCGTCCAGCTCGCCGCCCAACTGGAGGCGGACCAGAGGTGGTTCGAGCACCGGCCGCCCGAGACGCCGGTGCCCGCGGCAGGCCCGTAGGGCAACCGCCGACGGGCACGTCACCGACACGTCAGGCCGCTGAGGGGACCGAAATCCGGTTGCCGTCAGCGGCTGCGTTCTGCTGAGCTCCCGGCCACAGCACCGGCGCTGCGACCGGGAAGGTTCACCGGCTCGCGTCGCCCGGTACGGCACCTCGCTGTGTTGTCGGAGTCGCCCGAGTACGCCCAGTACGAGGACGATCCTCCGCCTTGCGATGCACCGCACCGGACGCCGCGAGCTTCCCGGCAAACCTTCCCGGCCACAGCACCGGCCGGGACAGCGAGGAGAAGAAGATGCGGCGAGCGTTCATGTCCACCCAGAAGGAAGGAACTTTCGGCTACGCAGAGGACATGACGCTCGGTGAAAATGCTCAACCTCGGAATTCTCGCCCATGTAGACGCCGGTAAGACCAGCCTGACGGAGCGGCTGCTCCATTCCGCGGGTGTCATCGACGAGCTCGGCAGTGTCGACGACGGCAGTACCAGGACCGACACCCTGTCGCTGGAGCGGCGGCGCGGCATCACGATCAAGTCCGCGGTCGTGTCGTTCGTGGTCGGCGGCGACGTCGCGGTCAACCTGATCGACACCCCGGGGCATCCGGACTTCATCGCCGAGGTGGAGCGGGTCCTCGACGTACTCGACGGTGCCGTGCTGGTCGTCTCCGCCGTCGAAGGGGTGCAGCCCCAGACACGCATCCTGATGCGGACGCTGCAGCGACTCCGCATCCCGGTCCTCATCTTCGTCAACAAGATCGACCGCCGCGGTGCCCACGACGGGCGGGTGCTGCGGAACATCCGGGAGAAGCTGACCCCTGCCGCCCTGCCCATGGGCGCGGCACGCGCGCTCGGCACCCGGAAGGCCGGCTTCGTCCCGTACGGCGAGGCACTCCGGGAAGGGGCCGGTGCAGGCTCGGGCAGGGGACTGGCGGAGCTGCTCGCGGAGAACGACGAAGAGCTTCTGGCGGCGTACGTCGAGGACGAGGCCGGGCTCTCCCACGAGCGGCTCCGCGAACAGCTCGCCGTGCAGTCCCGGCAGGGGCTGGTCCATCCGCTCTTCTTCGGTTCCGCGATCACGGGGGCGGGGGTGGGGGCGCTGACCGCCGGGATCAGGGAGCTGCTGCCGTCCACCGAGGGGGACGGTGACGGGCCGGTCTCCGGCAGGGTCTTCAAGGTCGAACGCGCCGCGGGCGGCAGGCAGATCGCGTACGTCCGCATGTACTCGGGGACGGTACGGGTCCGCGACAGGCTTCCCTTCGGCGAGGACGACGAGGGGAAGATCACGGGGATCGAATTCTTCGAGCAGGGTTCCGCGGTGCGGCGGACCTCGGCCACCGCAGGGCAGATCGGCAGGTTCAGGGGCCTGGACGGAGTGCGGATCGGCGACACCGTCGGGCCGGCGCGGGGGAGCAGCAGGGGAGTTCACCACTTCGCTCCGCCGACGCTCGAGACGGTCGTCAGCCCCTGCCTGCCGGGCGACAAGGGGACGCTCCACGCCGCCCTGACCGAAGTGGCCGAGGCGGACCCGCTGATCGGCCTGCGCCAGGACGAACTCCGCGGGGAGATCTCCCTGTCCCTCTACGGCGAGGTGCAGAAGGAGGTCGTACAGGCGACGCTGGCGGACGAGTACGGAGTGGACGTCACCTTCCGGGAGTCCACGACGATCTGCATCGAACGTCCCGCAGGCACCGGAGCGGCCGTCGAGACGATGCACAAGGAGCCCAACCCCTTCCTGGCGACAGTCGGCCTGCGCATCGATCCCGCCCCGCCGGGCAGTGGCGTCGGATACGGGCTGGAGGTCGAACTGGGCTCCATGCCCTACGCGTTCATGCGGGCGGTGGAGGAGACCGTACGGGAGACGCTGCGGGAGGGGCTGCACGGCTGGCAGGTCACCGACTGCAAGGTGACCATGACCCACTCCGGTTACGCGCCGCGGCAGAGCCACGCCCACGCCGTCTTCGACAAGAGCATGTCGAGCACCGGCGCGGACTTCCGGCAGCTGACCCCGCTGGTCCTGATGGAGGCGCTGAAGCGGGCCGGTACGACCGTCCACGAGCCGGTGCACCACTTCCGGCTGGAGATCCCCGCCGAGACGTTCGGGACCGTACTGCCCGTCCTGTCGCAGCTGCGGGCCGTACCGCGGGCGCCGGCGACGGAGGGCGCGTCGTACCTGCTGGAGGGGGAGATGCCGGCCGCGAACATCCATGCCCTGGAGCAGCAGTTGCCGCCGCTGACCAGCGGCGAGGGCGTCCTCGAGTGCGCCTTCTCGCACTACCGGCCGGTCGCCGGGGCGCTGGTCCCCTCGCGGTCGCGCACGGACCACGATCCGCTCAACCGGAAGGAGTACCTGCTGCGGGTGGTGCGGCGCGTGGCCGGGGCCTGAGCGAGCCGGGGAACCCGGAGCCGGGAGCCGGGAGCCGGGAACGGGGCGCGGGCCGGTGCTCGGGTGTCAGGGTGATCGGGACGATCAGGGCGCGAGGACGTCCAGTTCCGCCATCGCGTCCTCCGTGATGGTCCGCATCACGCGCTCGGCGGTCGCCGCGTCGCCCTCGCGCACTGCCTCGGCGACCTGTACGTGCATCGTGACCGCCGCCCGGCGCGGGTCGCGGAACATCACCTCGTGCTCGGTGCGTCCGGTGAGGACCGCGGCCACGACGTCGCCGAGCCTGGCGAACATCTCGTTGCGCGAGGCCCGCAGTATCACCCGGTGGAACGCCATGTCGTGCACGAGGTAGCCGGGCAGCTGCTCGCCGCGCGAGGTGCGTACGAGGCCCAGGGCGTGCCCGGTCAGTTCGGCGCACTCCTCGGGTGTGGCCAGCTCGGCGGCGAGGCGGGCGGCCACGGGTTCCACTGCCGAGCGCAGCATCGTCAGCGAGCGCAGCTGCCGTGGCCGGTCCGCCCCCGCGAGGCGCCAGGTGATCACTTGCGGGTCGTAGACGTTCCACTCCTCGGAGGGGAGCACGGTGACCCCGACCCGGCGCCGTGACTCGACCAGATGCATCGACTCCAGGACCCGGACCGCCTCGCGTACGACTGTGCGGGAGACCTCGTAGCGGTCGGCGAGTTCGTCGGTGCGCAGGACGGTGCCCGGCGGGAATTCGCCCGCGGTGATCGCGGGACCGAGTGCGGCGAGCAGGTGCGCGTGCAGGCCCTGTTCCCGGCGTCCCCGGCTCTCCGCCTGGCTGGTCATGGGTCTCCGTACGTCGTCGCCGCCCCGGGGTTCAGCGTACGTGCACCGTCAGCTCAATTAAGTATGACTTTTTGATGCCGCTCACTTGAATACGTATGACGTAATGAGGTTGAGTGTGCCGCGCCCGGTCGACGAGGACGGACAGCGAGGTGTGCGATGAGTGCCGAGGGCAGGGCGACGGCTGAAGGAATCCGCGACGCTTCGCCCCCCGGGGCGCCGTCAACCGGCGTCGTGGTCGTGATGGGCGTCGCAGGCACCGGCAAGACCACAGTCGGCGCACTCCTCGCCGAGGCGCTGGAGGTGCCCTACGCGGAGGCCGACGCCTTCCACCCCGCTGCGAACGTCGCCAAGATGACCGCCGGAACCCCCCTCGACGACGGCGACCGCGCACCCTGGCTGGACGCCATCGGGGGCTGGGCCGCCGCCAGACGGGGGCTCGGCGGAGTGGTCAGCTGCTCCGCGCTCAAGCGCGCGTACCGGGACAGACTCCGCACCGCCGCTCCTGACGTGTTCTTCCTCCACCTCACGGGGGACCGGTCGCTCATCGCACGGCGCATGGAACAGCGCCCGGGCCACTTCATGCCGCCGAGCCTGCTGGAGTCGCAGTTCGCCACGCTGGAGCCGCTCCAGGCGGACGAGAGGGGGGCGGCGGTCCCCGTACGGCTGGACCCCCGCACGGTCACCGAACGCGCCCTCGCCGTCATCCGCGGGCGGAGCCCGGAAAGTACGCCCGGTACGCCCCGCGCGTCAGCCGAGTGCGGCCCGCTTCAGGGCCCGTACGCGCCGGGCGACGCGGCGCACCGTGCGGTTGCGCGGGACGAACGCGAGCCGGCGCGGTACCGCACCCGGCAGTGCGAGTGATGTGAGGCGGCGGCGCTTGAAGTAGCGCCGCGTGCGGGAGCCGTAGTGGCGCGCGAGGTAGTGCTCCGCGTCGGCGCGCATGCCCGGGTAGATCTCCGGCTGCATGCAGAACCCCACCGCCCGTACGAGGCCGGTCAGTTCGCGGTCCACCTCTGCCGCACCGGGGGCACGCCACGCACCGACCGCCGCGGGGTCGTCGAGGTGGGGCAGCACCGCGTCGACGAGCGTGACGGGCACGCGGTTGCTGTTCTGGTACGGGGCGAGCCGCTCCAGCAGCAGGTCCGTCCCGGTACGCGCGACCCGGAGCCCGTAGAGGGAGGCCGCCGTCAGCAGCGCCGTGGAGAAGCATCCGACGACGAGGGCCGGCCGCATCCGCTCGTACAGCACCTCGGCGAGCACCGGCGTGTTCAGCACGTGCAGTTCGACGCCCAGTTCACCCGCCTCCTTCTCCAGCGCGTGAGAGAACCGCGCAGGCGCCACGGGATGCGGTTTGAACACGACGCTGCGGTGGCCGAGCCGGGCGGCACCGCGCAGCATGCTCACGTGCAGATCCTCCTCCTCCCCGGGGGTGAGGATCTCCAGGGCCGACATGTACTGCCCCAGCAGCAGGGCGGAGCCGGTGGGCACGGTGGTCACCGACGGCGGTACGTCCCGGGCGAGTTCGGCCAGTACGGCGGTGAAGGCGGCGGTCGGCACCACCCGGCCCTCGACGTCGAACTCGGTGAGCAGCAGCGGCTCCAGACCGGCCAGCAGGTCGAGGTGGTGGAGCCGGCGCACGCGGGCACCCACGAGGGGATCGAGCTTGTTGCGGGTCGGGCCGTAGCTCATCAGCCCGTCCGCGTAGACCTCGATCGGTGCGTCGGGGAACAACCGGGCGACGGCCAGGGCCGGTTCGACCTGGATCGACTCCAGGACGAGTTCGACGTCGTCGTCCCCCAGGCCCCACAGGAGGCGCAGGTACCGCTCCCACATCGGCACATCGTCCGTACGCGGCGACCAGCCGCCGGGATGGAACGGCCGGATGGCCTCGTTCCAGGACAGGACGCGGTCGAAGCGCCCGCGCAGCCGCTCGAAGCCGGGCATGGCGTCGAGCGGCGGGGTCGTCTCGGGATTCGCCGCGTTGTTGCTGACGAGCAGCAGCCTGCGGTGCGGCTCGCCGCCGGGGCGGCCGGGGGAGGAGAAGCGGCCCGCGTCCAGCGCGGCGGCGAGTGTCGCGGCCCCGTACAGGGTCGAGGCGAAGAAGATCTGCGTACGCATCGAGTTCGTCGTTCGTCCCGTCGTCGGGAATTGCAGGGTGGTCGGTTCCGGGGTGCGCCGTTCCGTGTTCACGCGGCCTCACCGGTACGGGCCCGCATGGCGGCGGGGCGGCGGCGCAGCCGGCGAAGCCGGGAGGCGCGCTCGGTGTCCATGGAGTCCAGGGCGTCGGCGAGTACGCCGGAGGGCAGCCGCCTGAGGGCGTCGGCGCTCAGCGCGCGCAGCCTGCGTGCCACGTGGGGTTCGAATCTGCCGCTGGTCAGATGGTGGGAGATGATCGCGCAGTAGGTACGGACGGCCTTCGGCAGCAGCTTCTCCGCTTCGGGGTCGCGGGCGGTCTCCTCGACGACCTGGTCGAAGGCGCGGATGAAGTCCAGCTGGCGTACGTCCCCGATCTGCGTCAGCGAGGAGGCGACCCCGCGGCGGTAGAAGACGCCCAGCAGACCCACGGTGGCGAAGGACTTCGCCTCCCTGTGCAGGCGCCAGATCCACGGCCTGTCCTCGGCGGTGCGCAGCCCGGGGGTGAAGTGCAGCAGGCCCTGGTCCAGCAGCCGGCGGTGGTAGATGCCGGCCCAGGCGTACGCGTAGTCGACGGACGTCGTGCGGTCGGCGGGCAGGATCGCCTTCCGCGGATCCATGACCGTGCCGCGGCGGCCGTGCGGGACGCGCGAGACCGTACGGGCGCGGGCAGTGCACTGGACGTGATCGGTGCGCAGGAAGTCGCAGCCCAGCCGTTCGGCGGCGGCGAGCAACTCGGCGTAGTAGCCCGGTGCGAGCCAGTCGTCGCCGTCGAGGAACGTCAGGTATTCGCCGCGGGCCGCGTCGAGCCCGGTGTTGCGGGCAGTGGCGAGGCCGCCGTTGCGTTCGTGCCGGACGAGGACGGCGCCGCGGAGATCCTTCTCTGCACCCGCCAGAATCTCGGGAGTGCTGTCCGTCGAGCAGTCGTCGACGAGAATGAATTCGATGTCCTCGCGTGCATTCGCACGTAGACTCCGAAGGGTTTCCGGGGCGTATGACTGCACGTTGTAGAACGGCGCGATGACGGAGAGCTTGACCACCCGGCCGACCTTAAATGCGCCCGCCTCCCGCGTTGTGGCCTGCGGTGTACGCCCTGGTGAACGGCGCATGGCGAGGTGGTGAACGGGCTTGGCGGGCGGCCGGGTTGGCCATTCCGCGGTGCGCTGTTAACCGTCTGTTGTATTCGCGTTGGGCCGTACTCAGGAATTGCTTTCTAGCGTCTTGGACGTGCCATCACCCAACCGTTCCGCACTTCCGCGGGAATCCCCGGATTCCACCGGCCTGCCGGATACCGCCGGCTCCGCGCCCGTCCTGCGGACAGCCGTGCTCGCCGATTCCGACACCCGCTGGAAATGGGGCGCGCTCACGGCCCGCCGTCTCACACCCGGTGCCCGTATCGACGGCCTGCTGCTGCGCGGCCGGGCGACGCCGACGCCGCGGCAGCTCGACGAGGTCGGCGTCACCGTCGACTCGCTGCGCGAGACCACCGGTGTGCGCTTCGTGCGGGAGGCCTCCGGCAGGGACGCGTACGACGTGGTCGTCCTGGCCTGTGTGGGCGGCGCGGTGCAGGCGATGCTGCACGGCATGGCCCGCGCGGCCC
This sequence comes from Streptomyces ovatisporus, assembly GCF_042653885.1. Taxonomy (NCBI): domain Bacteria; kingdom Bacillati; phylum Actinomycetota; class Actinomycetes; order Kitasatosporales; family Streptomycetaceae; genus Streptomyces; species Streptomyces ovatisporus. Next base: position 212,613 of record NZ_JBHSFH010000002.1, read on the forward strand.
GGCCGGAGGGCGCCGCTGAGGGCCCGGGCGGCAAGGAGGCGGGACGTCTCGTACGCCGCCCCGTGATCGTCACCGGCTACGTGGGCGTCGTCTACGAAAAGCTCGCCGACGGGCTGCTGTTGAGGCACGGCGCAGACGTCGTCCTCGCCAACTCCCGCTACGACGCCGAGCGTTTCCGCGCCGTCTACGCCGGGGTCGGGGCCGACGGCTCCTCCGTCACCGAGGGTGCTCTGCCGTTCCTGGGCGGCGCACCGTACAAGGGCCCGGGGCACCCGGATCAAGGCCCGCACGCGGGACGGCCGTTCACCGTCGTCTTCGCGGCGCAGCCCTCCGTACCGGCGAGCCGCACGGACCGCGCGTACCTGCTGCGGCGCGCCGTGGAGCACGCCCGCGCCCACCCCGGGCGCGAAGTCCTCATCAAGCTGCGCAGCCGGCCGGGCGAGCACACCACGCACATCGAGGAGCAGCCCTATCAGAAGCTCGCCGGGCGGCTCCCCGGCGGTCTGCCCGCCAACTGCCGCCTCGTGTACGGGCACATGGGCGAGGTGCTCGACCGTACGGACCTGCTGGTGACGGTCAGCTCCACGGCCGCGCTCGAGTCCCTGCACCGGGGCGTACCGACCGCCGTACTGACCGACCTGGGCGTGCGGGAGGCGCTGGGCAACCACCACTTCCTGGGCTCGGGATGCCTCGCGTCCTGGGACCAGCTCGACGCCGGGTTCCTGCCGGAGGCGGCTCCGGAGTGGACCGCGCGGCAGGGCGTACTGCCTGACGGGTCGTACGAGCACGCCTTCGACACCGCCCGCGCACGGGTCGCGGAGCTGGCCGCACGCGACCGCCTCCCCGGGATCGCCCCGTACTACACCCCCACGACAGCACCCGGATACCTGCCGGGGGTCCTCGCCCGCCACGGCCTCGACGTGGACGGCACCCCGCTGCCCGGCGCGGCTGCGGCGGCCGACGAAGGCGCATCCGGCCTGCGCGCGGTCGTCCGCGGCGCCGTCCGGGACGTGGCGCGGGGCGCCTACCGGCACGGCGTGCAGCGAGTGGCGCCGGTGATCCGCCGCATGGGGGAGCTGTGAGCACCCGCCCTCACGCCGCCGCCCGCGAGGCCGCAGGCGCTTCCCCCATCACCGCCGAGGAGCAGATATGACCGAGTTGTTCGAGCAGGGGACCGGTACGGGCGCCGGCAGCGGGTCCGGAACGGCCCGCCGCGTGGTGGCCGTCATCCCGGCCCGCGGAGGGTCCAAGGGCGTCCCCGCGAAGAACCTCGCCACCGTGGGCGGCGCACCGCTGGTGACCAGGGCGGTACGCGAGTGCCTTGCCGCTCGGCTCGTCACGGACGTCGTCGTCTCCACCGACGATTTCGGCATCGCCGCCGCCGCACGCGCGGCGGGGGCCCAGGTCGTCGAGCGTCCCGCGGAGATCGCCGGCGACACCGCGACCAGCGAAGCAGCCGTACTGCACGCCGTGGACACCTGCGAAGCGCGCTCGGGACGCCCCGCCGAGGTGATCCTGCTCGTGCAGTGCACCAGTCCCTTCCTCACGCGTGAAGACGTCGACGGCGTGGCGGGCGCGATCGTCGAGGGAGGCGCCGACAGCGCCCTGACGGTCGCCCCCTTCCACGGCTTCGTCTGGCGCGACGCCGCTGACGCAACTGGCGCCGCTGATCCCGCAGCCGCCGGAGCCGCCGGAGCCGCCGCAGCCGCCGGAGCCGCCGACGACACAGCCGGGTCCGCGGAGAGCGGCAGCGCCGCGGGCGGAGTCGGCGTCAACCACGACAAGGCCTTCCGGCCGCGCCGCCAGGACCGCCCGCAGGACCTGCTGGAGACGGGGGCCGCCTACGCCATGGACGCCGCGGGTTTCCGCAGGTGCGGGCACCGCTTCTTCGGGCGTACGGAACTCGTCCGTACCGACCCCGCCCGCGTCCTGGAGGTCGACGACCCGCACGACCTGGCCCGCGCACGGGCCCTGGCGCCGCTCCTCGACGTGGCGCAGCCGCACGCGCTGCCGTCCCGCGAGGACGTGGACGCAGTCGTACTCGACTTCGACGGCACCCAGACCGACGACAGGGTGCTGATCGACTCCGAAGGACGGGAGCTGGTCGCCGTGCACCGCGGCGACGGTCTCGGCATCGCCGCGCTCCGCCGCGACGAGCTGGAACTGCTGATCCTCTCCACGGAGGTGAACCCGGTCGTGGCCGCGCGGGCCCAGAAGCTCAGGATCCCCGTGCTGCACGGCATCGACCGGAAGGACCTCGCCCTCAAGCAGTGGTGCGAGGAGAAGGGCATCGCCCCCGAGCGCGTGCTCTACGTCGGCAACGACGTCAACGACCTGCCCTGCTTCAACCTCGTCGGCTGGCCCGTCGCGGTCGCGGGCGCCCACGACGTCGTACGCGAGGCGGCGCGCGCCGTCACCTCGACGCCCGGGGGAGCGGGCGCGGTCCGCGAGATCGCCTCCTGGCTGCTCGGGCCTTCCCTCTGACCCACTCCGCCGCCCGGCACGAGCCGCGCACGGCGATCCGACGACCCCTGCAACCGGTCCCCAAGCGACCCCTCGAGAAAGAGAACAGACCAGATGAGCACCGACCGTCTGCGCACCCTCGGCACGAAGACCGTGGGTCCCGGCAACCCCGTGTACGTCACCGGCGAGATCGGCATCAACCACAACGGCGAGCTGGAGAACGCCTTCGCGCTGATCGACGCGGCGGCCGAGGCCGGCTGTGACGCCGTGAAGTTCCAGAAGCGCACCCCCGAGGTCTGCACCCCGCGCGACCAGTGGGACGTCGAACGGGACACCCCCTGGGGGCGGATGACCTACATCGACTACCGCCACCGCGTCGAGTTCGACGAGGACGGCTACCGCGCCATCGACGAGCACTGCAGGAAGCGCGGCATCGACTGGTTCGCCTCGCCGTGGGACGTGGAGTCCGTCGCGTTCCTCGAGAAGTTCGGCGTCCCCTGCTACAAGGTGGCCTCCGCCTCGCTCACCGACGACGAACTGCTGCGTGCGATGCGCGCCACGGGCCGGGCGGTGATCCTCTCCACCGGTATGTCGACGCCGAAGCAGATCCGGCACGCCGTCGAGGTGCTCGGCAGCGAGAACATCGTTCTCTGCCACGCCACTTCGACCTATCCGGCGAAGGCGGCCGAGCTCAACCTGCGGATGATCCACACGCTGCAGAACGAGTTCCCCAACGTCCCGATCGGCTACAGCGGCCACGAGACCGGCCTGCAGACCAGCCTCGCCGCAGTCGCGCTCGGCGCCTGCTTCGTCGAGCGGCACATCACCCTCGACCGTGCCATGTGGGGCTCCGACCAGGCCGCGTCCGTCGAGCCGGGCGGCCTTCAGCGGCTCGTGCGTGACATCCGCACCATCGAGGAGTCGCTGGGCGACGGCGTGAAGAAGGTGTACGAGAGCGAGCTGAAGCCGATGCAGAAGCTCCGCCGCGTCAAGGGCGTCGTCGCCGAGGCAGAGGACCGGGCAGCCGACCGCGAGCCGGTCTCGGTCTGACCGAGGAGTACGGAGCTGTGCCGTGAGCCGACCCGACGGGCAGGCGCCCGAGTCCGTGCACCAAGACGCGCACCACGACGTGCACCTGGACGCGCACCCGGACGTACCGCCGGTGGTCGGCACACCGGCCCCGGAGAAGGCGGCGGCGACTGCGACGGCGAACGCTGCGCCCCGCCGTCTCCGTGGCCTGTCCCGGAGAGGTCCGGGCGGCACGCTCGCCTTCGTGGAGAGCCCCGTCCAGCTGCTCAACGTCCTGGAGTGGGCGCACCAGGACACGGGCTCCCCGACGGTCACGGCTTCGGCTGCGGGGGCGGCCCCGGCGGGGGCCGCCCCCGCCCCGGACGCGCCGCATCTGACCATCGTCGTCCTCTCGCCCCACGACCCGATGACGCGCGGCCAGCTGCGGCGCGTGGCGGAACTGGCCCGCGACGAGGGCATCGCCGTGCGCTGGGAGGAGGCACGCGGCGGCGCGACCGCGCCGCTGAAGACCATCGGTTCGCTCGCGGGCGAGCTGCGCCGTGCGCGCCGCGTCGTCATAGGCGACCCCTTCTCCCGCTACGTACAGCTGATGCTCACGCTCACGGCCGCCCGCAGCGTCGTGGTGGTCGACGACGGCACGGCCACCATGGAGTTCGTCTCCCAACTCGCCCAGGGGGAACGGCTGGTGCGCTGGCACCGCAAGGGGACGGGCGGGGCACAGGACGTTCTCTTCGCACCCTTCGCGCGGCGTGCCCGCTCCCGTCTCACGCCCGGGCCGCCCGGTGGCCGCAGCTCCGCGCGCACCCAGGACGCGCAGCGCCGCGTCGAGATCTTCAGCTCGATGCCGGTCGACGCCTCCGCCCAGCGGCTGCGGGAACTGGGCGTGACCGTCCAGGCCAACGACTTCGCCTGGACCCGGGCCCGCTTCGGCCCGCCACGGCTGACCCGCGGCACCGACCTCGTGGGGACCTCCCTCGTGGAGACCGGCGTCGTGGACCTGGAGCGGTACCTCGAAGGCGTCGCCGAACTGGCACGCCGCCACGGAGCGACGCGCTACTTCGCGCACCGCCGCGAAAGCAGCGACAAGCTTCAGCGGGTCACGAGCGTGACGGGCCTGGAGATCGTCCGGCCCGACCTTCCGCTGGAGCTGGTCGCCCGCCGTGGCCCCATCGGCCGTACGATCCTGAGCTTTCCCTCGACCGTCGTGCACACGCTGCCGCTCGCGCTGGCGGGCACGCCGGTCACGGTCGCGGTGTGCGACGTGGACCGGAGCTGGCTGACGGCCGGCGCCTCCCCCCGCGCCGAGGGCTTCCTCTCCGGGGTGACGGGCAGCGCGCGGAACGTACGGCGGCTGGGAGCAGCCGCCTCGGCAGCCGGGCACCAGGACGACCAGGGCACGGACGGCGCCGGCAGGGACGGCGCCGGCGCGGACGTCGTCCCTGCGGACGCCACTGGGGCGGACCCGGCCGCTGCCGGAGCGCCTGCCGCGGACGCGCCGCGAGCCGCTTCCCCCGGAGCGGGCGCGTCCGAGGAGACCGCCCCCGGGACCTCCTCCCGCCCGCCGGTCTCTCCCCGTGCCGGGCGTGCCGGACGAGCGAGCGCGTAGTTATACCCACCGGCAAACGGACATAATCTCCGCCTCACACGATTTCTGGTCGCCTGAGGGGCTGAACTTTGCGGGATCCGGTGTCTGCGGTGGCCTGAATGCGCCTACCCTGCGCATATGAACAGAGTCCTGTCCCCCGAGCCGGAGGTGGACCCGACCGGCGAAGCAGCAGTCGAGGCCGCCCTGCTGGGTGTGGTACCTGAGCTGCCCGGCAGACTGCCCGACGCGCTTCGCGAAGAACTGGTCGCCTTCAGACGCGACCTGCACATGCACCCGGAACTGGGCAACCAGGAATTCCGTACGACAGCCGCGATCAAGTCACGTTTGGAGAAGGCTGGACTTCAACCCCGCATCCTGCCCATGGGCACCGGTCTCGTCTGCGACGTCCACCCCGGGCTCGCGGACCGCTGGGACGGCGTACGTCCCATGCTGGCCCTGCGTGCAGACATCGACGCCCTGCCCATCCCGGACACCAAGACGGTGCCGTACCGCTCGACCGTCCCCGACCGCGCCCACGCCTGCGGACACGACGTGCACACCACGGTCGTGCTCGGTGCGGGGCTCGTGCTCGCCGGCCTCGCACGTGACGGACATCTGACGCGCTCCGTGCGACTCCTGTTCCAGCCCGCCGAGGAGGTGCTGCCCGGAGGCGCCACCGACGCCATCGACGGCGGCGCCCTCGACGGTGTCGGCCGCATCCTGGCCGTGCACTGCGACCCCCGCGTCGACGCGGGCCGAATCGGACTGCGACCCGGTCCGATCACCTCGGCCTGCGACCGCGTCGAGGTCACCCTCAACGGCTCCGGTGGCCACACCGCTCGCCCGCACCTGACCACGGACCTGGTCACCGCTGCGGCGAAACTCGTCACCGAGGTGCCCGCGCTGCTCGCCCGCCGGGTCGACGCCCGCGCCGGGCTCGCCCTGACCTGGGGACGCATCGAATCCGGCCACGCCTGCAACGTCATCCCGCAGCGGGCGGAACTCTCCGGCACCCTGCGCTGCCTGGAGCTCGAGGCCTGGCGGGAGGCGCCCGACCTGGTGCACGCCGCCATCGACGAGACGGCGACGCTCCACCGGGCGAAGTCCGAGATCACCTACGTGCGGGGCGTGCCGCCGGTCGTCAACGAGCAGGGTTCCACCGAGCTGTTGCGTACGGCCATGACGGCCCGCTGCGGCACCCCGACCGTCGAGGACACCGAACAGAGCCTGGGCGGCGAGGACTTCAGCTGGTACCTGGAGCACGTCCCCGGCGCGATGGCCCGGCTCGGCGTACGTAAGCCGGGCGAGCGTCACTCACGCGACCTGCACCAGGGCGACTTCGACGCGGACGAGGGCGCGATCAAGGTCGGCGTCGAACTCTTCACGGCGGCAGCCCTGCTGGACGCTCCCGAACCCCACCGCGCCGGCCGCTGACCGGCCGTCCCCCGCCCACCCGGCGCCCGGTCCCCCAGCCGGGCGCCCACACCTCGCCGCACGCCGCACGCGCGCCGGCGCCCGCGATGCCTCGTGCGTCGCAGCACGTCATCGAGTCCCCGCGGCAGTCACCCGGGGCGCGCACACGCACACGGTGAGGTGCGCGGAGCCCGCCCGGACGCGAGTGTGAAGCCCCCTTGGCACCGATCCGATAACAGCATTCCGGCAAGTCTTTACGTGAAATCTACGCGCGTTAATCTGTGCCGGAAACCAGCGCCGGAAGAGGCGCTTCCAAGAGCCGAAGGGGACGTCCTCTTGCGTCGGGTAACCAAGCTTGCTGCCGCGGTCACCACCACCGCGGCCCTCGCCCTGACCGCCACCGCGTGCGGTGAGAGTTCCACTGAGTCCGCCGGCAAGAAGGACAAGGGAGTCGGCCTGGCGTTCGACGTCGGCGGCCGTGACGACCATTCCTTCAACGAGGCGGCGGCCCGTGGTGTGGACAAGGCCGAGAAGGATCTCGGTGTGAAGTCCAAGGAGATGACCGCCGGGAACGACGAGACCGAGGCGGACCGCGAGCAGCGGCTGACCTCGCTGGCCGAGGCGGGCTACAACCCCGTCATCGGCGTCGGGTTCGACTACGGCAAGTCCATCAACAAGGTCGCCGCGAAGTTCCCGAAGACCACCTTCGGTGTCGTCGACTCTCCGTCGAAGCAGAAGAACGTCGCCGGCCTGGTATTCGCCGAGCACGAGGCGTCCTACCTGGCGGGTGTCGCGGCGGCGAAGAAGACGAAGACCAAGAAGGTCGGCTTCATAGGCGGCGTCAACAACGCCCTCATCCAGAAGTTCGAGGCCGGCTTCGCACAGGGCGTGAAGGACACCGACCCGAAGGTCAAGGTCACTTCGCAGTACCTGTACCCGACCAACACCAAGGGCTTCAACGACCCTGCCGCCGCCAAGGCCAAGGCCAAGGGCATGCTCGACGCGGACAACGACGTGATCTACTCCGCCGCGGGCCAGTCGGGCGTGGGCTCCATCGAGGTCATCAGCAAGAAGAAGGGCACCTGGGCGATCGGCGTCGACTCCGACCAGTACCAGCAGCCCGGTCTCGCCAAGTACAAGGACGCGATCCTCACTTCGGCCGTCAAGAACGTCGACGTCGCCGTGTACGACCTCGTGAAGAGCGTCAAGGACGGCAAGCCGATGGACGGCACCACCGCCTTCGACCTGAAGGAGGACGGCGTCTCGCTCGCGACCTCCGGCGGCTTCATCGACGACATCCAGAAGGACATCGACGAGGCCAAGAAGGGAATCGTCGAGGGCAAGATCAAGGTCGAGGACTCCCCGAAGAAGTGACCGGGGCCGTCGGCGGTCCCCGTCCACGGACGGGGACCGACCGTCGGCTGCGGCCCCCGTCCGCGGGCGGGCCGGCCGGGAGTTCGTGATCGGGCGCGTTCACAGGCGACAGCCTGCGGATGCGCCCGATACCGTCCCACGGCCCGGCTGCGGTGTTGAGCCCCGGGCACGAGGGGACGGACTCCGAGGCCGGCCCCGGGTGCCCAGGACCAGCCGAACCCCCCACCGAGCAGCGGCGTTTCAGGAGAGTGCGTCATTTCAACGTCCAGCAGCAGCCCACCGGCGGCCGGCGCGGCGGCGGGCCCGGAGAAGAGCACGGCCTCCGGGCCTGCGGTCGAACTGCACGGCATCACCAAGCGGTTCCCCGGCGTCGTGGCGAACCACGACATCGACTTCGCCGTCCGGCGCGGCACCGTGCACGCCCTCGTCGGTGAGAACGGCGCAGGCAAGTCGACCCTGATGAAGATCCTGTACGGCATGCAGAAGCCGGACGAGGGCACCATCACCGTCGACGGCGAGCAGGTCTCGTTCGCCACTCCCGGTGACGCCATCGCACGCGGAATCGGCATGGTCCACCAGCACTTCATGCTCGCGGACAACCTCACGGTGCTGGAGAACACGGTGCTGGGCGCCGAGGGGCTGCACGGCATCGGCGGCGGTGCCCGCAAGAAGATCAAGGAGCTCTCGGACGCGTACCGGCTCGGGATCCGTCCGGACGTACTCGTCGAGGAGCTGGGTGTCGCCGACCGGCAGCGGGTGGAGATCCTCAAGGTCCTCTACCGGGGCGCGCGGACGCTGATCCTGGACGAGCCCACCGCGGTCCTCGTACCGCAGGAGGTCGACGCGCTCTTCGAGAACCTGCGGGAGCTGAAGGCCGAGGGCCTGACGGTCCTGTTCATCTCGCACAAGCTGGGCGAGGTGCTCTCCGTCGCCGACGACATCACAGTCGTACGGCGCGGTACGACCGTCGCCTCGGTGAAGCCCGAGGAGACGACCCCGAAGCAGCTCGCCGAGCTGATGGTCGGCAGCGAACTGCCGTCGCCCGAGACACGGGAATCCACCGTCACGACGACGCCGATGCTGTGCGTGGAGGGCCTGCGGCTCTCGGCGACCGACACGGACGGAGCGGTGCGCGCCGTACTCGACGGCATCACGTTCACCATCCACAAGGGCGAGGTCCTCGGCGTCGCGGGCGTCGAGGGCAACGGACAGGCCGAACTCGTCGAAGCCGTCATGGGGATGCGGGAGCTGGAGTCCGGCACCGTCACGCTCGACGGTGCGGACATCACCGCGCACTCGACGCGTGCCCGCCGCGAAGGCGGGATCGGCTACATACCCGAGGACCGGCACCGGCACGGGCTGCTGCTGGAAGGCACGCTCTGGGAGAACCGCATCCTCGGCCACGTCACGGAACGGCCCAACAGCAAGGGCCAGTTGCTCGACATCGCCGGTGCGCGGTCGGACACCGGCCGCATCGTCGCCGAGTACGACGTCCGTACGCCCGGCATCGAGGTGACCGCCGCCTCGCTCTCCGGCGGCAACCAGCAGAAGCTGATCGTCGGACGTGAGATGAGCCACCGTCCGAAACTGCTGATCGCCGCACACCCCACCCGTGGCGTCGACGTCGGCGCGCAGGCGCAGATCTGGGACCAGATACGCGAAGCGCGGCGTGAGGGCCTGGCGGTGCTGCTGATCTCGGCGGACCTGGACGAACTGATCGGTCTCTCCGACAGCCTGCGTGTGATGTACCGCGGGTGCCTCGTCGCCGACGCCGACCCGGCGACCGTCACCCCCGAGGAGCTGGGTTCCGCCATGACGGGTGCCGCCAGCGGCCATCTCGAACACACCGGGGACTCCGGCGGGAGCCCGCCGGCGGACGTACCGCAGGACGCGATACCCGACGGACCCCGCGACGCGGTCCCGGACGAAGGCCGCCGGGGCACGGACGCACCGGAAGGGGGCGACGCACGGTGAAGAAGTTCGACAAGGACCGGCTGGTCCTGGCACTCGGCGCGCCTCTGCTCGCGCTCGTCGCCGCGCTCGTCATCACCTCCGGCGTCATCGGCGTGACCGGCAAGGACCCGTTCCACGCCTTCTACGTGATGATCGACTTCGGCTCGAAGAGCGACAGCCAGGTATGGATCATCAACAAGGCGATCCCCTACTACCTCGCTGCGGTCGCGGTGGCCATCGGCTTCCGCATGAACCTCTTCAACATCGGCGTCGACGGCCAGTACCGCATCGCCGCCTTCTGCGCCGCCGTCGTCGGCGGTGCCCTGACGCTGCCGGGCTTCGTCCAGATCCCGCTCATCCTCGTCGTCGCGATGCTGGTGGGCGCGGTCTGGTCGGGAATCGCGGGCCTGCTCAAGACGACCCGGGGGGTCAGCGAGGTCGTCACGACGATCATGCTGAACTTCATCGCCGCCTCGACCATCGGCTACTTCCTGCAGGACGGCAGGCTCGCAGTCAAGGACGGCAACCTCTTCCACACCCCGGACATCCCGGCGTCCAGCCACTTCTTCACGATCCCGACCACGCCGGACCCGATCGACGGCACGCTGATCCTGGCCGTCGTGACCGGCGCCGCGTACTGGTTCGTCCTGGGCCGGACGCGCTTCGGCTTCGACCTGCGGGCAGTGGGACGCTCCGAGTCCGCGGCCTCCGCGAGCGGCGTCAGCGTGAAGCGGATGGTCGTCACCTCGATGGTGCTGTCCGGCCTGGTCGCGGGCCTGGTGGGCATGCCCACGCTGCTCAACAAGTCGTTCAACTACGGCACCGACTTCCCGGCGGGCATCGGCTTCACCGGCATCGCCATCGCACTGCTGGGACGCAACCACCCGGTCGGCATGGCGCTCGGTGCGCTGCTGTGGGGCTTCCTCGAACGTACGGGCACACAGCTGGAGTTCGAGGAGTACGCGCAGGAGATCGTCGGTGTGATGCAGGGCGTCATCGTCCTCTGCGTCGTCATCGCGTACGAGGTCGTCCGGCGCTACGGGCTCCGCAGGCAACAACGTCAAGTCGGCGAGGAGCTGGCCGCGCAGGCCCGCAAGAACGACCAGAAGGCGGAGGTGTCCGCGTGAGCACGAACATCACTGCCACGGCCGGCGGGAACGGCACCGGCACACACGAAAAGACCGGCGGCACGGCGAAGGCCGGCAACGGCGGCGGCAAAGGAGCGCGGTCCGGCAAGGGCACGCCCGCCGGGGGAGGGCGCCGGCTCTCGTACCCGGTGGTGCTGCTGATCATCGCGGTCGGCCTGATCACGCTCTCCCTGCTGCGCATCGTCACGGGCTCGAACGAGGTCACCTCCAGCGGCCAGTACTCGGCCGCGCTGGGCGCAGCCATCCCCATCGGGCTGGCCGGCCTCGGCGGGCTGTGGTCGGAACGCGCGGGCGTCATCAACATCGGCCTCGAAGGCATGATGATGCTCGGCGCGTTCGCGGCGGGATGGATGGGCTGGCAGCACGGCCCGTGGGTCGCGGCCCTCGCCGGAATCGTCGGCGGCGCGCTCGGCGGTCTCATCCACGCCGTCGCCACCGTCACGTTCGGCGTCGACCACATCGTCTCCGGTGTCGCCGTGAACATCCTGGCGCTCGGCGTCGTGCAGTTCCTCGCCAAGCTGTGGTTCGGCGCGGAGGGCAGCGATGCCGCGCAGGCCGGCGGCAACGACAAGCAGTCGCCGCCCATGGCGGACATGCCGACGTTCAGCGTGCCGGGGCTGGCCGACGGACTGCAGGCCGTGGAGAAGCACCACTGGTTCCTCGTCTCCGACCTGGCGGGCATCCTCGGGGCCCTGGTGAGCAACGTCTCCTGGCTCGCGCTGCTGGCCGTCCTGCTCTTCGTGGGCAGCTTCTTCGCGCTGTGGCGTTCCTCTTTCGGGCTCCGGCTGCGCTCCTGCGGCGAGAGCCCGATCGCCGCGGAGACCCTCGGTGTCAACGTGCTGCGCTACAAGTACGCCGCCGTCGTCGTCTCCGGCGCCCTCGCCGGTCTCGGCGGTGCCTTCCTGGCGATCGGCGTGCACATCTACCAGGACCAGCAGACCGGCGGACGCGGCTACATCGGCCTGGCCACCATGATCTTCGGCAACTGGCGGCCGGGCGGTGTCGCCATGGGTGCGGGCCTCTTCGGCTTCATGGACGCACTGCAGCTCCGTGGCGGCGGCCCGACCGTACACGCGCTGCTGCTGCTCGTCGCCGTGCTGCTCGCGGCCCTCGCGCTGTGGAAGCTGCGCAAGGGCGGAGTGATACAGGCGGCGCTCTCCGGGGTGGCGGCCGTGGGGCTGCTGGTGTGGTATCTGGTGACGGACACCGTCCCCTTGGAGTTCGTCGAGATGAGCCCGTACATCACCACGCTGCTGGTGCTCTCGCTCGCCGCGCAGCGACTCAGGCCGCCCAAGGCCATCGGACGGTCCTACCGCAGGGGACAGGGCACATGACGAGCGACCCGGCCGACGGCACGGACGTCGACTGGGCCGCCCTGCGCGCCTCGGCCCGGGAGATGATGTCCCGGGCCTACGCCCCCTACTCCGGCTTCCCGGTCGGCGCGGCGGCACTGGCCGACGACGGCCGTACGGTCACCGGCTGCAACGTGGAGAACGCCGCCTTCGGGGTGGCCTTGTGCGCGGAGTGCGGGCTGATCTCGTCGCTGATCGCCTCGGGTGGCGGACGACTGACCGCGTTCACCTGCGTCGACCGGCACGGGGACGTGCTGATGCCGTGCGGGCGCTGCCGTCAGCTGCTGTGGGAGCACGGCGGCCCCGAGCTCCTCGTGGAGACGGAGGGCGGCATCCGCACACTGGCGGATCTGCTGCCCGACGCCTTCGGCCCGTCCGACCTGAAACGCTGACGGGACGCTCACGGAACGGCCGGCCGCCGACACCACGGCGGCCGGCCCGCTCGTCACCGGACCTTCGACGAGGATGTCCGTCCCGCTCCAGTCCGTGACTTTCGACACCGATCGGTTTCCCGCCCCCGTGTGAAGGAGACTCCCGCTATATGTCCATGGACGTCATCTCTGTCATCCGTACGAAGCGTGACCGCGGCACGCTCACCCGTGAGCAGATCGACTGGGTGATCGACGCCTATACGCGTGGCGAGGTCGCCGACGAACAGATGTCGGCGCTCGCGATGGCGATCCTGCTCAACGGCATGTCACGGGACGAGATCGCACACTGGACCGGGGCCATGATCGCCTCGGGCGAGCGGATGGACTTCGCCTCGCTCGCGAGGCACACGGCCGACAAGCACTCGACGGGCGGCGTCGGCGACAAGATCACGCTGCCGCTCGCCCCGCTCGTCGCCGCCTGCGGCGCGGCCGTGCCGCAGCTCTCCGGCCGGGGTCTCGGCCACACGGGCGGCACCCTCGACAAGCTGGAGTCGATCCCGGGATGGCGGGCGGCACTCAGCAACGAGGAGATGCTCGGTGTCCTCCGCGACACCGGAGCCGTCATCTGCGCGGCGGGCGACGGGCTGGCACCTGCCGACAAGAAGCTGTACGCGCTGCGCGACGTCACCGGAACGGTCGAGTCGATCCCGCTCATCGCCAGCTCCATCATGAGCAAGAAGATCGCCGAGGGGACGGGCTCGCTGGTCCTCGACGTGAAGGTCGGCTCGGGCGCCTTCATGAAGTCGCGGGACGACGCCCGCGAGCTGGCCACCACCATGGTCGGGCTGGGCAACGACCACGGCGTGCGGACCCGGGCCCTGATCACCGACATGGCCACACCGCTGGGCGGCACCGCAGGCAACGCCCTCGAAGTGCGCGAGTCCGTCGAGGTGCTGGCGGGCGGAGGTCCGGCCGACGTCGTCGAACTCACGCTCTCCCTGGCCCAGGAGATGCTCACCGCCGCGGGCTTCCCCGACGCGGACCCCTCGAAGGCACTCGCCGACGGCCGCGCCATGGACCACTGGCGGCGAATGATCATCGCCCAGGGCGGGGACCCGTACGCGGAGCTGCCTTCCGCCCGTGAACAGCACACCATCATGGTCCCCGCCTCCGGCATCCTCACCAGGCTCGACGCCTACGCCGTGGGCCTGGCCGCCTGGCGGCTCGGCGCCGGCCGGGCACGCAAGGAGGACCCGGTGCAGGCGGGAGCGGGCATCGAGATGCACGCCAAGCCGGGCGACCCGGTCACGGCGGGCCGGCCGCTGATGACGCTCCACACGGACACCCCCGAGAAGTTCGCCTACGCCCAGGAGGCGCTGGAAGGGGCGTACGACATCGCCCCGCAGGGCACGGAGTTCGCGGTCACGCCGATCGTGCTGGAACGCGTGGTGTGACCTCGGAATCCCTTTCGGGTGACGGTCGTCCGTAGCGCCGCGGCGTTGCCTTTCGGCATGCTGGAGCCGGTGACGTACCCATGAAGGAGACCGCCATGAGCGCACTCACCGTCGAACACGGCCCGGCCGACGGCCAGGAGTGGGACGACCTGGTCCGCATCTGGGAGCAGACCGACGGACCCGAGGGCAGCAAGGTGGAGATCATCGAGGGGATCGTCACCGTGTCGCCGCCGCCTGCCAACAACCACAACAGCATCGCCGACCTGACCCAGCGCCGCCTCTACACAGTCATTCCGGAGGAGTGGGGGATCTACCAGACGCTGGGTGCAGCCGTCCCCTCGCGCAGTGGTCTCTACATCCCGGACCTGGTGGTGGCTCCGAGAGCAGTTCTGCACGAGCCCGGCAACTACATCCCCGCCGCCGCGGCCGAGCTGATCGTCGAGATCACCTCGCCGTCCGACGCCGGGCACGACCGCATCAGCAAGCCCGCGGGCTACGCCCAGGCGGGCGTCCCGCTTTATCTGCTGGTGGACGGCCATGCGCCGGGCGGGCCGACCGTCACCCTTTACGGCGAGCCGACCGGAGACGTCTACCGGGTCCACACCGCGGTGAAGGCGGGGGAGGACATCCGGCTGCCGGAACCCTTCGAACTCACCCTGGAGACAGCGGACTTCCCCCTGGACTGAGGGTCCCGCGGCGGCGGAGCAGGCCGTCAGGCGCGCACTCCGATCAGGCCCGCGCCTCGATCGGCCGCCGCCGCTGCACCGCCGCCGCCCGGCTGCCGTAGACCGTCACCGCTCCCGCGAGCACCATCGCGGTCAGTGTCAGTACGACGGTGGCAGCCCAGCCGCCCGCGGCGAACGCGACCGCGCCGAGGGCGCCGCCCAGCGAACTGCCCGTGTAGTACGCCATCTGGTACAGCGCCGAAGCCTGGGCACGCCCCTCGGTCGCGGTGCGACTGACCGAGCCCGACGCGACGGCGTGCCCGGCGAAGAATCCCGCGGTGATCAGCACGAGCCCGGCGACGACCGCCGCCAGGCTGTCCGCCAGGCTCAGCAGCAGGCCCGTCGAGGCGGTGCCGATGCCGACGTACAGCATGCCGCGCCGTCCCAGCCGGGCGTTCAGCTTGCCGGCCGTGGCCGAAGTGGCCGTTCCCACCAGGTAGATGACGAAGACCGAGCCGACGAGGCCCTGGGAGAGCCCGAAGGGTTCGGCCACCAGCCGGTAGCCGATCACGGTGTAGACCGCGCCGAAGACGATCATGAACAGCATGCCGATGGCGTAGAGCCGCACGAGCAGCGGATTGCGCAGATGTGCCGAGACCGTACGGGCGAGAGCACGCGCGTTCAGCGGAGCGGGGCGGAAGTGGCGGGCCCGGGGCACCAGCAGCAGGAAGGCCACCGCGCACAGCAACGACGCGAGTGCCACCGATGCCAGGCCCACGCGCCAGCCCCACGCCTCCGTGACCCAGCCGGTGAGGACGCGTCCGCTCATGCCGCCCACGCTGTTGCCCGCCACGAAGAGCCCGGTGGCGCCCACGAGGTACTTGCCGCGCACCTCGTCCGCGAGGAAGGCCATCGCGGACGCCGGAACGCCCGCGACGGCCGCGCCCTGAAGCGTGCGGAGCGCGATCAGCGTGCCCAGGTCCGGCGCGAAGGGGACCGCCAGCGCGAGCGTGACGGCCACGCCCATCGAGACCGTCAGCAGGCGGCGGCGTCCGAAGCGCTCGGAGAGCGCGGCCAGTGGGAGCACCGCCAGGGCGAGGCCGATGGTCGCGCCGGAGACGGTCCAGCTCGCGAGGCCGGGGTCGGCGTGCAGATCGCGGGAGATCTCGGGGAGCAGCGCCTGCGTGGAGTAGAGCAGGGCGAAGGTCGCCAGTCCGGCGGCGAAGAGCGCGAGGCGCATCCGGCTGTGCCCGGGGTCGCCGGGGCTCAGCTTGGTCGCTTCGGCGTCATGGGCGGCCGCGGAAGGGGTGCCGGCCGCGGTCTCGGCGGAGGCGCCCACCGCGGTGAGCGCCTCGGTATCGGCAGTGGGCATGCTTCGACGCTACGTACGGACCCGTTGATGCGTCCAATGCACAGAGAGACCATAATCGATCCACATGTGCATCACAGCAGTTGAGGCGGGTCATGTCACCACCACGTAACGAGAAAGACATCCCGGTCACATCCGACTGGGCAGCACATCTCACTCCCCGCCTCGCTCAGTTCGCGGCCGTGGCCCGGCACGAGCACGTCACCCGCGCGGCAGCCGAACTCGGCGTCCCGCAGTCGACGTTGAGCCGCGCCGTCGCCCGTCTGGAGAGCGACCTCGGCGTCGCGCTCTTCGCCCGCCGCGGCCGCGCCCTCGCCCTCACGCCGGCAGGACGGACCTTCCTGGCGTCCGCGGAACGGGCGCTCCAAGCGGTGGAGCAGGCGGCCGAGTCCGTGCAGGCCGACGCCGACCCGTCGAAGGGCAAGGTGGCCTTCGGGTTCCTGCACACCCTCGGCTGGGAGACCGTCCCCGGTCTGATCCGCGCCTTCCGGGCCGACCATCCGCGGGTGCGGTTCGTCCTCGTCCAGAACTACGGCGAGGCCATGCTGGACCGGCTGCGCGCCGGCGATCTCGACCTGTGCCTCACCTCGCCCGTGCCGGACGCCCCCGACCTCGTCGCCCGCCGCCTGGACGAGCAGCGGCTGCGTCTGGTCGTACCGGACGACCATCCGCTTGCCGCGCGGCGCCGGGTCCGCCTCGCCGAGGCAGCCGACGAGCACTTCGTCACGCTGGAGAAGGGGTACGGGATGCGGCGCATTCTCGAAGCCCTGTGCGCCGAGGCCGGGTTCACGCCCCGGATCGCCTTCGAGGGGGAGGAGGCGGAGACGATCCGCGGGCTCGTCGCGGCGGGCCTGGGAGTCGCCCTGCTTCCCCCGCCGGCGGTTCCGCGTCCCGGAGTGCGCGAGCTGAACGTCTCGGCGCCGCGCGCCGTCCGGGAGATCGGACTCGCCTGGTCCGCGGGACGGCCGGACACACCACCGGTCGCGGCGTTCAAGAGTTTCCTGCTGAACCGGCGGGGCCGGCTGCTTTCGGGGTGACGGGCGGCGGGGCGCGCTGTACTCACTGCGCCTGCCCCTGCGCGGCGACCCGGCCGGCCGTCATCTCATCGCTCTATTTCCCGGAAACAGCAACACAAGTTGCCGGAAACGGGTGCCTGGCCGCACGCTCCGCAACAGTGCGGTCGAGCGGAGCCGCAGGAACGAGGAGGACGACGTGGGAGCTGGCACACACACCGGACACGGGCACGGACACGGGCACGGGCATGCGCACGGGGAGGACGACGTCGACTGGGAGGCGATGGCCGAATTCCTGGAACAGGAGGCCGAGTTGCGCATCGGCTTCGCGGAGGAGGCGGCGGCCTGGCTGCGGGGCCTGCTGCTGGAGGGCGGCTGCGGCCCGGAGATCGCCGCGCGGCTGCTCGACGTGGGCAGCGGTCCCGGTGTCCACACGGCGCTGCTCGCCCGCGAGTTCCCGCAGGCCGAGGTGGTAGCCGTGGACGGCGAGCCCGCGCTGCTGGAGCGGGCGCGCAGCCGTGCCGAACGCGAGGGCGTGGGCAGCCGCGTGAAGACGCTCGAAGCGCAGCTCCCGGAGGGATTCGGCCACTTGGGGAGCGCCGACGTCATCTGGACCAGCCATGTCGTGCACCACATCGGTGACCAGCAGGCCGCCCTGGACGCGCTCGCCGCATCCGTCCGCCCCGGCGGGCTGCTCGCCGTCGTCGAGCGCGGACTGTCCCCCCGTTACCTGCCCCGCGACATCGGTCTGGGGCGGCCGGGACTGCTGGCACGGCTGGAGGCGCTGACCCAGGACTGGTTCAGTGGCATGCGCGCCGCCCTTCCCGGCCACACACGAACCGTCGAGGACTGGCCGGCGATGCTGGCCCGCGCGGGCCTCTCGCCGGCCGGCAGCCGCAGCTTCCTCACCGACGTGCCCGCGCCGCTCGAGCACGCCGTCCGCAGCCAGCTGCGCACCCACCTGTCCCGCGAACGCGAGGCGTTCGACGAGCAGTTGGACGCGGAGGACAAGCGCACCCTGGAGGCCCTGCTCGACGAGGACGCCCCGACCGGGATCATGCACCGCCCGGACGTCTTCTACTTGGCGGCCACCACCGTCCACACGGGCCGCGCGTCCTGATCCGCGCGTCGCGCCGGTCTGCCGGACGGGCGCGGTCCGGACGCGCGAGGCCCGGGTGGACGGCGAACCGTCCGGGCGGGCGGTCGAGCCGCGGGTCCGGCTCGTCCGTCCGGGCCGTCAGCGGCGGAGGCTGCGGCCGAAGCCCGTCGCGAGCGGCATCCTGAGGCCGAGTGGCGGCGGTGCGGCCAGAGCATCGGTGAGCGGCCGGGCCAGCTCCCGGCCGCACAGCGTTCCGAGAATGAAGTTCTCGGCCAGGGCGGCGACTTCGGCCTGGTGATGGCGCAACCTGTGCCCGTCCGTGTGGACTTCGAAGCGGCAGACGTTCGCGTTGGACTTCTTCGCCCGCTCCGCCAGCCGGTACGACAGCTCCGGCGCCGTGTGCTCGTCGTCCGAACCGTGCACCAACAGCACGTGCCTGCCGATCAGTTGCCTGACCGGCTCGGATTCGCACGCGGCCTGCTTCGCCCTCCGTCCGGCGCCCTGCCGGGAACCGGACGGCTCCGCCCCCGGCCCTGTCGGAGCCGCACCGCCGGTCCCGTCTCCGCTCATCCGGCCTGCGCCCTCCGCCTTCCCGCCCCTGCCGTCGTCAGCTGCCCCCGCGCCGCCGTGCGCGTCCGGGCGGGCGCCGTCTCCAGCGTCGTCCCTCGCGTCGTCTCCAGCGTCGTCCCCCGCGTCGTCCTCCGTTCCGGGCAGCCAGGGAGAGACCGCCAGTACGGAGTCGACCATCGGGTGTCCCGCGGCCCGCAGCGCCGCACGCGCCCCGACGTCCACGCCTGCCAGGCACACGGGAACGTCCCCGTAGCGGCGCACCACTTCGGCGACCGCCCATTCCGCGTCCTGCGCAGGGTGTGCCGCTCGCCCGTTCCAGCCGCGGTAGCGGTAGTGCAGGGTGTGTGCCACCAGGGAGACGTCCGGTTCGCCTTGCTGCGCGGCCCGCACCAGCCGCCGCGCGAAAGGCCGTAACGCCGCTGCCGCGACTGCCGAGGGCCGCCGGGTGCTGCGGGGCAGCCCGCCCCCCGGCAGCAGCAGCACCACCGCGTGCGGTGCCGTCCCGTCCGCGTCCGCGCCCATCGCCCGCCCCAGTCGGGCCTCCCGCTCGGGCAAAGCTTGCTGAGCCATGAGGAAGACGATGGCAGAAGCCGGAGTGCACGTCCGGTGCTACTGGATCACCATTGGGTATCGAACACCTCCTGCGTCCGCAACACAGAACGGCGAAAAGGGAGTTGTGGCACAGATGCCATCTACGCGCGTAGGAGCTACAGTACGCAGATGACGAGCCAGACCCTCAACACCGTTCCCACCCCCGAGCAGATCCGCCGGGCCCCGAAGGTGCTGCTGCACGATCACCTCGACGGTGGTCTGCGGCCCGCGACCATCGTCGAACTGGCCCGGGAGACGGGGTACGAAGCCCTTCCCGAGACCGACGCGGCCAAGCTGGAGAGCTGGTTCCGCGCCTCCGCCGACTCCGGTTCCCTCGAGCGGTACCTGGAGACGTTCTCGCACACGGTCGGCGTCATGCAGACCCGCGACGCGCTCTTCCGCGTCGCCGCCGAGTGCGCCGAGGACCTGGCAGCGGACGGAGTCGTCTACGCGGAGGTCCGCTTCGCACCCGAACAGCACCTGGAGAAGGGCCTCTCGCTCGAAGAGGTCGTCGAGGCCGTCGGCGAGGGCTTCCGCGAGGGCGAGCGGCGTGCCCGAGCCGCCGGCCACCGCATCCGCGTCGGCGCGCTGCTCACCGCGATGCGGCACGCGGCACGCGCCCTCGAGATCGCCGAACTCGCCAACAGGTACCGCGATGTGGGCGTCGTCGGCTTCGACATCGCGGGCGCCGAGGCGGGCTACCCTCCCACGCGGCACCTCGACGCCTTCGAGTACCTCAAGCGGGAGAACAACCACTTCACGATCCACGCGGGCGAGGCCTTCGGGCTGCCGTCGATCTGGCAGGCCCTCCAGTGGTGCGGCGCGGACCGGCTCGGCCACGGGGTGCGCATCATCGACGACATCCAGGCCGAGGACGACGGGTCGGTGAAGCTGGGCCGTCTCGCCTCGTACGTCCGGGACAAGCGGATCCCGCTCGAACTGTGCCCGTCGTCCAACCTTCAGACGGGCGCGGCCGCTTCGTACGCCGAGCACCCCATCGGGCTGCTGCGCCGGCTGCACTTCCGGGCGACGGTCAACACCGACAACCGGCTCATGAGCGGCACCAGCATGAGCCAGGAGTTCGAGCACCTCGTGGAGACGTTCCGCTACACGCTCGACGACATGCAGTGGTTCACCGTCAATGCGATGAAGTCTGCGTTCATTCCTTTTGATGAACGTCTGCCCATGATCAATGAGGTGATCAAGCCCGGCTATGCGGAGCTGAAGTCCGAGTGGCTCTTCAGGGACTGACGTAGCAGGGGGTATGACCTGCGAAGTCTTCCGTGGGGGCCGCTGATTGCGGGGGTCGGGGCAAGGCGCCGGTGGCAGAAGTTCATCGGATCACCTGCCCGACTTCCGCACATCCTCAGGTGTTTGTGACGTTTCGTGCTGATCGCTACGTTCGCCGAGCTGAACAAGCCCCAACGATGAGGACGGAATCTCATGCAGCAGGTAACCAGGAAGCTCCTCAGCGTCGCTGTGATCAGCGCCGCCGCTGTCGTCGCCGGTATGGGCGTCGCTTCCGCCGACACCTCCGGCAGCCCCTCGACCAGCCCGGCCCAGGGCTCGCAGCCGCAAGCCCAGGCAGCGCAGCCGCAGCCGCAGGTTCAGGGCTCGCAGCCGCAAGGCCAGGCGGCCCAGCCGCAGGGCCGGGCAGCGCAGCCGCAGGGCCGCGCGGCCCAGCCGCAGGGCCAGGACTGGGCGAAGCTGGTCCCGCAGAACCTGCCGAACCCGCAGAACCTGCAGAACCCGCAGAGCCCGCAGAACCAGAAGGGCCCGCTGGGTCTTCCGGTCACTTCCCCCCTCACCTCCGGCCTGCGTCTCTGACACGCGCACGCAAGACCGGCGGGCCGCGCATCGACACGATGCGCGGCCCGCCGTCGTCTCTCCCGGGTCTCCCCCAAGGACTCCCCGTTACCAGGCGGTCCTCTCACCCTCGTTGGGAAGCAGGATCCACAACGCGATGTAGAGCAGGAACTGCGGTCCGGGCAGCAGGCAGGAGAGCACGAAGATCAGCCGCATGGTGTTGGGCTTCATGCCGAAGCGGCGTGCCAGCCCGGCACACACACCGCCGATCATCCGTTCCTGGCGCGGGCGGGCAAGTGCAGCCATGACGCGACTCCTTCACTCCGGATCGTTACGCCGTGTCGGGTTTCCACGGTATGGGCCCGTCACACCCCCGGCATCGGGCTACGGGGCGATTCCGACCCCCGCCGCTCTCGGGGTCGGACCCTGACCCGCGTCCTCCCGGCGGGGGAGAGGGTCGTACGGTCTCCCCCCTGCAGCCACCTCCCCGGGACGGGACGCGAACGCCCTGTCGCAACGCCTGCGCAGTACGGCACGTACGGGCGGGAAGACCAGCAGCGACGTGATCGCGACCCCGGCGGTGTTCAGCAGCACCGAATCGACATTCACCATGTGACCCGGTGCGCCCGACTGAAGCAGCGCCAGCAGGGACGAGATGAGCGCACCCCCCGGGACCGTGCGGGCGAGGGTCCCCGGCAGGGACCGGTGCAGCCGCCCCGTCGCCAGCGGCATCAGCACCCCGAGCGGCGCCAGCAGCAGCAGATCCCCGGCGAGCCCGGTGAGGGCGTCCTGTGAACCGTCGTGGAGCGCGGGGCGGATCGTCGCGAAGGGCTCCAGATTGGCCGGTGCGACCCACGGCACCGACAGCGGGCGCAGCGCCACCCACCCGGCGTACGCCAGATACGCGGTCAGCAGGACGATTCCTGCGACGCGGATGCGGGGTGCGGGAGCGGCGGTTCCGCCGCCACGGCCATGGTGCTGCACATCAGCTGGGACGCGACCGCACCGTGCGGCGGTTCCGGATAGCAGGCCGCGCACCGGTCAGGCCGGTGTTCCCGCCGTTGCGGCGGCTTCCGGACGGGTGCGCAGCGCCGTCCCGCACTCGTAGCGCCGCAGCGGCTCCTCGGCTCCGGCACCCCGTGCGGGACCCCCGAGGATCACTGAGCGGTCGCTTCCGGATGCGGTGGTGTCGGCGTACGTGCAGACGATCTGCGCCAGTGCGAACGCCGGCAGATCCTTCAGGGGCGAACTCAGCCGCAGGGCGCCGGGCGGATCGCCCTCGTCCGGGCCTTCGACCTTCAGGTCGCGGGGGACGGCGGTCCTGAACCCGGCCGATTCCTCTTCGGCGTCGGGTTCCGCCTGGAGCGCGTCGAGCAGCCCGCGGGCGACGGGCAGCTTCTCCGAGTCGTCACCGTCGGGCAGCGCCACATGGCGTTCCACGGGGGACACCCGCGTACCGCACGCGAGATAGACCCGCACGGGCAGATTCCCCTTGCCTCCCGGGCCGGTCGTCTCGCCGTCACCGGGCAGGACGCAGCCGACCCGGGAGGGAGCAGCTCCGGCGTCCACGGGTACGGAGGTGGAGCGGATTCCGCAGCCGGAGGCGAGGGTGCCGAGGACCGCCAGCCCCAGGAAGGCCCCGGAGGCGGCGCGCAGCCGCAGCCGCCGGCGTGCCGTGAGGAACTGTGCGCTGTTCACCGCCCGTCCTTCCTGCCGTCGTCTCCGCTGCCTTTGCCGTTACCGCCGGCCTTGCCGTTACCGCTGCCCGTGGCTCTCCTGCCTCTGGCGTCGCCCTCTCCGCCGGGAGCGCCGTCGGCCGTCCCGTCCTCGTCCCCGGGACGCCGCGCGTCGGTGTCGCGCGGCAGGCGGAGGGTGAAGACGGCGCCGCCCTCCGGTGAGGGGTCGTTACGGGCCGAGATGGAGCCGCCGTGGATGTGGGCGTTCTCCTGGGCGATGGACAGCCCCAGTCCGCTCCCTTCCGATCTGGGCCGGGAGGCACTGGCCTTGAAGAACCGCTCGAAGACGTGCGGCAGCTTCTCCTCCGGGATGCCGGGGCCGCGGTCGGAGACCTCGATGACCAACTCGCCCTCGCCGTCCGCCGGTTCCTCCATACGCACCGAGACGCGGACGGGCGAGCCCCCGTGCTTGAGCGCGTTCCCGATCAGGTTGGCCAGGATGACGTCGAGCCGGCGGGGGTCGAGCCGGACCATCAGGCCCCGGTCCGCGTCGAGTTCGACGGCGTCCAGCCAGGCCCGCGCGTCGATGCAGGCGGTGACCTGGTCGGCGACGTCGACGTCGTCGAGGACGAGTTTCGCCGTACCGGCGTCGAAGCGGGTGACCTCCATCAGGTTCTCCACCAGGTCGTTCAGCCGGCGGGTCTCGCTCACCACCAGCTGCACCGCCGGGGCGATCATCGGATCGAGGTTGTCCTGCTCCTCCTCCAGCACTTCGGTGACGGCGGAGATCGCAGTCATCGGGGTCCGCAGCTCGTGCGACATGTCGGCGACGAACCGGCGCGAGGATTCCTCCCGGGCGCTCAGGTCGGCGACCCGGTTCTCCAGGGACTCCGCTGTCCGGTTGAACGTGCGGGAGAGTTCGGCCAGTTCGTCCGTGCCAGACACCTTCAGCCGGGTGTTCAGCTTCCCTTCGCCCAGCCGCCGGGCCGCGTCCCCGAGCCGCCTGACGGGGCGCAGCACCGTGGTCGCCGCAGCCTGTGCCAGGAGCATCGCGCCGACGAGGGCCAGGCCGGTGGCGATGCCCAACGACCAGGCCAGGGAGTTCAGATCGTCCCGCTCCGGCCCCAGGGACTTGCGCATGAAACCGGACGGAGTGGGCCCTTCGCCGATCATCTTCGCCCCGCCCACCAGGAAGGGCTCGCTGCCGCCCTCCTCGGACGTCCGCTGCCAGTACAGGTGGTACGGGTGGCTGTTGCCGGTGTCCACGGGACGCCGCTTGGCGACGGCCCTGCGCAACTGGACCGGCACGTCCGCCGTCGTGAAGGCGTCCTGGTCGGAGGCGGCCGTGCAGGTCAGTCCTCGCGCGTCCTCACCGGTGAGGATCACTTCGTAGTTCTGCGACGTGCTGGCCATCTTCTCGGCCGCGTCGCGCAGTTGGCGGCAGTCGTAGCGACGGGGGAGGCTTCCGGCGTTGTCCTCCATCGACTTGCGGAAGTCGTTCAGCGCGGCGTTCTGCGTGCGGGTGAGCACGGCGTCCCTGTTGAGCCAGTACGCGATGCCGGATGCCGAGACCGCCGCTGTCAGCGCCACCAGCGCGAAGACGACCACCAGGCGCAGCCTGAGCGTCGGCAGCACCCCGGCGAGCCAGCTGCGGACTCGGTCCTCGCGGTTGGGGCGCCTGCTCCCGGCGCCGCCGTCCCGGGCCTGACGTGGCTGCCGCCGGTCCTCCCACCGCGCTCCGCGTTCCCGGCTGCCCCCGCCCTCCCGCGACCCCGGCTGTGCCGGGTCGTTCACTGCGGAGCGTCCAGCCTGTATCCGACGCCGCGGACCGTGCGGATCAGCGTCGGCGAGGACGGCACGTCCTCGACCTTCGCGCGCAGGCGCTGGACGCAGGCGTCCACGAGCCGGGAGTCGCCCAGGTAGTCGTGTTCCCACACGAGCCGCAGCAACTGCTGCCGGGAGAGGGCCTGTCCGGGCCGCCTGCTCAGTTCCAGCAGCAACCGCAGCTCCGTGGGCGTCAGTTGGAGGTCCTCACCGTTCTTCGTGACGGTCATCGCCGAGCGGTCGATGACGAGAGAGCCGAATGTCGCCGCGTCGTTGGACTCGCGCTCGCCGCGCCGCATCACCGCGCGGATCCGGGCGTCCAGGACCCGCCCCTGCACCGGCTTCACCACGTAGTCGTCGGCGCCGGACTCCAGTCCCACGACGACGTCGATGTCGTCGCTGCGCGCGGTGAGCAGGATGATCGGCAACTGGTCCGTGCGCCGGATGCGGCGGCACACCTCGAAGCCGTCGATGCCCGGCAGCATCACGTCCAGCACGATCAGGTCCGGCCGTTGCTCGCGCAGCAGTTTGAGACCGTCCTCGCCGGACGCAGCGGTCACCACGCGGTGCCCCTGGCGGGTGAGACCCATCTCCAGGGCTGTACGTACTGCGTCGTCGTCCTCGATCAGCAACAGGAAAGCCACACCGGCCATTCTGTCCCATGCCCCCCTCCTACTTCGACCGTGCGGTGCGTCACGGTGCCCGGCTGCCCTGCGCTCCTGCCGCGTACCGCCGGCTGCGGAGGGGTGTCGCGGGCGGGCCGCGCGAGGTGCTCCCGGAGGTGCTCGACCGCAGCTCACAGCGGAGGACACGCCCTGGAGGACCCTTGTGACACCGCTGTGACAGACGGGGGACGCGGCGATGAAACTGGCCGTGCAATGTGTACGTCATCAGCAGGCGACCAGGTCGGCCCGAGGGGGGCGCGAGATGAACACACTGCACAGCAGCAACGTCAGCGCAGTCATTCACACGCGTCTGCACACCCCGGCGGTTCCGTCCGGTCACGCTGAGAAGTCCGGTGCCTTCGCCAAGGGCCAAGGCAAGGGAAGTGCCGCCGGCGGGCGGGGGTGCGTAGGGGGCACTTCCCACGCCGCAGGCCGAGGGGGAAGCGCCGGGCGTGTGCGTCCGCAGCACATCGCTGCGGTTGAGGGCCTTCGAGGGGAGGCCCGCACGGGGGACGGTGAGTACAGGGAGGAGCCGGGAGCGCGGCAAGAGGGCACGTCCGAGGCGGAGTTCACCGCCTACGTACGTGAGCGCCGCGCCTCCCTGTACGCCACCGCCTACCACCTCACAGGCGACCGCTTCGAAGCCGAGGATCTGCTGCAGAGCGCGCTGTTCTCCACGTACCGCGCCTGGCACCGGATCAGCGACAAGGCGGCGGTCGGCGGCTACCTGCGCCGCACGATGACGAACCTTCACATCAGCGCGTGGCGCCGCCGCAAGCTGAACGAGTACCCGACGGAGGAGCTGCCGGAGACCGCCGGCGACCAGGACGCGATGCGCGGCACGGAACTGCGCACAGTGCTCTGGCAGGCACTCGCCCGGCTTCCCGAACTGCAGCGCACGATGCTGGTGTTGCGCTACTACGAGGGCCGTACCGACCCTGAGATCGCGGAGATCCTCGACATCAGCGTCGGCACCGTCAAGAGCAGCATCTGGCGCTCGCTGCGACGGCTGCGTGACGACGAGGTCCTCAGCTTCGGCAGGGACCAGGAGGAGTCCTTCGGCGAGTTGGTCGCCTGACGAGGATTTCACAAGCCTGAGGAGAGGGCTGGGGGCCCTCGACGGGGGACCGCAGGAACGGGACGCAGGTCCCGGGGTGCGGGGGAACACGGGGGAAGTACGGGGGATACGGGAAAACGGGGGATCACGGGGAAACGGGGACCCGTCCGGGGGGACGGGATCGGGAGAGCGGGTTCGGGCAACCGGGGGGTCTGCCTGAACCCGCTCTCCCGCGTCCGGGTCCCCACGCTCTCCCGGGCCCGGGGGAACCCGTCGAGGCCGTCGAGACCGTCGAGAACCGTCGAGAGCCAGGGTCACCTGGCCGTACGCGTGTCGTCCGCGGTACGCAGCCGCCTGATCCGCTCGGCCGCCTCGTCCCGCGCGCACGGGTGCGCGCCGAGCTCGCGGTGCCGCGCCACGATGGCTCCCTCGGCCCGCAGCAGCCGCAAGCCCCGGCGCAGCAGGAACAGCGCGGACTTCCGGCCCTCACGCAGGTCCCGCACCAGCCTCCTCCGGAACGTCGTCGTGGGACGTCCGCGCAGGCAGATCGCGTCGGCGAGCAGGCCGAGCTCGCGGCAGCGGGGCACTATGTCCGCGGCGAAGATCCCCTCGGCGATGAACAACCGCGCGCCGTCGAGGGTGAGCGTCTCCGTGCCCACGCGGGCGCTCTGCGAGATGTCGTACAGCGGCACGGTCGTACGTCCCTTCACGCACAGCTCGTGCACCGCGGAGACGGCTGCCTCGGCGTCCCAGGAGCCGGCCGAGTCCCAGTCCACGCCGATGCCGTGCGGCAGCATGGGGAGGGTCGGGTCCCCGGCCTCCTTGTAGAAGTCGTCGAGACGCATCACGGGCAGTCCGCTGCGCGCGGAGAGACGGGACTTGCCCGCGCCGGACGGTCCTGTGAGCAGGATGACGCGAGGCGGGCGGGATATGTCGTGGGGGTCGGTCACGAGACACCATTGTCGGTCATCCCGCGGGCTGCGTAACCGCTCGGGGCGTGTGATGCGGGCGGCGGTGGCCCGGCCCGCGCGTACCGGGTGGACGACCACGACGGTGACGGTCGCTCCGGAGATCTCCTGGCCGACGCGGTAGCCGCCGATGTGGATCGGCGCGGCCGACGGCCTCGAAGACCTGCCGGAGCTGCCCCGCCGACGGCGGGGCAGCCGGCGTCCGGTCACACGCCCATCGGGTGCCAGACGGTCTTCGTCTCCAGGAAGGACAGCAGCCGGGAGGTCCCCGGGTCGGCGGCCCAGTCCGCGTCGGGCTCACCGGGGCGCCGCACCCGCTTCAGGTTGTCCGCCGCCGAGGTCTCCAGCTCCTTCGCCAGCTCCGGGTCCCCCGCCGCGCCCGCCAGGTCGATCGCGTTGACGTCCTGGTGCGAGGCGAGTGTCGCGGCCACCTCGCCCGTACGTCCGGAGAGGACGTTGACGACGCCGCCCGGCAGGTCGGACGTGGCCAGGACCTCCCCGAGGGACAGCGCGGGCAGCGGGGCCCTCTCGGAGGGCACCAGGACCGCCGTGTTGCCCGTGACGATCACGGGGGCGAGGACCGAGACCAGCCCCAGGAAGGACGACTCCTGCGGTGCCAGCACCGCCACGACACCGGTGGGTTCGGGCGTGGAGAGGTTGAAGAACGGCCCGGCGACGGGGTTCGCGCCCCCGGCGACCTGCGCCACCTTGTCGGACCATCCCGCGTACCAGACCCAGCGGTCCACGGTGGCGTCGACCTGCGCGGCAGCCGCCGCCTCCGACAGCCCTTCCGCTGCGGCGACTTCGGCCGTGAACTGTGCGCGGCGCCCCTCCAGCATCTCTGCGATCCGGTAGAGGATCTGACCGCGGTTGTAGGCGGTCGCCGCCGACCATCCGCCGAACGCCTTGCGTGCGGCGACGACCGCGTCGCGGGCGTCCTTTCGGGAGGACCGCGGTGCGTTGGCCAGCCAGTCGCCCTGGGAGTCGGTCACCTCGTACACCCGTCCGCTCTCGCTGCGCGGGAACTTGCCGCCGATGAAGAGCTTGTAGGTCTTCAGGACGTCGACGCGCACCCGCGCACGGGACGCGCCTGCTGCCTGCGCCGACGGCTTGCGCGCACGCGGGGCCCCCGGCTTCTTCGCCGGCTCGGCCGCCTTCGCGGACCCGGCCGCCTTCTGCGCCGTCGCGGTCTTCTTCGCGGTCTTGCCGGACTCGTCAGACATCGAGGTACGCCTCCAGACCGTGACGGCCGCCCTCACGGCCGTAACCCGACTCCTGGTAACCGCCGAACGGCGAGGTCGGATCGAACTTGTTGAACGTGTTGGCCCAGACGACGCCCGCCCGGAGCCTGCCGGCCATGGCCAGGATGCGGGAGCCCTTCTCCGTCCAGATTCCCGCGGAGAGGCCGTACGGCGTGTTGTTGGCCTTCGCCACCGCCTCGTCGGGCGTACGGAAGGTCAGCACGGACAGCACCGGCCCGAAGATCTCCTCACGCGCGATCCGGTGTGCCTGGCTGACGCCGGTGAAGAGCGTCGGAGCGAACCAGTAGCCGTTCTCGGGCAACCGGCAGGGGGCGGACCACCTTTCGGCACCTTCGGCCTCGCCCGAGTCGGCCAGCGCCGTGATACGGGCCAGCTGTTCGGCCGAGTTGATGGCGCCGACGTCGGTGTTCTTGTCCATCGGGTCGCCGACGCGGAGAGTGCTCAGCCGCCGCTTCAGGGCGTCCAGCAGCTCGTCCTGCACCGACTCCTGCACCAGCAGCCGCGAGCCCGCGCAGCAGACCTGCCCCTGGTTGAAGTAGATGCCGTTGACGATGCCCTCGACGGCCTGGTCGATCGGGGCGTCGTCGAAGACGATGTTGGCGCCCTTGCCGCCCAGTTCGAGCGTGACCTTCTTGCGCGTACCGGCGACCGTGCGGGCGATCTCCTTGCCGACGGCCGTGGAGCCGGTGAAGGCGACCTTGTCGATGCCGGGGTGCGCGACGAGTTCGGCCCCCGTCGCACCGTCCCCCGTCAGGATGTTGACGACGCCCCTGGGCAGGCCCGCCTGCCGGCACACGTCCGCGAAGAACAGGGCGGACAGCGGTGTCGTCTCGGCGGGCTTGAGCACCACGGTGTTGCCCGTGGCGAGGGCCGGGGCGATCTTCCACGCCAGCATCAGCAGCGGGAAGTTCCACGGGATGACCTGCCCTGCGACGCCCAGCGGCCTCGGGGCGGGGCCGAATCCCGCGTGCTCCAGCTTGTCCGCCCAGCCCGCGTAGTAGAAGAAGTGCGCCGCGACCAGCGGCAGGTCGGCGTCGCGCGTCTCGCGGATCGGCTTGCCGTTGTCCAGCGTCTCCAGGACGGCCAGCTCACGGGCGCGTTCCTGGAGGATGCGGGCGATGCGGAAGATGTACTTCGCACGTTCGGCACCCGGCAGCGCGGACCAGCCGGTGAACGCGGCACGCGCTGCGCGCACCGCGTCCTCGACGTCCGCGGTGCCCGCCTGTGCGACCTCGGAGAGGACCTCCTCGGTCGAGGGGGAGACCGTCTTGAAGACCTTGCCGTCCGCCGCCTCGCGGAATTCGCCGTCGACGAACAGGCCGTAGGACGGGGCGATGTCGACGATCGCGCGGGACTCGGGAGCGGACGCGTACACGAAAATCTGGTCTGTCATCTCTGCCTCAGTCCACCGTCACGTAGTCGGGACCGGAGTAGCGGCCGGTGTTCAGCTTCTGGCGCTGCATGAGCAGGTCGTTCAGGAGGCTGGAAGCACCGAAGCGGAACCAGTCGGGGCTCAGCCAGTCCGGGCCCGCGGTCTCGTTGACGACCACCAGGTAGCGCAGGGCGTCCTTGGCGCTGCGGATGCCGCCCGCGGGCTTCACGCCGATCTGCGTGCCGGTGGCGGCCCGGAAGTCGCGCACGGCTTCGAGCATCAGCAGCGTGTTGGGGAGCGTGGCGTTCACGGCCACCTTGCCCGTCGAGGTCTTGATGAAGTCCGCCCCGGCGAGCATGGCCAGCCAGGACGCGCGCCGGATGTTGTCGTACGTCGACAGCTCGCCGTTCTCGAAGATCACCTTCAGATGGGCGGGCTCCCCGCCCCCGGAGCCTCCGGACGGGGCGGTGCTCCCGGCGGGGCGTCGGCACGCCTCCTTCACCGCCTGGATCTCCTCGAAGACCTTCCCGTACCGCCCCGCGAGGAACGCGCCGCGGTCGATCACCATGTCGATCTCGTCGGCGCCGGCGGCGACGGCCTCCCGGGTGTCGGCCAGCTTGACGGAGAGGGCCGCACGCCCCGACGGGAAGGCGGTCGCGACGGAGGCGACCTTGATCCCGGCGCCGCCGCTCGCGGCCAGCGCCTCCTTCGCCGTCGCCGCCATGTCGGAATAGACGCAGATCGCGGCGACCTGGGGCGCGGTGCGGTCGGTCGGGTCGGGGTTGCTGCCCTTGGCACACAGCGACCGCACCTTGCCGGGGGTGTCGGCCCCTTCGAGGGTGGTCAGGTCGATCATCGAGATGGCCAGGTCGAGGGCGTACGCCTTGGCCGTGGTCTTGATCGAGCGTGTGCCGAGAGTGGCGGCGCGGGCTTCGAGTCCGACCGCGTCGACTCCGGGCAGGCCGTGCAGATAGCGGCGCAACGCGGCGTCGGACGCGGTGACGTCCGCAAGTGCGGGTGCGGTGGAGGCAGAAGACATGGTCACCAGAGGAGCATATCTACACGCGTAGCTTCGTCGGTAGGGGAGAGAGCGGCCGGGATGCGACGGTGATGCCGTGCGTACGCCGGCCGCCGCCCCGCGGTACGTCCCGGCGGCGGCCGCAGATCGATGCCGAGCCGCAATGTCCGCCATCCGGACCCTCCGGCAGAATCGAGCCCCATGAGTAGCGAGTCCCGACCTGAACGCGAACCCGAGCAGGGGCGCGAGCCGGACGCCGCGTCCGCGTCCGGCCCCGCGCCGGCGTCCGAAGCGGAACCCGGCGGCGAAGCGGCACCGGACGCCGCGGCCACGCCCGGAAGCGCCGCTGCGGCCGAGCCCGGGACGCCCGCGTACGCCGACCGCTGCTACCGCTCGCCGGCTGCCCTCGCAGGCGGCGTCATGCTGCTCCTCCTGGCCGGCTGGCTCGGTACGGACGCGCTGCTCCACGGCGTGACGCGCACGCGGCTCATCGCCCTCGCCGGGCTGCTCCTCGTCGTCCCCCTGGTCGTCGCCTTCACCCTGCGGCCGGCCGTGTACGCGAATCCGCAGCGGATGCGGGTACGCAATCCGTTCCGCACCATCACCGTCCCGTGGGGGACGGTGGAGTCCTTGCAGTCCGGTTACTCGAGCGAGGTCGTCGCCGACGGCACCAAGTACCAACTGTGGTCGATTCCCGTGTCGTTGCGCGCCCGTAAGCGCGCCGCGCGGCAGACCGAGCGCGCGGAGCGTGCGGCGTCCAGAAGCTCGGGCCCGGCCCGGCCCACCGGATTCCTCGGGCTCGGCGGGGTGCCGGGCGGAGAGGACGACGCCACTGGGAAACGGGCGCCGTCCGACCAGGCGATCGACGAACTCCGCGCCCTCGCCCTGGAGAACGGCGAAAGCAGCACAGCGCAGGGTGAGGTGACCGTGCGCTGGGCGTACGAGATCGCAGCCCCGGCGCTGGCAGGTGGCGTCGCGCTCGCCGTCCTGCTCGGCCTGCTCTGATACCTGCGCGCGTATCCGGACGGTTCCCGGGCGGCGGGTGGCGGGCGGCTGGAATTCGGATTCCCGCCCGCTCGTGGACCGCGCGGCTCTTGCGGGAAGAAACGAGCCGGATTGCGCGCTGCCTCACACGGGTGAATTCTCCGGACGGAACGGAATCATTGGCGAATCGATTCTCTTTCGGGCCACACTGCCGACGTCCGGTTTTCCGAGCGGAATCCATATCTTCATGAGAGTCGAATCTTCTTGTCCCTGTGGCGTCAGCTGGCGAATCTTGCTGACGTTGTCCGTCATCGGGTGATCGGCCAGCCGGCCGAGAACAGAGAAAGCGAGAACTCAGAGTGAAGATTCGAAAGTCTCTGGCAGTTCTGGGGGCGAGCGCCACGCTGGCGCTCGGGTTCGGCGGGGCGGTGGCGCCCGCCGCGCAGGCGGAGGTTCCGAGGTGGGGCGGCAACGCCGCCTACTCGCAGACCAACCTCCACACCGGCACCGTCGAGCAGGGGATTCCGCGGAGATCCTTCGGCGGCGCGGAGATGATGCCGCCCGCGGCTGCCGCGTCCCTGCGCTGCTGGAACCCTGCTCTCTCGGGCCGTTCGTTCGCCGTCTCGTGCTCGGGTTCCCGCTACTACGTCTACACCGACTGCACGAACGACCGCCGGTACATCGTCGGTCCGCTGTCCGGCGCGAAGCGGGTCCGCATCACGTGCCCGGCCGGCAGCCAGGCCATGGACGGCGGCGCCTACGGCTACTGAGCCGGTGAGCAGTTGAACCGTGGTGGGTTCGGGAGCTGAATTCCCGGACCCCCGGCGGGACTTCTGCCGAAGGAAACAAAGGAGACTGCTGCGCGGCCGGGTCCGGGACTCCCCGGGTCCGGCCGCGTCGTGCGTGCGGTCCGCGCTGTTGCGCGCCGGGGGAGCCGTCGGATGTGATGGCGGAGGAGAGCCCGCCCGATGGAGCTCGGGGGCTGGGGCTGCCGCCGGCTGCCCCGGCGCACGCCGGTCTCGCTGCGGTCCGGTGAAGCGCTGTTCCTCCAGCTCACGAGCGGCGGGGAGTTCGTCGTCACGGTCGGCAGGTGCGGCAGGTGCGGCAGGTGCGGCAGACGCGGTCGGCGGCCGGTTGTCCGGGAGCGGACGGAAGAAGAACTGACCGCGCCGGAAAGGGGCTTGAGTCTCCAGTGACTGGAAGGCCGAGACTCCCCGCATGAAGGACGAACCGGAGCTTCTCACCATCGGACAGCTCGCCGGCCGTACGGGCGTGGCCGTACGCACCATCCGCTACTGGTCGGACATCGGTCTGCTCCCGCCCGGAGGACGGAGCGGGGGCGGCTACCGGCTGTACGGTGCCGAAGCCGTCGCACGCCTCGAACTCTTGTGCACCCTGCGAGAGTTGGGCCTCGGTCTCGAAGAGGTGGGGCGGGTCCTGAGCAGCGAGGCGACGCTCGCGGAGACCGCCGCCACGCACGTGGCCGCGATCGACGCCCGCATCCGGGCCCTGAAGCTCAACCGGGCCGTCCTGTCCACCGTCGCGGAACGCGGTTCCACCGCAGAGGAGACAGCACTCATGAACAAGCTCGCCCGGCTCTCGGTCGACGAACGCGCAGCAATCATCGAGGACTTCATGAAGGAGGTGGCCGGCGGCATCGACGACGCCCCCGACATCCACGAGAGGCTGCGGCGCTCCCCGGTGCGGCTGCCCGAGAACCCCACAGCCGAACAGGTCGACGCCTGGCTGCAGTTGGCTGAACTGATCCAGGACCCCGGCTTCCGCTCCCGGATGCGGCGCATGCTGGAGCTCACCGTGCCGGGACGGCCGGGCGGCTCCATCTGGTGGGCGGGTCAGGTGGCCGGCACCGTCGCCGAGGCGCGCGAGAAGGGGATCGACCCCGGGTCACCGGAGGCGTCCGCCGTGCTGGCCGGCTTGTTCGGGGAGGCGGACCGGGCCGAACTGCTGGAGTGCCTGGAAGCGGGTCTCGACGCGGGAGCCGAGCGGTTCCGGCTGCTCATGGCCGAAGTCAGGGGACACGGCCCGCGTCCCCCACGGCACGAGGACCTGGCCTGGCTGGGCGGGGCACTCCGGGCCGACCTGCGGCGCAGCGGCACCTGATTCGTCCTGGGCACCGCCTGCCGGAGGCTCCGTCGGCCGGACGCGTCACCCTGCTGTGTCCGGCCGTCCGGCTGTCCGGCCGGCCGGACAGCCGTCACACCCCCGCCGCCGCCCCCAGGTCCGCCTTCAGCGCGGCGAGCACGGTCGCCGCCCGGCTGCGGACGACGGCGAGCGCCGCCTGGTCGCGCACCGGCAGCACGACCTCCAGGTAGCACTTGAGCTTCGGCTCCGTCCCGCTCGGACGTACCACGACGCGGGCCTTCTCCACGCCCGCCTCCGGGTCGCCCGCGAGCCGGTACCGCAGCCCGTCCGTGGGCGGCAGGCCCTCGGTCCCCTCGGCGAGGTCCTCCGTGGCGAGGACGGACAGCCCCGCGAGCACCTTCGGCGGGTTCGACCGCAGACGCCGCATCGCCGTGGCGATCAGGGACAGGTCCTCGACGCGTACCGACAGCTGGTCGGTCGCGTGCAGTCCGTGCTCCACCGCGAGGTCGTCCAGGAGGTCGGTCAACGACCGGTCCGCCTGCTTGAGTTCGGCCGCGAGTTCGGCGACGAGCAGCGCCGCCGTGATGCCGTCCTTGTCGCGCACGCCGTCCGGGTCGACGCAGTAGCCCAGGGCCTCTTCGAAGCCGTACCGCAGGTTCTCCACGCGAGCCAGCCACTTGAAGCCCGTCAGGGTCTCCTCGTACGGGAGGTCCGCCGCCTGTGCGATCCGCGACACCAGCGACGAGGACACGATCGTCGAGGCGAACGTGCCGCGCGCCCGCTTGTGCACGAGGTGCGTGGCGAGCAGCGCGCCCACGTCGTCACCGCGCAGCATCCGCCAGCCGTCCCGGGCCTCTTGGTCGGGAACGGCGACGGCGCAGCGGTCCGCGTCCGGGTCGTTGGCGATGACGAGGTCAACGGGCCCGGCTCCGGCCGCCTCCCGGGCGGTGGTGAAAGCGAGGTCCATCGCGCCGGGCTCCTCCGGGTTGGGGAACGCCACGGTCGGGAAGTCCGGGTCGGGCTCGGCCTGTTGAGGCACCTGGACGGGGGCCGGGAAGCCCGCGCGGCGGAACGCCTCGTCCAGCGTGCGGGCGCCGACGCCGTGCAAGGCGGTGTGGACGATGCGCACGTCGCGTGGTGACCCCTCGGTCAGCACCGCTCCCGTACGGGCCAGATAGCGGTCGAGGATCTCCTCGTCCAGCACGTCCCGGCCGGAAGGGGGGCGCGGCACGTCCGCGAGCGGGCCGACGGCGTCGATCCGTGCGGCGATCTCCGCGTCGGCGGGCGGAACGATCTGCGAGCCCCCGCCCAGATAGACCTTGTAGCCGTTGTCCCGGGGCGGATTGTGGCTCGCGGTGACCATCACCCCCGCGACGGCGCCCAGCCGGCGGATCGCGAAGGCGAGTACGGGCGTGGGCAGCGGCCCGGGCAGCAGCACCGCGCGCAGGCCCGCCCCCGTCATGACGGACGCCGTCTCGCGGGCGAAGTCGTGGCTCTTGTGGCGGGCGTCGTAGCCGACGACGACGAGGCCCGGTCCGGAACCCGCGTCACCCCGCTCCTGGTCCCGCAGGTACGCCGCGAGTCCGGCGGCGGCGCGGATCACGACGGCGAGGTTCATCCGCATGGGGCCCGCTCCGAGCTCGCCGCGCAGCCCGGCCGTACCGAACTGGAGCGTGCCGGAGAAGCGGGCGGAGAGTTCCTCGTGGTCCTGGGCCTCGATGAGCTTGGCGAGCTCCTCGCGGGTCTCCGGGTCGGGATCCTCGTCCAGCCAGGCCCGGGCGCGGGCGGTCAGCTCACTCACTACGTCCTGCACAGCTCCAGCCTCTCTCCTTCTACTGCGGCCCGCGGCCTGCGGACGGGCGGGTCTCCGCCCACCCTGCGCCCTCAGATCCGGTTCAGCACCTGCGCCAGCAACGAGCCCATCCGGGCGGCGGAATCACGGCCTGCCTGGAGGACTTCCTCGTGGTTGAGAGGCTCACCCGTCATGCCGGCGGCGAGATTCGTCACCAGGGAGATGCCCAGCACCTCGGCGCCGGCCTCGCGGGCGGCGATCGCCTCCAGCACCGTGGACATGCCGACGAGGTCTCCGCCGATGGCACGGACCATTCCGATCTCGGCCGGGGTCTCGTAGTGCGGGCCGGGGAGCTGCACGTAGACGCCCTCCTGCAGGGAGGAGTCGACCTCCTGGCAGAGGGTGCGCAGACGGGGGGAGTAGAGGTCGGTGAGGTCGACGAAGTTGGCGCCGACGATGGGAGAGGTGGCCGTCAGATTGATGTGGTCCTTGATCAGCACGGGCTGGCCCGGGACCATGCCGCCGCGCAGACCGCCGCAGCCGTTGGTGAGCACGACTGTCTTGCACCCGGCTGCCACGGCCGTACGGACGCCGTGGGTGACGGCGGCGACGCCGCGGCCCTCGTAGTAATGGGTGCGTCCGAGGAAGACCAGGACCCGCTTGTCACCCAGCTCGTGGGAACGCACCGTGCCCGCGTGCCCTTCCACTGCGGGCGGCGGGAAACCGGGCAGCTCCGTCACCGGGAACTCGTGCTCGGGCTCTCCGAGCGCGTCGGCGGCGGGCACCCAGCCGGAGCCCATCACGAGGACAACGTCGTGGCTGTCCGCACCGGTCAACTCGCGTAGCCGCTCGGCGGCGGTGTCGGCGGAACGGTACGGATCGTCGGCGGTGTTCGAGGCTGATGCGTTCACGCGTTGAGCGTAGCGGTTATGGCCCTACGCGCGTAGACGGCCCCGGGAATTACCCGGGATCCACACAGGGGTGCCACCGCGCCGGGACAGGACAGTCGCCGCCCGGAACCGGAACCCCCGGCACCGGTGCCCGGACGGCTGGACTGGTCGCGGCGGGATGAGGGGGCGGGACGGGCAGGGGTGGGCGTGCGGACACTCACGCGTGACCGTGCGGACCGGAGCTTCGGGGGAAGGGGCGGAGACCCGGAGGCATCAGCAGGGCCGCTTACGGATCTCCATCACGTAGTCGTGCGGTGCGCCCGCGGACTCGGCCGCGTCCGCGATGTCGCCGAGGTAGCGGGCGGAGGGCAGCCCGCCTTCGTAGCCGTTGAGTACGTAGCACCAGGCTGTCGCCTCGCCGTCCAGCGTGTGGACGCGCAGCCGCGTACGGCGGTAGATGCCGAGACCCACGCCCTCCCAGCGGTCCATGGAATCCTCGTCCATCGGCGCGACGTCGTACAGCGCGACGAAGACCTGCGAAGCAGGCGCCTCCACGACTGTCGCCAGCGCGCCTTCCCAGCCCATCTGCTCGCCGCCGAAGGTCAGCCGCCAGTCGGTCACCCATCCCGTGCCGCGCAGCGGGGAGTGCGGGGCGCGGCGCGACATCAGCCGCGCGTCGAGGTTCGCGGCGTAAGCGGCGTAGAGCGACATGACGACGAGGGTACGGGAGTCCACCGCCGCGCCGGTGGTGGCGCAGGGGGCGTGGAGGGTTGCCGGCGGCGGCTGAGACGCCCGGTGTACGGGCGGCCCGTCCACGGCGCACGGCAGCCGGAGGCCCCGCAGGGGACGGCCCGGGAGGGGGGCGGGGGACCGGTCGCATGCACGTGCGGGACAATGGGGTATGTGACTCGGATCGTGATCATCGGTGGCGGACCGGGCGGCTACGAAGCCGCCCTCGTGGCGGCGCAGCTCGGCGCGGAGGTGACCGTCGTGGACTGCGACGGTCTGGGAGGCGCGTCGGTGCTCACCGACTGCGTCCCCTCGAAGACCCTCATCGCCACTGCCGAAGTGATGACGAACTTCGACTCCTCTTACGAGGAGCTGGGCATCCGCGTCGAGGACAGCACCCACGACCCGGACGATCCCGCCCGCGTCGTCGGTGTGGACCTCGGCAAGGTGAACCGCCGGGTGAAGCGTCTCGCGCTGGCACAGTCGCACGACATCGCCGCGGCCGTGACGCGGGCGGGCGTGCGCGTGCTGCGGGGCCGCGGCCGGGTAGAGCCCGGGCAGGGCCCGGGAGGCTCCCGTGAGGTCGTCGTCACCCCTACGGGCGACGGCTCCTCCTCCAGTGCCGGTGGTACGTCCGCGCAGCCCGCGGCCGCGGAGGAGCGGCTGACCGCCGACGCCGTGCTGATCGCGACGGGAGGGCATCCGCGGGAGATCCCGGACGCCCAGCCGGACGGCGAGCGCATCCTCAACTGGAAGCAGCTGTACGACCTGGAGGAGCTGCCGGAGGAGCTCATCGTCGTCGGTTCCGGTGTGACCGGCGCCGAATTCGCGGGCGCCTACCGGGCGTTGGGTTCGAACGTCACGCTCGTCTCGTCGCGCGACCGGGTGCTGCCGGGTGAGGACCCGGACGCGGCGGCGGTGCTGGAGGACGTCTTCCGGCGCCGCGGCATGAACGTCATGTCGCGTTCCCGTGCGGCTTCGGCCAAGCGCGTCGGCGACCACGTGGAGGTGACGCTGCAGGACGGCCGCACGATCACCGGGAGCCACTGCCTCGTCGCGGTCGGCGCGGTGCCCAACACGGCGGACATGGGCC
This sequence comes from Streptomyces ovatisporus, assembly GCF_042653885.1. NCBI lineage: Bacteria > Bacillati > Actinomycetota > Actinomycetes > Kitasatosporales > Streptomycetaceae > Streptomyces > Streptomyces ovatisporus. The sequence goes on from NZ_JBHSFH010000002.1 coordinate 251,301, forward strand.
TCGAGGAGGCCGGGGTCCGGCTGAAGGAGTCCGGCCACATCTGGACCGACAAGGTCTCGCGCACCTCTGCTCCCGGCATCTACGCGGCCGGTGACTGCACGGGCGTCTTCGCGCTCGCCTCGGTCGCGGCCATGCAGGGACGCATCGCGATGTACCACGTGCTGGGGGAGACGGTCACACCGCTGAACCTCAAGGCGGTCTCGGCGAACGTCTTCACCGACCCGGAGATCGCCACTGTCGGCTACAGCCAGGCAGACGTGGAGAGCGGTCGCATGGACGCCTGGTGCGTGAAGCTGCCGCTGCTGCGTAATCCGCGGGCGAAGATGCAGGGCATCCGGGACGGCTTCGTGAAGCTGTTCTGCCGCCCGGGCACCGGGATCGTGGTGGGCGGGGTGGTCGTCGCGCCGCGGGCCAGCGAGTTGATCCACCCGATCTCCGTCGCGGTCGACAACAACCTGACGGTCGGGCAGATCGCGAACACCTTCACCGTCTATCCGTCGCTGACCGGCTCGATCGGTGAGGTCGCGCGGCAGTTGCACACCCGGAAGACCGCCGAGGACGGCTAAACCGGCCGGGCGGTTCGTCCGCTTCGTGTGTATACCATGCGGCCCGTGCAGCTATGGACAACTTCCAAAAATCGACGAAAACTGCTGAAACCAGACGGTCGTTGGGGTTACTGTCAGTTTCGTGTTCGCTGCAGAACGTCGCCAATTGATCCTGGAAATGGTGCGCGCGAACGGGGCGGTCTCGCTCCGTGAGCTCGCACGCGTCGTCCAGACCTCCGAAGTGACCGTGCGTCGTGACGTACGGGCGCTGGAGGCAGAAGGGCTGCTCGACCGCCGGCACGGCGGTGCCGTCCTGCCGGGCGGATTCACCCGGGAGTCCGGATTCCCGCAGAAGTCCCATCTGGCGAGTGCGGAGAAGACGGCCATCGCCGACGTGGCCGCCGGGCTCGTCGCGGAGGGCGAGGCCGTCGTCGTCGGTGCGGGCACGACGACGCAGGAGCTGGCGCGGAGACTCGCGCGGGTACCGGGGCTGACGGTGGTGACCAACTCCCTTCTCGTGGCACAGGCGTTGGCACACGCGAACCGCGTCGAAGTGGTGATGACCGGCGGCACCCTGCGCGGTTCGAACTACGCGCTGGTCGGCAGCGGTGCGGAGCAGTCGCTCCAAGGTCTGCGGGTCTCCCGCGCGTTCCTCTCCGGCAGCGGCCTCACCGCCGAGCGCGGTCTCTCGACGTCCAACATGCTCTCGGCGAGCGTCGACCGGGCTCTGGTGCAGGCTGCCGCCGAGGTCGTCGTGCTGGCCGACCACACGAAGCTGGGTACGGACACGATGTTCCAGACCGTCCCCACCGACGTCATGACGAGACTCGTGACGGACAAGCCCCCGCCTCAGAACGACCGCGCGGGAACGGAGCTGCAGGCGCTGGCAGACCAGGGCGTGCAGATCACCGTGACCGGACTGGCGCAGGCGGGTCCCGCCGAGGGCACCGCGCCTGGGCACGGCGGCGGTGGGGGTGGTCCCGCCGGGCGCAGCGGTGACAAGGGCCGCCGGGAGATGCCGATGCCGGGGCAGCGGCGCAACCATCCACAGGGCGGCGGCGGTTCGGGCGCCCCGGGTCCGCCGCAGCTGCGCAGTGCCCCGTCGCTGCCCGATCAGCCCCAGGGCGGCGGGCGTGTGGCCGATCTGGCGCCGCGGCGCCGCTGAAGCAACGCTCTCCCGCCCACTTCGCAGGGCCGCTCCGGCGCGGGAACGCGCGCACGCGAGACTGCTCGCCGCCCGGGTCCGCTTCGACGGACACCGGACGGCGAGCAGTTGTCGTTCTCCTTGCTCGCCGGGCCGCCGGGCACGTACGTACCGGCGCCCGCCGCTCAGTCCTTGATCTCGCAGATGACGGTGCCCGCCGAGAGCGAGCCGCCGACCTCCGCGTGCAGGTCCTTGACGGTGCCGGAGCGGTGCGCGTTCAGCGGCTGCTCCATCTTCATCGCCTCCAGCACGACGACGAGTTCACCCTCCTCGACATGCTGGCCCTCCTCGACCGCCACCTTGACGATGGTGCCCTGCATCGGAGAGGCGAGGGCGTCGCCCGAGGCGGCACTGCCGGACTTCTTGGACGCCTTGCGCTTCGGCTTCTTGCTGCCGCCGGCGGCCGGTGCCGCCGTCACGCCCAGCGAGGAGGGGAGGGAGACCTCCAGGCGCTTGCCGCCCACCTCGACGACGACGGTCTCGCGGGCCGTCTCGTCCTCGTCGGTGTCGGCGCCCGAGCCCGCGAAGGGCTCGATCTCGTTGACGAACTCCGTCTCGATCCACCGGGTGTGGACGTCGAACGGCGCGTCCGGACGGCCGTTGACCTCGGGAGCGAACTTCTCGTCCCGTACGACCACGCGGTGGAAGGGCAGCGCGGTGGCCATGCCCTCGACGGTGAACTCGTCCAGCGCGCGTGCCGCACGCTGCAGCGCCTGCTGCCGGGTCGCGCCGGTGACGATGAGCTTGGCCAGCAGCGAGTCCCAGGCGGGGCCGATGACCGAGCCGGACTCCACGCCCGCGTCGAGCCGTACGCCCGGACCGGAGGGCGGCGCGAAAGTGGTGACGGTGCCGGGCGCGGGCAGGAAGTTGCGGCCCGGGTCCTCGCCGTTGATGCGGAACTCGAAGGAGTGGCCGCGCAGTTGCGGGTCCTCGTACTCCAGGGCCTCGCCGTCGGCGATGCGGAACATCTCCCGCACCAGGTCGATCCCGGTGACCTCCTCGGTCACGGGATGTTCCACCTGCAGACGGGTGTTGACCTCCAGGAAGGAGATCGTGCCGTCCTGTCCGACGAGGAACTCACAGGTGCCGGCGCCCACATAGCCCGCCTCGCGGAGGATGGCCTTCGAGGCGCGGTACAGCTCCGCGTTCTGCTCGTCGGACAGGAACGGCGCGGGGGCCTCCTCGACGAGCTTCTGGTGACGGCGCTGCAGCGAGCAGTCACGGGTGGAGACCACGACGACGTTGCCGTGCTTGTCGGCCAGGCACTGGGTCTCCACGTGGCGCGGGCGGTCCAGGTAGCGCTCCACGAAACACTCGCCGCGGCCGAACGCCGCGACGGCCTCGCGTACGGCCGAGTCGTACAGCTCCGCGACCTCGTCCAGCGAGCGGGCCACCTTCAGGCCGCGTCCGCCGCCGCCGAACGCCGCCTTGATGGCGATGGGGAGGCCGTGCTCCTCGGCGAACGCGACGACCTCGTCGGCACCGGAGACGGGGTCCTTGGTGCCTGCGACGAGCGGTGCACCGGCGCGCTGCGCGATGTGCCGGGCGGCGACCTTGTCGCCCAGGCCGCGGATCGCGTCCGGAGGCGGGCCGATCCAGGTCAGGCCCGCGTCCATGACGGCCTGCGCGAACTCGGCGTTCTCGGAGAGGAATCCGTAGCCGGGGTGGAGGGCGTCCGCACCCGAATCGGCCGCGGCCTTCAGCACCTTGTCCATGTCCAGGTAGCTGGCCGCCGGAGTGTCACCGCCCAGGGCGAATGCCTCGTCGGCAACCCGGACGTGCAACGCGTCCCGGTCCGGCTCGGCATAGACGGCGACGCTGGCGATTCCCGCGTCCCTGCAGGCGCGGGCGACGCGAACAGCGATTTCGCCGCGGTTGGCGATGAGCACCTTGCGCACGATGTCTCCCTACTTGGCGCTGCTCCGCAACAAGATTCGATGTGCTGAGTGATGAAAGTTTAGGTACTGACGACACCGCAGGCCGAGCCGCCCTCGGGCGTGAGCTTGCCCACACGGAGTGTTACGCGCGGTCGTCACGGGCCACGGTGTGCCTTGTCACCCCAAGGTACGCCGGGTTCACGGCGGAGCTCGGCGATCCGCCGATGTGGTCAAGGTCTCCGTTCGGCAAACCGAGGTGGAACGGTGCGTCTTTGTGGGATTCCTATGAAAGGCGGGGGGAAACTTTGCTTCGCGTCGCCCCTCTTGCCCGCGGTGATACCCGTAAGTAGCGTTCACGGTGCCATGGCGATGTACTCCTGGTAACCAAAAGCATCGGCCGTGCCGGTGGGCATCCGAGGACCGGAAGAGGGTGTGCGGGGTGGGACTCAGACGATGGGTGGCCGGGGCCGCGGCGCTGATACTGGCTGTCGAGGCGGTCGGCATCGTTCTCCTGAACATCTTCCTGAGCATGGTCGTGGACGATCAGCAGATGTCCATGGGCGGACTCGAACCCCGCTCGATGTCACTCTCAGCCGTGGTCGCCGGAGCGCTCTTCGGGGGCTATCTCCTGCTGTGCGCCGGGGTGTTGGTGCGTACGGCCGTCCGTGACCGGGGCCCTGTCGGCCTGCTGCGCATCGTCCTCATCAGCGCGGCCGTGGTGCACGGCCTGCTCGGCGCGGCGACGGTCGGGCTGGTGGGCTGGGCGGCGTTCCTCTTCATGATGGTCGTGCTGGGGCTGATCGTCTGGTCGCTCGTCTCCTACAGCGTCGAGGAGGCCGCCGAGCAGGAGAGCTCGCCGGCCGGGACGGCGGGCCCGCCGCCAGGAGCGGCCGCGTCGCCGTCCGGCCGGACGGGCCCGGAGCCGTCCGCCCCGTAACCCGGCTTCCCCGTACCGGACTTCACTCGTCCCGGCGTCACCGGCTCACGTCCACAGGTCGGTGATCTGTACGTCCAGTCGCGCCAGGAGCCCGCGCAGCAGCGGCAGCGACAGGCCGATGACGTTCCCGTGATCCCCCTCGATGCCCTCGACGAACGGCGCGGAGCGGCCGTCGAGCGTGAACGCGCCCGCCACATGGAGCGGTTCGCCCGACTCCACGTACGCGGCGATCTCCGCGTCGCTCGGCTCCCCGAAGTGGACAGTCGTGGAGGCCGTCGCCGAAGTACGCGTACCGGCACGGTTGTCGACGACGCAGTGCCCGGTCTGCAGCACACCGGAGCGTCCCCGCATCGCCTTCCAGCGGGCTGTCGCCTCCTCGGCGTCCGCGGGCTTGCCCAGCGGCCTGCCGTCCAGTTCCAGCACCGAGTCGCAGCCCACGACGAGCGCGTCCGCCGCCTGTGAAAGCCCTGCCACCGCCGAGGCCTTGGCCTCGGCCAGCACCTTTGCCAGTTCCGCGGGGGTGGGCGCGTCCAGCCGGTCCTCGTCGACGCCGCTCACGATGACCTCGGGCGCGAGCCCGGCCTGTCGCAGCAGCCCCAGCCGCGCGGGCGAGGCGGAGGCGAGCACGAGCCGGCGCGCGGGCCGTCCGGCGCCGGACCCGGGGGACCCGTCGGAGGCGGGGGACGCCGGGGGCAGTGGGGAAGTGGAGGGCTCAGAGGTCATGCCGCCATCGTAGGGACCCGGTCCGGGCCGCCCGGGAGACCGTCCCCCTGGTGCGGAGGCGTCCGGCCCGGACGCCCGCCGCCGTCACCGGACGCTGACGAGAAGCAGCAGGATCACGACCACGATCGGCAGAAGCCAGCTCAGGCGTCCCAGCATCGCCAGAGTTGCGCGCATCTCCTGGGGAGGCTCGTCGCGGGGATCGGACCACAGCATGACTTCCATGGTGCGGCGGAGCTGCCGGAGATGCCTGAGTACGCGTACTCAATCGGGCCGCGGACGCCGCCACGCGGACCCCGCCACGCGGAGCCCCGGACGCAGAACCGCCCTGCCCGGCATGGCTGTTCGGGCAGGGCGGGTGAGCCGCTTCCGCAGAGCGTTCCGAAACGGCGGCGGCCCGGCGGCGGCGGTCCGGCGCGGGTGGTCAGGCAGTCCGGCGCGGGCGGTCAGGCGGGCCAGTACGCCGTGCGCCACGCCTTCGGCCCCGGGTGCGGGAGCCTGCGCGGCACCGTACGCGCGGGGTCGGACCACTCGTCGGCGGGTACGGAGACGGGCTCCGCCTCCACCATCGCGGCGGCCCGCGCCCTGACCACCGCCAGGGCCGCGGCCAGCTCCTCCGGAGTCGGGTTGCCCCGTACGACCTTGATGGGCGGGAACGGCGGGTGCTCCCCCGTCGTCGAGTCGAGCATGGCCAACGACCTCCTTACAGCGGGATGTTGCCGTGCTTCTTCGGGGGCAGCTGCTCGCGCTTGGAGCGGAGCGTACGCAGACCACGAGTGATGTGCCGGCGCGTCTCGGACGGCATGATCACAGCATCCACATACCCGCGTTCGGCCGCGGCATACGGATTCAGCAGCGCGTCCTCGTACTCCTGAGTCAACTCGGCCCGCAGCGCCTCACGTTCGTCGTCCGACTCGACGGCCGCGAGCCGGCGGCGGTGCAGGATGTTGACCGCTCCCTGAGCACCCATGACGGCGATCTGGGCGGTGGGCCAGGCGAAGTTGAGGTCGGCGCCCAGGTGCTTGGAGCCCATGACGTCGTACGCGCCGCCGAACGCCTTGCGGGTGATGACGGTGATGAGTGGCACCGTCGCCTCCGCGTACGCGTAGATGAGCTTGGCGCCGCGGCGGATGATGCCGTCGTACTCCTGGTCCGTGCCCGGCAGGAAGCCCGGCACGTCGACGAAGGTGATCACCGGCACGTTGTAGGCGTCGCAGGTGCGCACGAAACGTGCGGCCTTCTCGCTGGCGTCGATGTTGAGGCAACCCGCGAACTGCAGCGGCTGGTTGGCCACCACGCCCACGGACCGGCCCTCGATCCGGCCGAAGCCGGTGATGATGTTCGGGGCGAACAGCGCCTGGGTCTCGAGGAATTCACCGTCGTCCAGTACGTGCTCGATGGCGGAGTGCATGTCGTAGGGCTGGTTCGCCGAGTCGGGGATCAGCGTGTCCAGCTCACGGTCGTCGTCCGAGGTCTCCAGGTCCGCCTCCTCCGGGAAGACGGGCGGCTCGGACAGGTTGTTGGAGGGCAGGTAGGACAGCAGCGCCTTGACGTACTCGACGGCGTCCTTCTCGTCGCCCGACATGTGGTGCGCCACACCGGAGGTCGTGTTGTGCGTGCGGGCACCCCCCAGCTCCTCGAAGCCGACGTCCTCGCCCGTCACCGTCTTGATGACGTCGGGGCCGGTGATGAACATGTGCGAGGTCTGGTCCACCATCACCGTGAAGTCGGTGATCGCGGGGGAGTAGACGGCGCCCCCGGCGCAGGGGCCGACGATGAGGCTGATCTGCGGGACGACGCCGGAGGCGTGCACGTTCCTGCGGAAGATCTCCGCGAACAGGCCCAGCGCGACGACGCCTTCCTGGATACGCGCACCGCCGCCGTCGTTGATGCCGATCACCGGACAGCCGTTCTTCAGCGCGAAGTCCATGACCTTGACGATCTTCTCGCCATAGACCTCGCCGAGCGAACCGCCGAAGATGGTGAAGTCCTGGGAGTACACGCACACGGGGCGGCCGTCGACGGTGCCGTAGCCGGTGACCACGCCGTCTCCGTACGGACGGTTCTTCTCCAGGCCGAAGTTGGTCGACCTGTGCCGGGCGAACTCGTCCAGCTCGGTGAAGCTCCCCTCGTCCAGCAGCAGATCGATCCGCTCCCGGGCGGTCAGCTTCCCCTTCGCGTGCTGCTTCTCCACCGCGCGCTGCGAGCCCGCGTGCGTCGCCTCGGCGGCTCGACGCTCGAAATCCGCGATCTTGCCCGCGGTCGTGTGGATGTCTGGGCCCTGCTGCTCGGACATCGGCGTGCGGCTCCTACTCGTCAGCGTGCGGCTACCGGTTCGTAGGCTATCCGCGAAGCAGCCGTTCGTCGGTGCGGCGTTGGCCACACTCGCAGCTCGTGGGCGGCGTGCGGACTGCGGAGGGAACGCGGCGGGACGAGGCCGCGCCGGCACCGCGGAACACCACCGGTCCACCGCGCCCGCGCCGCGGGCGGCGCCCCGCCCGCGGATCTACGCTGACGTCATGACGCCCAACTCGCCCGAGAGCTCCGGCAGCCGCTGGTCGGACCTGAACCGCCCGCCGCTCGACGCCTCCTCGCTGCGCCGCGCGCTGGTCAGGACCGACAGCCTGTGGACGTCGCTCGACGTGGTCGACAGCACCGGCTCGACCAACTCCGACCTCGTGGACCGCGCCCGCGGCGGGCGAGCGGAGGAAGGCGCCGTACTCGTCGCCGAGGAGCAGACGGCCGGCCGCGGCCGGCTGGACCGCACCTGGAGTGCACCGCCGCGCTCCGGGGTGTTCGTCTCGGTGCTGCTGCGACCTTCCGTACCGCAGGAGCGCTGGGGGTGGCTGCCGCTGCTCGCGGGGGTGGCCGCCGCCACCGCCCTCGCCCGGACCGCCGGAGTGGACACCGGCCTGAAGTGGCCGAACGACCTCCTCGTCGAGATCGAGGGGGTGGAGCGGAAGATCGGCGGCATCCTCGCCGAGAGCACGTCGCTCCCCCCGCGGGGAGAGAAGGGCGGCCCGGAGGGTGCGCGGCCGGACAGCAGCGGTGCGGTCGTCCTCGGCATGGGCCTCAACGTCTCCCTCAGCAGCTCCGAACTCCCCGTCCCCGCTGCGGGATCACTCGTCCTCGCGGCTGCGCAGTGCACCGACCGCGACCCTCTGCTGCGCGCCGTGCTCCGCTCCGTCGAGGACTGGTACGGGCGCTGGAGCGCCGCCGACGGCGATGCGCTGGACAGCGGTCTCCTGGAGGCGTACGCCGCGGGCTGCTCGACGCTCGGCCGTACCGTGCGGGCCGAGCTGCCCGGCGGCGAGGAACTGGTCGGCGAGGCGGTGGCCGTCGACAGCGACGGGCGGCTCGTCATCGGAACGGAGGAAGGCGTGCAGCGTCCCGTCGCCGCGGGCGACATCGTGCATCTGCGGGGGCACGGGGGCGGGACCGCGGGCGGGCCGTGACCCGGGCAGCCGCCGGGAGATTCGCCGCCGGGGGAATCGCGGCCGGTGGATTTCGGCAGGAGTGGTGGTTCGGCATACCGCGGTGCGGCGGGGAGTGCGCGCCGGATCGCGGTCGGTGACGAGCGGGCGGACGACGTGCCGAGTCGGTGGCACGAGTCCGTCGGTGCGTTCGTAGAGGGGCCTGTTCAGCGCACTGCTGCCGTATTGTGGGCACGCGGCGGAGGGGATGCGGATGCGGCGCGTCCCGGTGATCCCCGAAGATCTCAGCAAGAGAACGGAAGGGCAGTGCGCAGGGACGACCGGGCCTGGCGAGGGGCGGACAGTGGCCGACGATGAGCCGGACATCCCCGCACGTACGTCCGAGTCACAGTCGGCCTCGGAAGCGGAGCCGGGAGACGAAGCGCAAGCACCGGAGCGGCCGGTTCCACACGCGGCACCGTCTGCTCGGAACGGCCGGCCGGCCGAGGCACCCGCGCCGGGACACGACGACGGCCCCGCCGGACCTCCGCAGCCTTCCGGGCAGCCCGCGCCCCGAGGCCAGAGCGGCACCGCCGAGAGCGACGACGACCCCAGCGCCCTGCGCATCGAGGAGCTGATCCTCGGCTCGTCGCGCCAGTACACCCCGTTCCAGGCGGCACGGGCAGCCGGCGTCTCCATGGAACTCGCATCGCGTTTCTGGCGGGCCATGGGCTTCGCGGACGTGGGCCAGGCACGTGCGCTGACGGAGGCCGACGTCCTGGCGCTGCGCCGCCTCGCGGGCCTCGTCGAGGCGGGCCTGCTGAGCGAAGCGACCGCGGTGCAGGTCGCCCGCTCCACGGGGCAGACCACGTCGCGCCTGGCCGACTGGCAGATCGACTCGTTCCTGATGGGGCTGACGGAGCCTCCCGAGCCCGGAATGACCCGCAACGAGGTCACCTACCCGCTGGTGCAGCTGCTCCTGCCGGAGCTGGAGGAGTTCCTGGTGTACGTGTGGCGGCGGCAGCTGGCCGCGGCCACGGGGCGCGTCGTCCAGGCTCTCGACGACGAGGAGACCGTCGACCGGCGGCAGGCCATCGCCTTCGCCGACCTCGTCGGTTTCACACGGCTGACGCGCCGCCTCGAGGACGACGAACTCGGTGAGCTCGTCGAGGCCTTCGAGACCACGGCGGCCGATCTCGTCGCCGCCAACGGCGGACGTCTGATCAAGGCGCTCGGCGACGAGATCCTCTACGTCGCGGAGGACGCGGGCACAGCGGCGGAGATCGGCCTGCGCCTGATCGAGACCATGGCCAACGACCCGACGATGCCCGAACTGCGGGTCGGCATCGCCTTCGGCACGATGACGACGCGCATGGGCGACGTCTTCGGCAACACGGTCAACCTCGCCAGCAGGCTGACGTCGATAGCTCCCAAGGACAGGGTGCTCGTGGACGGCGACTTCCGGGCGGAGCTCGTCACTGCGGGCGACGCCCCCGAGTCGGAGAAGGAGACCGAGGACCTCTCGGGCTACCGCTTCGCGCTCCAGCCGCTGTATCAGCGGCCCGTCCGTGGTCTGGGCGTCGTCGAACCCTGGATGCTCGCGCGCCGCTGAGTCCCGCCGGCGGCGCGTCCGCGTGGCGCGAGCGCCTCATGCGACGCAGAACTCGTTCCCCTCCGGGTCCTGCAGCACGACGCAGTAGTAGTCCATGCCCGGCTCGTCCATGATCCGCACGACCGCGGCGCCCGCCGCTGTCAGCTCCTCGACCTTGTCCGTGACCCGCCGGGTGCGGACGGCCAGCGGGGTCTCGCGGCCGCCGCCCACCTTCACGTCGAGATGCACCCGGTTCTTGACCGTCTTGGGCTCCGGGACCTGCTGGAACCACAGCCGCGGCCCCTGCCCGGTGGGGTCGACGATGGACTCCGGCGTCTCTCCCACTCCCTCCGGAAGCTCCTCCTCCGGCACGCCCATCGCCGCCCAGTGCTCACGCCATGTGGCATGGCCCAGCGGGGGAGGCTCGGGTACGTAGCCCAGAGCAACGGTCCAGAAGTCGACCAGCCGCCGCGGGTCACCGCAGTCGACCGTCAGCTGCAACGTCGGTTTCATGCCCGAAGCATCACAGACAGGTCTGACAGGGCGGGCGCTTCCGGCCCGCGAGGGGACCGTACAGTGACCGGCGGACACTGGTGAGCGAGTGTTGACCGGAGGGTCGATGAGCAGCGTGAGCGAAGAGCGTTACGGGGAGTGGATCGCCGTCCGCAAGGACGCCGGGACACACGTCGCCGAACTCGTCCTGGACCGGCCCGCGGCCATGAACGCCGTCTCCAGCGAGCTGGCGGCACGGCTCGCCGAGGCGTGCGCGGACCTGGCGGCCGACCGCGACGTACGCGCCACCGTGCTCACCTCCACCCATGAGCGGGCCTTCTGCGTCGGCGCCGACCTCAAGGAGCGCAACTCCCTCAGCGACGCCGAGCTCGGACGTCACCGCCCGACGGCGCGTGCCGCCTACACCGGTGTGCTGGAGCTTCCGATGCCGACCGTCGCGGCAGTGCACGGCTACGCGCTCGGAGGCGGCTTCGAACTGGCGCTGTCCTGCGACATGATCGTGGCCGACCCCACCGCCGTCGTCGGACTGCCCGAGGTCTCGGTCGGCGTCATCCCGGGTGGTGGCGGTACGCAGCTGCTGCCCCGCCGGGTCGGTGTCGCCCGCGCCGCCGAACTGATCTTCTCCGCGCGCCGGGTCGAGGGCGGCGAGGCGTACCGTCTCGGCCTCGTCGACGAGCTGGTGGAGGAGGGCCGCGACCGCGAGGAGGCGCTCGCGCTGGGCGCCCGCATCGCCCGGAACTCCCCGGTCGGACTGCGCGCCGCCAAGCGTGCGCTCCGTACGGGCTGGGGCCTGGACCTGCGGGCCGGCCTGGAGATCGAGGACGCCGCCTGGCGCACCGTCGCCTTCTCCGGAGACCGGACGGAGGGCGTGGCGGCCTTCAACGAGAAGCGGAAGCCGCGGTGGCCAGGGGAGTGAAAGACCCTCACCGTACTTCTGCGGCCGCACGGCCGCCCCGGCCCGTGAGCACCCTGGGGAGGATGCCGCGGAGCGGCTCCGTACGGGACGCGGAGCAGGAGTAAGCCGGACGGCGGGGTCGGCGGAACGCTTCTAGCCTGGCTCTCATGGGAGAGGACCCACGGTTGCGGGCGGTCGTCGAGCTGGCTCAGGCCATGACGACAGCGCAGCGCTTCTGCGACGCGCATCCCCGCGACTCCGCGCACCGAGAGGTCGCGCACGCCGCCGCGGTACGGGCGTGTGCGGCGATGGACGGTACCTTCGCCGCGATATCCGCCTGGGACCGGGCGCGCGGACGGCTGGACGTCCTGGTCAACGTGGGGAAACTGGCCGCGGGCGAGAGCGAGTTCCCGTACGACGAGTCCTATCCCGTGCACGACTTCCCCGAGATCACCGAGTCGCTGCGCGAACGCTGGCGTGTGGACGGCGAGGACGAGCCGCACGCCTGGATGGAGACGGCCGGTCAGCCGCACGAAGACCGCGGGATACCCGTCCATCCACGCGTGGCGGCCCTGCGCCGCCGGGGCCGTGGCTGCTGCGTCGTGGCGCCGATCGTGCTGCACGGCAGGGCCTGGGGGGAGCTGTACGTGGCCCGCGATGCGGGAGAACCGGTCTTCGACCAGTCGGACGCCCACTTCGCGACGATACTGGCCGAGATCATCGCCGCCGGGATCGCGCAGAACGAGCAGCTGGAAGAGGTGCGGCGGCTCGCCTTCACGGATCAGCTGACCGGACTGGCCAACCGCCGTGCCGTCGAGGGGAAGCTGGAGGACGGGCTTCAGCGGCACCGTGAGGACGGAACGGTCGTCAGCCTCGTCGTGTGCGACGTGAACGGCCTCAAACGCGTCAACGACGAGCTCGGGCACGCCGCCGGCGACCGGCTGCTGGAGCGCTTCGGGATAGTGCTGTCGCTGTGCGGCGCGACCCTGCCGGGTGCTCTCGCGGCACGGCTGGGCGGGGACGAGTTCTGTCTGCTGACGGTGGGGCCCGGCGCGGACCGGGTGGTACGGGCGGCGGAGGAGGTCTGCCGCATGGCGGTGGGGCTGCAGGCGGGGGACGGGGTGGCTTGCGGAGTGGCGTCGACGGGGGACCCGATCGGGCCGGTCCGGTCCGCGGCGCGTCTCTTCCGGCTCGCCGACGCCGCGCAGTACCGGGCGAAGGCGGCCCGCGCCCGCCGGCCGGTGGTCGCCGGACGGGACGGCGGCGCCGCGGACCCGGTCGTACGGCTCGCCGACGCGTCCGAGGCGGACGAGGCGCCGGAGAGGGCGGCGACGGGCGGGACGGTGGCGGCATCGCCACCCGGCGACCGCCGGCACTTCCGGGGACACGAGACGGGCGAGCCGCCTGCAACTGACCCGCCGGAGACCGCTGACGGGCCGCGGGCAGATGACGAGCCCGGCGCCCCCGCCGGGCGGGACGTACCCGGACGGGCCGGCAGGCGCCCCTGAACCGGGCGGAACGGGGCGCAGTCCGCAGCAGCCGGCGGGACGGTCCGGGAACGGGCCCGAGGAGCAGTTCGAGGCCCCGGTCGTGACAGGAATCGATTCACTCTCTAGGGTGCCTGAATATGAGTATGCACACCGTGGTGCTGGGCGAGTCCGGCACGACCCCCGAGGACGTCGTCGCCGTCGCCCGGGACGGCGCCCGCGTGGAGCTGTCGCCGCAGGCGCTGGCGGCCCTGGAGGCGGCACGGCGTCACATCGAGGACCTCGCCGCGAAACCCGAGCCCGTCTACGGCGTCTCCACCGGCTTCGGCGCCCTCGCCGTCCGCCACATCAGCCCCGGGCTGCGCGCACAGCTCCAGCGCAACATCGTCCGCTCGCACGCGGCCGGCATGGGGCCGCACGTCGAGCGCGAGGTCGTACGGGCGCTGATGTTCCTGCGTCTGAAGACCCTCGCGTCGGGACGGACCGGCGTCCGGCCCCAGGTCGCGCAGGCCATCGCGGACCTGCTGAACGCCGGGATCACCCCCGTCGTGCACGAGTACGGCTCCCTCGGCTGTTCCGGAGACCTCGCGCCCCTCTCGCACTGCGCCCTGGCCCTGATGGGTGAGGGCGACGCCGAGGGGCCCGACGGCACGACGGCCTCGGCCGCCGCACTTCTCGAAGCGCACGGCATCGCTCCCGTCGAGCTCCGCGAGAAGGAGGGGCTGGCCCTCCTCAACGGCACCGACGGCATGCTGGGCATGCTCCTCCTGGCGGGCGCCGATCTCGCCCGCCTCTTCACCTCCGCCGACATCACCGCGGCCCTCACCATGGAGGCCCTGCTCGGCACCGACAAGGTGCTGGCGCCCGAGCTGCACGCCATACGTCCGCACCCCGGGCAGGCGGCCTCGGCGGCCAACATGCTGAAGGTGCTCGCAGGTTCGGGCCTCACCGGGCATCACCAGGACGACGCGCCCCGTGTGCAGGACGCGTACTCGGTGCGGTGCGCGCCCCAGGTCACGGGGGCCGGCCGGGACACCCTCGCGCACGCCCTCACCGTCGCGCAGCGCGAGCTGGCCGCCGCCGTCGACAACCCCGTCGTGCTGCCCGACGGGCGTGTGGAGTCCAACGGCAACTTCCACGGCGCTCCCGTGGCGTACGTGCTGGACTTCCTCGCCGTCGCCGCAGCCGACCTCGCCTCCATCGCCGAGCGCCGCACCGACCGGCTGCTGGACAAGAACCGCTCGCACGGCCTGCCGCCCTTCCTCGCTCACGACGCGGGCGTCGACTCGGGGCTGATGATCGCCCAGTACACGCAGGCGGCGCTGGTGAGCGAGATGAAGCGGCTGGCCGTTCCGGCGTCGGCCGACTCGATCCCCTCCTCGGCCATGCAGGAGGACCACGTCTCGATGGGCTGGTCCGCGGCGCGCAAGCTGCGCACAGCTGTGGACAACCTCACGCGCGTCGTCGCCGTGGAGCTGTACGCAGCGACGCGTGCGGTCGAACTGCGTGCCGAGGGCGGCCGGTTGACTCCGGGCGACGCAGCGGTCGCGATCGTGCGGGCGCTGCGCGAGGCGGGCGTCGAGGGCCCGGGCCCCGACCGTTACCTCTCGCCCGACCTGGCGGTGTGCGAGGAGTTCGTGCGGACGGGCGCCCTGGTGGGAGCGGCTCAGTCGGTGACGGGCGAACTCGTCTGAGCCGGCCGGACGGCAGCCGTACGGCGGCGTGAGCGGATGATCAAGGCGCCGCCGGCGCCCGCGAGTCCGAGACCGCCCAGCACGTAGGGGGAACCGAACGCGCCGGGGTCCGACGAGTTGACGCCCCCCGGACGGCCGACGGCGCTCTGCGCGGTGGCTGCGCCGGAGTGCGGGGTGCCGTTCCGGGTGGTGTCCTGCGTACCGGCGGACTGTGCGGCGTGCCGTACGTCTGTGCCCGTACCGTCCGGGACGGCCTTGGCCGTGGGGACGAACCAGAGGGCGCAGAGCACCGCGCCTGCCGCAGTGGCAGTCACCAGGGACCGGCGGTGTACGGACACGGTGGAGAGTCCGGCTGCGGGCACGGAATAGCCCCTTCCGAAAGCTGTGGTGCGATGAGCGACGAGCAGTGTGCCGTCCATGAACTGGCGGCACGGAGGCCGATGTTATAGACCGCCGCGGGTCGTACGGAACCCGCGCCTCCACTGCGCTTACGCTCCGTTCATGGCTGCTGACGAGACACCGCGCACCGAACCCTCGGGCTCCGGCCCGCACATCCGGCTCCGCGTGGACCTGGTCGTGGAGATCGCCGACGCACAGGCGCTGACCAGGTCGGCCCTCGCACGTGTGGAGGGCGACGAGCTGATGCCGGACGAGGAGCGGGAGCACGCGAGGGAGACCGTCGCCGGGGATGCGGGCGAGGCCATCGCCTACCTCGTCGACCCGTTCGACCTTGTGCGCGAGCTGCCGGGAGTGGAACTGGCGCACGCCAGTTGGGGGAGTGAGGAGGTCGGACAGGGCGGTCTCGGCGCGCTTCCCCCGTTCGACGATCTGGACGACGAGACGGACGAGGTCCGGGGAGCCGCGGACGTGGCCGAGTACGCCTCGGGTGGATACCGGGGCTGAAGGGACCGCACCGGGGCCCGGCCCGCCCCGTGAGCGACTGCCGGACCCACTCTGACCAGGTGTTTCGTCGTTGAGCCCCCAGTGGTGGCAGGCTTCTTCCAGAAGGCCACGTGTGCTGGGCCACAGTTTCATCACGTGTGGAACCGGTCACCAGCCTCAGTGCGTTCTGTTCCGTAGAGCTGGGTCCGCACATGTCTCCTTGGTCCGGCACGGGGGAGTGCGCGGTCATTCGGGGAGCTTGGATTCTGACGCAAATGGAGAAGTCTGTGACGACGCTGGGTACGCACCGCAAAGCGATATCCGTGACGGCTGCGGTGCTCGGCGGGGTGATGGCGCTGGGCGGCTGCGGGATGTCGGACAGCGGTGACGGGGCCGAGAAGGCCAAGTCCGAGGCGCGCGGCAAGAAGAGTTCGGTGGCCCGAATAAAGATCGCCGGCAAGGACGGCTCCGAGGGCGCCAGCATCAACACCGGCGGCAGGGTGGTCGTCAGCCAAGGCAAGCTCACGGACGTGAAGTTGACCGCCGTTCAGTCGGGCACGGCCGTCGAGGGCACGATGTCCGGCGACCGCACGTCGTGGAAGCCGAACGACCAGCTTGAGCGGGCGACGCAGTACAAGATCACCGCGAAGGCGAAGGACGGCGAGGGCCGTAAGTCCGTCGAGAACTCGACCTTCACGACGGTCTCCCCCGACAACAGCTTCATAGGCACCTACACCGGTGAGGACGGCGCCACCGTGGGCGTCGGCATGCCGGTGTCGATCAACTTCGACAAGGCCATCAGCAACAAGAAGGCCGTCCAGACCGCCATCAAGGTCAGCTCGACAAGCGGCCAGGAGGTCGTCGGGCACTGGTTCGACGACACCCGCCTCGACTTCCGCCCGCAGGAGTACTGGAAGCCCGGCTCCAAGGTCACCCTGGACCTCAAGCTGGACGGCGTGAAGGGCGCCCAGAACATCACCGGCGTGCAGGACAAGAAGGTCACGTTCAACATCGGCCGCTCGCAGGTCAGCACCGTCGACGTCGAGAATTACAAGATGTCGGTCGTGCGGGACGGCAAGGAGGTCAAGAGCATCCCGATCTCCGCGGGCAGCGCGAAGAACCCCACGTACAACGGCAAGATGGTGATCTCCGAGAAGCACAAGGAGACCCGCATGGACGGCGACACGGTCGGCTTCGGCCGCAAGGGCGCCGAGGGGTACGACATCAAGGACGTCCCGCACGCCATGCGACTGTCGACGTCCGGCACCTTCATCCACGGCAACTACTGGGGCGCGCCCTTCGGTTCGGGCAACACCAGCCACGGCTGCGTCGGCCTGAAGGACAAGCGCGGCGCGGACGACGCGGCCACCGACGGCGCCTGGTTCTACGACAACTCGATGATCGGCGACGTCGTCGAGGTCAAGGGTTCGCCCGACAAGACCGTCCAGCCCGACAACGGGCTCAACGGCTGGAACATGAGCTGGGCCGAGTGGAAGGCGGGCTCCGCGGTCTGAGGCCCGGAGCGGGCCGTGCCCCGGTGGGCGCGGCAGCCGACGAGACGAACAGGGCGGGGTACGGGCGCGACGGCCCGTACCCCGCCTTCTTGGTCAGTCACAGGCCGGGCCGGGCGCCCACGGCTGTGACTGCGCGTGCAGAGCCCGCAGTCACAGCCCCAGCGCAGTCACAGCCCCATCAGCTCCGGCCGTGCGGCGAGCTTCAGGAAGGGCCGGCGAGGATCCGCCACGAGGCGGCGCCGTTCGAGGTCCATCACCCCGCCCACGGAGTCGACCCGGGCAGCACACTCGCCGTCCGGGCCGAGGATCTCGTGCCGGACCCGGAACGTCTTGCCCTCGTCCCAGTCGAACTCGCAGGAGATGCGCACCTCGTCGCCCGCGCGCAACTCCCGCCGGTACTTCACTGTCGTCTCCAGGACGACCGGGCCCACGCCCTCGGCCAGGAGGTCCGCCTGCCGGATTCCGGCGGCGTCGAGGATCATCCACCGGGAGTGTTCCGCGTACTGCAGATACACGCTCTGGTTGACGTGGCCCTGGGCGTCGGTCTCGTACCCGCGCACAGTGACTGTGACGCTGAACTGTTCTGCCATGACGCCCAGTTCTACCTCAACGCCGCTCCGCCCGTATCTGCCGGCCGCGGGCCCGCTGCCGGGAGGACCGCAGGTCCGCGGCGGTACGCAGCCGGGGGCGGCGCCGGTGCTCAGCCGCCGAGCTGGCTCAGCACGGTCTCGTCGAACGCCTTGAGGTCGTCCGGCTTGCGGCTGGTGACCAGCGGGAACGGTCCGGCGTCGTCGACGACGGCCTCCTCGTCCACCCAGTGTGCGCCGGCGTTGCGCAGGTCGGTCTGCAGGCTGGGCCACGACGTGAGCGTACGGTCGCGCGCCACGTCGGCCTCGATGAGCGTCCACGGGGCGTGACAGATCGCGGCGACGAGCTTGCCGGATTCGCAGAACGTCTTCACCAGCCGCACGGCGTCGTCGTCCATCCGGAGCGCGTCCGGGTTCGCGACACCGCCGGGCAGCAGCAGAGCGTCGTACTCCTCGGCCGACGTCTCGTCGACGGTCTGGTCCACCTGGAAGGTGTCCGCGCTGTCGAGGTGGTTGAAGGCCTGGATACGGCCTGCGGTCGTGGAGACCAGCCGAGGGGTGTGCCCGGCGTGCTCGAGGTACTTCCACGGGTCCGTCAGTTCGACCTGCTCGACCCCTTCGGGGGCCACCAGAAAGGCGATGCGCATCTCTCGCCACTTCCCTCCACGTGTGTCGGCGCGACAGGTCCTTTCACTGTCCTGTGCCGGGTCCCCACCGCACCGGGGCTCATGCAGAGCTGCGCTGGCTTACCGGGGTGGGGCCTCCCGGGCGGGGTCGCCCTCCTGCGCCCGGCTGCGGGACGAGCGTGCGTACGGCCTGATGCCGTACGGTCCGCGCGCCCCCGGAGGGGCGGCGTGAGACGGCGTCGAGGGTGCGCGAAGTACGGCCGTTTCTGAAATCGATTTCGTGAAGAACTGCGCACGTTGTTGAGTTTTCAGTGGTCCAGAGCGGTTCCGACGGGCGGTGCGTAAAGCTGTAATTGTCCCCTTCAGTGGCGGGATTCTCGGACCTGAGCCTTTGTGCCGGGAGTAGGAAAACCAGCGTTCATTGACGTGTCAGCGTCATGGCTTGTACGGTCCCGCACGAAATCGATTGCTCGCGCTTCGCCGGTCACCCCAAGGCCATCGGAGTGGCGAGGGTTACAGGGTTCCGCGCCAGCAGGGACGCGTATCTACGCGCGTGCCTGTCCCCACCTGGAAGGAAGAAACCCCATGACGATCACCACGAAGATCAGACGCAAGACGATGGTCAGGAGCGCCACCGCTCTGGCAGTGGGCGTGCTCGTCGCAGGCGGACTGGCAGTGAACGCCTCCGCCGGTGAGACCCCGGTGAAGGAGCACCGCTCCAACGCGCAGATCCTCGACGAGAAGTGCGCCGTTCCGCCGGACTTCGACCCGGCGATCATCAACACCGTGCACGACGTCGCGACGCAGCGCGGAGTGACCGAGAAGGTCATGCTCGCCGCCTTCGAAGCGGGCTGGGTCGAGTCCCACATGCACAACCTCAACTGTGGCGACCGCGACTCCCTCGGCGTCTTCCAGCAGCGTCCCAGCGCCGGCTGGGGCACGCCCGAGCAGATTCTGGACCCGGTGTACGCCACGAACGCGTTCCTCGACCAGGCCATCCCGAACGACGCCAACAACCCCGGCTTCACCGCCGGTGAGCTCGCGCAGAGCGTCCAGCGGTCCGCCTTCCCCGAGCGCTACGACCAGAGCGAGGGCAAGGCCCGCGAGATGATCGCCGTGGCCGCGGGCAGCTGACGCCCGGAACCACTTCAGGCCCGGCCGGAGACCGCTCACCGGCCGGGCCCCCGGCAGGACGGTGACGACCGGCCGTGCCGGGGAGGCGTGAGAGCCTCCGGGAGCGGGGCGGCCGAGCTCCCCTCCCTCGCGGAGTGCGGCGGGCCGGCCGTCCTGTCGGCGTCCTCGGCGCGGGCCGTGCGACGGCCGCCGCCTCTTCCCGTCGGACGGCACCGGTGTCACCTCGCCGGTGCCGTCCGACGGTCCGGGACCCTCAGACGTTCTCGTCCATGCGGATGGCAGCTCTCAGATTCTCGTGGGCCCTCCGCGACCCCGGCCCTTCCCCGTTCTGTTCGAGCAGCACGGCGGCGATCGCGTCGAGTTTGCGCTGCAGGGCGTGCTCGGCCCGCCGCTCGGTGTTCTTCAGCAGAGCGAGCAGCAGCAGGCTCACGGCAGCCATCATGTCGCCCACGAAGATCATCCAGGCCACCGGCACTTCCACGAAGTGCACGATGACGAAAGCGATGATCAGGAGCACGCAGAAGCAGTAGAACGCCGGCGAGCCGGTGACGTTCGAAGCCGACTCGGCCATGCGCTCGAAGCGGCCCCGCCGGTCGCCGCCGCGCTCGGCGGGATGCTGAAGTGCCATCGTCATCTCGTCCTGTCCGTGCCGGAGGGTGTGGGCGGGCGTGTACCCGGCCTTCCCGCCCCGGACTCACGGCTCGAACACACGGCGCCGGACTCACGGCTCGAACACACGGCGTCGGGCTCACGCACTGCGCGCGGACGTGCCCGGGCGGTCCGGAGACCGGCGGAGAGCCTCGACGGCGCTGCCGGGGTCGTCGGCGAAGAAACGGACAGCGGTGGCCTTCGTCCGGCTGCCGAGGGGACGTACGACTGTGACGGGCTCCGTCAGTTCCACCGTCACATTGGTCTGTGAGGAGACCGGCACGGCACACCACCCGTCCTCGACGGTGACCAGGCCGCGTTCGTCGTAGTGGCGCGAGGTCCGCACGGACGCGATCAGTCTGCGCGGTATGCGCAGGTCGAAGAACGCGCCCGAACGGACGCGCAGTTCACCGGCGGAGACGACGTGCGGCCGGGTCACCCGCGCGGCGAGGACGGCCAGCACCGCGAGCAGCGAATATCCGTCGAGGACCAGGAAGACGGCGCGCAGCCCGGCCGGAGCGTCCAGTTTCTGGAGCAGGACCTCGACGGCGACCGCCTCCACCGCCATCACGGACGCCAGGGCGAGCAGGGTGGAGAACTGCTCCTTCGCGTACGGCACGTCGGTGGCGCCGGGGGGCACGCCGTTGCGGCGCCCGGTCGGCCACAGCAGGAGAGCGCCCAGCCCCCGGAGTTCGAAGGACGTGATCCTCCGTACCTGAACGGGCACCAGCTGCCGGACGCAGGTCCGCAGCGCCGCGCGGCGGTCTGCGCCCAGCCGGCGGGAGGCCGTGAACAGGCGCCAGGCGGTGGCCAGTTCGAGCAGGAGCACTGCTGCGACAGCGGATTCGGCCAGTACGGCCACCGGGCCCGGCATCCGGACTCCGGAGACGAGCAGCACGGCGAGAAGCAACTCGGCGGGGAACACGGCGAGCAGGACCGCACGGGAGAGCCTCAGCAACACGTGGACTCCTTCATTCGCGCGACGACCAGGCGGAAAATCCCGAACAGGGCGACGTGCCCTGGGCGATTCGCATGCCTCGATTGAAGACCTTGACGTAACGAGAAGGTCAACACGGCGCGGTGCGGGGCGATCACGGCTGCTGCGTCCGCCGAGCAGAGCGGCGAACGATGGCCCGCGGGCGGGGGCTCTCCGGGCGGTGGTCCGGGCGGGTGCCGGGCCGGCGCCCGGCAACGCTCAACGCAGCGGGTCTCTCGCGGCACCCGCGACGACTGTGGTCACCACCTTGTGCACGGCTCCGGCCTCCGGCCGGGGGCCTTCCCGGTCGGCGAAGAGCAGATGCACCGCCCCGATCAGCGTGGGAGCGAGTGTGCCGACGTCCGCGTCCGCCGCGACGCGGCCGAGAGCGCGCTCGGCGTCGAGGTAGGCGGCGAGCATGGCCGTGGCCTCCGTCAGGACGGGGACGCCGGTCGGTGTGGTCTCCCGCAGCCTGGCGCGCAGGCCGTCCCGGGAAGTGATGAGGGCGACGATCGCGACGCCGACCGACTCGAACAGTGTCGTCAGCGCTTCCGTGAGGTTTCCGGCGACGGTGCCGGACCCCACGGAGCCGTGCAGTGCGGCGGCCTGGCGGTCCATCCGTGCGATGCGGTCCTGTACGAGCTCGGCGAGGAAGGCGTCGAAGTCGGCGAAATGACGGTGCAGGACGCCCTTGGCGCACCGTGCCTCAGTGGTGACCGCCCGGCTGGTCAGCGCGTTCGGCCCGTCCCGGAGGAGGACGCGCTCGGTCGCGTCGAAGAGCTGCTGACGCACGTCGCGCATGGCCACGCCGGTCGGCATACCGCACACCCTTCTTCCTTCGCCGGGCAGTAGCGCCGCCCGCCTGTTGACGAGTGGGCACCTGCCCACCATAGTGGGCGCGTGCCCACTCCCTCGCTCCCCGGGAACGAACCTCACCGCCACCGCCAGGTCGCGGAGTCGTTCGGCACCGACACCGAACGCTATGACCGTGCCCGCCCCCGCTATCCCGAAGCCATGGTGCGCCGCATCGTCGCCGAGAGCCCCGGCACCGACGTCCTCGACGTCGGCTGCGGAACCGGCATCGCGGCGCGGCAGTTCCAGGCAGCAGGCTGCCGGGTTCTCGGGGTCGAGCCGGACGCGCGCATGGCCCAGACGGCGCGGCAGCGCGGACTCGAGACCGAGGTGGCGACGTTCGAAGGCTGGGACCCGGGAGGCCGGCGATTCGACGCGGTCGTCGCCGGCCAGTCCTGGCACTGGGTGGACCCCGTCGCGGGGTCGGCCAAGGCGGCGGACGTGCTGCGCCCGGGCGGCCGGGTGGCCGCGTTCTGGCACGTGTTCCAGCTTCCGCCCGAGGTCGCGGAGGGCTTCGCCGCGGCCTACCGGCGCGCCGTGCCCCACTCGCCGTTCAACCTCCCGACGACGACCGAGCAGGCCATGGGCGCGTATCGGTCCATGTTCGCCATGGCGGCCGACGGACTCCGGGAGACAGGCGCGTTCAGCGAACCCGAACAGTGGCGGTTCGACTGGGAGTGGTTCTGCACCCGGGACGCGTTCCTCGACCAGCTGCCGACCTTCGGCCTCCTCACCCGGCTCCCGCAGGACAAGGTGGCCGAGGTGCTGGAGGGTGCCGGGGCGGCCGTCGACGTGGTGGGCGGCAGCTTCACGATGCGCTACACGACGGTCGCGGTCACCGCGACGTGCGACCGGGCCGCCTGACCCCTCCCCGGCCGGCAGCGAGCCGGGCCGCCCCGGCCGCCCGGGCAGGTTCGGCAGGGTTCCGCCCTGTGTCCGCCCGCCCTCGTCACCTCAGCTCGACGCCCGTCCCGCCCAGACCGCAGTAGCCGCGCGGGTTCCGCTCCAGGTACTGCTGGTGCCGGGCCTCGGCGGGGTAGAAGGGGAAGGACTCGGCAGCCACGATCTCGGTGGTGATGTCGCCGTAGCCGGCTCGCCGGAGGGCCTTCTGATACGCCTCACGGGTCTGCTCCGCCGCCGCCCGCTGGGCCGGGGAGTGGCAGAAGATCATCGACCGGCAGTGGGTGCCGACGTCGTTGCCCTGGCGGAAGCCCTGCGTGGGGTCGTGCGCCTCCCAGAAGAGCTTGAGCAGCGTGCCGTAGGAGACCTTCGACGGGTCGAAGACCGCGCGTACCGTCTCGGCGTGACCGGTACGGCCGTCGGCGACCTCTTCGGAGATGGGATGCGGGGTGCTGCCGCCCTGGAAGCCGACCAGCGTGGTCCACACCCCGGGGGTCCGCCAGAAGCGGCGTTCGGCGCCCCAGAAGCAGCCGAGGGCGAATTCGGCGATCTCGAGGTGTGCCGGATAGGGGCCGGACAGGGGGGTCCCGAGCACCGCGTGGCTCTCCGGGACGGAGAACATCGGCTCGCTGCGCCCGGGCAGAGCCTCCTCGGGGGCGGGGAGGCGGAGGGTGAAGTCGCTCAGCATGGCATCTCCGTCGTGGTCGCATGGGGCGGGCGTCGTGGTGGCCCGACGCCGGGTCCGCCGTAGTAACTACCCCGCGAAGTCCCCGGGTGCCCGTCGTCCTCTGCGGACGCGACTTGTCGGGCCTCCTCGGCTGTGGGAGGAGACACCGCGGTGAGGGCAGGTTCTCGCGGCCCCGGAATTCACGCGGCGTGATCCCGTCGGCAGAAGACCCCCCGTGCCACCGATGCCGTTGCCACGGACCCGTCGGATCAAGCGCGCAGACCCATGAGCCCGTCGTAGGCGGCCATCACGAGCTCCAGTCCCCGGTTGTCGGCTGCGGGTTCGCGCATCTGACTGGTCACGTACGCCACCACCATCCGGCCCTCGGGCTCGATCATGACGATCGAACCGCCCCAGCCGCCCCACCCGAAGGTGTCGCCGAACAGCCCGTAGCCCAGCCCGTAACGGACCGGCATGCCCAGGACGCGGTCCTCACCGCTGAACTGCTCCTCCCGCGCACGGTCACAGCCCGCCTGCGACAGCAGTCGCACCCCGCGCACTGCCCCTCCGCAGGCCATCACCGACTGCACGAGGGCAACGGAGCGGGCGTTGCCGAAGCCGCTCGCTGCGGGGATCTGCGCGCGACGCCAGGCGACGCTGTTCCCGTCACGGATGCGTACGGCGGTGCCTGCGGCGGTGGCTGCGCTGCCGCCGGGCGCGCTCGCCGCATAGTCCTCGTCCCGGGACGAGGGCGGGACGGTGAGCGCCACCCGGTGATCGTGCTCGGCGGGCAGTCCGATGTGGAAGTCGGCACCCAGCGGCCCGGCCACCTCGGCTGCGAAGAACTCTCCCAGGCTCTGGCCGGTGATCCGGCGTACGACCTCACCCACGAGAAACCCCTGGGTGAGCGAGTGGTATCCGGCGGCGCTCCCCGGTTCCCATTGCGCAGCCCGAGCGGCCAGATGTGCCGTGGCGGTCGGCCAGTCGTAGAGATCCTCGATCGGCCCGTCCCAGTCGGGCAGGCCCGCAGTGTGCGCGAGCAGGTGCCGCACCAGCACGTTTTCCTTGCCTGCCGAGGCGAACTCAGGCCAGTACCGGCCGACCGGTGCGGCCGGATCGAGGTCGCCACGGTCGGCAAGGACCAGCGCGCACACTGCGGTCATCGTCTTCGTGACGGACCAGACGTTGGTGATGGTGTCCCGCTGCCACGGGATCGTGCGGGCCCCGTCGGCGAACCCACCCCAGACGTCCACGACCGGCTCGCCGTCCACGAAGACAGCAACCGAAGCGCCCGCGTCTCCGTCGTCCAGCAATCCGGCCAGCGCACTGGGCACGGCAGTGAACAGGTCGTCGTACGAGCCCTGAATATCGGCCATACGCCGTATTAGCGTGCATCAACCCGTAAGGGGCAATCGAATTTCCGGGCCCGGCACGTCTGTCGGGCACCCCTGTCGATCACCTGACGCGGCCACGGCCGGCTGGGCGCGACTCAGGCCGGTCCGGTTACTTCTCCGGCGCCGGTCCGACCCCCACCGGGCAGGAGACCCCCGTGCCGCCGATCCCGCAGTAGCCCGCCGGGTTCTTGTCGAGGTACTGCTGGTGGTAGCCCTCCGCCGGGTAGAAGGGCCGGTCGAGGGCGGGGAGGATCTCCGTGGTGATCGCCTTGTGCCCGGAGGCGGTGAGGACCTTCTGGTAGGCGTCACGCGAGGATTCCGCCGCTGCCTGCTGCGCGGGGCCGTGCGTGTGTATCGCGGAGCGGTACTGGGTGCCGGTGTCGTTGCCCTGGCGGAAGCCCTGCGTCGGGTCGTGGGCCTCCCAGAAGAGCTTCAGCAGGCTGTCGTAGGAGACGCGTGCGGGATCGAAGACCACACGTACCCCCTCGGTGTGCCCCGTCATGCCCGAGCAGACCTCTTCGTACGTGGGGTTCGGGGTGTGGCCGCCCTGGTAGCCGACCAGCGTCGTCCATACGCCGTCCGCCCGCCAGAAGATCCGTTCCGCCCCCCAGAAACAGCCCATGGCGAAGTCCGCCACCTCCAGGCCCTCCGGGTACGGGCCCAGCAGGGGGTTGCCGAGGACCGTGTGGCGGTCGGGTACGGCGAACTCCCGCTCCGGGCGGCCCGGCAGGGCTTCCTCGGCTGTCGGGAGGTGATTCTTGTGGCTGCCGAACAACATGGCGGAACTCCCGTCGTACGTACGCGATTCGTGCCGGTCAGAGGCCCGGGTCCGAGTCCTTCCCGCTCCTGGACGAAGCGGCCGGAGCCGACGCCGACCGGGCGGAGGACGAGGCGGAGGGCGAGGAGGGGGCGGAGGACCGCCCGTCCTCATCCGCCCGCACGGGCTGCTCCTCGAAGTCGACCTTGTTCATGTGCCGGTGCATCGACTTCATCAGCATCCACACCGCGAGGCCCATCGCGGCGAAGACGACGAAGCCGAGGACGCCCGGGGTCACCTTGTTCTCGTCCAGGTCCTTCGCGAGCGGGAGGAGCTGGGTCACGGCGGTGTGCGTCGGACTCGTCAGGGTCATGCCTTCAATTCTCCCGGATGCCCGCGAAGAGGTCGTCCTCGGGTAGCGAGGTCTCCACGAGAGACTTCGCCAGCTCGTACTCCTCCGTCGGCCAGACCTCCCGCTGCACGTCCATGGGGACCCGGAACCAGCCGCCGTCGGGGTCGATCTGCGTGGCGTGTGCGATCAGGGCCTTGTCGCGGATCTCGAAGTAGTCCCCGCAGGGCACATAGGTGGTGATCTCGCGCTCGCGGCCCATCGACTTCCAGCGCTCCAGCCACTCCCCGTACGGCGAGTCCAGCCCGCGGTCGAGCAGCGCCTCGTGCAGTGCCTGGGTGCGGGGACGGTTGAAGCCCTGGTTGTAGTAGATCTTCTGCGGCTGCCAGGCGGGACCCGCCTCCGGGTACTTGTCCGGGTCGCCCGCGGCCTCGAAGGCCGCCATCGAGATCTTGTGGGTCATGATGTGGTCGGGGTGCGGGTAGCCGCCGTTCTCGTCGTACGTGGTCACCACGTGCGGCTTGAACTCGCGGATGAGACGCACCAGGGCACCCGCCGCGACGTCGACGTCCTGGAGGGCGAAGCAGCCCTCCGGCAGTGGCGGCAGGGGATCGCCCTCCGGGAGACCGGAGTCGACGAAGCCGAGCCAGGCCTGCTTCACGCCCAGGATCTCCCGGGCCTCGTCCATCTCCTTCTTGCGCACCTCGTGGATGTGTTCCTCGATGTACGGGTCCCCCTGGAGCTTGGGGTTGAGGATGGAGCCCCGCTCGCCCCCTGTGCAGGTCGCGACCAGCACGTCCACCCCCTCGGACACGTACTTGGCCATCGTGGCGGCGCCCTTGCTCGACTCGTCGTCGGGGTGCGCGTGCACGGCCATCAGTCGCAGCTGGTCAGTCAAGACTCGGTCCTCGTTAACTCGTCAGGGCAGGCGACTCCTATAGTGACCGAATCGGCACCCCGATGTATTCCCGATTGCTGACCACCCCCGACCGACGGAAGTGGGCCCGGCCATGGTTGACCTGCGAGCGGAGGCGGGCGGAGAGCGCGCCCCCGGATCGACGGTGCCGCCCGCGGGCCGGTACGGCGGTACGGGAACCGCCGCGCAGCGGGACGCACGCACCGACCGCAGGCTGAAGGTGCTCGGCGCGGTGCTGGGCGTGCTGGGGCTGGCCGGCCTCGCCTGGATCGGCGCCGGATACATCTCCTCGCAGAAGGTCAGCGGCGAGATGATCAAGTTCAAGGTGGTCTCCGACCGTACGGTGGAAGTGCACGTCGAGGTCCGCAAGGACGTGGAGGCGGAAGGCGTCTGCACGCTGCGTGCGCTGTCGGCCGACGGCGCCGAGGTGGGACGGAAGGACGTCCCCGTCGCCGCGGGTGAGGACCGGGTGGACACCGTGGCTTCGGTACGCACCACGACGCGCGCGACGAGCGCCGAACTGATGGGCTGCGAACCCCGGGAAACCGAAGGTCATTGACGCTGCACGCAGCGTCCGTCCTTCTTCCCTTTTGAGCCTGAATTGTTAGGCTCGTAGTTTCCGCCCCACCCTGAAGGCGCAGCCTCATGGGCAGGGCGATGTTTTTATTCCCAGTACCGACGAGGAGCACCTGTGACCCAGACCAGCGACAACGTCACCTGGCTCACCCAGGAGGCGTACGACCAGCTCAAGGCCGAGCTGGAGTACCTGTCGGGTCCTGCACGCATCGAGATCTCCAAGAAGATCGAGGCGGCTCGCGAGGAGGGTGACCTCCGCGAGAACGGCGGGTACCACGCGGCCAAGGAGGAGCAGGGCAAGCAGGAGCTGCGCGTGCGGCAGCTGGAACAGCTGCTGGAGAACGCCAAGGTCGGCGAGGCTCCCGAGGACACCGGCGTGGTGGCGCCCGGCATGGTCGTGACGATCGCCTTCGACGGTGACGAGGACGACACGGTGACCTTCCTGCTCGCCTCACGCGAGTACGCGAGCACGGAGATCGAGACGTACTCACCGCAGTCCCCGCTGGGCAGCGGCGTGAACGGCAAGAAGGTCGGTACGGAGGCCGAGTACGAACTCCCGAACGGCAAGATGGCCTCGGTGAAGATCCTGGAGGCCAAGC
This sequence comes from Streptomyces ovatisporus, assembly GCF_042653885.1. Taxonomy (NCBI): domain Bacteria; kingdom Bacillati; phylum Actinomycetota; class Actinomycetes; order Kitasatosporales; family Streptomycetaceae; genus Streptomyces; species Streptomyces ovatisporus. Next base: position 279,554 of record NZ_JBHSFH010000002.1, read on the forward strand.
CCTACCAGGGCTGAGCGCCGGACAGCGGTGGGCCCCGGCCGGATGGCCGGGGCCCACCGCTGCTCTGTGTGCGGCGGGGGCTCGCTCGGTTCCGCCGCCCCGGAAGCCCGGGGAGCGAGGTCAGGCAGTCGCCGACTTGTACTTGCGCACCGCGAGGGTGCGGAAGAGCGCGACGATCAGGATCGACCAGATCAGCGACGCCCAGACCGGGTGCTGCATCGGCCAGGCGTCGGGCACGGGGTAGTTCGGCGGGAGGTTGCCGAACAGCTCGCGGCAGGCCTGCACGGTGGCGCTGAAGGGGTTCCACTCGGCGAAGTGCCGCAGGACGGTCGGCATGTTCTGCGACGGGACGAACGCGTTCGAGATGAACGTCAGCGGGAAGAGCCAGATCAGCCCGCCCGAGGTCGCCGCCTCCGGGGTGCGGACCGACAGCCCGATCAGCGCCCCGATCCAGGTGAAGGCGTACCCGAGGAGGAGCAGCAGGCCGAATCCGGCGAGCACCTTCAGCCCGTTCTCGTGGGTGCGCCAGCCGACGAGGACCGCGACGACCGCCAGCACTATCAGCGTCAGAGCCGTCTGGACGAGGTCGGCGATCGTACGGCCGGTGAGCACCGCCCCGCGGGCCATGGGCAGCGAGCGGAAGCGGTCGATGAGGCCCTTGTGCATGTCCTCGGCGATGCCCGCGCCCGCGCCGGCGGTGGCGAAGGTGACGGTCTGGGCGAAGATGCCGGCCATCAGGAACTCGCGGTAGAGGCCCGGGTCGAGGCCGGCACCGGGGAGGTTGATGGAGCCCCCGAAGACGTAGCTGAAGAGCACCACGAACATGATGGGCTGGAAGAGCCCGAAGACGACGACTTCGGGGATGCGCACCATGCGGATGAGGTTGCGCTTCGCCATGGTCAGCGAGTCGGTGACGGACTGGCGGAGACCGCCGCCGGCCGGGGCGGCCGGACGGGGAGCCGTCGGCGCCGTGCTGGTGGCAGTCACTGGACGGCCTCCTTCTTCCTCTGCTTCTTGGACTTCCGCTTCTGCCTGCCGCCGGCCGCGTCGCCGTCGTCCCCGGACGCGGCGGGCCCGTCGTCCTCGGCGCTGTGTCCGGTGAGCGTGATGAACACGTCGTCGAGGGTGGGCCGGCGCAGTCCGATGTCGTCGATCTCGATGCCGCGCGAGTCGAGCTCCCGGATCACCTCGGCCAGCAGCTTGGCCCCGCCGGCGACGGGGACGGTCAGCCTGCGGGTGTGCTGTTCGACCGTGACGCCGCTCTGGGCGGCGCCCTGCAGGCTGTGCCCGGCCAGCAGCGTCTCGGCAGTGGCGATCTGGCTCCTCTCGTGCACGACGACCTCGATCCGCTCGCCGCCCGTCTGGGCCTTGAGCTGGTCGGAGGTGCCGCGGGCGATGACCTGGCCGCGGTCGACGACGGCGATGTCGTGCGCGAGGCGGTCGGCCTCTTCGAGGTACTGGGTGGTGAGCAGCAGGGTCGTGCCGCCGGCGACCAGCTCCTCGATGACCTCCCACAGCTGAAGGCGGTTGCGGGGATCGAGGCCCGTGGTGGGCTCGTCCATGAACATCACCGGAGGACGGACGACCAGGGCGGCGGCGAGGTCCAGGCGGCGGCGCATCCCTCCGGAGTACGTCTTGGCCGTACGGTCGGCGGCGTCCGCGAGGTTGAAGCGCTCCAGCAGCTCGGCGGCCCGTGCCTTCGCGTCGCGTGCGGAGAGCTGGTAGAGCTGGCCGACCATCTGCAGGTTCTCCCTGCCGGTCAGGTATTCGTCGATGGCGGCGAACTGGCCGGACAGGCCGATCGACCGCCGTACCTCGTGAGGCTGTTTGAGGACGTCGAGTCCGGCGACGACGGCTCTGCCGCTGTCGGGTGTGAGGAGGGTGGTGAGCACCCGTACGGCAGTGGTCTTCCCGGCGCCGTTCGGCCCGAGCAGACCCAGCACGGTGCCCTCGGGGACGTCGAGATCGACGCCGTCCAGTGCCCTTACCTCGCCGAAGGTCTTGACCAGACCCTCGGCGTAAATGGCGCCTGGCATAGGTGGGCTCCCAGGGTGTGGAGAGGTGAGTGGTGAAGGTTGTGCACACCGGAAATATCCGGCATGCGGGATCAACTGCCTTTTCTGCGGGCTTCGCAGGGCAGTGGTGACAGCAGTATCCGCGAACGCGATACATCGCGTCAACTGCTCGCGACAGTCGCGAGTGTGACGCGTCTGCCTCCGTCCGGCGCGCTCCTCCGGAACCGGGGGCGGGTGCCTTCAGCGGGTCGGGACCACCGTGTAACCCGCCGCGCGCAGGGTGGCTGCGACGTCGGTGCAGTGCTCCGGACCCTGCGTCTCCAGGTGCAGCTCCACCTCCACTTCGTCGAGCCCGAGCCGTGGGTCGGTCCGTACATGGCTGACGTCCAGGACGTTAGCGTCCGCCACTGACAACTCCTGGAGCAGAGCTGCCAGCGCCCCCGGACGGTCCCTCAGCCTCAGCCGCAGCGACAGGTAGCGGCCGGCGGCCGCCATGCCGTGCCGCAGGGTCCGCTGCATCAGGAGCGGGTCGACGTTGCCCCCCGAGAGCACGGCCACCACAGGTCCTTCGAAGGCGTCCGGCTGGGAGAGCAGCGCCGCCACCGGACTCGCGCCGGCAGGCTCCACGACGAGTTTGGCGCGCTCCAGGCAGAGCAGAAGGCCGCTGGAGAGGGCGTCCTCGGACACCGTACGGACCTCGTCGACGAGGTCGCCAATGATTTTGAAGGGCACGTTTCCGGGCCGGCCCACCTTGATCCCGTCGGCCATGGTCGAGACCGACTCCAGGGTCACCGGGTGGCCCGCGGAGAGCGAGGGCGGGTAGGCGGCGGCGCCCTCCGCCTGCACACCGATCAGCCGTACGTCCGGGCGGAGCTCCTTGACTGCCACCGCGATGCCCGCGAGCAGTCCGCCGCCGCCCACGCCGACCACGATCGTGCGGACCTCCGGGCACTGTTCGAGGATCTCGAGACCGAGCGTGCCCTGCCCCGCCACCACGTCGGGGTGGTCGAAGGGGTGGATGAAGACCGCGCCCGTCTGCTGCGCGTACTCGCGTGCCGCGTGCAGCGTCTCGTCCACGACCTGGCCGTGCAGACGGACCTCCGCCCCGTAGTCGCGGGTCGCCGCGACCTTCGGCAGCGGTGCGCCCTCCGGCATGAACACGGTGGAGGCGACGCCGAGCAGGGAGGCCGCCAGGGCCACACCCTGCGCGTGGTTGCCGGCGCTGGCGGCGACGACGCCGCGGGCCCGCTCCTCATGGGTGAGGCCCGCGATGCGCACGTAGGCGCCGCGCAGCTTGAAGGAGCCGGTGCGCTGGAGGTTCTCGCACTTGAAATGGACCGGGGAGCCGACCAGGGACGTCAGGTGGCGGCTGCCTTCCATCGAGGTCGTCCGGGCGACGCCGGAGAGTGTCTTCTGCGCGGCCCGTACGTCGTCGACGGACAGCGCAGGTGCATCGGGAAGGGAGACCATGCGGCCAGTCTCGCAGCTCACGGCCGGAAGAGCCCCGCAGGATACCTGCCCGCACGGGTTCACGCAGCGGAGGCACGACTCGGGTCGCCGCCGCGTAGGCTGGTCGGCACAGACCGAGTACGCCAGCGAAGTCGGTCAGGAACTCGTCAGCCCAGTTCGTTACGTGCCTTTGCACCTTCCGAAGAAGCGAGCACCTCGGCCATGCCCACGCAACCGGACACGATGACACACAACAGCCCTGGCGGTGCCTCCGGGGATCACGAGACCGCAGGCCCCGTCCTCGACGCCATGCAGCACCAGGTCGCCGTCTTCGCACGCCGCGCGGAACAGACCCGGCTCGGCGGCCTCGGTCAGGCACGCAACTCGATGGACCGCGCCGCGTACCTGCTGCTCAACAGGCTCGACCAGGTCGGTCCCATGGGGGTCAAGGCCCTCGCCTCCGGCATGGGCATCGACTCCTCGACGGTCACCCGGCAGGTCGCGCCTCTCGTCGATGCCGGGCTGGTCACCCGTACCACGCACCCGGAGGACGGCCGGGCCGTCGTCCTCAAGCTCTCGCCGCACGGCTCGGCGCGCCTGGAGCAGGTGCGTTCGTCGCGGCGGGAACTGATGGCGCTGCTGACCGAGGAGTGGAGCGAGGAGGAGCGGGAGTCGTTCTGTCTGCTGCTCACCCGCTTCAACGCGGCGATAGAGGGCATACAGCCGTCCACCGTTCCGGGCCCGCCCGCCTCTTGATTTGATCAGTCTGCCTGCCGTCCTATGGCCATAGGCGCCACAGGGCGGGTGGGAGGCGCACAAGGTGGGAGAGCGGCGGGAACGACAGGAACGCCGCCGGGCCCGGGAGTTCGAGGCGTTCGTCGCGGGCGCGGCAGGCAGGCTGCTGCATGCCGCCACGCTGCTCACGGCGGAACCGGGCGGAGCGGCCCCGGCCGCGCAGCAGCTGCTCGTGGGCGCTCTGTCCCGTACGTACGCCGACTGGGACCGGCTGCGGGGCGAGGATCCGTACGAACGCACGCGGCACGACCTGATGGTGCGCTTCGCACACCACGCCTGGCGCTACCGCCGTCCACGCGGCGGACTGCTGGGCCGGCTGCCGCCGCAGGAGCGGCTGATACTGGTGCTGCGGCTCTACGAGGGCGTGGCGGAGGAACAGGTCGCCGCCACTCTCGGGCTTCCCGTCGAACGGGTACGGGAGCTGTGCACGAGGGGGATGGCGGCGATGCTCAGCAGCGAGGAGGCAGGCGCCGCCGGTCAGCAGGGCATCCGGCGCCTCGTCGCGGGCACGGTGTTCCGGGAGGCGTGGCCCCGGGGCGGCGCTGACGGCCGCGAGCGTGCCGGACGGGACCCGGAGGGGGTCGCATGAGACTTCCCGACCGCAAGGAGACCGAGGTACGGGCCATGCTGGAGAGCGGGACGCCCGGTCCCGTACCGACCGACCTGGCCGAGCGCGCCGTGCTGCTCGGGCACCGCACGGCACAGCGCCGGCGCACCGTGCAATGGCTCATGTGGATCTTCTTCGCGGCTGCCGTCGCCTTCGCGGTGTGGGCCGCGGTGGCCGAGCCGTGGATGGGGCGGCCGCAGCAGACGACACCGCCGCTCGGCTGGTAGCGGCGTCCGCCGTCCGCGGGGGGCCCGCCGGAGGCGGTCCGCGGTGACGGACGGGGGCGGTCCGCGGTGACGGACGGGGGCCGCAGGTGCCGGCGGCCCCCTGACCGCCTCAGTCCAGCGCCTTCTGCAGCGCGTGCCGCAGGTCCGCCAGCAGGTCCTCCGCCGACTCGATCCCGACCGAGAGCCGGATCAGGTCCGAGGGAACCTCCAGCGCCGAACCCGCCGCCGACGCGTGCGTCATGCGTGCCGGGTGCTCGATCAGCGACTCGACTCCGCCGAGCGATTCGCCCAGCGTGAACAGCTGGGTGCTGTCGCACACCCGCACTGCCGCCTCCTCGCCGCCCGTCACCCGGAAGGAGACCATCCCGCCGAAGGCCCGCATCTGCTTCGCCGCGGTCTCGTGCCCCGGGTGGGAAGGAAGCCCCGGGTAGTACACCTGCGTCACCTTCGGGTGCGCGGTCAGCATCTCGGCGACGCGGGTCGCGTTGGCGCTGTGGCGGTCCATCCGTACGGCCAGTGTCTTCGTCCCCCGCATCACCAGCCAGGAGTCGAAGGGCCCGGCCACGGCGCCCATCGCGTTCTGGTGGAAGGCGATCTCGGCGGCCAGTTCCGCTTCGTTCACCACGAGCGCGCCGCCGACCACGTCGGAGTGGCCGCCCATGTACTTCGTCGTCGAGTGCACGACGATGTCCGCGCCCAGGGCGAGCGGCTGCTGGAGGTACGGGCTGGCGAACGTGTTGTCGACGACCAGCCGGGCCCCCGCGCCGTGCGCGACCTCGGCGAGGGCCGTGATGTCGCTGATGCCGAGGAGCGGGTTGGAGGGCGTCTCGGTCCACACGGCCTTCGTACGGTCGCGCAGCGCGGCGCGTACCGCGGCGGGGTCGGAGGAGTCGGCGACCGACCACTCCACGCCCCACCGCTCGGCGACCCGCGCGAAGAGGCGGAAGGTGCCCCCGTAGGCGTCGTTGGGGATGACGACGTGATCACCCGGCACGAGAAGCGTCCGCAGCAGGCAGTCCTCGGCGGCCATGCCGGAGGCGAAGGCGAAGCCGTTGCGCCCGCCCTCCAGCGCGGCCAGATTCTGCTCGAGGGCGGTACGTGTGGGGTTCGCGGAACGGCTGTACTCGTAGCCGCCGCGGAGCCCTCCGACACCGTCCTGCTTGTACGTGGACACCTGGTAGATGGGCGGTACCACCGCCCCGGTGGCGGGGTCGGCGGTCTGCCCCGCGTGGATCGCGATGGTCTCGAAGTTCTGGGGAGTCGGCCCGTCGTGGCGCTGGTCGGTCATGGGGCGAGAGTAATGCGCCGTACGGTGGAGGCGGAGCGGCTCCGACGAACCGCGTCCGTCGAATGCCGCGGGAACGCGGCACACGCGTACTCACGGGGAGAAACGCACCCATGGAAGCCCTGCTCGTACTCGTTGCACTGACCGCCATCTTCGGCGTGCTGGTCGCTCCGGCGATGCGCCGGCGGCGGCAGCGGATGGAAGGGGCCCAGGGGTACGCCCGTGCTCTGGACCCCGGCGCCGGCTACGGATTCGTGCCCGCGGAGCACCTCGACGTACGGCTGCCCGGTCCCGACCACGAACTCGTCGAGGCGCTGGAGGAGACCCAGCGCACCCAGGACTGGCAGCCGGTCGCGCGCCTGCTCGCCCTCACCGGCGACGAGTGGGAGCTGCGCTGGCAGCGGGTGCAGTCCATGGCCGGCGCCGCGGCGATGGAGCTGGCCCAGGCCCGGGAACTGGGCGTGCCCGACGCCCCTGCGGGCGACGCGACCGGCGGTGTCTCCTTCCGCAAGGAGGCCGGAGCGAGGGACGCGCGCTGGCTCCGTGAGTGGCGGACGCAGCAGCCGGACGACGCGGGCGGCGCGGAGGTGTACGCGCAGTTCCTCGTCTGGCAGGCGCTGACCGATCCCTCGTCCGCGGACCACCGCATCATCCTGGAGGAGGCGCGCACGGTCTGCGGAGAGGCCGTCGGGCTCGCTCCCGCCGACCCCACGCCGCACATCACCGAGCTGTTCGTCGCCCGCCATCTCTCCTACCGGCGGGCCGACTTCGAGGAGCTGTGGGCGACGTTGCGGCGGAAGGCGCCGCACCACATGGGCGCCCACCTCGCCGCCCTGCCGTACTGGTCGGAGAAGGGGTGCGGGTCGCGGGCCGACGCCGACGCCTTCGCGCAGACGGCCGCCGCCCAGGCCCCCGAGGGCACTCTCCTGCCGGCGCTGCCGCTCTTCGCCGTGTACGAGCACCTGCCGGAGGTCAACGTGGTGCGGGGGCTGTACCAGAGCGAGGAGATCGAGAAGGCCGTGGAGGCGGCGGAGTACGCCGTCGACCAGGTGGAGGCCGCTCATCCGGTACGGCCGCACGTCCTGCACATGCTGGTCTGCTTTCTCGTACGCGCCGAACGGTACGGCGAGGCGATGGAGGCGCTGCGCGTGGTGGACGGCTATGTGGGGGCCATGCCCTGGGCCGACTCCGGCGACCCGGCCCAGCACTACGCGGCGTACCGCGCGCTGGCCGTGGCGGGCTGGGAGGCGTCGGGCGGCGCGCACGCGCAGCTCTGACCGGGTGCGGGTCCGGAGGGGAGAGGGGGACGCGGCCCAGCGGGGGCGCCCCCGCGGAGGTGCGTCGTGCACGATGGAGGGATGGCGAACCGACTCGCGGACGAGACCAGCCCCTACCTGCTCCAGCACGCCGACAACCCCGTCGACTGGTGGCCCTGGTCCGAGGCGGCGTTCGCGGAGGCGCGGAGGCGCGGGGTGCCGGTGCTGCTGAGCGTCGGGTACGCCAGCTGTCACTGGTGCCACGTCATGGCGCACGAGAGCTTCGAGGACGAGACGACCGCCGAGTACCTCAACGAGCACTTCGTCTCCGTCAAGGTCGACAGGGAGGAACGCCCCGACGTCGACTCGGTCTACATGGAGGCCGTGCAGGCAGCCACCGGCCAGGGCGGCTGGCCCATGACCGTCTTCCTCAACCCCGAGGGCGAACCCTTCTACTTCGGCACCTACTTCCCGCCCGCGCCCCGGCACGGGATGCCCTCGTTCCGCCAGGTGCTGGAGGGCGTCGCCACGGCTTGGGCCGACCGGCGTGAGGAAGTCGCCGACGTGGCCGGGCGGATCGCGCGGGATCTCGCTGCCCGCGGTATCCGCTACGACCAGCCGCAGCCTCCCGGGCCGGAGGAACTGGCGAGCGCCCTGCTGGAGTTGGCCCGCGACTTCGACTCCTCGCGCGGCGGCTTCGGCGGAGCGCCGAAGTTCCCGCCGTCCATGGCCCTCGAGTTCCTGCTCCGGCACCACGCACGTACCGGCGCGGACGGCGCGCTGGAGATGGTCGAGGCCACCTGCGAGGCGATGGCGCGCGGCGGTATCTACGACCAGCTCGCCGGCGGTTTCGCCCGCTACTCCGTCGACGCCGGCTGGGTCGTGCCGCACTTCGAGAAGATGCTCTACGACAACGCGCTGCTGTGCCGCGTCTACGCCCATGCCTGGCGCGCCACCGGCTCGGACCTGACCCGCCGCGTCGCCCTGGGGACCGCCGATTTCATGGTGCGCGAACTGGGCACCGCCCAGGGCGGTTTCGCCTCCGCCCTGGACGCCGACAGCGACGACGGGAACGGCAGTCACCGCGAGGGCGCCTACTACGTGTGGACGCCCGCCCAGTTGACCGAGGTGCTCGGGGAACAGGACGCACAGTGGGCCGCGGAACGGTACGGGGTCACGCAGGAGGGCACCTTCGAGGAAGGCGCGTCGGTGCTCCGGCTCCCCGCCGGTGACGGCCACTCCGGCAGCGATTCCGGCAGCCGCGCCGAAGCCCGTACGGACGCCGACGCCGGGCGCGCCGCCTCCGTACGGGAGCGGCTGCTGAGCGCCCGGGAACAGCGGCCCCGCCCCGAGCGCGACGACAAGGTCGTGGCCGCCTGGAACGGTCTGGCCGTCGCCGCCCTCGCGGAGACCGGCGCCTACTTCGACCGCCCCGACCTCGTCGAGGCCGCCACCACCGCGGCCCGCCTGCTCACGGACCTGCACATGAACGGGGGCGGCCGCCTCGTCCGCACCTCGCGCGACGGCACCGCCGGCCCCAGCGCAGGAGTCCTGGAGGACTACGCCGACGTCGCCGAGGGCCTGATGAGCCTCTACTCCGTGACGGGCGAGGCGGGCTGGCTGGAGCGTGCGGGCGTTCTGCTGGAGACCGTGCTCCTCCACTTCACCGCGCCCGACGGCACGCTCTACGACACCGCCGACGACGCCGAGGCCCTCATCCGCCGCCCCCAGGACCCCACCGACAGCGCGACCCCTTCGGGCTGGACGGCCGCCGCTCAGGCCCTGCTCTCCTACGCCGCCTTCACGGGCAGCAGCCGCCACCGGGAGGCCGCGGAGCGGGCGTTGGGCATCGTCCGGGCGCTGGCGCACCGCGCGCCCCGCTTCATCGGCTGGGGTCTCGCCGCGGCGGAGGCCGCCCTCGACGGTCCCCGCGAGGTGGCGGTCGTCGGGCCGAGTACGGACGCCGTCACCGGGACGCTGCACCGAACCGCCCTGCTGGCGACGGCCCCCGGCGCGGTCGTCGCGCTCGGCGAGCCCGACTCGTCCGCGGCGCTGGACGTTCCGCTGCTACGGGACCGTCCGCTGCTGGAGGGCAGGCCGACGGCGTACGTCTGCCGCAACTTCACCTGTGACGCCCCGACTTCCGACCACGCGGTGCTGGAGCGGGCACTGCGGAGCTGAGCCCCCGTTCCCGGCGGCCGGGCGCGTGGGCACGCTCCCCGGCGGAGAAGCCGCGGAAGCGCGCGACGGGGGCGACGCCCGGCCTCGATGCGGTGCGGACAGGAGGCGTCGGTTCCGTGGTCTGCGCGGGTCCGGACGGGAGCGGTCACCACGGCTTCGCCGCGGCCCGGTGCAGGCGGGGTCCGCAGGCGGGGTCCGCAGGCGGGGTCCGCAGGCGGTGCTCCCGGTGCGGCCGGGCTCCGGCCGCACCGGTCCACTGCCCGCTTCGTCCCGCCCGCGCGGCCCGTCCCTGTGCGCAAGGTGAGCAATAACACGAGGCGTCGCGCGGGACCCGCCCGTAAGGTGGCGATATGCAGGTGATCCAGTCGACGAAGCTCGCCAACGTCTGTTACGAGATCCGCGGTCCGGTTCTTGAGGAGGCGACGCGGCTGGAGGCGGCAGGTCACCGCATCCTCAAGCTCAACACCGGCAACCCCGCGGCCTTCGGCTTCGAGTGCCCGCCCGAGATCCTCGAGGACATGCTCCGCAACGTCGGGGAGGCCCACGGCTACGGCGACGCGAAGGGGCTCCTCTCCGCACGGCGCGCGGTGATGCAGCACTACCAGACGCAGGGGGTCGAACTCTCCGTCGAGGACATCTACCTCGGCAACGGCGTCTCCGAGCTGATCCAGATGTCGATGCAGGCCCTGCTCGACGACGGTGACGAGGTGCTCGTGCCCGCCCCGGACTATCCGCTGTGGACGGCATCCGTCTCACTGTCCGGCGGCACGGCCGTGCACTACCGCTGCGACGAACAGTCCGACTGGATGCCGGACCTCGCCGACGTCGAGCGGAAGGTCACCGACCGTACGAAGGCGCTCGTCGTCATCAACCCGAACAACCCCACGGGTGCCGTCTACGACGAGGAGATGCTGCGCGGTCTCACGGACATCGCGCGCCGGCACGACCTGATCGTCTACTCCGACGAGATCTACGACAAGATCCTCTACGACGGTGCGACGCACACGCCGACCACGGTCGTCGCCCCCGACCTGCTCACCGTCACCTTCAACGGTCTGTCGAAGGCGTACCGCGTGGCCGGTTACCGCAGCGGCTGGATGGCCGTGTGCGGCCCGAAGCACCACGCCCAGAGCTACATCGAAGGCCTCACGATCCTCGCCAACATGCGGCTGTGCGCGAACATGCCCGCGCAGCACGCCGTGGCTGCCGCGCTCGGCGGACGCCAGTCCATCCAGGACCTCGTCCTGCCGGGCGGGCGGCTTCTGGAACAGCGCGACACCGTCCATGAACTGCTGACGCAGATCCCCGGCGTGACGTGCGTGAAGCCGAAGGGTGCGATCTACGCCTTCCCGCGGCTCGACCCGAAGGTCTACAAGATCAAGGACGACCGGGAGATGGTGCTCGACCTGCTGCGGGCCGAACAGATCATGATCGTCCACGGTACGGGCTTCAACTGGCCGGAACCGGACCACTTCCGCATCGTCAACCTGCCCCCCGTCGATGAGCTGGCGCACGCGGTCACCCGCATCGGCGCGTTCCTGGACGGTTACGGCCAGCCGTAACCTCCGGGAACTCTCCGGCCGTCACGTCGGCCGTCACGCCCGCGCGGCGTGCAACCGTGTCTGCGGCTGACGGCCGGCCGCGGCCCACGGAGCGGACTTTCGACAAGGGGACCTTCGGCCATCTCGGCGGGCGAACCGTCCAGGTGAACGGGCGATTCCGGCGACCGCGACCGATCGGACCGGGCGCGGACGTCTTCGCGAGCGGTCACCCGGCGAGCCGTGGCCGGCGGCGACCCGCAGAATTCCTCGCAGCGGCGCCGACGCCTGCCGCCTGCTGCTTCCCCCTGGACGGAGGGCTTCCCACCGGGAGGGCGGCAGGCATTTATGTACATGGCTCAACTTTAGACCTGGTCCAAGTTAGGATAGCTTTCTGGCCACGTCACCCAGGAGGCCGATCATGTACGAACCGATCCGCGCCAAGTCGGTGCACTCCATGACTGCCGACGCGGATTTCCCGCACCGCACGCGGGCCGAGGAATTGCAGATCCGGCTGGCCGGTCACCTCACGGCCCTGCTCACGGTGACGGACGAGCTGCGCGCCCTCACTCCGAGCCCGGAACTGGACGAGGCGGGGGCCGAGCTGGCCGAACAGGTCACCCGCCTCCGTGACGGCGCCGCCCCGCTCCGCGCGGCCCCGTCCGTGCGCGTGGCCGACCCCGAACACATCGACTCGCTCCACCACCGCGCTCACACGCTGGCGGGCCACGCGGTCGTCATCGCCACGTACCGGGACGACGACGAGGCCGTCCGGCTGGCCACCGAGTGCCGGGACAGGCACGCCTCGGCGCTCGGGCTCACGGCTGCCTGACCCGCCGGGTCCGTGAATCCGGGCCGGTCGCGCCCGGCCGGCCGCGACCCGATCCCGTACCCCGCGCAGCGGAAAGCCCTCACCGGGCCCGCGTGCGACGCGGGCCCGGTGAGGGCGACAAGTCCGGGCGTCAGCCGAGACGTTCGACCAGAGCGCGGTACTCGTCCCACAGCTCCTTCGGGGTGTGGTCACCGAAGGTGTTGAGGTGCTCGGGGACGAGCGCCGCCTCCTCGCGCCACACGTCCCTGTCCACCTTCAGGACGAAGTCCAGTTCCTCGTCGGAGAGTTCGAGACCCTCCCTGTCCAGGGACTCCTTCGTCGGCAGCACGCCGATGGGCGTCTCGACGCCCTCCGCCTCGCCGTTGAGCCGCTGCACGATCCACTTCAGGACGCGGCTGTTCTCGCCGAAGCCCGGCCAGACGAACTTGCCGTCCTCGTCCTTCTTGAACCAGTTGACGTAGTAGATCTTCGGCAGCTTGGCCTGGTCGGCGTTCTCCCCGACCTTCACCCAGTGGGCGAAGTAGTCGCCCATGTTGTAGCCGCAGAAGGGCAGCATCGCGAAGGGGTCGCGGCGGAGCTCGCCGACCTTGCCCTCGGCGGCGGCCGTCTTCTCGCTGGCCACGTTCGCGCCCAGGAAGACGCCGTGCTGCCAGCTGAAGGACTCCGTCACGAGCGGGACGGCCGACGCGCGCCGTCCGCCGAAGAGGATCGCCGAGATGGGCACACCCCGCGGGTCCTCCCACTCCGGCGCGATGATCGGGCACTGGCCGGCGGGGACGGTGAAGCGGGCGTTGGGGTGTGCCGCCGGGGTCCCGGACTCGGGCGTCCAGTCGTTGCCCTTCCAGTCCGTCAGGTGGGCGGGCGTCTCCTCGGTCATGCCCTCCCACCACACGTCGCCGTCGTCGGTGAGGGCGACGTTCGTGAAGACCGAGTTGCCCCAGAGGGTCTTCATCGCGTTGGCGTTGGTGTGTTCGCCGGTGCCGGGGGCGACGCCGAAGAAGCCCGCCTCGGGGTTGATGGCGTAGAGGCGCCCGTCCTCGCCGAAGCGCATCCAGGCGATGTCGTCGCCGATCGTCTCGACCGTCCAGCCCTTGATGGTCGGCTCCAGCATGGCGAGGTTCGTCTTGCCGCAGGCCGAAGGGAAGGCGGCGGCGACGTACTTGGCCTCACCGCGCGGCGGCGTCAGCTTCAGTACGAGCATGTGCTCGGCGAGCCAGCCCTCGTCGCGTGCCATGACGGAGGCGATGCGCAGGGCGTAGCACTTCTTGCCCAGCAGGGCGTTGCCGCCGTAGCCCGAGCCGTAGGACCAGATCTCGCGGGTCTCGGGGAAGTGGGAGATGTACTTGGTGGTGTTGCAGGGCCAGGGCACGTCCTGCTCGCCGGGCGCCAGCGGGGCGCCGACGCTGTGCACGGCCTTGACGAAGAAGCCGTCCTCGCCGAGTTCGTCGAGGACGGGCTGTCCCATGCGGGTCATGGTGCGCATGGCGACGGCGACGTATGCGGAGTCGGTGATCTCGACGCCCAGCGCGGAGAGCGGGGAACCGAGCGGGCCCATGCAGAAGGGGACGACGTACATCGTGCGGCCGCGCATGCAGCCCCGGAAGAGTCCCCCCTCCCCGTTCTCGCCCTGGAAGACGGTCCGCATCTCGGCGGGGGCCTTCCAGTGGTTGGTCGGCCCGGCGTCCTCCTCCTTCTCGGAGCAGATGAACGTGCGGTCCTCCACGCGGGCGACGTCGCTCGGGTCGGAGGCGGCGTGGTACGAGTGCGGCCGTTTCACCGGATCGAGCTTGGTGAACGTGCCCTTCTCCACGAGCTCTTCGCACAGACGCTCGTACTCGGATTCGGAGCCGTTGCACCAGACGATCCGGTCGGGTTCGGTCAGGGCGGCGATCTCCTCGACCCAGGAGACCAGCTCCTGGTGCCGGGTCGGAACGGTGTTGATGACGGGAGCCGCAGAACTGCGCGCCACGATCTCTCCAGACTTTGAGGGTTCGTGCGGACCGTGCACATGGATCCGCTTGTGGTCTGACTCGTCTCTTCTGCCCCTTGGGGGCCGCGACCCGGATGCGTTCGTGGCGGGTGCTGCTGTGCTGGTGCGTGCGTGCGGCTCGCTCATCCGGTGTCACCCTTGCTCCTCTGAGCATGCGAGCGTATCGGCTGCATGTCCAGATGGAAAGGATGTGTCCATCGCCACTCGATCCACCGGCATAAGCGCTCGGCCGACGTCTTGGCGGTTACGCCCCCGTAGCTACGATGGGCCGTATGACTGACGCGTCCCGGCCGAAGAAACCTGTGAGCTCCGCAGATCTCGCGGCAGGCGCGGACGGAAGCGACCAGCCGGACCACTCCGGCGGTTCCGCCGCTGCCACTCTCGAATCGGCTGCGTCGTCCGTCACTTCGGCGGCCGCGGCGCTTCCCGCATACATCAAGCCGCGGCTGCGCGGCTGGCTCCACGCCGGCATGTTCCCCGCCGTGCTCGCAGCGGGCGTCTTCCTGACCGCGCTGGCCGACAGCACTCGCGGCCGCGTCGCGTGCGCGGTCTACACGCTCACGGCCTGCCTGCTCTTCGGTGTAAGTGCCCTCTACCACCGGGGCAATTGGGGCCCGCGCGCCTACGCCGTGCTGCGGCGTCTCGACCACGCCAACATCTTCCTGATCATCGCCGGCACCTACACGCCGCTGACGATCCTGCTGCTGCCCGGCAGCCGCGGTGCTCCGCTGCTGTGGGGCGTGTGGGTCGCGGCCGTCCTCGGCATCGCCTTCCGCGTCTTCTGGGTCGGCGCCCCCCGGTGGCTCTACACGCCCTGCTACATCGCGATGGGCTGGGCAGCCGTCTTCTACCTGCCCGACTTCCTGCGGGAAGGGGGCATCGCCGTGCTCGTCTGCGTCGTCGTCGGCGGGCTGCTCTACAGCGCCGGGGGAGTCGTGTACGGCATCAAGCGGCCGAATCCGTCACCGCGTTGGTTCGGGTTCCACGAGGTCTTCCACTCGTTCACGCTGGCGGCGTTCGTCGTGCACTACGTGGGGATCTCGCTGGTCGCGTACCAGCACGCGTAGCCCCCGGCGGGCGGCGGCCGCGGCCGTGCGGTTCCCGTCCGCGGACCCGCACGGCACCCGCGCTTCGGCCGCTGCCCGAACAGCAGCGACGCACGGAAGGCCGGCGGCCCGGGTCAGGGTGCCCGCCGGACGGACCGTCCCGCGAGGACGTCCGTGCGCCGGCCGTCCTCGATCACGAAGCGGCCGTCGATCAGGACGTACGGGATCCCGGTCGGCAGGACACGGGGGTTGTCGTACGTCGAGCCCGGCGCGACCGTCTCCCGGTCGAAGAGGACGAGATCCGCGCGGTAGCCCTCGCGGACGAGGCCGCGGTCCGGCAGGCGCAGCCGGGCGGCGGGCCGCGAGGTGAGGTGGGCGACGCACTCCTCCAGTGAGAGGACGCCCAACTCCCGTACGTACCGCCCGAGATACTGCGGGAAGGTGCCGTACGCCCGTGGATGCGGTTTGCCGCCCTGCAGGATGCCGTCGCTGCCTGCCGTGTGCACGCGGTGCTGCATGATGTGCCGGACGTTCTCCTCGTGGCCGACGTGCTGGAGGATCGTGGTGCCGAGGCGGTCCTCGACCAGCAGGCGGCGCGCGGTGGTGAAGGCGTCCTCGCCGCGCCGCTCCGCCGACTCGGCCACGGTCCTCCCCACGTAGCCGGAGAGGGCGGGGTCGGAGACGCCGGAGATCTCGATCGTCGACCAGTCCATCGGGACGCCGTGGCATCCGTCGGCGCCCTCGACCTCCATGACGTGACGGATGCGTGCGCAGGTCCCGTCGTCGGACAGGCGCGTCAGGACCGCCTCGGGGCCGCCCACGCTCGCCCAACTGGGCAGCATCGCCACGAGAGTCGTGCACCCCGGGGTGTACGGATAGCTGTCGAGGGTGATGTCCGCGCCCGCTTCGAGTGCCCGGTCGAGGAGGGCCGTCAGCTCGGGTCCCCTGCCCGCGTTGACGCCGAAGTTCATCGTGGCGTGGGCGAGATGGAGAGCGCAGCCCGCCTCCCGGGAGAGAGCGACCATCTCCCCGTACGCCTGGAGGGCGTTCCTGCCGTAGGAGCGGTGGTGCGGGCAGTAGTAGCCACCGTACGACGCCACTGTGCGGCACAGTTCGGTCAGTTCGGCGTCGGAGGCGTACATGCCTGGCGTGTAGGTCAGGCCCGAGGACATGCCGACAGCGCCCTGTTCGAGGCCCTCGGCGACGAGGCGCCGCATCGTGGCGGTCTCCTCCGGGGACGCCGGACGGTCGTCCCAGCCGACGGCGAGCATGCGGACGCTGCCCTGCGGTACGAGGTACGCCGCGTTGACGGCTGTGCCCTGGCGGTCGATCCGGTCCAGGTACCCGCCGACGGTGCGCCAGTCGAAGTCGATGTCGTCCCCGGGGCCGTTCCACCCGGCGATCGCGCTTCGGACCTCGGCGAGGGTGCGGTCGTCGACGGGGGCGTAGGAGAGCCCGTCCTGGCCGACGACTTCGAGTGTGACGCCCTGCGCGGCCTTGGCGGAGTGGTCGGGGTCGCGGAGGAGGGCGAGGTCGGAGTGGGCGTGCATGTCGATGAAGCCGGGGGCGAGGGTGAGGCCCGCGGCGTCGAGCGTCCGGCCTGCGCCGCCCGGGCGGGGGCCGCTTCCCTCGGGGACGACGGACGTGATGCGCCCCTCCTCGACGGCGACGTCCGCGCGGCGGGCGGGTCCGCCGGAGCCGTCGACGACGGTGGCGTCGCGGATGAGCAGGCTGTTCATGGCTTCCCTTCCGGCGTCAGGTCAGAAGAACGTGCGGATGTACTCCGTGACCGTGCCGTCGGCAGTCGTCTGCGGGATGAGCTGCCACTTGTCGAAGATCGTGCAGGGGTGGGAGAGCCCCAGGCCCACCCAGTCGCCGACGGCGAGGCCGGTGGCGGTCTCCGTGCTCACCCAGGCGTGCTGGTCGGAGAGAGACGTGACGGTGATGCCGGTGGCCGGGCGCGTCGTTCCGTCCGGGCCGCGGACCGTGTGGGGCTGGGGAAGGTGCAGGTCGAAGGCCGCGTCGCGTTTGCCGGCGTTGAGGAACGCCTGGTGGGGGGTCGGACGGGAGACGACCTGCGTCCAGAGCGTGAACGCCGCCTGCAGGGCGCCCTCTTCGGGGACCCGGTTGAAGGGCGTCCTGTCGCGGTACTGGCCGTCGTCGTGGGAGACGTACGCCCCCGAGCGCAGGAGCTTCAGCACGGGCTTCGAGAGGGGCGGGATGTCCTCGAAGACCTCGGCGACCGCGTCGAACCAGGCGCTGCCGCCCGCACTGACGACGATCTCGGACAGCTCCCCGAAGCGGCCCGCGGCGTCGAAGTCCGCGGCGAGGGCGGTGAGCCGGCGGAGCCACGCGGTGACGGCCGCCGGGTTCGCGCCGGGTACTTCGCCCTCGTAGCCCGCCACTCCGACGAGGCGGAGGGCGGACGTCGCGGCGACGGCGTCGGCGACCGCCTCGCACTCGGCCTCCGTACGGACGCCGGTGCGCGCTTCCGCTCCCGCCGCGAGTTCGACGACGACGTCGAGAGGACGGTCCGCGCCGCGCAGCGCCCTGTCCATCTGGGCGACGCCCTCGGTGGAGTCGACGTAGCAGATGAAGCGGAAGTCCGGGTCGGCGTCGAGCTCCCGGGACAGCCAGCCGAGGGCCGCCGGGTCGACGACTTCGTTGCCGAGGAAGATGCGCCGGATACCGAACGCCCGCGCCACACGGACCTGATGGGGCACGGCCAGGGTGATCCCCCAGGCGCCGTGGGCGACTTGGCGCGCGAAGAGCTGCGGGGCCATGGAGGTCTTGCCGTGCGGGGCGAACGCGAGGCCGTGGCGCTCGGTGTAGCTCTTCATCAGCGTGAGGTTGTGTTCCAGACGCTCCGCGGAGAGTGCCAGTACCGGAGTGGTGAAGCCGCCCGTGAACAGGTTGCGGCCTTCCGCGGCGAGAGCTCCGACGGTGGTGCCGGACGCGTCGGGCGGCAGTCCCTTGAAGCGGTGGTCGACGCGTTCTTCGTCGAGGGCGGCGAGAGCGGCGTGCGGGTCCGCGCTGGACATGGCGACTCCGATTCATTGCAAGGAATGCAATACGCATTGCGTATTTCGCTGAAGGCTGTCTAGCATCCCGGCGAATGCCCGTCAATCGATGAGAAGTGGTGCCCACAGTGGCGAGCACCGATGCCGTGTGCCTCGGCGAATCCATGGTCACGTTCCTGCCGTCGCAGCCCGGAAGGCTGGCCGACGTGCCGTCCTTCGACCGTGCCATCGGCGGCGCGGAGTCCAACGTGGCCTGTGCGCTGGCCGGTTCGGGGTGCACGGTGAGGTGGGTGAGCCGGGTCGGCGCGGACGGCTTCGGCGACCACCTGGTGGAGACGATCGCGGCCCATGGTGTCGATGTCGGACTCGTCGGACGGGACCAAGTGCGTCCCACCGGTATCTACTTCCGCACGGAAGGCGAGCGGCCCACGACCATGGACGCTCCGCAGGGCGGCGTCGCCGAGGTCGTGTACTACCGCTCCGGCTCCGCGGCCTCCGCCATGTCGCCCCGCACCGTGGACGTCGGGGCGCTCGACGACACCCGCGTGCTGCACCTCAGCGGCATCACGGCCGCGCTCTCCGGGGACTGTCTGGAACTGATGCGCGTGCTGACGGCGCCCCGCGCGGGACGTCCTCTCGTCTCGTTCGACGTCAACTACCGCGTCGGCCTGTGGGAGCGGGCGGGACGCGACCCCGCCCTGCTGCTCGGCCTCGCCCGCGGCTGCGACCTCGTCTTCGTCGGCGAGGACGAGGCGGCGGCGGCATGGGGCGTCACGGGCGGTCCCGCGGCGGTCAGGGCGGCGTCGCCCGAGCCCGGCGTGCTGATCGTCAAGCAGGGGGAGAAGGGCGCGACCGCGTTCGTGCGACGGGACGGGGAGGGGACGGACGTCGTCGTCTCCGTGCCCGCTCTGCGCGTCGACGTCGTCGGTGCCGTCGGCGCGGGGGACGGCTTCGCCGCCGGTGTGATCTCCGCGACGCTGCGTGGGCTGCCGGTCCGGGAGCGCCTCAGGCACGGGCACCTCACTGCGGCAGCCGCGCTCACGGTGCCGGGCGATCTCGCCGAGCCGCCGGCCCGCCCGCTCGCGGACCGGCTGGCCGCCCTGGACGACGAGGAGTGGGGAAGACTGCGCCTCGGCCCCGGGTGGAACACCGCGAACGCACAGAAGGCGAACGAATCATGAGCCAGACCGTTGACCGCGCACTGACGATCCTGCCCCTCCTGGCCGAAGGCCCGGCGAACCTGGAGCAGGTCGCGACGCGGCTCGGCGTCCACAAGTCCACGGCTCTGCGACTCCTCCGCACGCTCCACGAGCACGGCATGGTCCACCGCCAGCCCGACCAGCGCTACCGGCTGGGCGCGCGCCTCTTCGCCCTCGCGCAGCAGGCCGTGGAGAACCTGGACGTACGGGAGATCGCCCACCCCCACCTCGTGGAGCTCAACGCGCGGACGGGACACACCGTCCACCTCGCGGTGCACGAGGAGGACGAGGTCCTCTACATCGACAAGGTCGAGAGCCGCTACCCGGTACGGATGTACTCACGCATCGGGAAGCCCGTGGCGATCACCGTGGCCGCGGTCGCCAAGCTGCTCCTCGCCGATCTGCCCGAGCCCGAGCGGCGCCTGCTCGCCGAGAGACTCGACTACCCCCGCTACACGGCCCGTTCCCTCACCAACGCCTCCGCCTTCCTCGACGAGCTGGCCAGGGTGCGGGAACAGGGCTGGGCCACCGACCTCGGTGGCCACGAGGAGTCCATCAACTGCGTCGGGGCGCCCGTTCGAGGCCCCGACGGCCGTGCTGTGGCGGCCATGTCGGTCTCCGCGCCGAACGTGGTCGTCAGCGCCGACGAACTCCTCGAACTGCTCCCGCTGGTGCGCCGCACCGCCGACGCCATCAGCGCCGAGTACTCCGGAAAGACCCCTCCCAAGGAATCCCACTCATGAGCGAGAAGCAGGCCAAGACGGCTCTCACCCCGGCCACTCACACCACCCCGCCCGCGAAGTTCTCGCACGGCGTGCGCAAGGGCGCCCTCCTGCAGGTCGCAGGACAGGTCGGGTTCGGTCCCGCCGAGCCCGGGCAGGCGCCCGCACCCGTCGGTCCGGGACTGCGCGAGCAGACCCTGCAGACCTTCGCCAACGTCGAGTCCGTCCTCAGGGAGGGCGGCGCGAGCTGGGAGGACGTGGTGATGATCCGCGTCTATCTCACCGACACCGCGCACTTCGCCGAGTTCAACGCGGTCTACGACGAGTACTTCGCGGACCTCACCGAGGTCCCCGCCGCGCGCACCACCGTCTACGTGGGCCTGCCCGCGGGACTGCTCGTCGAGGCCGACGCCCTTGCCGTCCTGGGCTGACGCGCCGCCGTCCCCCTTACGCCTCCCGCTTTCCCCGTGCCGCGGCGTTCCGCAGGGCGCCGCGCACACCCCCCGCATGCCCGAACGCCCTTGCGGGCTACCGCACTCGACACGAGAACCACGAGGTCCACCATGCTGCTCGCCGCTCCCGCGCCGGATGAGGCGCCCCCGCACACAGGCGGTCTGCTTGCACTGATAGGCGGCACGGGCGGTCTGCTGACCGTCGCCGCGCTGGGCATCCTGCTGCTGCTCTTCCTCATCATCAAGGTCCGGCTGCAGCCCTTCGTGGCGCTGCTGGGCGTCTCCATCGCCGTGGGCCTCGCATCGGGCCTCTCGGTCACCGAACTCTTCGGCACCGTGCAGAAGTCGGACGCCGTCTCCCTCATCGAGGAGGGGATGGGCGGAATCCTCGGCCACGTCGCCATCATCATCGGCCTCGGCACCATGCTCGGCGCGATACTCGAGGTCAGCGGCGGCGCCGAGGCGCTCTCACGGCGGCTCCTGTCCCTCTTCGGAGAGAAGCGCGCGCCGCTGGCCATGGGCCTGACGGGCCTCGTCTTCGGCATCCCCGTCTTCTTCGACGTCGGCATCTTCGTCCTCGCCCCGATCGTGTACGCGGCGGCGAAGCGGTCCGGGAAGTCGATCATCCTGTACGCCATGCCGCTGCTGGCCGGCCTGTCCATGACGCACGCCTTCCTGCCGCCGCACCCGGGCCCGGTGGCGGCCGCCGGGCTGCTCGAGGTCGATCTGGGCTGGGTCATCATGATGGGCGTCGTCACCGGCATCCCGGCCGTCGTCGCCGCCTGGGCGTACTCGACGTGGATCGGCAACCGGCTCTTCGTCGAGGTCCCGCAGGACATGGTCGAGGCCGCCGAGGAGTCCAAGGCGGCCGTCGAGGCGGAGAAGAAGGCCGCAGGGGTGACAGCGGAGAAGCCCGTCTCGCTCAGCGTGGTACTCGCCATCATCGGTACGCCCCTGCTGCTCATCCTGATGGCGACGTTCTCCTCCATCGCGCTCGACCCCTCGACGCTCCGCTCCGTCCTGGAGTTCTTCGGCCACCCCTTCGTGGCGCTGACGCTCGCGCTGCTGCTGGCGTACTGGCAGCTGGGGCTCAAGCACGGGTGGTCCCGTCAGTCCCTGGAGACCGTCTCCACCGCTTCCCTGAAGCCCATCGGCAACATCCTGCTGGTGGTCGGCGCGGGCGGGGTCTTCGGCGCGGTGCTCGAAGGCAGCGGCGTCGCACAGGCGTTGGCCGACACCTTCAGCGACGCGGGGCTGCCGGTCATCGTGCTGGCCTATCTGCTCTCGCTCGTGCTGCGGGTCGCGCAGGGCTCGGCGACGGTGGCCATCGTCACCACCGCGGGCATCGTCGCCCCGCTGCTGGCGGCCGGGGACTTCTCCCAGCCGCACGCCGCGCTCGTCATCATGGCGATCTCGGCGGGTTCGATCTTCGCGTCGCACGTCAACGACGGCGGTTTCTGGATCGTCTCCCAGTACTTCGGGATCTCGGAACGGGACACCCTGAAGTCCTGGACGGTTCTGGAGTCCGTCCTGTCGGTTGCGGGCTTCGCGGTCGCGGCCCTGGTGAGTCTGGTCGTCTAGCGGACGGAACCCCATCTTCCGGTTCTGGGGGCGCCGTTGGGGTCCCTGTGGGGTCTTGTGGAGGCACCTCTCCTGCGCCAAGAATGCACGGCGTCATCCCCCAACGAATATTCGCTTCGATATTCGGTGAAGGAGAGGAACCCCCCACCATGAAACGACCTCTCGTCGGCTCGTTGGCCGCGGCGCTCTTCGCGGCCGTCGCAGTCACCGGAGCGGCTGCGACGCCGGCAGCCGCCGCCGAGCAGCAGTCCCCCCGGTCCTCCGGATCCGCCGCCGCGGCCCCCGACTTCGCGGGGACCGTCGCGCTCAGCAACTGCTCGGGCTCGCTCGTGAAGATGCCCGAGTCCAAGGCCACGGACCCCGGCCTCGTGCTCTCCAACGGGCACTGCCTCGAAGAGGGCATGCCGGAGCCGGGCAAGGTCGTCGTCGACCAGCCGTCGCAGCGCGGCTTCTCCCTCCTCGACGCCTCCGGCGGCGAAGCGGGCCAGCTGACCGCCACCAAGATCAGCTACGCGACGATGACCGACACCGACGTCTCGCTCTACGAACTCGACGCCACGTACGAGGAGATCAAGAACGAGACCGGCATCGACGCGCTGGAGGTCCAGGCCGAGCACCCCGAGGCCGGCACCGCCATCACGGTCGTCTCCGGTTACTGGAAGGAGACCTACAGCTGCTCCCTCGACGGCTTCGTGCACGAGCTGCGCGAGGACGGCTGGACGATGAAGGACTCCCTCCGCTACACGGACGAGTGCGACACCAAGGGCGGTACGTCCGGGTCGCCGGTCGTCGACGACGCCTCCGGGAAGATCGTCGGTGTGAACAACACCCGTAACGAGAACGGTCAGGAGTGCACGCTCAACAACCCCTGCGAGGTTGACGAGAACGGCAAGGTGACCGTCAACGAGGGCACTGCGTACGGTCAGCAGACCCACACCCTGACCAGCTGCATCGCCGCGGGCAACAAGGTCGACCTGAGCCTGCCCGACTGCAAGCTGCCCAAGCCGTAAGCAGAGCTCCCTGCTTGGGCGGGCCGGTGTCGTGGCGCGGCGGTGCCACGACACCGGGTTCGGCTCCGCGGAGCCGGATGGCCGGCCCGCGGCGGCGCCGTGACGTACGAAGCCCCCGGACGCGCTGTCCGGGGGCTTCGTGTGCGTACGGGACGGTGGGGGCGCCCCGCAGCGGGTGGCGTGGTGCCGTCCTCACCCCAGGGCGTCGACGTGCGGGCCCACCGTGCCCGACCAGCTGTTGCCGTTGGACGCGTCCCAGTTGGTGGACCAGGTCATCGCGCCCCGCAGTCCGGGGTAGGTCTCGGCGGGCTTGAAGCTGCCGCAGTTGCTGCCCTTGGTCAGGCAGTCGACGGCCGCCGTCACGACGCCGGGCTCCACGTAGCCGGACCCCGCCGCGCTGGGGGACGCCGGGGTGCCGAGGCCGACCTGGGAGGCGTCGAGTCCGCCCTCCAGTTGGATGCACGCGAGTGCGGTGAGGAAGTCGACGGAGCCCTGGGAGTAGACCTTTCCGTCGCAGCCGTTCATCGAACCGCTGTTGTAGTACTGCATGTTGACGACGGTCAGGTAGTCCTTGATGTTGAGCGCCGTCTTGAAGTACTCGGTCGACGTGGACTGCATGTCGATGGTCTGCGGCGCCATCGTCACCACGACGTCGTTCTTCCGGCTGTGGATACTGTCCAGCGCCTTCGTCATGTACGTGGAGTTGAGGCCGTTCTCCAGGTCGATGTCGACACCGTCGAAGCCGTACTCGTCCATGAGGCCGACGACGCTGTCCGCGAAGGCGGTGGCCGAGGCGTCGTCCGCGACGCTGACGGCGCCCTTCTCGCCCCCGACCGAGACGATCACGGACTTGCCCGCGGCGTGCTTCGCCTCGATGTCCGCCTTGAACTCGTCCTCGGAGCCGTAGCCGGTGGCCGGATCGAGGGTGAAGTCGACCTGGCCGGGAGTGCCGGTGGCGTCCGCGAAGGAGACGGCGATGATGTCGTAGTCGTCCGGTACGTCCGAGAGCTTCTGTTTCGCCGCCCCGTTGTCGAAGTTCTGCCAGTAGCCGGTCACCGCGTGTGCCGGTACGGCCGAGGCGCCTACCGCCGGCTCCGCCGAAGCGGTTGTCGCGGTGCCGGCCGCGGCGGGTGCCTCGGCGGCGGCCGCGGTGCCTGTGAGCAGTCCGCAGATTGTCAGTGCCGTTGCTGTGACGGTGCCGAGCGTGCGCGAGCTGCTGCGGAAGGGGGATCGGGTCTTTGCGCGTGCCACAACTGCCTCCGTGGTGGGGGGAGATGGGAGAAGCGGTGCGGAGCATGGCGCGCCGGGCCCGTCGCGTCGCAGACAACATGGTCCAGACCAATGCGGTTGTCAAGGCTTCCGGCAGCCGTACGAGCCCTTGTGCTGATCGTCCATCGGGGGATTGGATTCGCCGGGCAGCACCTGACAGGGGACGAGTGCAGAGGCGGTAGGGGATGGCAACGGAAGACAGCACGCACAGCGGGGCGGCCACCCCGGCCGCACCTCCCGTACGGAAGGCCAGCTGGAAGCTGGTGGGGCCGGGCATCGTCGTCGCGGCGACCGGTGTCGGCGCGGGCGACCTGGTCGCCACGCTCATCGCCGGAAGCAAGTTCGGCTACACGCTGATGTGGGCCGCCGTCATCGGCTGCGTCGTCAAGATCGCTCTGGCGGAGGCGACGGGCCGATGGCACCTGGCGACCGGCCGGACGATCTTCGACGGGTGGCGCTCGCTCGGCTCCTGGACCACGGTCTACTTCGCGATCTACGTCGTCGTCTGGGGGTTCGTGTACGGCGGCACGGCCATGTCCTCCTCCGGACTCCCGCTGGACGCCCTCTTCCCCGGCGTGCTCGACCTCAAGGCATGGGCGATCATCACCGGGCTCGTCGGGCTCGTCTTCGTCTGGTTCAACCGGTACGCCGTCTTCGAGAAGGTCATGACGGTGCTCATCGGCGTCATGTTCGTGGTCGTCGTGTACGTCGCCGTCCGCGTATCGCCGGACGTCGGCGCCAGTTTCGCCGGACTGCTCCCCGTGCTCCCCGACGGGTCCCTGCTCTACACCCTCGGCCTGATCGGCGGCGTCGGCGGCACGATCACCATGGCCGCGTACGGGTACTGGGTGAACGCGAAGGGGTGGAGCGACAGCAGCTGGATGAAGATGATGCGGCTCGACAACCGGGTCGCGTACGTCACCACGGGCATCTTCGTCGTCGCGATGCTGATCGTCGGAGCCGAGCTGCTGCACGCCTCGCAGGTGGCCATCGCCGAGGGCGACAAGGGCCTCGCCGACCTGGGCAAGGTCCTGGAGGACCGGTTCGGCGGCTTCACCGCGAAGCTCTTCCTCATCGGCTTCTTCGCCACCTCCTTCACCTCGCTGATCGGCGTGTGGCACGGCGTGAGCCTGATGTTCGCCGACTTCGTCGAACGTCTCCGGGCGGCCCGGAAGGGCAGCGGGGGCGACGACGAGGCGGTGGTGGCCGTGGCCCGCGGCAGCCGGGAGCGCTCCGTGCCCTTCCGCGCCTACCTGCTCTGGCTGACGTTCCCGCCGATGACGCTGCTGTGGCTGGAGCAGCCCTTCGGGCTGGTCGTCGCCTACGGGGTGCTCGGCGCGTTCTTCATGCCGTTCCTCGCGCTGACGCTCATCTGGCTGCTCAACTCCAGCCGTACGCCTCAGGAATGGCGGAACGGCATCCTGAGCAACGTGATGCTCTTCCTCTCGGGGATGCTCTTCATCGTGCTGTGCGTGCAGCAGGTGCGTGAGCTTCCCTGGTGAGCCGCAACTCACCCCGCTCACCAGCCGGGCGGACCCTCCGGCGACGCCCTCGCCCCACCGGGGCGGGGGCGTCCTGGCGTCCGGGGCCGGTGCGTTCTGCCGCGGCCGTCGCGGGAGGCGGGACGTCCGATCCTGATTGACGCGCTCCCGGGCCGGGGTATGGCAGGGGGAGCGGGACCGGCCGGGATGCCGTGACGAGGTGTCGGCCGCCGGAGCTCCGCCGTAAGGTGTGATGTCGTCAGATCAGCATGACGGTCGATTACCCGGGTGTCGTCGGCCCGGCACGGAATCCGGGGGCGGGAGGGCGGGATGCCAACTGCGCTGGCAGTCACCAGCCACGATCACATGCTGCCTCCGCCCGACCGGCACACACCCCGGGCGCACGTCTTCCGCCCGCCGGGAGACCAGCCGCTGGAGCAGGCGCTCGCCGAGACGCAGAGCCTGATCGAGCAGCACGGCCACATCGTCGTGGTGCATCCGGCGACGCTGGACAGGCCGTTCCTGCACCGGTTGCACACCATCCGCTCGGTACTGGAGTCCGACCGGATCGCCCTGCTTCCGACGCGGCTGCCGCCGCTCGGAACGGGCGTGCTCGTACGGCAGTTGAGGCAGCTGTCGCTGTGCGAGTTCAGCCCGGGCGTGCTGGGTGCGGCCGCGCGGCTGCTCGCTCACTATGTCTACGCGGGTGCACTGCTCAACTCCGTCGCCAAGCTCGACCACGTACCCGTTCCGCTCACGGCCCACGCCAAGTCCTGGATGTCCAAGGCCCAGTTCGCCGTTCTCGCCGCCCCCACAGCGCAACTGGTGCGGCTCGACGCGAACGGCGGGACGGGGTCCGGCACCGGCGGCGGAAGTGAAGCGAGCCTGGCAGGCCCGCAGTTCCCCACGCATCTCACGGTCGCCCGCGGCAACCTCAGCTCCGAGTGGGTGAGCGGCACGCTGGCCGGCCAGTGGAACGTCCGCGGAGTGCAGGAGGCGCATCTGCCCGAGGAGTCGGCCCGTTGGTGGGGCACCGGAAAGCTCATCGAGTTCGCCGCCGCCATCCCGGACGTCTCCGTCCTCTACCAGCTGGTCTCCTCCGTGCGGCGCGACGAATGCCACTGGTGCGGTCTCGAACTCATCGGGGACCGCTGCGCGTTCTGCGCCGCACCCGCCTCGTACGGGCCCGCTCCCGCACTGCGCCGGGCGCCGGGACCCCTGGTGGCTCCCCGCACGGAGGCCGCCACCCGCACCACCACCGCGGGCCGTGGAGGCACCGGTCTCGGCGGTTACCGTCGCGCACCCGCCGCCCGTCCCTCCTCCCCGCACCCCCGTCACGCCGTCGTCGCCGATCCCCGAGGTCTCTAGTCCATGAATTCACGCCAGCGCCGTGGCGTCATCCTGCTGATCGTCTCCGTCCTGTGCGCGCTTGCGGCGTTCGCCGGCGTGCTGGCGTTCATACGTGACGTGGAATCGAAGGTCGGTCCCGAGACGACCGCCTACAAGCTCAAGTCGGACGTCCCCGCGTACACCTCCCTGAGCAGCGCCGAGTTCGACAAGGTCGCCATGCCCGAGCGGTGGCTGCCCAAGACGGCGGTCACCGACCTCGACGACGTACGCGGCAAGGTCGCCACCGGCAAGCTGCGCAAGGGGTCGCTGCTGCAGACGGACATGATGTCCGAGCGCCCCGAACTCCGGCCGGGCGAGCAGGAGATCGCCATCATGATCGACGCGGAGACGGGTGTCGCGGGCAAGATCGATCCGGGCAGCAGGGTCAACATCTTCGCCACCTTCGAAGGCGAGCAGCAGAGCGGCGGCAAGGGCCGCGGGCCCAACCAGTCGAAGGTCATCGTGAGCGACGCCAAGGTCATCGACGTCGGGAAGCTCACCCCCTTCAAGGAGGGCGACGACGACGAACGCACCCGGCAGCGCGAGCAGGACGGTGTGCCGATCACCTTCGCGCTGTCCGCGGCGGACGCCCAACGCGTCGCCTACGCGGAGTCGTTCGCGGAGCACGTCCGGCTCGCCCTGGTGGCCCCCGGCGACGCGACCGAGATACCCGACAGCGACCGTACGTACACGCTCACCGGGGACAAGTGAGGCAGGAATCAGCCGATGGTCACCCGCATTCAGCCAGCAGTCAGCGACCCGGACGCAGCCAGGTCCCTCGTCGGCCTGCTCCGCCAGCTTCCGGACAGCGAACCACTGCCGCCCGCGGTCGACTCCACCCAGCTCCTCGACTCGCTCGGACACGCGGGAGGGGGAACCGGGGCCGATCTGCCGGAGGTCGTGCTCGTGCACGAACTCATCGGCCCGCAGCCCGCGTTGGAGCTGATTCGTGAGGTCGCCCTGCGCTTCCCCGCGGTGGGCGTCGTCCTCATCACCCGCGACACGAGCCCGCCGCTGTACTCGGCGGCCATGGACGCGGGCGCCCGCGGCGTCCTCGGACTGCCGCTGAGCTACGACGAGTTGGCGGCGCGGGTCGGCGCGGCGGCGTCGTGGGCGACGGGTGTACGGCGTCACCTGGGCGGGGGAGGAGAGGAACCCGCGGGGCCGGGCGGCACGGTCGTGGCGGTCACGGGCGCCAAGGGCGGCGTCGGCACGACCCTGACCGCCGTACAACTGGCCCTCGCGGCACAGACGTCGGGCCGTGGCAGCGCACTCGTCGACATGGACCTGCAGTCGGGCGACGTCGCCTCGTACCTCGACGTCCAGTTCCGCCGTTCGGCCGCCGACCTGGCGGGCATCGACGACATCTCCGCGCGCGTACTCCAGGACGCCGTCTACACCCACGAGTCGGGGCTCGGGCTGCTGCTCGCGCCGGGTGAGGGCGAGCGCGGCGAGGACGTCGACGACAGGGCGTCCCGGCAGATCGTCGCGGCACTCAGGGCGCGTTACGACGTCGTCGTCGTCGACTGCGGCACCCAGCTCAACGCCGCCAACGCCGCAGCGATCGAGACGGCCGACCTCGCGGTGCTGCTGACCACGCCGGACGTCGTGGCCGTACGGGCGGCCAAGCGCATGGTCCGGATGTGGGACCGGCTCCAGATCCGCAAGGCCGAGGAGACCGTCACCCTCGTCAACCGGACCTCGCGGATGAGCGAGATCCAGCCCTCGCTGGTGTCCCGCATCGTCGGCACGCCTGTGGCCCGTTCGGCCGTTCCCGCCAACTTCAAGGAGCTGCAGAGCGCCGTCGACGCCGGGCGCATGCAGGACCTGGACCCCAAGGGGTCGGTGCGGCAGGCGCTCTGGGGGTTCGCCGGTGAACTGGGCCTCGTGACCGGCGCGGAGGCGTCGGCAGGCGGCAGACCGGGCGGCAGACAGAGCAAGAGCGCCCGGAGCGCCAAGGCGCTCGGCAGGCAGCAGAAGCAGGTACAGGGCCCGGGCTCCGCGCAGGGCGGCGGGGCTCCGGCCCCGGGCAGCCGGGCGCTGCCCGCAGGAGGCGGCGCGAGCAGCGCCGCCGGGGGACAGGGCATGCCGGGCACGGGCATGGCCGGTGGCACGGGAGGGACCGCTCCCGGCACCGGACAGGGCGGTACGTTCGGCGGCGGCACGCAGGGCGGTGCGTACGGTGGCGCCCAGGTCGGTGCGGGCGGCGACCGGCAGGCGCTGCCACCCGGGCCGTCTCCCGCCGGAGCGTCGAGCCGGACGCTGGGCACCTCCTTCAACGACACGTTCGGAAAGGCGGGTTACGGCCGCACCGATACGGCTGCCGGCGCCGCGCCCCGGCCCGACCGCACGCCCCGGATCGGACCCGACGGGACGGACTCCGTCTTCGGGCCACCACCCGGCGGGGTCCGCGGAGGCGCGGCCGGCGGCCACGCCGGGAGCCACTCCGGCGGCGCGCACGGGGCCGAGGACGACGACGACGGCGAACCCAGCGTGTGGGGAGACCGCGGCGCCCTGACCGTGGAGTTCGCGGGCATCGCCCCCATCGTGCTGGTCGTCCTGGCGGTGCTGTGGCAGTGCGTGCTCATCGGATACACCTTCTCGCTCGCGGGCAACGCGGCCGACGAAGCGGCACGGGCCGCCACCGCGGCCGCCTCGGGCGGGGACGCGCAGGGTGCCTGCCAGGACGCGGCCACCGAGCATCTCCCCGCGAAGTGGCGCGAGACCTCGACGGTGAACTGCAGCCTCTCCGGGCACCTCTGGAAGGCCGAGGTCGACCTGAGCGCGCCGGTCCTCTTCCCCGGCGCGGGCAAGCTTCCCTTCAGCGTCAGCGGCACGGCCGGTGCCGCGGAGGAGGGGTGAGGGGGATGGGACGTCCACGGGCCGAGCGCGGCGCACGTGCTCTGCTGCCGCGTGCCGTACGCGGCGAAGATCTGCAACGGGGCGCGTCGAGCCTGGAGTTGGCGGGCATGATGCCGCTGCTTCTGCTCGTCGCGGTGGCCGCGATCCAGCTCGGCATCGCGGGCTACGCCGTCCAGCAGGCCGGTACCGGTGCCCGCGCCGCCGCCCGTACGGCCGGCCAGGAGGATCTCGCCGACGACTACGCCGCCACCGGGAAGGCGGCCATGTCGGGGTGGACGGCCTCCCGGAGCAGCTTCGACCTCGGCGGCGGCGAGGACGAGGTCGAGGTCACGGCCACCGTCACGATTCCCTCCGTCATACCCGGAGTCGACGACTTCGGCGACGCCTCGCGCTCGGCCACCATGCCCCGCGACTGACAGGCGTCCGAGCACACAGACCGCAACCGCAGAGCCGAACGCACAGAGAGGAGGCCGGAGATGAGCCTGCGGGCCCGCATCACCACCCCAGAGTCCCGGGCACGGAACGGGGCCGCAGCGGCCGACGGGACCAGCCACCTCGTGCCGGTCTACCGGGCGAAACTCCTCGAAGAGATCGACCTGGCCGAGATGTCCGCACTCGCGCCGCAGGAGCGCAGGGCCCGCCTGGAGCGCGTACTCGGGCACCTCATCAGCCGTGAGGGGCCCGTACTGGCCACGGACGACCGGGAGTTGCTCATCCGGCGCGTCGTCGACGAGGCGCTCGGGCTCGGAGTCCTCGAACCGCTGCTGGAGGACGCCACCGTCACCGAGATCATGGTCAACGGGCCCGAGCAGGTCTTCGTCGAGCGTGCGGGCCGCGTCGAGCAGGTGCCGGTCCGCTTCGCCTCCGAGGAACAGCTGATGCAGACCATCGAGCGCATCGTCTCCACGGTCAACCGCCGTGTGGACGAGTCCAATCCGATGGTCGACGCCCGGCTCCCCTCCGGAGAGCGCGTGAACGTCATCGTCCCGCCGCTGTCCCTGACGGGCCCCACGCTCACCATCCGGCGCTTCCCCCGGGCGTACGCCCTCCACGAACTGATAGCGCTCGGCACGCTCGACGAGCACATCCTCTCGCTGCTCTCGGCCTTCATCCGGGCCCGGTTCAACGTGATCGTCTCCGGCGGCACGGGCAGCGGCAAGACCACGCTCCTCAACGCGCTCTCCGGACTCATCCCCGAGCACGAACGCATCATCACCGTCGAGGACGCCGCCGAACTCCAGCTCCAGCAGCAGCACGTCATCCGGCTGGAGACCCGCCCGCCCAACGTGGAGGGCAAGGGCCAGATCACGGTCCGCGACCTCGTACGCAACTCGCTGCGCATGCGGCCCGACCGCATCATCGTCGGCGAGGTGCGCGGCGGCGAGACGCTGGACATGCTCCAGGCGATGTCGACCGGACACGACGGATCGCTGGCCACGGTGCACGCCAACAGCGCGGAGGACGCGCTGATGCGGCTGCAGACCCTCGCCTCCATGTCGGAGGTCGAGATCCCCTATGCGGCACTTCAGGACCAGATCAATTCGGCCGTGGACGTCATCATCCAGCTCGCGCGTCTCGCGGACGGATCGAGGAAGATCGTGGAGATCGTCCTGCTCGCCTCACACGGCAGGGAGACCTTCCGGATCGCCTCCGTCTCCCGGTTCGACTCCCGTCCCATGTCCGCGGACGGCAAGGTGCACGGGAACTTCGAGCACCTGCCCGTACCGCGTCGTGCGGCCGTCAGGCTCCAGATGGCGGGCGAGACGGTGCCGCCCGTGTTCGGCGTGGCCGACGACGCCGAACGGCTGACGACGAGAGAGGCGGTGTGACCGCCGCCCGGTACGGCACGGAACGGCACCCAGCTGAACCCAGCGGCACGCAGGCACCGCGGACGCGGATCGCGGCCTTCGGACCAGGAACCCGGGAACCCGGGCCCCCGGGGCCCGCAGCCGAGGACACGCAGGACACGCAGGACGCAGGACACGCAGGACACAGGACGCAGGACACGCAGGACACAGGACCCACAGGACCCCCAGGACCCAGCCATGGACACCACCGCACAACTCGCGCTAGGCGCCTTCTTGCTGGCGAGCACCCTCGCCGTCGTGGGGGTCCTCACCTACGCGGCCGGACGGGCACAGCGGCAGACGGTGATCGAACGCCTCTCCGGCGACGGAGCCGTCCGCGAGCTGCCCTCGGGCCGCCGTCGCCGGTTCACCGGGGTGGACCGTCAGCTGAGGAGGACCCGGCTGGGACGCCGGGTGCAGCTCAAACTGGCGGCGACCGGCCTGGACATCACACCCGGTGAGTTCGCCGTCTACGTCATCGCCGTGGTCGCAGGGCTCTGGACGGCGGCCGCTTCCCTCCTCGCTCCCTTCTTCGGGCCGATCGCGGGGATTCTCGGAGCGATCTCCGCGAACGCCTTCCTGAGCCACCAACGCAGGCGTCGCACAGAGCAGTTCATCAACCAGCTGCCCGAGCTGTCGCGCATCCTCGCCAACGCCACCTCTGCGGGGCTGGCGCTGCGTACGGCGCTCGGCATGGCCGCCGAAGAGCTCGATGCCCCCGCGGGCGACGAACTCACGCTCGTGACGAACCAGTTGGCCGTGGGCCGGTCCATCGACGACGCCCTAGGTGAACTCGCCGAACGGCTGCCGTCCCGCGAACTCGTCGTCCTCGTCACGACGTTGGTCCTCGCCAACCGCGCAGGCGGCACGCTCGTCGCGTCCCTGCGCAACCTGACCAACACGCTGGAGGAGCGCAAGGAGACCCGTCGTGAAGTGCGCACCATGCTCGCCGAGGTCAACGCGACGGCCTTCACCGTTCCCGTACTGGGCCTCGGCGCGATGCTGATGATGAACTCGATGATGCCCGGCGCCCTCGCACGGGTCACCGGCTCCCCGCTGGGCCAGATCGCGATCCTCGCAGCCGTGGCGCTCTTCGCCACCGGCTTCTTCGTCATCCGCCGTCTCGGCAAGATCGAGATCTGAGAAGGGAGATCCGAACCTCATGCTGCCCCTTCTCCTCGCCGCCGCAGTCGGACTCGCCGTGTACGGAGCCGTCGCGGGCATACGGATGTACCGGGCCGAGACCCGGCTGCCCAGCGACCTCGCCGTCGCTCTGGAGGTCGGCGCCACGCGGACCACCGCGCGGGAGGCGGCGGTCGACAGGCTGGGAATGCCGCTCGCGCCGCTCGTGCTGCGCCTGATGGGCCGGCAACGCGTCGACAGGAAGCGCCGGAAGATCGACCAGGCCGGGAACCCCGGCGGTCTCACCGTCCAGCGTTACGCCGCCCGCCGGGCTGCCTACGGCCTCTTCGGCGTCCTCATGGCCCTCATCGGGCTCTCGGCGGACAGCGTGCTGTTCGCGGTGCTGGTGCTGGTCTTCGGGTTCACCGCCGCCGATCTGGCGATCCTCCAGGCCATCCGGGACCGGAAGCGCGTCATCGAACGCACCCTGCCCGACTTCCTCGACGTCCTCGCCGTCGTCGTCTCGGCCGGCCTGAGTTTCCGTCAGGCGCTCGAACGCGTCGCCGAGCACTACGAAGGCCCCTGGGCCGACGAACTGCGCATCACCCTGCGTCAGATGGACCTCGGAGTCGGCCGCCGCCAGGCCTTCGACGAATTGCGCAAGCGCAACTCCAGCGACCAGGTGGACCAGTTCGTCACCGCCCTCCAGCAGGGCGAGGAACTGGGCGCGCCCATCGCGGACACCCTCATCCAGATCGCCACGGACATGCGCCGCACCGACGCGCAGAACGCCCGCCGCCAGGCGGCGAAGACCGTGCCCAAGGCGACGATGACGACGATCGCCTTTCTGCTGCCGGGAACGCTGCTGTTGATCGTGGCCACTTTCGTTCTCGGCTCCGACACGGACTTCGGTTCCGTCCTGAACGGATGAGGGCATGACGTACGAGACCAACACCCGGCGCGCGGCGGCCGTTTCCGCCAAACTCGAGGGGCGGCCAGTCGCCCCCTTCGTCGGCGCCGACCGATGTGGCACAGTCTGCATTCGGACAACGACGGTGGGCCACGGAAGGAGAGGGAGACCGGAATGACAGGTCGTCTCTTCCCGACCCGCCTGCTCAACTGCCGGGGAACAGCCGCCTGTTTCACGGACGGCGAGAGTGTCAAGAACTACACCAACCGGGCCGGGGGCGCGGGGGGACATCCGCCCACGGGGCACAACTCGGCCATCAATGAAGGAGATCGTGATGTCGAAGGCCATGCGCCGCTGGCGCCAGCGCGTCGCGGAAAGGATGCAGGGCCGCGAGTCGGAGAGCGGCGCCGGAGCCATCGAATACGCGGGCATCGTGATCATCGTCGCGGGGATCATTCTGGCGATTCGCGGCCTGGGGCTGGACACCGCCATCTCCGCGGGAATCGCGACCGCCGTGAACAACATCCTCGGCGGCGGTGGATAAAGCAGCGGCACCCCTGCGGTGACGAGGGTCAAACCTTGATCCTTTACGGCGCCGTCATTGCGGGCCTGCTGTTCCTCGCCTTCGCGTTCTTCGCGGTGGCCCAGGCGGGCTCGGTGCGCAACGGGGGGCAGTCGGCTGCGGACGCTGCCGCGCTCGCCGCCGCGCAGGACGACAGGGACGAACTCTACGAGGGATTCCTGGACGATCTCGGCAACGGGGACGACTGGCAGGACTGGCTCGACGGGCTCGCCTCGCTCACCGGCGACGGATGCGGCGAGGCGGAGTACTTCGCCGGCCGGAACCGCTCCGACGTGCTCGCCTGCGACGCCGTGACGAAGGACGGCGACGACGGCTACACGGTGAAGGTCCGGACCCGTTTCGACACGGGCGATTCCATCGTCCCCGGCGCGGACAACAAGAAGGCCCAGGCGAGCGCCACCGCCGTCATCAAACCGCGCTGCGAGTTCGAGGACGACGCCGAACTGATCGAAATCACCTGTGACGGTGAGGACTTCACCATCGACCCGGACGACATCGACCTCGATCTGAAACCGTCGGATCTCTTCTCGGTGGTGCTTGTCGGTTGATGAACGTACGACGAATTAAGGACGAGCGATCGATGACCCTGAAGCGCACCAGGAAGACACGCACGCGAATGGCCGCGGCCGCGCTCTTGACCGGCCTGGTGCTCGTGGTGACCGGTTGCAGCAGCGATGACGGCGGCGGTGACAAGCCCGACGGCTCATCCCAGCAGGGTGAGAAGGGTGGAGCCGGTGGTGGTTCCGGCGGCGAGGAGAAGGTGCTGGCGCAGGTGAAGGGCGGAAAGGGCGGCGATCTCACCCTCACCGTCACCTCGGCGGAGCGCGACTCCTCCGGATTCACCACGATCAAAGGGACGTTGAAGAACGACGGCCCCACCGTGGTGGTGTTGCCCGGGTGGGCGAGTGAAGAGAAAGAGCTGAAGGACAACGGCCTTTCCATGGCGGGCGCGACCATGGTCGACAAGAAGGACAAGAAGCGCTACTTCATCTTGCGGGACACCAACGGACGCTGCCTGTGCACGAGGTTCTCCGGAGGCTTCCAGCAGGGCGAGACGACGGAATGGTTCGCCCAGTTCCCCGCGCCGCCCGCCTCGACCACCTCGGTCGACTTCCAGGTGGCGGACATGCCCAGCGCGACTGTCGAACTGTCGGGGGAATGACAAGGTGAATGCCATCCGCGCTCACGCGCTCCGTACCGTCGTGTGCACCTCCGCCTCCGCCGTACTGCTCACGTCCTTCACCGCGACCGGGGCGCGCGCGGACGATCCCGCGCCGAAGCCGTCGATCACCGTTCCGAGCGGCCCCACGTCCCTCCCCGGAGCCGACGACCCGACAACCATCCCCACCGAGGCCCCCTCCCTCCCCGGAGAGGGCGGCGCTCCCGCGCCCAAGTACAGCGAGCCGCCGGACAACATCGCGGGCGGCTCCAAGCCGCCGGTCGACCTCGACCCTCAGGCGGCGGGGCTCAGACTCGCGGACGGGGCGGCGCTCGCCCCGTCCAAGGTGCTCGACATCAAGTTCGTCACCGAGGACCTCGGCGGTGAGGAGCGACGCGAAGACAGCACGCTGAAGACGAAGTTCACGCTCCAGGCCGAGGTGCTCTTCCCCAAGGACAGCCCGAAGCTCGACAGCGGGGCACAGTCGCGCATCGACGAGCTCTCCGCGGAGATCGAGAAGCAGAAGGCGAACGAGATCAACGTGTTCGGCTTCACCGACGACCTCGGCTCGTACGGCCACGGAAAGAAGCTCTCGAAGGAGCGCGCGAACGCCGTGCAGAAGGCGCTCGCGGAGAAGCTCGGCTCGACGGTGACCTTCAACGTGCGCGGCTACAGCGAGGACTACCCGATCGCGGACAACAGGACCGAAGAGGGCCGCAAGAAGAACCGTCGCGTCGAGGTCTCCTTCCCCCGCCAGGAGTGAGCCGCCCGTCACCGGTCCCGCCTCCTGCTGCGCTCGTTCACCTCGGCGAGGCGGGCGCTCAACAGCTCGGCAGCGCTGAGCAGTTGGACGAGGCCTGGATCGGCGTCCCATTCGCGTCCGCCGTTGAGCGGGCGGAGCTGGACGTAGGGGCCGTCGTACGCCATGACGATGCCGACGCGCCCGCGCCGGGTGTCGCGGACAGCGGTCCCGACAGCAGGTTCCGGCGGCGGGGGCAGGGGGCACGGCTGCGCGCCGGTGGTCACCGGCCGGCTCCCTTGTTGATCACGGCGGCCAGCGCGAAGGCGACGGGCGCGGAACAGACGCCGAGGTGGACGAGCGCGTAACGAGCGGCCCGCCCGCAGTCCACGTCTTCGGCGCTGTCGCCGTCGACCACGTCCTGCCAGGGCGTCCGTACGTCCATGGCGGGGAGCTGGACTCCGGCGCGCAGGAGCGCGTCGGCGAGCGCGTCACGGGCCTGGACCGCCTCCTTGATCTTCGCCGTCCCGGCATGAGCGCCGCGCTCGTGTGCGCGCGGCGGGACGGTCGTCCCGGCCGGGCCGTCGTCGTGGCTGATGTGTCGCTGAGTGCTCATGGAGATGCTCCGTCGGCCGTTCTTCATCCGGTTTCCATGCATTCGTCACGCGTGCTGAACTACCGTGCGTGATGAGGGAATTACGAGCATGCGGCCGGAACGGCACGGCCACGCCGCGGACCTGGCCTGGTTCCCCGCGGAGCAGTCCAAGTTCCACACCTTCCACGGAGGGCTCATGCCGACGAGGCGAACGGTCACCGGCCGCAGTCGTGAACCACGGGCGCGGTTCGCGGAGGAGCTGCGGGCGCTGCGTGCCGGACACGGTCACAGCTTGCGGCAACTGGGCGAACGGCTGGGCTGGGACTGGTCGTTGTTCGGGAAGATGGAGAACGGGGAGACGTTGGGCGGCCCGGAGGTCGTCGAGGCGCTGGACCAGCACTACGGGACGCCCGGGCTGCTGCTGGCGCTGTGGGAGCTGGCGGTGAGCGACCAGACCCAGTTCAAGGAGCGGTACCGGCGCTACATGGCGCTGGAGGCGGAGGCCACCAGCCTGTGGCACTTCGCGGTGAGCGTGCTGCCGGGCCTGCTTCAGACTCCGGGGTACGCGCGAGAAGTTCTCGCCGCGGGCGGCCTCAAGGGGGAGGAACTGGCGCAGCAGGTCGAGGCCCGCATGGGTCGGCGCGTCCTGCTCGACGGTGAGGACGCGCCGCCCTTCAGGACGATCCTGTCGGAGGCCGTACTGCGGACACCTCTGCGGGACACGGACGAGTGGCGTGCCCAGCTGGAGTACGTGAGCGAGGTCGCGGAGAGGCCGGGCGTGACGGTCCACGTCCTGCCGCAGAGCGCGGGACTGCACGGCTTGGTGGGTAGCGCGGTGATGTTCCTCCGACTCCCGGACGGTCGTCCTGTGGCGTACACCGAGAACACGTACTGGGGCGAACTCATCGAAGAACACGCCCACATCGAGCGTTTGCAGCGGAACTACGATGTGGTGCGCGACCTTGCCCTCTCCCCGTCCGAGTCGCGGAAGTTCGTCCTACGCCTCCTGGAGGAAGTGCCGTGCGATCCCTCGAATTGAGCGCCGCGACCTGGCGTAAGAGCAGCTACAGCAATCCGGACGGCGGTGAGTGCGTCGAGATCTCCGACGACTTCGCCACCGTCGTTCCCGTACGTGACAGCAAGAACCCGCGCGGCCCGGTGCTCGCATTCCCCTCGGGCGGCTGGTCGTCATTCGTGTCCGCTGTGAAGAACGGGCGCCTGAGCGCCTGAAACGCAGGCCGGACGCATAACGAGACGGTCCCCGCGATCAGTTGATCTGCGGGGACCGTCATTCGTTCATCGATGAGGCTGTTGCTCGCCTCTGCGGTATTGCCGCTTTCGGCCACCGGAGGTGGGCAACGGGGTCAGGCCGCAGAGGTGACGTCGGCCTGAAGGGCACGCCGCCAGTCGGTGCGCAACCTGTCCAGTTCGGCGAGGTCCGCTTGCGACCAGATCGTACGACCCGCGACGTAGCGACGGATCGCTTCGTTCGCCTCCGCGGCGGCTCGTTCGCCGCGATCAGAGGGCTGGGAAGTCGAAGACGAGGACATGACTCAAGATTAAAGCCTCCCACTGACATCCACGTCCAAATAATGGGCGATTTAGGTCACGTGACGTCGGCTCAACTTCTGTAAACCCGGCCGCCGGAACGCTTTCGTGATGTTCACTCGGCCCCTCACCAGCGCCTTTTCGCAATTAGGCTCGCAGTGTGCTGCTGACGTCGACGCTCGTCCTCTCCGCGGCCGGCTACGGAGCTGCGGCCGGAGCGCTTCTGCCGCGCGCCGTCTACCGGTTCGCGGTCCCCCGTGAGCGGCCCCTGCCCCGGGACTGCCCGGGAGGCCACTCGCTGCCGGGCTCGTGGCGCGGCTGGGTGGGCCCGGCGCGATGTCCTGACTGCGTTCCGGACGGACCCGCCACGGAGGACACGCAAGGAGCAACCGCCGAGAAGCGGGACGCGGCAGCGGCGGGGGCGCCCCCTGCCCCGAACCGCACCCCGGAAAGCGCACCGGAGAGCGCACCGGAGAGCACCGCGGTGACCGCCCCGGACCCGGCTCCCGCCCCGGACTCGGCCCCCTCCCCGGACCCGGCTCCCGCCCCGGACCCGGCCTCCGAACCCGACTCCGAACCCGACTCCGCGGAGCGCCGCCCCCGCCCCGGAACCCCCGATCCGGCGTACGGGCCGCGCTCCGGCTCGCTCGTCCTCGTGG
Organism: Streptomyces ovatisporus; assembly: GCF_042653885.1. Taxonomy (NCBI): domain Bacteria; kingdom Bacillati; phylum Actinomycetota; class Actinomycetes; order Kitasatosporales; family Streptomycetaceae; genus Streptomyces; species Streptomyces ovatisporus. The sequence goes on from NZ_JBHSFH010000002.1 coordinate 318,922, forward strand.
GGGCTCTCGTCTGCGCCGCACTCGTCCTGATCGCGGGCCCACGCCCCGAGTTGGCGGTCTGGCTGCTCGCGGCGCCGTTCGGCCTGCTGCTCGCGGCGGTGGACGTACGGGTGAGGCGCCTGCCCGACGTGCTCACCCTGCCGCTGGCCGCGCTCACCGTCGTCCTTCTCGGCCTGGCCTCCATCTCGCCTGGCGCGCAGGGAAGTTGGGTGCGGGCGCTGCTCGGCGGCGCGGTGCTGGCAGGCGGCTTCTTCGTGCTGTTCCTGGTGCATCCGCGCGGACTGGGCTTCGGCGACGTCAAGTTGGCGCTCACTCCGGGCGTCGCTCTTGGGTGGTACGGCTGGGAGGCCCTGCTTGCGGGCGCCTTCCTCGCGTTCCTCCTGCATGCCTCGTTCGGCGTCGCGCTGATCGTGGCCGGGCGCGCGGGCCGTAAGACAGCTCTGCCCTTCGGGCCCTTCCTGCTGATGGGCGCCCTGCTGGGGATGTTCGCTGCCGGTCCCGGAGCCTGAGCGGCCACGTCCGGAGGGAGCACGGGACGCTCCAGCGGGGCACCGGATGCGGCCGTGTCCGTCCGTGCCCGTCCCTTGCGGCGACACGGCGAAGGGGTAGTTGCTGTCCGGACGGCCTTGCGCGAGGGGCTAAGGTGGAAACCCCCCCTCGGGCCGGTCCGTATCCCCCCACGGACCGGCCCGTTTTCCGTTCCTGTGCCGCGCTGACGGGCCGAGCGTCCCTCGTGAACTCTCCGGGGCCCGGTCCTGCTTCCGGCCCACTCGAGAGTCCCTCAGCTCCGGCTCAACTCTCGCTGCTCTGCGACCAGATGTTGGTCCCCGGTTCGGAGACGGCGTAGGAGTCGATCTCCCGCAGTTCCTCCTCGGTCAGCTCCGGCCCTTCCAGCGCCGCGACGTTCGTCTCCAGCTGGCGCACGCTGCTGGCGCCGATGAGCGCCGAGGTCATCCGCGCGTCCCGCAGCACCCAGCGCAGCGCGAGCTGGGCGAGCGTCTGGCCGCGCCGCCGGGCGATGCCGTCGAGCCCGCGCAGCCGGCCCACGACGTCCTCGGTCAGCAGTCCCGGGTCCAGCGACTTGCCCTGCGCTGCCCGCGAACCCTCCGGGACGCCCTGCAGGTACTTGTCCGTGAGCAGGCCCTGCGCGAGCGGGGCGAAGGAGATGCAGCCCATGCCCTCCCGCTCCAGGGTGTCCAGCAGCCCGTCCTCCTCGGTCCAGCGGTTCAGCATCGAGTAGGACGGCTGGTGGATGAGCGCCGGTACGCCCATCTCCCGCAGCAGGCGCGCAGCCTCGCGCGTGCGCCGGGCGTTGTAGGAGGAGACGCCCGCGTACAGGGCCTTGCCCTGCTGCACGGCGGAGGCGAGCGCCCCCATCGTCTCCTCCAGCGGGGTCTGCGGGTCGAAGCGGTGGGAGTAGAAGATGTCGACGTAGTCGAGCCCCATGCGCCGCAGCGAGGCGTCCAGTGACGACAGCAGGTACTTGCGGGAGCCCCACTCGCCGTACGGGCCGGGGTGCATGAGGTACCCCGCCTTGGTCGATATGACCATCTCGTCGCGGTACGGCCGGAAATCCTGCGCCATCAGCTTGCCGAAGTTCAGCTCGGCGGACCCGGGCGGCGGTCCGTAGTTGTTGGCCAGGTCGAAGTGCGTGACGCCCAGGTCGAACGCCCGGCGCAGGATGGCCCGTTGTGTCTCCAGCGGACGGTCGTCGCCGAAGTTGTGCCACAGCCCCAGCGAGACGGCGGGCAGCTTCAGCCCGGAGCGTCCGGTGCGGCGGTACGCCATGGAGTCGTAGCGCCCTTCGTGGGCGCTGTAGGGAAAAAGAGAGGAGTGTGAGGGGAGGGAGGAGTCGTGCGTCATGGGCCTTTACTATCAGTTTCCTACGGCCGGGCCCCGCGAGCCGCCCGGCTTCGTACGGGGTCTTCACCGGCAGTAAGGTTCAAGGATCCCGGACTCGCCAAGGAGGGGCTGGCCATTCCCATGAAGCTTCGTGACCTGGTGTACAGGCTGTATGCGCGCCGGGTGGAGGACCGACTCGACACCGACCAGGTGCCCAAGCACATCGGCGTCATCCTGGACGGCAACAGGCGCTGGGCGCGGGCCTCGGGCGGTACCACGGAGCAGGGTCACCAGGCGGGCGCGGAGAAGATCCAGGAACTGCTGACCTGGTGCGCCGAGACGGACGTCGAGGTCGTCACGCTGTGGCTGCTCTCGACGGACAACCTCCACCGGCCCGAGGAGGAGCTGCTCCCGCTGCTGGGCATCATCGAGGACACGGTGCGCGACCTGGCGGCGGACGGCCGCTGGCGCGTCCACCACGTCGGCCAGCTGGACCTCCTCCCGGACCGTACGCAGCAGGTGCTCAAGAAGGCGGAGCAGAAGGCCGGGGAGATCGACGGAATACTGGTGAACGTGGCCGTCGGTTACGGCGGCCGGCAGGAGATCACCGACGCCGTCCGCTCGCTGCTGGCGGACCGTGCCGCGCGCGGCATGAGCCTGGACGCGCTGGCGGAGAGCCTGACCGTCGAGGACATCTCGGAGCACCTGTACACGCGCGGGCAGCCCGACCCGGACCTGGTCATCCGCACCAGCGGGGAGCAGCGCCTGTCGGGCTTCATGCTCTGGCAGAGCGCCCACTCGGAGTACTACTTCTGCGAAGTGTTCTGGCCGGCCTTCCGCAAGGTCGATTTTCTCCGTGCCCTCCGCGATTACGCGGCGCGGCACCGGCGCTACGGGAACTGACACCCGCCGGGCGCGCACGGCGCTCAGGACGAGCGCGTAAGGGCGTCCGGAGCCCGAGGAAAGTGGTCAGGGCCGGGAGCTGCACGGAAATCCCCGTATCGGGTCCTCGTAGTCACCCGCCCGTGGACCTCCGCATATGCCATTGCATGCTTGTCGCCGCCCGGGGGAATATCACCTCATGGCTGGGTGCCCTCCACAGGCCCCGGCGCCGGGAGGCCCGATTGCAGACCACGGACGACCGCAGAGGCATTGCGGCGACGCGGATGTCGCGGAGGGCCGGTGCACGGCCCGCTCCGCGCGGGTCCGGACCGGTCTCTTCCCTTGCGACGCCGTCGCACCCCGACCTCTTCCGAGGGGGTTCGTCCACCCGTGGTGACAAGCAAGAAGCGCAACGATTCCGACCGGCGCACGTATGTGATCGACACAAGCGTGCTGCTCGCAGACCCGACGGCGATGGACCGTTTCGAGGAGCACGAAGTGGTGCTCCCCGTTGTCGTCGTGACCGAGTTGGAGGCAAAGCGGCATCACCCGGAGCTCGGCTACTTCGCACGTCAGGCGCTGCGGAGGCTGGACGAGTACCGCGTCCGGTACGGCCGGCTCGACGCTCCCATTCCGATCGGGGAGGTGGGCGGCTCGCTCCGTGTGGAGCTGAACCACTCCGACACCGGCGTCCTGCCGGCCGGTTTCCGGCTGGAGGACAACGACTCGCGGATTCTCGCCGTCGCCCGCAATCTGCAGGCCGAGGGGTACGACGTCACGGTCGTCTCCAAGGACCTGCCGCTGCGGATCAAGGCGTCGTCTGTCGGACTCCTCGCCGAGGAGTACCGCGCGGAGCTCGCCATCACCGAATCGGGCTGGACCGGCATGTCCGAGCTGACCCTCGCCGGTGAGGACATCGACGAACTCTTCGCGGCGGACAGCGTCTTCGTACCCGAAGCGGCCGAGATGCCCGTCCACACCGGTCTGGTCCTCCAGTCGGAGAAGGGCAAGGCCCTCGGGCGGGTCACACCGCAGGGGAGAGTGAAACTCGTACGCGGCGACCGCGAAGCGTTCGGCATCAAGGGGCGCAGCGCGGAGCAGCGCATCGCTCTCGATCTGCTGCTCGACCCGGAGGTCGGCATCCTGTCCATGGGCGGGCGTGCCGGTACGGGCAAGAGCGCGCTCGCTCTGTGCGCCGGCCTGGAGGCGGTGCTGGAGCGTCGTCAGCACCAGAAGGTCATGGTCTTCCGGCCGCTCTACGCGGTCGGCGGCCAGGATCTGGGTTATCTGCCGGGCACCGAGGCCGAGAAGATGAACCCGTGGGCGCAGGCGGTCTTCGACACGCTCTCCGCGGTCACCAGCCGTGAAGTGATCGAGGAGGTCGTGGAGCGCGGAATGCTGGAGGTGCTGCCGCTGACGCACATCCGGGGGCGTTCGCTGCACGACGCCTTCGTGATCGTGGACGAGGCACAGTCGCTCGAGCGGAACGTCCTGCTGACGGTCCTCTCCCGAATCGGTTCCGGTTCACGGGTCGTTCTCACCCATGACGTCGCGCAACGGGACAATCTGCGCGTCGGACGCTACGACGGAGTGGTCGCCGTCGTGGAGAAGCTGAAGGGGCATCCGCTCTTCGCGCACATCACGCTCAGCCGGTCCGAAAGGTCGCCGATCGCGGCGCTTGTGACCGAAATGCTCGAAGAAGTGAATGCCTGAGGGCAGTTGAGGCGATTGGCGCCGGTCGTCCCCGCGGGGCGGCCGGCGTCTTCGCTGTGCCGGGGACGCCGTGGGGGCGAGGGAAGACCTCATACCTCGTGCGGGTGATGTCCGCGGTCCGTGCGCGGTACCTGCCCGGCCATGCTCTGCGGGGCTCCGACCTGCGGCTTCAGTAAGGGAGTTGGCGGGTGGTCGTACCAGTGGTGGAGCCGTGGCGAGTGGGTCCAGCAGCCTAGCCCGGTCGCCGGTGGCGCGCCCGTGTTTCCGGGGAATGTGACAGCCAAACTCCCTGTGACCTATCCCACTCGGTGTGGAATTGCCTCGGACTGCTCGCGTCCGGCAGGGTGTGGGTCCTGTCAGGCCCCGCATACGGCACAGCAACACCCCCAATGGTGTGGCATTGCAAGGCAGTACAGAACTGAACAGCAGTCACGCCGTATGCCGCCCGAGCACCACGCGGGTTCTCCCTGCCCATGGGGAGGCCCAACCGGGCCCGTACCTCCGGTGACCAAGTTCCGAGGGGGTCAGTGCCAGGGGCACGATTGCGCCCGCGCGGTCACTCAAGCGGGCACGTTGGAAGGAAAACGTGTGACTCGGATCTCCGTCCGGGGATTCGCCGTGGCGTCCGCCACCGCGGTCACCACCGTCGGCGCCGTCGTCGGTGTGGCCTCCGGTAGCCAGCAGGGTCAGACGACGAACGATGTCGAGGCCACCGCTGCTGACGCGACGCTCCTCGCAGACATACCGGCGGGTCAGCAGGCCCAGGTGCAGACCGCTTCCCTGACGCAGCAGGCGGACTCCGCGTCCTCCGCTGCCCACGCGGAGGCGAAGAAGTCGGCCGAGGAAGCCGCGCGTAAGCAGGCAGCCGAGGACGCAGCAGCCAAGAAGGCTGCGGCGGAGAAGGCGGCTGAGGCGCGTGAGGCGAAAGAGGCGGCGAGCCGTTCCGCGCGTGCAGACGCGGGGGATTTCGCGCAGAAGGCCTCCTACTCGACTTCCGAAGTCCAGTCGATGGCCAAGCAGATCGTCGGCGGCGGCCAGTTCCAGTGCTTCTCGCAGATCGTCGAGCGGGAGTCGGGCTGGAACTACCAGGCCAGCAACCCGTCCTCCGGCGCGTACGGCCTCATGCAGGCTCTGCCCGGCTCCAAGATGGCTTCTGCGGGCGCGGACTGGCGAACGAACCCGGCCACCCAGATCAAGTGGGGCCTGAACTACATGAACGACCGGTACGGCAGCCCCTGCGGTGCCTGGGACTTCTGGCAGGCCAACAACTGGTACTGAGCGACAGCGCCCCGCGCTGAGCCGCACATCTTCACAAGCTTCAGCGACTCACCCCCGGCCCGGGTTCACGGGCCGGGGGTGAGCGTGCGCCGTGCCCGGGTGGTGAACGTCATCGCGCGTCCATGACGGAAGCAACCCTCGCGCCGGTAACGTCGTCATCCAACGGCAGCGGAGACGGCCGGGCTTGGGAGGTGCCTCCCCGGCCCGCAGGCGGCCCGGAACAGCACAGCAGGGGGCGGAGGACGCGGGATGACGAGCAGGGTGGACAGGCTGCGCGACGGCGTGGCGCGACTGGGGGCCCGTATCGCGGCCAGGCGTGCCGAGCAGCTCGCCAAGCAGGAGGCGATCACCGGAGTCGGTGCCGGGCCGTACCCCGGGGCGGACGAGCAGGCCGACGCGCCGCGGGCGCCCGGTGCTCCGCCCTCTTCGGCGCCGCACCACTCGCCGGCCACGGGAGGCGGCCGGCCGGCGCCCGCCTCGGTGGTGCCGTGGGGCGTACGGGTCGCTGCCGAGTCCGCGTGGCGGCTGCTGGTGCTCGCGGGACTCGTGTGGGTGCTGATACAGGTGATCAGCTCGATCAGCCTGCTCGTACTCGCGTTCTCCGCGGGCCTGTTGGTGACGGCGCTGCTGCAGCCCACCGTCGCCCGGCTCAAGCGGCACCGCGTGAGCCGCGGGCTGGCCACCGCCATCACCTTCATCACCGGCTTCGTGGTGATGGGCCTGGTCGGCTGGTTCGTGGTCTGGCAGGTGACCGAGAACCTGCCCACCCTCACCGAACGGGTGCAGGAAGCCATCGACGAGGGTCAGCGCTGGGCGGTGCAGGGCCCGTTCCACGTCTCCGAGGAGCAGGTCAACGACGTCGCCAAGAACCTGAGCCAGTGGCTGGGCGACAACAGCAAGGAGGTCACCTCCGCCGGACTCGAAGGCGTCACCGTGCTGCTGGAGTTCCTCTCCGGGGCGTTGCTGGCGATGTTCATCACCCTCTTCCTGCTCTACGACGGCGACCGCATCTGGAACTGGGTGCTGAAGCTGGTCCCCGCCGCGGCGCGTGAGGGCGTCGCCGGGGCCGGGCCGCGTGCCTGGATCACGCTCACGGGATACGTGCGCGGGACCGTGATAGTGGCCATGATCGACGCGATCTTCATCGGTGTCGGCATCTACGTCCTGGACGTCCCGCTGGCGGTGCCGCTCGCCGTGCTGATCTTCATCTTCGCGTTCGTGCCGATCGTCGGTGCCGTCGTCTCGGGGGCGCTGGCCGTGGTCGTCGCCTTCGTCACCAACGGGCCCGTCACGGGGCTGCTGGCGCTCGGTGTCGTGCTGCTCGTCCAGCAGATCGAGAGCCACGTCCTCCAGCCGTTCATCCTCGGACGTCTCGTGCGGGTGCATCCGCTGGCGGTGGTGCTCGCCGTCACCGGCGGAAGCCTCATCGCGGGCATCCCGGGCGCTGTCGTCGCGGTGCCGCTGGTGGCCGTGCTCAACACGGCCGTCGGCTATCTGCGCGCGTTCTCGGAGGGCAGTCAGCCGGGCGGCCCGGGTGTGCTCGCTGTCGCGGGAGCCACGCAGGTGACTGCGGCGGAGGGGGCGACGGGCAAGGGCGCCGGAATCGCGAAGAGCCCCGGAGTGCCGAGGGGCGGAGCTGTTCAGGCGGAGCCGGGCGCGTCTCCGACGGAGTCGGCGGACGGAGCCCCGCCGGCCCGTCCCGGGGACGGGCCGTCCTCCGGGAAGCCGGGGGGCGAACGCCGGTAGGAGTTCCTCCGGTACGGGGCGGCAACGGGCGGCAACGGACCGTACGGGATCAGTACGGGGCCTTGCGGGCGTCCATGTGCTGCTTCAGCCGCCGCTGATCGGTGGCGCTCCAGCCGTCGGGGGGCGCCACGGCGCCCCACGCCTCCACCGAGCCCGTGCCGTAGCGGTGACCGTGCGGCGCGTCCACCTCGTAGGAGACGGCGAGGTCGACCGTGGTCTGCCAGAAGGTCACGAACGGGAACCAGCCGACCTCCTCCGTGATGTCCGGGCCCAGCGGTTCGCTCAGCCACCGCGGCCGTTCCAGCGCCAGGTCCCACGACCACCACACGATCGCGTCCGAGGCGTTCTGCAGATAGACCACCCGCGGACCGTGCCAGGGGCCCGGAGGACGGGCGAGGTCCTTCTGCGGCCACTGCGCGAACCGGAAGTGGCGGCCTTCGTCGTACTGCGGACGCCACACGGGGCTGCCGGCGTCGCGGTGGGCGGTGAGTTCCCGTCGGATGGGGGAGAAGTTCGGCGAACCGGCGAGCACCGCCCCGTCCACCTTCGACAGCAGGTCGCGCGGCCCGTCGAAGGCCGCCTCGATGCCGTACGCGCCGAGGCTCTCGCCGAAGACGACCAGCCGCGGACGGTTCTGCGGCGGCTCCTGCAGCCAGCGTGCCCGCACCGCCTTGACCAGCGCGCGGTTGGCCCGGCCCGCCTGCTCCTTGTCGACGACGAAGGAGACCCAGCTGGGCAGGTACGAGTACTGCATCGCCACGATCGCCGTGTCGCCGCCGTGCATGTACTCGAGAGGCTCGGCGTCGGTGGAGTTGACCCAGCCCATGCCGGTCGTGCCGGCGACGGCCAGCACCTCGCGGCTGAAGGCGCCCGTGCGTTCCAGTTCGGCTACGGCGATCTCGGCGCCGGCCTCGTACGTCGCGGCCTCGTCGCCGTCGGCCGTCTGGGACTCGATGCTCTGTTTGCCGACGTAGACGCGTACGGGTTCTTTCGCGGGACGCCGCGTGATCTTGCGGATCTCCCGGGCAGTGAGTGTCGAGGCGGTGAAGTTGCGGCCCTCGTAACCCAGTTCGTCCCACTTGACCAGGGAGCCGGGGCTGCCGGAGACGTACGGGGAGCCCGACTGGACCATGCCGGCCCTGGTGCCGTCGTTGGTGGCCGCCGCGATCCGGGACACGATGTCGATGACGCCGCGGTCGAAGACGACGTCGCGGGTGCCGACGACCACCACCGACGCGCTGATCAGCACACCCGCCACCACGGCCACGGGCCGCGGCACGAACCGGCACAGCCCGCGGATCAGCTCCCGGGTGCACAGCCGGACCGTACGGGCGAGGAGCAGCAGCACGCCGCACAGGCCCAGCGCCAACAGCGCGATCATCATCGAGTGCCAGGTCAGGGTCTCCGGCAGCTCCTGCAGTACGCGCAACTCGCGCTGCATGCGGGCGCTCTCGGAGAGGGCCAGCACGGTGAGCCCCGGTGCGAGCACGCAGTACGCCTGCCAGGCGTGCGCCCGCGCCCGTTCGCCCGGCAGCCGGAGGGGGAAGGGCAGCCGGCCGCGTGCCCGCGCGAGTGATCCGCGCACCAGCCAGCCCAGCAGCGAACCCACGGCATAGCCGATCGCGGCTGTGATGCCGCCGATGACGCCCTGGAGGAGCCAGGGCCGCGGCACCAGGGAGGGGGTGAGGGAGAGCCAGAAGAAGACGGTGGCGGCGCACGCCGCGGTCAGGTCCGGCCAGCGGCGCACCAGCCAGGAGGGGTGGGGGCGCTGCCAGTACGGGCGCCGGGCGACGCCGAGCAGGCGGCGGGTGTGCCGGGCGACTGCCGTGCCGAGGCGGCTCGGGAGTGCGGGGCCGGGGGAGCGGCCGTCTGCGGGTGCCGACGGCTCCGCGCCGGGGCGGTAGTTCAGGGGCGCTCCGGGGAGGCCGGGCGCACCGGGCTGTTCGTACGGGTACGTCCCGGAGACGGGAGCGCACTCTTCCGCAGTGCGTGCCATTGATCGCACCCCCCGGTCCTCGACCACGGCGCGGCACCGCGAACGGGTGCCGGTATCGCTGACGCAGGACCGGGGGCGCGGGTTGCCCGCGTGGGCGGCGAGGAGCGGGGGCGACGCAGGCCGGGTCGTCGGGGCGGGGCCCGGGGGCGCCGCGGCGGACACCGCGGCCGAATTCGCCGCCGGGCAACGGGATTGCAGGCTGCCGCGCAGGTCGGGGCAGTCTTCCCGAGTTCTATACACCAGGCGTATACATGCTGTGTATAGTCTCCGCCATGTCCATCAGTCACACCCTGCTCGGTCTCCTGGAGTCCGGCCCCCGCCACGGTTACGACCTCAAGCGGGCCTTCGACGAACGCTTCGGCCACGACCGCCCGCTGCACTACGGGCAGGTCTACTCCACGATGTCGCGCCTGCTGAAGAACGGCCTCGTGGAGGTCGACGGCATCGAGGCGGGCGGCGGGCCCGACCGGAAGCGGTACGCCATCACCGACGCCGGCGTCACCGACGTCGCCGAGTGGCTCTCCCGCCCCGAGAAGCCGGAGCCGTACCTGCAGAGCACCCTGTACACGAAGGTGGTGCTCGCCCTGCTGACCGGACGCGACGCAGGCGAGCTGCTCGACAGTCAGCGTGCCGAACACCTCCGCCTCATGCGGGAGCTGACCAGGCGCAAACAGGGCGGGGACCTGGCGGACCAGCTCATCTGCGACCACGCCCTGTTCCACCTCGAAGCCGACCTGCGGTGGCTGGAACTGACGGCGGCGCGACTCGACAAGCTCGCCTCGGAGGTACGGCCATGACACCCCCCGCACCGACTGCCTCGCTCCCCGGGGACGACGCCGGCGCCTCCGAAGGGGCCGGAATCCTGCTCTCGGCAGCGCAGTTGCACAAGGCCTACGGCTCGACGGCCGCGCTCGACGGCGCCGACTTCGAGATCCACGCCGGTGAGATCGTCGCCGTCATGGGGCCCTCCGGCTCCGGCAAGTCGACGCTGCTCCACTGCCTCGCCGGGATCGTCCCGCCCGACTCGGGCACGGTGACGTACCGCGGCCGGGTGCTCTCGCAGATGTCCGACGCCCGGCGCAGCGCGCTGCGCAGGCGCGACTTCGGTTTCGTCTTCCAGTTCGGCCAGCTCGTCCCCGAGTTGAGCTGCCTGGAGAACGCGGCGCTGCCGCTGCGGCTCGCCGGTCTCAGCCGCAGGGAGGCCGAGTCGCGTGCCTCCTCGTGGCTGGAGCGGCTCGAAGTGGACGACGTACGCAGCCAGCGTCCCGGTCAGGTGTCCGGCGGTCAGGGCCAACGCGTCGCTGTCGCCCGCGCGTTGGCCGTCGGCCCGAGCGTGCTCTTCGCGGACGAGCCGACCGGCGCGCTCGACTCGCTCAACGGCGAGCGCGTGATGCAGCTCCTGACCGAGGCGGCCCGCGAGACCAACGCGGCGGTCGTCCTCGTCACCCACGAATCGCGGGTCGCCGCCTACTCGGACCGCGAGGTCGTCGTACGGGACGGACGCGCCCGAAGCATGGCCGGTGCCCTGTGAGCGCCGGTACGGCGACCCGGGAGGGCGCAGATGCGCGGGCCGGGGACGAGGGCGGCGGTCCCGGCGCCCCGCCCGAAGGCCGGGCGCGCCCGGCGGACTGGGCCCGCGACCTGGCCATGGGCGCACGCTTCGCCACGAGCGGCGGCCGGCAGGGGTGGTTGCGGACGCTGCTGACGGCCGTCGGCGTCGCGCTCGGTGTGGCCGTACTGCTGCTCGCCGCGGCGGTTCCGGAGATCGCCGCCGGCTTCGACGCCCGTGAGCAGGCCCGCTCCGGCGCGTTCCTCGCAGCCCGTGAGGACGCCGAGCCGACCGAATACACCGTTCTCACGAAGGACGCCAACACCCACTACCGCGGCGACGATCTCTACGGGCGGCTCATGCAGGCGGACGGGGGGAGTCCCGCGAAGCCGCCCGGCCTCCGTGACATTCCCGCAGCCGGCGAACTGGTGGTCTCGCCCGCGCTGAAGAGACTGCTGGCATCCCCGGAAGGCGAACACCTCGCAGAGCGGCTCGACGGCCGTGTCACCGGCGTCATCGGTGAGGACGGACTGCTGGGCCCCGGTGAACTCGCCTTCTACAAAGGGGCGGACGACCTCTCGGTCGCCCAAGGCGCCAGCCGCGTCGACGACTTCAGCGCTGCGCAGCCCGACGAGGCTCCCCTCGATCCGGTGCTGGTTCTGCTGATCGTGGTGGCGTGCGCGGTGCTGGTGATGCCGGTCGCCGTCTTCATCGCCACAGCGGTGCGTTTCGGCGGCGAACAGCGCGACACCAGACTCGCGGCCCTCCGTCTCGTGGGTGCCGACGCGGCCACGACCCGGCGGATGGCTGCAGGGGAATCGCTGGTCGGCGCGGTGCTGGGTGTGCTGCTGGGAGGCTGGTTCTTCCTGCTGGGGCGTGTCTTCATCGGCAAGATCGAACTCTTCGGCTTCAGCGTCCACCCCGCTGACGTCGCTCCCGCCACCGGACTCGGGATTCTGATCGTTCTCGGTGTGCCCGTGACGGCTGTCGCCGTCACCATCGTCGCCCTGCGCGGTGTCGCCATCGAACCCCTCGGCCTCGTACGCAAGTCGGAGCAGCGGGCCAGACGCGTGTGGTGGCGGCTGCTTCCGCCCGTGGCGGGTGCCGCGCTGCTGCTGCCGCTCGCGGGATCGGTGACGGGCGACGACGCCTCCGTGAGCGGGGTGCAGGTCACTGCGGCTGTCGTACTCCTGCTCGGCGGGGTGGCGCTGCTGCTCCCGTGGCTGGTCGAGCGGATCGTAGGGCGGCTGCGCGGCGGGCCGGTGTCCTGGCAGCTCGCCACCCGGCGGCTCCAGTTCAGCAGCGGCAACGCCTCACGCGCCGTCAGCGGCATCACGATCGCGGTGGCCGGAGCCATCGCACTGCAGATGCTCTTCGCCGCGGTGGAGACCGATCAGACGCTGAAGGGCGACGACGGTCCGGAGAAGAGGACCCTGGCCAACATCTACGGACCCCACACCACACCCGGTCGCGCGGAAGCCCTGACAGCGAAGCTCGAACGGGCCGGCGGCGTACGCGAAGTGACGGGCTTCCTGCAGGCTTACGAGCCCGTCAAGCGGGAGGAGATGGCCGGCATCGCCGTCGGCCGCTGCGCGACGTTGCGCAAGCTGGCCCACATCGACGACTGCAAGGAGGGCGAGGTCTACAAGGTCCCTCCGGAGAGGGACGAGACCGGTGCCCCGCCGACCGGTACGGCCTTCGTGCTCGGGAAGGGCGACGCCAGGACGACCTGGCGGGTTCCCCGTGCCCGTACGGTCCGGGGCATCGAGGGGCCCGAAGGCGGGACCGTGGAGGGCCTGTTGGCCACTCCGTCGGCACTGCCCGCCGAGCTGCTGAACGAGCCGTCGTACCGCGGGTGGGTCGTCGCCGACCCGACCGGAGCGGCGCTGGAGAACCTGCGCACGGCCGTCTTCCAGGCGGACCCTTCCTACTCCGTCTTCGAGACCTCCGACGAGGCGGTGACGGCGGAGTTCACCACCATCCGGCGCGCGGTGCTCGCGGCGGCCGTGGCGGTGCTGCTGCTGATCGGGGCCAGCATGGTCGTCTCGATGCTGGAGCAACTGCGGGAGCGCAAGCGTCAGTTGTCGGTCCTGGTGGCGTTCGGCACCAGGCGGGCCACGCTCGGCGCGTCCGTGCTGTGGCAGACGGCGCTGCCGGTCGTGCTGGGAATCGGTCTGGCCGTGGTCTTCGGGCTGGGGCTCGGCTGGGGGCTGCTGCGCCTGCTGGACGCGCCCACCACGGACTGGCTGGTCTTCCTGCCGGTGGCCGGTGCGGGTGCGGGAGTGATCGGACTGGTGACGCTCGTGAGCCTGCCGTTCCTGTGGCGGATGATGCGCCCGGACGGGCTGCGTACCGAGTGACCTGGACGGATACGCGGCCACCACCGCCGTGACCGTGCACAGGTCGTCCAGTCGGCGGTTCCGGCCAGGCCCCCATGCTGGCCGGAACCGCGCTTCTGCGTTAAAGTGATATCACTTTGCTAGACGGTCGGGTACGGTCCACGCAGTCCGGCCGAGGAAGAAGCAGAGCGCCGGATGCGGAGCCCGTGTCACATCCGCGTCCGCGACACACAAGCGAAACGGGGGAACCCTGATGTCCGCTCAAGAACCCACACCCGCCACACCCGACCCCGCGAAGGCGGCCGACCCGCAGGACCTGCCCGACATGCCCGACCCCGAGGTCCGCGAGGTCACCGCGCACAGCATCCCCGGCGGACTGGCGCTGCTCCTCGGCCTCATCGGCTTCCTGCTCGGCGTGGGCGGCATAGTCCTCGGCGGCGGGTTCGCCGCCGACGGCGACACCGGACTCGGCGCGGTGCTGATCGTCGTGGGCGTCGTCGTCCTGATCGGCTCGATCTTCGCGATGTGCGGCCTGAACATGGTCGCGCCGGGAGAGGCCCGCGTCGTCCAGCTCTTCGGGCGCTACACGGGGACGATCCGTACGGACGGCCTGCGCTGGGTCAATCCGCTCACGAGCCGGGCGAAGATCTCCACGCGGGTGCGGAACCACGAGACGGCCGTCCTCAAGGTCAACGACGCCTACGGAAACCCGATCGAGCTCGCCGCAGTGGTCGTGTGGCAGGTCGCGGACACGGCACAGGCGACGTTCTCCGTGGACGACTACGTCGAGTTCGTGTCCACCCAGACCGAGGCAGCCGTACGTCACATCGCGATCGAGTACCCCTACGACTCGCACGACGAGGACGGGCTGTCGCTGCGCGGCAACGCCGAGGAGATCACCGAGAAGCTCGCCGTCGAACTGACGGCACGCGTCAGCGCCGCGGGCGTGAAGATCATCGAGTCCCGCTTCACGCACCTCGCCTACGCGCCGGAGATCGCCTCCGCCATGCTCCAGCGGCAGCAGGCGGGTGCCGTGGTCGCCGCCCGCAAGACGATCGTGGAAGGGGCGTGCGGCATGGTCGAGGACGCCATCACGCGCATCGCCGCCCAGGACTTCGTCGAGCTGGACGAGGAACGCAGGGCCTCGATGGTCAGCAACCTGCTGGTCGTGCTCTGCGGTGACCGCTCGCCCCAGCCGGTGATGAACACGGGAACGCTCTACCAGTGACCGACCCTCCGGAACGTGCGGAAGCCGCGGAACCGGAGCCGGCTGTGCCGTCGCAGGAGGGGCCCTCGCCGGAGGGCTCCTCCCGCGGAGAGGCGCCCGAGGCGGACTCCGCCGGCACGGCTGACGGCTCCGGCGCCGCGGACGCACCGCGCCAGAGACCCGCCCGTCGGCCCCAACGGCAGCGCAAGCAAGTGCTGTTGCGGCTCGACCCGGCCATCTACGACGCGATCGCGCGCTGGGCGGCCGAGGAGCTGCGTTCCACCAACGCCCAGATCGACTACCTGCTGCGCAAGGCACTCGCCGACGCTCGGCGACTGCCGGGGCACGCCCGCCCCCATCCTCCGCGGGGCCGTCCGCGCCGCGAGGACTAGCTGCCCGGGACGGACATGTGCGAGCCGCCCGGGCATCCCGGGGTCGCGCGCCGGGGCCGGCGCACCCTGCCCGTCGCCCGGGACCGCTCACCGGATGTGAGCCGGACGGCAGCATGGCGCACCTGCGGGCCGGACCTCTCTCCCCGCCCTGCCTCACCGTCATCCGATCAGGCCACCGCGCGTGGCGGCTGCGTCCCGCCGCTGCCGATACTGCGGGGAGGAGAACCGCCCTGCTCGTTCTCGGACATGCGTCGCCGGCCGTCACGCGGCGCGCGGCGTCCGGCCGTACGGGCAGGCGGTTCCGGCGGCAACGGAAGGGCGCGGACCGTGACCCACGGCCGAGGGTGGATGAGCGACCTGCTGGCGTCGGTTCAGGCGGCGCCACCGGTGAAGTCGGTCGAGGTGATGGAGCGGATCCTCAAGGAGAAGTTCTCCGCCCTGGACGTCTCCTTCATGATCACCGACCTCGGCGGCAACGCCGTGGTGCGTCTGACGGGCTTCCAGGACGAGATCGGCGAGGGCGAGCCCGAGCGGTTCGCCCTCGCGGGAACGCTCTACGAGCGCGTGATCCGCTCCCAGCAGCTCTGGGTCGACGACGGCAGCCGCGCCGACGCCCACGAGGACCGTCTCGCCGGTGACGGCGAGGACCGTCTCGCCGGTGACGACGAGGACCGCCGCGCCGGTGACGGCGACCGAGGACCGGAGGAGCGCGGCGGGGACTCCGGCTCCGCGATGCAACGCACCTCCCACGTCGTCGCACCCGTCTCCGACCGGGGCGACGCGATCGGCCTCCTCGAACTGACGCTCCCCGGCGCTCCCGGCCGCGAGATGCTCCAGCGCATCGCGGAAGCGGCTCACGCGCTCGCCTACGTCGTGATCGTCAACAGGCGTTTCACCGACCTCTTCGAGTGGGGGAGGCGGAGCACCCGGATGTCCCTCGCCTCCGAGATCCAGCACCGTCTGCTGCCCGAGTCCTTCACCTGCGACGCGGGCCCGTTCATCGTCGCCGGATCGCTGGAACCGGCCGCCGAGATCGGGGGAGACACCTTCGACTACGCCCTCAACCGTTCAGGTCTCCACTTGTCCCTCACCGACGCCATGGGCCACGACGTACGGGCCGCGCAGCTGGCCACGGTGGTGGTGAGCGCCCTGCGCAACGCACGCAGGGCGGGGCTCGACCTCGTGGCGCAGGCGTCCGCCGCCAACGTCGCCGTCGCCGAGCACGCCGTCCAGGAACACCGTGCCGTCGTCACGGAGTCCGCGAAGGTGCAGAACGCTCTCGCCCGGCACGGCGCGCAGGCCATGGCCACGGGACAACTGATGTGGGTGTCCTTCGAGACGGGCGCGGCCACGTACGTCAACGCCGGACACGTGTGGCCTCTGCTGCTGCGCGGGGGCCGCGTCCGGGAGATCACCCCGCTCGTCGACCTGCCCTTCGGCGTCGACCCCAAGCACGAGTACCGGCTCCAGACGCTCGACCTGCGCAAGGGCGACCGGCTGGTGCTGATCACCGACGGGATGCTGGAGCCCGGTGGCGACCCGCGTTCCCTGAGCCGCCTGATCGAAGAGACCGCCACGCAGCATCCCCGGGACGCGGTACGCGCCTTCACCAGGTCCGTCCTCCACGCCACCGGCCACGACCCGCGTGACGACGCGACGGTGCTGTGCCTGGAGTGGTCCGGGGCCGCCTGGTCCGATCGCGACGCCCCGTGGGACGGGCACCTGCAGGTCTGAACCCCGGCCAGGGTTACGGACGGGCGGACTGACGGATGGGCGGATCGACGGTGCTCAGCGCGCGTTCCGGGCGGCGAGGAGGGAGTCGTCGTGCGGACGCGCTCCGGGCAGACGGTGCCGTGCGGCGACGAGGGCCGCGTCGATGTCGTTGGTGCCGGTGGCGATGCACAGGCTGTACGCCACGTCGTCGAGGCGACGGCGGGCTTCGGGCGTGCCCTCCTCCGCGTGGAGCTCGCGGAGAATCTCGTACTGCTGGAGCGTCTTGTCCAGTACGGCGGAGTGGGCCATCAGCATGGCTTGCCTCCTTCTGTCGGTTCTCCGGGAAGCCTGCACGGCGAGCGGGCCGCTCAGCAAATCCGGCCGCCCGCGAGCCCGGCGTCCGGCAGTTTTAGACCTAGATGTATTGATCACGAGCGTTGTTGACACTCATGGGTCTTGATCATGGCGAAGACCTCCGCTG
>NZ_JBHSFH010000003.1:0-250026 GCF_042653885.1 Streptomyces ovatisporus
GTGCGGGACAGCAAGGACCCCGACGGTCCCGCGCTGCTTCTCTCCACGACCTCCTGGGCGGCGTTCGTCGGCGCGGTCAAGTCGTCCGCCGTGTAGGGCTGTCGCACCCCGAGGACCCGCCGGATCGCGGCCCGCGGCCCCGCACCGGCACGCTCCCGTCATGGACGCTCCGTCGTGGACGTCGCCGCTGAGGTGGTCGCCGTCGCCGGCTGGGCGCGGTGACCTCCGTGTCCGGGTCACGGCAGGGCGGAGCTGCCGCGGGCGCGGTGAAGACCACACCCGTACGAGGCGCTCTCGTCACCTGCGGGGCCGTATTGTCGAGGCACCTCTCCCGCCGGGACCCGTCAGCACCCGCCCGGACCCGCCCGGACCTGTCAGAACCTGCCGCACCCGGCAGAACCTGTCAGGGCAGCCGGAGCACCGGAAGCCGACGACCGCCGGGAGAAACCGCCCGGGAACCACCGAGAGCCCCGCTCAGAAGGAGGCCGCGCCTGTGACTTCGACCCCCTCCCCGCTGCCCCTCGCGCATTCACTGCGTGAGCAGATCCGCGAGCACATCGTGGAGGGCATCGTCAGCGGCCGGTGGCAACCGGGCGAGCGGATCGTGGAGCGGCGGATCGCGGTGGAGCTGGAGGTCAGCCAGACACCCGTGCGGGAGGCGCTGCGCGAGCTGGAGGCGCTGCGGCTGATCGAGTCGGTGACGAACAAGGGTGTGCGCGTACGGGAGTTGTCGGCCGCCGACCTGGAGGAGATCTACCCCGTACGGGCGGGCCTGGAGCAGATCGCCGCCGAGCTGGCGGCCCCGCGCCTCGCGGGCGACGCGTCGGCGCTCCGGCCGCACGTCGAGGCGCTGTACGAGGCCGACCGCACCGGGGACGGAGAGGCGCAGGTGCGGCACACCGTGGCGTTCCACCGCGAGATGGTGCGCGCCGCGGGCAACAGCGTGCTGCTGCACACGTGGGAGTCGCTGGGCATCGAGGTGTGGACGGCGCTGTCGATCCGCTGGCTGGGCACGGTGCAGCAGTCCTACGCGGAGGAGCACGAGGCCGTGATGGAAGCGTTCCGGCGCCGGGATCCGCGCATCGCCGAACTGGTCAAGGCGCACGTGCTCGGCTGCGCTCCCGCGCCGCGCGACGCGGGCGACGGCACCGGCACGGACGTGAGGTCGACGGCCGGATCCGAGGTGGGCAAGGCCCCTCTCAGCTGAGGTCCAGCACGTCCAGCACTTCCTCCGCGATACGCCGGGCGACCGGTTCGTACTTCCGCGCGAGGGAGCGGAAGCACTTCTCCGCCCTGATGGCGGGCCAGTCCTGCGGCAACTGCCCGGCCGGCAGATGGGGGTCCTGGCGGACCAGCTGGAGCCAGTCGGTGTGCAGCATGAGCTGCCGGGCCAGGTCGTCGGGTGCGGAAGGCGACGGACTGCCGGTGTCCCAGCACGCCAGGAAGGCCCGGTAGCCGTCGGCGATGGCCGAGGTGTCGAAGGCCTTCCGTACGAGGTCGGCGGCCTCGGTGGGCTTCGCCGCCTCCGCCTTCAGCACCGTCACGTGTCCGTCGAGGCCGAGCGGCGCGAGGATCGCCACGGCGTCCTTCTCGCCCGGTGCGATCCACAGTCCGCTCTGGAGCGGCCCGAACCCTTCCCAGGTCAGCAGGGAGCGCAGATCGTGCCGCTCGCGGCGGCGGCTGTCGGGCAGTGAGAACCCCACGAGCGTCCAGCTGCCGTCCCAGTCGCGGTTGACGGCGCCCGTCTCCCAGATGCGGCGGTGGCCGTCCTGGAGCACCTCCTCCGCGTGGGGGGTGAGCGCGAAGTACACCTTGCGGCCGTGCCGGTGGCGCACCAGCAGGTTCCGCTTGACCATGCGGGCCAGGGTCGAGCGCACGGCCTCCTCCGAGACCCCGACCCGGGCGAAGACGTCGATGATGCTGCCCGAGTAGACGCCCGTGCCGCGCCCGAGGACGTAGATGCCGAGAAAGCTGAACATCAGGGACTGCGGGCGCACCGACGGTCTCCGGCCCTGGTCCTCTTCACTGCTGAGCGTCACACGCAAGAGCGTAGCCGCGCCGCTCGATGTTGTGCACATTATTGACGAGCGTCACAAGACAGCCTTACGTTCCTGGCGTACAGACGCACCGAGAGAGGTACACAGTCATGGACCTGTCCGGGAAGTCCGCCGTCGTCACCGGCAGCGGACGGGGCCTCGGCCTCGCCTACGCGGAGGCGCTCGCCGCCGCCGGAGCGTCCGTCGTGATCAACGACGTCGACGCCACGGCCGCCGAAGCAGCGGTCAAGAAGATCACGGACGCGGGCGGTTCGGCGGTGGCCGTCGTCGCGCCCGTCGGAGACACCGCAACCGCGAACGCCCTCGTGGAGACGGCGGTCGAGACGTACGGGCGGCTCGACGTCATGGTCACCAACGCGGGCATCCTGCGGGACAGGGTGCTGTGGAAGATGTCCGACGAGGACTTCGACGCGGTGATCGACGTGCACCTCCGCGGCACGTTCACATGCGCCCGTGCGGCCGCCGTCCGCATGCGCGAACAGGACACCGGAGGCCGGCTGATCCTGGTCTCCTCACCGGCGGGCCAACGCGGCAATTTCGGGCAGACGAACTACGCGGCCGCCAAGGCGGGGATCGTGGCCATGGCCCGTACCTGGGCGCTCGAACTGGCCCGCGCCCGTATCACCGCCAACGCGGTCGTGCCCGTGGCGGCCACGGAGATGACGAGGACGATCCCGGCCTTCGCGCCCCTCATCGAGGAGGCGGAGAAGACCGGGGATCCGCTGCCCGGCTGGCTCCGCAGGGACGAGGGGTTCGGGACGGCGCAGGATGCCGCGCCCCTGGTGGTCTTCCTCGCCTCCGACGCCGCGAGTGAGGTGACCGGGCAGGCGATCGGCATCGGGGGCGACAAGCTCACGCTGTGGGCGCACCCGCAGGAGAAGGCACCGGCGGCGTACGCCGACGGCGGCTGGGACGCCGACTCCATAGCCGGGGCATGGGCGGCCGGGCTCGGCTCAGAGCCGGAGACCTACGGCATCCCCGCACCCCGGCCGCCCCAGGAGCGACAGTGAACGGCGGCGCGTCCGGATCCCGCATCGACGTCGAGAAGCTGACGGCGATCGACGTCCACACCCACGCGGAGGTGTCGGCCGACGGTCACGGCTCGCTGAGTCCCGAACTCCTGGGCGCCTCCGCCGAATACTTCAAGTCGCACACCGAACGGCAGCCCACGATCCCGCAGATGGCCGCCTACTACCGGGAACGCAGCATGGCCGCGGTCGTCTTCACCGTGGACGCCGAGCACGCGACCGGTCATCCCCGCATCTCCAACGAAGAGATCGCCGAGAGCTGCGCCGCGCACTCCGACGTGCTGATCCCGTTCGCGAGCGTCGATCCCTGGAAGGGCAGGGCCGCCGTACGCGAGGCACGCAGGCTCGTGGAGGTCTGCGGCGTGCGGGGCTTCAAGTTCCATCCGAGCGTCCAGGGCTTCTCACCGGATGACCGCATGGCCTACCCGCTGTACGGGGCGATCGAGGAGCTGGGCGTACCGGCCCTCTTCCACACCGGCCAGACCGGCATCGGCGCGGGCGTCCCGGGGGGCGGGGGGATCCGGCTGAAGTACTCGAACCCGATGCTGGTCGACGATGTCGCCGTGGACTTCCCGGAGTTGCGCATCATCCTCGCGCATCCTTCCTTCCCCTGGCAGGACGAGGCGCTGGCAGTCGCCACGCACAAGCCGTACGTCCACATCGACCTGTCCGGCTGGTCGCCCAAGTACTTCCCGCCGCAGCTCGTCCGGTACGCCAACAGCCTGCTCAAGGACAAGGTCCTCTTCGGCTCTGACTACCCGGTCATCACACCCGACCGCTGGCTGGCCGACTTCGGCAAGCTCGAGATCAAACCCGCTGTACGCCCCAAGATCCTCAAGGAGAACGCGGCAAGGCTGCTCGGCCTCACCGGGCCGTCAGCGCGACGAGTGGAGGGAGAAGGCGCATGACCACCACCGCACACGGCATCGAGGAACTCAAGGCGCTGGCCGGAACGGACCTGGGCGGCAGCGACTGGCTGGAGATCACGCAGGAACGCGTGAACACCTTCGCCGACGCGACGGGCGACCACCAGTGGATACACGTCGACGCGGCCAGAGCGGAGGAGGGACCCTTCGGCCGTACGATCGCACACGGCTACCTGACCCTCTCGCTGGTCATCCCCCTCTTCACCGAGCTCCTCCAGATCACCGGCGTCTCGATGAGCGTCAACTACGGCCTGGGGAAGGTGCGTTTCCCCAGCCCCGTACCCGTCGGCAGCAAGATCCGGCTGACGGGCAGGGTCGGCGCCGTGGAGGACGTGGGCGAGGGCGGGGTCCAGATGGAGCTCGACTTCGCAGTGGAGAACGACGGTTCGGACAAGCCCGCCTGTGTCGGCCGGGCCCTCTACCGGCACTACGCCTGAGCTTCACGCTCACGGTCGCAGTCACGGTCACCGCAGCAACACCACACGCGAGCCCTCCCGTTGAAGCGGACGCTCGCGACGGACACGGGACGGCAGTCATGGCCAAATCCGCAACACCACCTCCCGACAACACCCAGCTGCACCGCGCGGTCACCTCCAGCTTCTTCGGCAGCGTGATCGAGTACTACGACTTCCTGCTCTACGCCACAGCCTCGGCCGTGGTCTTCAGCAGGGTCTTCTTCACCGATCTGGATCCGCTGGCCGGTACGGTCGCCAGCTTCGGCACCTTCGCCGCCGGTTACCTGGCACGCCCTCTCGGCGGCGTCGTCTTCGGGCACTACGGCGACCGGCTGGGCCGCAAACGCATGCTCGTGCTGACGATGACCCTCATGGGCACGGTGAGCTTCCTGATCGGCGTGCTCCCGACGTACGAACAGGTCGGCAGCTGGGCGGCGGTCCTGCTGGTCCTGCTCCGCGTGCTCCAGGGCGTCGCGGTGGGCGGCGAGTGGGGCGGGGCCGTGCTGATGTCGGCCGAGCACGCCCGTACGCGCCGCGGCCTGTGGGCGAGCTTCACCAACGCCGGAGCACCCTGCGGCATGGTGCTCTCGACCGCGGCGCTCACGGGGACGGGCGCGCTGGTGGGCGAAGAGGCGTTCCTCGCCTGGGGCTGGCGCGTCCCCTTCCTCCTCAGCATCGTGCTGCTGGCGGTGGGCCTGTTCGTGCGGATGCGGGTGGAGGAGACACCGGTCTTCGCCGCGTCCCGGCGCGACCCGGCGAAGGAGATCAGGCTCCCGCTGCTGGACGTTCTGCGGACCCGTCCGCGCACTCTGCTGCTCGCCGTCGGGGTGGGACTCTCGGCCTTCGTCGCGCAGGGAACACTCATGACGTTTCTCATCGCCCACGGCGTCCAGACCGGGCACGAACGGCAGACGGTGCTCAACGCGCTCACCCTCTCCTCCGCGCTCGCGGTCTTCGGCATCATCGGGTGGTCGGCGCTGTCGGACCGGCTGGGGCGGCGTCCCGTCGTCCTCGTCGGGGCGGCCGCGATGGCCGTCTTCGGCTTCGCGCTCTTCCCGATGGTCGATGCCGGGAGTGCGCTGCTGCTGACCTGCGCACTGGTGCTGGGCCAGTCCGTCATCCACCCGATGATGTACGGGCCGCTGGCGGCTCTGTACGCGGAGATGTTCAGCACCCGCAACCGGTACACGGGGGCCTCGCTCGGCTACCAGCTCTCCGGAATGGGGGCGGGGCTCGCCCCGCTGCTCTTCGCCGAGGTCCAGCGCGCGTCCGGCGGCGGCGCCACCCTCGTCGTATCGCTGGTCATCGCGGCTTTCTGCGCGCTGACGATGGTGAGCATCCTGCTGCTGGGCGAGACCAGCGGGCACGACCTGGGCGACGAACCCGAGACGGCCGGCGCCCCGCGTCCCGCCGACGCCGGTCCCCTGCCCTCACCATGAGGGCCCGGGCACGCACGCGCAGCCGTACCCGGCCGGAAGCCAGGAACCCATGGAGCTGAAGATGCAGAACGAGGGCATCGGGTCGTGGCCCGCGCGGCGGGCTCAACTGTCCCCCCGCCGCACGGCCTTCATCCACGAGGGCGCCGAGGTGACCTACGCCGAGGTGTACGAGCGCAGCACGAAGCTGGCCTCGCAGCTGAGGAACGCCGGTGTACGGGCGGGCGACAGGGTCGCATACCTGGGCGTGAACCATCCGGCCTTCGCCGAGACGATGTTCGCCACCCACATGCTCGGCGCCGTCTTCGTGCCGCTCAACTTCCGGCTGACGGCGCGCGAACTGGACTACGTGCTCGACCACTGCGGGGCCTGCGCGCTCGTCCACGGACCCGAGTGCGCCGAGGCCGTCGGCGCACTCACCGTCCGCGAAGGGATCGGCACCGTCGTCGCCCTGCGCGATCCGGCCGCGGGCGAGGAGGACTACGAACCCTGGCTGGCCTCCGGCGACCCGGAGCCCGCCGACGTCCCCGTGGCACGCGACGACGCCGCGTTCATCCTCTACACCTCCGGGACCACCGGCAGGCCCAAGGGCGCCACGCTCACCCACGCCAACCTGATCTGGAACACCCTCAACCTGATGGTGGGCCTCGACATCGCCTCCGACGAGGTGACGCTGATCAGCGCCCCCCTGTTCCATGTCGCTGCTCTCAACCAGACGCTGCTTCCCACCTTCCTCAAGGGCGGCTGCTGCGTGATCATGCCGTCGTGGGACGTCGACGTCTGCTACGACCTCATGGCCGAGCACCGCATCACCTGGATGTTCGGCGTGACGACCATGTTCGCCGCGTTCGCCCAGTCCCCGCGCTGGAAGGACGCGGACCTCTCCTCGCTGCGGAACCTGATGTCGGGGGGCGCCCCGATCCCGGAGGCGCTCATCCGCACGTACCAGGAGCGGGGGCTGGTCTTCTGCCAGGGCTACGGGCTCACCGAGACGGCACCCGGCGCGACGTTCCTGGAGGCGGCGGAGAGCATCAGCAAGGCCGGCACGGCCGGGCTGCCCGCGTTCTTCGTGAACGTGCGGCTGGTGCGTCCCGACCTGACGGACGTGGCGGCCGGGGAGCGCGGCGAGGTCCTGATCCAGGGACCGAACGTCACCCCCGGATACTGGAACGACCCGGAGGCGACGGCCGCGGCGTTCTCGGAGGGCGGCTGGTTCCACTCCGGGGACATCGCGACACGTGACGAGGACGGCTACGTGTCCATCGTCGACAGGATCAAGGACATGTACATCTCCGGCGGCGAGAACGTCTACCCCGCCGAGGTCGAGGGCGCTCTGTTCGCGCATCCCGCCGTGACGGGCTGCGCAGTCGTGGGCGTTCCGCACGAGAAGTGGGGCCAGGCGGGACGCGCCTTCGTGACTCTGCGCCCCGGTGCGCAGACCTCGGGGGAGGAGCTGCGGGCGTTCCTGGCGGGGCGGTTGGCGAAGTACAAGGTGCCCGCACACTTCGACCAGGTCGACGCCCTTCCCCGTACGGGCTCGGGGAAGATCCAGAAGCAGAAGCTGCGCGGGATTCCCCTGCGCGGGGAGGGCGTACACCGGCTGTGACACCCACGGAGTGTCCGGACCCGCACGCCGGGCAGCCGTGCTCCGTCGCCCGGCGGACGCCGCGTACCGGCCGGACCGTGTCTGTGATGAGGTGGCCGGTGCCGCCCCGTGAACCAGGGGTCTGGGCGAAGGGAGGTCCGGGATGTCCGTGCCGGAGGAGTCGGAAGAGCAGGCCGAAGTCGCGGCGTTCCGCGCGTCGTTGGGGCTGGAGTCCCTCATCGACGTCCACACCCACTTCATGCCGCAACGCGTACTGGCCAAGGTGTGGGCGTACTTCGACGAGGGAGGCCCCCTCGTCGGGCGCCCCTGGCCCGTCAACTACCGGCACGAGGAGCAGCAACGTCTGGAGGTGCTACGGGGGTTCGGCGTGAAGGCCTTCACCTCGATGCTCTACCCGCACAAGCCGGGCATGGCGCGGTGGCTCAACGACTGGTCCGCCGACTTCGCCGCACGGACGCCGGACTGCCTCCACACAGCGACGTTCTACGCCGAACCGAGCGCCGCCGACGACGTGCGCCGCGCCCTCGACCAGGGGGCGCGGGTGTTCAAGAGCCACCTTCAGGTCGGCGGGTACGACCCCAACGACCCGCTGCTGAAGGAGGTCTGGGGCATGCTGGCCGAGGCACAGGTCCCGGTGGTGACGCACTGCGGGTCCGGTCCGGCGCCGGGCGCCTTCACCGGACCCGGGCCGATCGCCGCGCTGCTCGCCCGGCATCCGCAACTGCCGCTGGTGATCGCACACTTGGGCATGCCGGAGTACGAGGACTTCATGGGCCTGGCCGAGCAGTACGACCGCGTCATGCTGGACACGACCATGGCCTTCACCTCGTTCGTCGAGGCCGCCGCCCCCTTCCCCCGTACCGCCCTTCCCCGCCTGGCCGCCCTTCAGGACCGGGTGCTGCTCGGCACGGACTTCCCGAACATCCCCTACACCTACGCCGAGGCGCTCAGCTCTCTCGAACGGACGGGCCTGGACACGGCCTGGCTCCGCGCCGTATGCCACGACAACGCGGCACGCCTCTTCGACGTGTAACCGGGACCACCTGCCTGCCCCCGACCAGAACCCGACGCGGAACGCGAGGGCCGGGGCCGAAGGACGCGAGGCACCGAGCCCGAACAGGCCGAACGCGAGGCACCGAGACCGAACAGGCCGAACGCGAGGCACCGAGACCGAACAGGCCGAACGCGAGGCACCGAGACCGGACAGGCCGAACGCGAGGCGCCGGGGCCGAACAGGCCGGACGCGAGGCGCCGGGGCCGGAGGGGAGGACGGGCGTACGGGGACACTCAAGCGTGATTTGCGGACCGCGCCCGCTCCGTCGGCCTGAGGACAATTCTTCCGGTGGCGCGGTCCGTAAATCATGCCGTCCCCGTATGCCCGTCCGGACCGCAGGTCCCGGCGCCGCCCCGACACCGACCGGCACCCCCACCCCGCACCCGCACCCGCACCCACACCCACCCAGCCGACCACCCCAAGCACCACCCGTCACCGCGTGCCGACTTTCGTGGCACGGAATGCCAATTTCACTGGAAGCTTTGATCGATCATCGATCGCCGGAGTACAGTCCGATTGCCGGGCCGCCCTGTCCTGCCCCTTCAGGGGGCCCGCCCTGTTCCCCTCACCCCCCAGTCCGCCCGTACGGAAGGTGGCCACCATGCCCCGTCCCGCACGCAACCAGCCGAGCGAGCTCGACCAGCTCCCGGACCGCGACCCGCAGGAGACCGCCGAGTGGCGGGATTCGCTGGACGCAGTGACCACGCACGCGGGTCCCGAGCGGGCCGCGTACCTCGTGCGCCGGGCTCTGGACCACGCCCGGGACAGCGGGCTCCGCGTGCCGCGGCTCCTGGAGACGGACTACGTCAACACCATCCCCACCGCCGCCGAACCGGACTTCCCCGGTGACGAGGCGATGGAGTCCCGCATCACTGCCTGGAACCGCTGGAACGCCGCCGCGATGGTCACCCGCGGCAGCCGGTACGGCCTGGGCGGGCACATCGCGACCTTCGCCTCCGCGGCGTGGCTGTACGAGACCGGCTTCCAGCACTTCTTCCGCGGCAAGGACGGCCTCGGCGCCGCGCAGGCCGGTGGCTCGGGCGACCAGCTCTACATCCAGGGCCACGCCTCCCCCGGCATCTACGCCCGCGCCTTCCTCGACGGACGGCTCACGGAGGCCGACCTCGACCGCTTCCGGCAGGAGGCCGCCGGCGGAGGTCTGCCCTCCTACCCGCATCCCCGCCGCCTGCCGTGGCTGTGGGAGTTCCCGACCGTCTCCATGGGCCTCGGCCCGATCAACGCCGTCTACCAGGCGCGGTTCAACCGCTACCTGACCAACCGCGGCATCAAGGACACCTCCGGCTCCCACGTGTGGGCCTTCCTCGGCGACGGCGAGATGGACGAGCCCGAGTCGACCGCTGCCCTCGCCCTCGCCGGGCGCGAGCAGCTCGACAACCTCACCTTCGTCGTCAACTGCAACCTCCAGCGCCTGGACGGGCCCGTACGCGCCAACTTCAGGGTCGTGCAGGAGCTGGAGGCGCAGTTCCGCGCCGCGGGCTGGAACGTGGTCAAGTCCCTCTGGGGCACCGCCTGGGACGAACTGCTCCAGCTGGACACCGCCGGCGCCCTGGTGAAACGCCTCCGCGAGGTGCCGGACGCCCAGTTCCAGACGTACGCCACCCGCGACGCCGCCTACATCCGCGAGCACTTCTTCGGCGCGGACCCGCAACTCGCCGAGATGGCACGACTGTTGAGCGACGACAAGATCACCGCCTGCTTCCACGGCTCACGTGCCGGGCACGAGCCGCGCAAGGTGTACGCGGCCTACAGGGCGGCCGTCGAGCACAAGGGCGCCCCGACCGTGATCCTCGCGCAGACCGTGAAGGGCTGGACGCTGGGCCCCGGCTTCGAGTCCCGCAACGCCAACCACCAGATGAAGAAGCTCTCGGGCAAGGAGTTCCGCGCGATGCGGGACCTGCTCGAACTGCCCATCCCCGACAGCAGGCTGGACGACGAGCTGGTGCCGTACGTGCACCCCGGCCCCGACTCCCCCGAGGTGCGCTACCTCCAGGAGCGCCGCGCCGCGCTCGGCGGTCCCGCACCCGCCCGCAAGGTGCACCCGGTGGGTCTTCCGGAGCCGGCGGCGAAGCCGTTCACCGCGCTGGACAAGGGCTCGGGCAGCCAGGAGATCGCCACGACCATGGCGTTCGTGCGGCTGGTCAAGGACCTGATGAAGGAGAAGGAGAGCGGCAGGCGGTGGGTGCCGGTGGTGCCGGACGAGGCACGCACCTTCGGGATGGAGTCGCTGTTCCCGTCGGCCGGCATCTACTCACCGCTCGGCCAGAACTACGACCCCGTCGACCGCGACCAACTCCTGTACTACAAGGAGGCGTCGGACGGGCAGATCCTCAACGAGGGCATCACGGAGGCCGGTTCGCTGGCCGACTTCACGGCCGCCGCCACGTCGTACGCCACGCACGGCGAGCCGATGATCCCCTTCTACATCTTCTACTCGATGTTCGGCTTCCAGCGCACCGGCGACCAGTTCTGGTCGCTGGCCGACCAGTTGGGCCGCGGCTTCGTCATCGGCGCGACGGCCGGACGTACGACCATGACGGGCGAGGGCCTGCAGCACGCCGACGGCCACTCGCCGCTGCTGGCCTCGACCAACCCGGCGGTCGTCACGTACGACCCCGCGTTCGCCTACGAGGTCGGCGCCGTCGTCAAGGACGGGCTGCGCCGCATGTACGGTCCGGACCCGGCCGCGCACGAGGACGTCGTCTACTACCTGACGGTCTACAACGAGCCGAAGGTGCAGCCGCCCAGGCCGGAGGGCGAGGAGGTCGAGGAAGGCATCCTCAAGGGCCTCTACCGCTTCAAGGAGGGCACCTCGCCCCGCCCGGACTCCCCGAGCGTCCAGCTGCTGGCCAGCGGCACCGCCGTCCACTGGGCGCTGGAGGCGCAGCGGATGCTGGCCGAGGAGTGGGAGGTGCGCGCCGACG
Organism: Streptomyces ovatisporus; assembly: GCF_042653885.1. Classification (NCBI taxonomy): domain Bacteria; kingdom Bacillati; phylum Actinomycetota; class Actinomycetes; order Kitasatosporales; family Streptomycetaceae; genus Streptomyces; species Streptomyces ovatisporus. Next base: position 11,505 of record NZ_JBHSFH010000003.1, read on the forward strand.
TGTGGTCGGCGACGTCCTGGAACGAGCTGCGGCGGGACGCTCTGGAGTGCGACGCGGCGCGGCTGCGGGGCGAGGACCGCGTTCCGTACGTGACGCGGGTGCTGGAGGACGCCCCCGGGCCGGTGCTCGCCGTCAGCGACTGGATGCGGGCCGTCCCGGACCAGATCAGCCAGTGGGTGCCGCAGGACTGGACGTCGCTGGGCACCGACGGCTTCGGGCTCTCCGACACCCGCGAGGCGGCACGCCGGTACTTCGGCGTGGACGCCGAGTCGGTCGTCGTGGCGGCGCTGGCACAGCTGGCACGGCGGGGCGAGGTCAAGCGCGAGACGGTACGGAAGGCGTCGGAGACGTACGGCTTCGCCACGGCCTGACGACCCGGCCCGCACGGGCGGCTCCCGCGTCCCCTCCCGGACGGCGCGGGAGCCGCCCGGCACGGCGGTTCCCGCCGCCGGGTGCCGGCGGCAGAATGCTGCCATGCGCGCGTCCCGGCTGATCAGAATGGTGCTGCTGCTCCAGACCCGCAGTGCGATGACAGGCGCCGAACTCGCCGCGGAGCTGGAGGTGTCGGAGCGCACGGTCTCCCGCGACGTGCTGGCGCTGTCGGAGGCCGGTGTCCCCGTCTACGCGGACCGCGGACGCAGCGGCGGCTACCGCCTCGTCGGGGGTTACCGGACCCGTCTGACGGGGATCGCGCGCAGCGAGGCCGAGGCCCTCTTCCTCTCCGGGGTGCCGTCCGCGCTGCGGGACATGGGGCTCGCGGACGCGGCGTCCGCGGCGCGGCTGAAGGTCTCCGCGGCGCTGCTGCCGGAGCTGAGCGACGCCCCGCACACCGCGGCCCAGCGGTTCCATCTCGACGCCCCCGGCTGGTGGCAGGCGCCGGAGGAACCGCCGCAGCAGCTGCCGGCGCTGGCGGAGGCGGTCTGGGACGACCGGCGCGTGCGCGTGCGCTACCGGCGCCGGGGGAACGACGTGGAACGCGAGCTCGAACCGTACGGACTCGTGCTGAAGGCCGGCGTCTGGTATCTGGCGGCCCGGGTGGCCGACGGGGGCGACCGGCGCGTGTACCGGGTGGACCGGGTCGCGGACGTCGTGGCGGGAGGCGGACGCTTCGAGCGGGACGAGGACTTCGACCTGCCCGCTTTCTGGGAGGAGCGGTCCGCGGCGTTCGCCCGGTCGATCCTGCGGGACGAGGTCGTGTTGAGGCTGACGCCCGCCGGGAGGCGGAGGCTGCGGCATGTGACCGACCGGAGGGCCGCTGAGGAGGCACTGGCGAAGGCGGAGCCGCTGCCGCGGGCGGACGGCGACGCCGGGCGCGCGGAGGACGCGGGGGACGCGGAGGAAGCGGAACAGGCCGAACAGGCCGAACAGGCCGAAGGTGCACGGGGCGACGGGCGTCCCCGAGCCGGCGGGCCCGGGGAGGACGACGACGTCCGGGTCGTACTGGCCGTGGAGTCGCTGGACGTCGCCCACTCCCAGCTGCTCGCCCTCGGCCCGGAGTGCGAGGTGCTCGAACCCCTCGCGCTCCGGGCCCGGTTCGCGGGCGCGGCACGCCGCATGGCCGCGCTCTACGAAGACGTCGGGCACGCCCCGGAAGCGCCGGACGCGGCCCCTGCCGCCCGGGAGGACCTCCCGGTCACGGATCAGCGGTAGCCGGTGACGTCGGCCGGCCTGCCTTCCTGCTCGACCTCCGTGATGTAGCGCCAGGCGTCCGGGGCCGACCCGTCCACGTCGGTGAATCCGTACTCCTGGGCGAGGCCGCCGCTGGAGAGCGACCGGCCGTTGAAGCGGGCCACGTCGGGATCTGCGGCCAGCGCCGCGACGGCCCGCCCGACGAACGTGGGCGACTCCGAGATGGCGAAGTGCGGGTCCTGGGCGGTGCCTTCACGCCAGTTCTCCTCCGTCACCTTGAACGCGGTGTCGAGCATGAACTCCGACCGCAGCCAGCCCGGCGTGACGCAGACCGCGGTCGCGCCGTGCTCGGGCAGCTCCTCCGCCAGTCCCACCGTCATTCTCAGCGGACCGTACTTCGCCAGGTCGTAGTAGAAGGGCTTGCGGTAACGGGTGTTGAACTCCGCGGTCCCGTCGGTGACTTCGACGACCAGGCCGCCGGGGCGGCGGATGAGCAGCGGGATGGCGTACCGGCTGGTGACGATGTGGGACTCCACGGCGAGCCGCAGGATGCGCAGTCCCGCGTCCAGGTCGTGCTCCCACATCTTCTTGTCCCACTCGACGAGGTGGTCACCGCCCCAGATGTCGTTGACCAGCACGTCGAGACGCCCCTGCTCGCGGTCGATCCGCTCGACGAGCTCCTTCACCTGCCCGGGTTCGAGGTGGTCGGTGGGCACGGCGACGCCCCGGCCGCCCGCCTCCTCGACCCGTTCGGCGGTGCCCTCGATGGTCTCGGACGCGCGGCCGATCTCGCTGACGTGTTCGCGGGTGGTGCGGCCCGTCACGTAGACGGTGGCGCCCGCCCTGCCCAGTTCGACGGCCATGGCGCGGCCCGCGCCTCGCGTGGCGCCCCCCACCAGTGCGACCTTGCCGGTCAGCGGCGATGCATTGCTCATTCCTGTGTCCCTCCGGTGCGTACGGCCCCGGCGCCCGTGCCGTACGGCTCACGGCGTACGGCACGCGGAGTGCGGCGGAGGCTGTACGGGATCTCCTGTGCCCAGCACGTTCGCACGGATACCGGACATCTCCTGTCGTGCTTTCTCGGTCGCACCGCTGCTCGCCCCCGAACCTGCGGTGAAGGCTGTTCCGTGGGATGGTCACAACAACCACACATTGAGCTCTTGACGCGCCCTGGTAACGACAAGGCGGCATCCGAGGGAGTCCGCGTGCGTCGGGCGGGTACAAGGCGGATGCTGTGTTCGTGATGGACGAGACCGAGTTCTGGGCGCTGATCGATTCCACCCGCGAGGACGCCGAGGGCGACCCCGAGGAGCAGGCCGACCTGCTCATCGAGCGGCTGACCCGGCTCGATCCGGAAGCCGTGATGTTCTTCGCCCGGCATTTCGAGTCCCGCTACAACCGGGCGAGCCAGTGGGATCTGTGGGCCGCGGCGTGGATCCTGCTCGACGGCGTCAGCGACGACGCGTTCGACTCGTTCCGCTGCTGGCTCATCGGCCAGGGCCGTGAGGTCTTCGAACACGCGGCGCACGACGCCGACTCCCTGGCCGACGTGCTCGAAGGGTTCGACGAGGAGCTGGACGGCGACGCAGAGGACCTGGGATACGCCGCGGACGAGGCGTACGAGCAGCTCACCGGCGTGATCATGCCGGACCTGGGTCTGCCGGAAACACCCGAGGACCCGACGGGCGTCGCCCTCGACCTGGAGGACGACGAGGCACTCGCCGAGCGGCTGCCCAAGCTCTGGGACCGCTTCCGCGGCTGACCAGCGGCGGAGGGCGGGAACACGCAGGAGCGCAGGACGCGCAGGGCGCTCAGCCCCGGCGAAACGCGAAACGCGGAATGGGGAACGCGGAACGCGGAATGGGGCCGTCGGGCTGGGCTCCGGCCGTCAGACGGCGTCCAGCCGACGCCCCATCAGGACGTCGTCCACGTACTCGCCGTCGAGCAGGAACTCCCCCGGCAGTACGCCCTCCACGGCGAAGCCCGCCGCCTCGTAGAGCCGACGGGCAGGCGCGTTGTGCGCGAGCACGCGCAGCGTGATCCGCCGTGCGCCCTCCCCGCGCGCCCGTTCGCATGCGGCCTCCAGCAGGGCGTGACCGGCGCCGCGCCCGCGGGCGGCGGGATCGACGGCGAGGCCCTGTATCTGCCGGACGTGCGCGTTGCTCGCAAGGTCCGTGGGCGGTACGAGCCGCAGATAGCCGACGACGCCCGGACCGGCCAGTTCCGCGACGAGGTAATGCGCGGGCAGATGCGCCGGGTCGAAGAAGGGCGCGTACGGCGGGCGGGGCGGAGGCTGGACGGAGTGGAGCCTCGACCAGCAGCGCCTGTCGAGCTCCGCGAGCGGGTCTTCGTCGGCGTGGGTCGCTGCGCGTACGGCCGGTGTCGCCGGCATGGCTTGCGTGGACGGCATGCGCGCAACCCTGCACCGGCGGCCCGCACGCCGCCACCGGTTTCCCGGCCGGACCGCGTCCGCCCCAAGTCCCCGCAGATGGCCCGTGCCCGGCGCTTCAGCATGGCGGTCCCAGACGGCAGGATGACCTCATGCGTATCGCGGTCACCGGTTCCACCGGCCTCATCGGCACGGCTCTCACGCGCTCGCTCCGCGCGGACGGGCACGACATCGTCCGGCTCGTGCGGCGCTCCTCGCAGGACGCCCGGCGCTACGAGGGCGCGGCGGCGGCCGGACGTCCCGCTCCGGAAGGCGGGAGCACAGGCGGCTCGCCGGCGGGGAGCGCGGAACGGCCGCCCTCCGAGGTCAGGTGGGACCCCAAGGGCCAGTACGTGCAGGTGGAGGGTCTGGCCGGCTGCGACGCCGTCGTCCACCTTGCGGGCGCGGGTGTGGGCGACCGCCGCTGGACACCCGCGTACAAGAAGGAGATCCGCGACAGCCGGGTGCTGGGCACCGCCGCCCTCGCGGACGCGCTCGCGTCCCTCGACGAGCCGCCGCGCACCCTGATCGTCGGCACGGCGATCGGTTACTACGGCGAGACGGGCGACCGCGCCGTCGACGAGAGCGCACCGCCCGGTGAGGGTTTCCTGCCCGACGTCTGCCAGGAATGGGAGGAGGCGGCGGCCGCCGCGGAGGAGGCCGGAATCCGCACGGTCTACGCACGCACCGGCCTGGTCGTCGCACGCGGCGGCGGAGCGTGGGGGCGGCTCTTCCCGATCTTCAAGGCCGGCCTCGGCGGGCGGCTCGGCGACGGGACCCAGTACTGGAGCCACATCGCACTGCACGACCACATCGCCGCCCTGCGTCACCTGCTGGACCACGAGGACCTGTCCGGGCCGTTCAACCTGACCTCGCCGGAGCCCGTCACCAACCGCGAGGTGACCGCCGCGATGGGCCGTGTCCTGCACCGTCCGACGCCGTTCCCGGTACCCGCGCCGGTGCTGAAGGCGGCACTCGGCGAGTTCGCCGGGGACGTGCTGGGCAGCCAGCGGGTCCTGCCGAAGCGATTGCTGGACTCGGGCTTCAGATTCGCGTTTTCGAACATCGATGACGCGGTACGCGCCGCACTGCGCTGACAGTACGCACGGGCGTCCGCGCAGGCGGGCAGGGACCCGGGGCAGAGCTCTGCGGAAGGCCGGGGGCCTGCACCCGGGGCAGGGCACCGCACGGCGAGGCGTCCGCGACGTGCTGCGGCTGCGCACCGAAGCGGTGTGCGACCGGCGTGCGTCCGTGCTCTGCCCGTGTGCCACTGACCGCAACCTGACCGCTGCGTAGAGTCCTGAACTCCACGGTTCACTCGCGCTGGTTCGGGGCAGGACGACCGCAGGACGGCCCCCGCACCGCGCGCCGACCACGGGAGGCACCGTGCACTCCAGCGACACTGCACGCTCCGGACCGCCGCACACCCCGGACGCCGATGTCGTCGTCATCGGCGCGGGTCTCGCCGGGCTCGCGGCAGCCCACCACCTGACCCGGGCCGGGCTGCACGTCACCGTCCTGGAAGCCACGCCCCGGGTGGGCGGCAGGATGGCCACGGAACGCGTCGACGGTTACCTGCTGGACCGCAGCGGACGACTGCTGTGCCCCGCCTGGCCCGAGTTCGCGCGGCTGCCCGCGCTGGCGCAACTGGAGCTGCGGCACTTCGCGCCGGGCGCGCTGCTGCGCACCGACGGCCGCACGCACCGCGTCGGCGACCTGCAACGCCTGAACGGCCGCCGCGCGGCCCGCTCCGCCCCGGCACAGCGCACCGGCACGCCGGACGCCGCCGCAGCCACGGCCGCGGGTGCTGCGGCGCCGCCCGGTGTCCGTACGGGACGCACGGGACTCACGGGACGGGCCGACGCGCACGCGGACCGCTCCGAGCCCGTCGCACGGGCGGAACGGGCCGCGCGGACGGAACGTACCGATCGGCGGCGCACGAGGGGCGCACTCACCACTGCGCGCGCCCTCACCAGCGCACGCAGCCGCGCCGCCGTGACGGGCGCCCTCGACACCGCCCGGCTGCGCAACGCATTGGCCAGGTTCGCCGCCGTACCGTCCGACCGGCTGCTGGCCCGCACCGAACTCCCCGCCGCCCAGGCCCTGTCCACCCGCGGCCTGCCCGCCCGTACGGTCGGCTCCCTCGTACGTCCGCTGCTCGCGGCGCTGCTCTCGGACCCCGGCCTGACGACCTCCAGCAGGGTCGCCGACCTGGCGCTGCGCGGGTTCGTGCGGGGCGGCTGCTGCGTGCCCGCGGGGGGCATGGCGGCAGTGCCCGATCTGCTGGCCGCAGAACTGCCCCCGGGCACGATTCGTACGGACGTGCACGCCGTGTCCGTCACCACGAACTCCGTCACGACCCGGGACCACGGCACGCTCGCCTGCCGCGCCGTCGTGGTGGCCACCGACGCCGCCGACGCGGGTGAGCTGCTGCCCGGTCTCCGCGTGCCCGGCTTCCACCCCATGACCGTGCTGCACCACGCCGTCGACGAACCGCTGCCGCTGTCGCCCTCCCTGCTGGTGGACGGCGACGCGGACCGGCACGGGCCGGTCTCGCACACCTGGGCCGCCTCCGCCGTCGACCCCACGAGAGCGGAGCCGGGAAGGACCTTGATCACCTCGGTCGTGCTCGGACAGGCCGCCGCCGACCCGGTCACCGTCCTGGACAAGGCCTCCCGTCCCCAACTCGGCACCCTGCACGGCATACCCGCCGACCGCTGGACCCTGCTGGCGGCCCACCACGACGCACGGGCCGTACCCGCCATGCCGGCTCCGCACGACATGCGCCGGCCGGTGCGCGTGCTCTCCGGCCTGTACGTGTGCGGCGAGCACCGTGACACCAGCACGGCTCAGGGCGCGCTCGTCTCAGGGCGGCGCGCGGCGAGTGAGGTGCTGCGGGACTTCGGAATGCCGCTGCCGAAGGAGGAGCCTGCGTCGCAGCCCGCGCCGGGACGCCGTTCTCACGCCGCTGCCTGACCGCTGCCGCAGCGGTGCCGCAGCGGTGACGGGAAGCCGCCTCGCACCACACCCAAAAAATCGAACACACCGGCCCCAATTTCCGTGTTCACCAGGGACGTTGGGGCGTTCGATTGTCAGTGCCGACGGGTATTCTGATGACAGAATCCTGGTGCAGAGGCCAGGCGGATCACGACACTCTTGGAGGTCGCCGATGACCGCAGCGAGCACCCTGACGATCCCGTTGCCGCTCCCCGTGCCGACGTCCCACGCTCAAGTGCCGCTGCCGAAGAAGCGGTTGCCCGCCGGCCGCCCCCGGGAGTGGTACATCTCGCACAACCGCCAGCTGAAGGCGATGCGCCTCGCCATCGCCCTGCTCGACTCCGGCGTCTACACACCGGGGCAGGCGCGGGACCACACGATACGGCGCACGGCGGCCCGTATCGGCGTGCATCCGCCGTCCAACACGACGTGCAGGCTGGTGCGTTCGCTGCTGCCGTAGCCGCCGCGACTCCACCCTCGGAGCCGCCGGGGCCCCCGCCGAGCGCGGGGGCCCCGGCCGTGGACGGGGTCTCCGGCCGGTGGACGGGGTCTCCGGGTGCGCCGCGGGTCCCCTCGCTCAGTCGCCCCGGTCCTGCGCCTCGCCCTCACCGCGCCATTCGGCGACGACGCGGTCCACGTCGTACGGCACCAGATTGTGCGGCGGGCCCGACAGCGGGCGGCGGATCGCCTCACGGATCTTCTCGTTGATCCCCTCCACGATCCGCCGCACCTCCTTCTCCGACCGAGCGCGCGAGGCAGCCCTCAGCGCGTCCTCGGCCTCCTTGCGCAGTGCGAGGGTCGGCGGCAGGTGCGACAGGCCCTCGTCGCGCATCTTCTGCTTCAGCCACCACGTCTCGTCGTACGGGGCGTTCGCGTCCCGGAGCGGCTTCCCCGCCCCGGCAGCCCCTCGAAGGCGCCCCGCTCCTCGGCCTCGCGGATCTGCCGGTCGACCCAGGACTCGAAGCTGACGCCCGGTGGTTTGCGTTCGGTCATGTCCCCATTCTCCCTCGGCCCGGGCAGCGTGGGGCTGCCGTGTCGCCGCCGCCTCCGGGGTCTCGTTCCGTCTCGTCCAGTACTACTTCCACCTAGGGTGCGTCGTTTGGATCTTCGTGGGTCGGCGAGCGGCGTCCGGTGCGTCCAGATGCCAGGCGGAGGATCGCCCTCGTACTGGGCGTACTCGGGCGACTCCGACAACGCAGCAGATGGGCGGGCCGGGCGTCGCGAGCCCGCGAAGATCCAAACGACGTGCCCAAGGGCACGGCTGATGCGGGCGGCGCCGGAACGCCTGGAGGCGCAGAGTCACGAGCGCTCGGCCACGGCCTGACGCGCCGGCTCACGGTCGAGGGCGTCGAGGCGCACGCCCCGCACGACGGCCGCCGGCATGCCCGTACCGCCCACCACCAGGGCGGGCGGAGCTTCTTCGGCCACCGTGCGCCTCCATCGGGCCGGGACGTGCCCGGGGTTGCGCCGGACTCCCTTGACCGCGTTCCAACTGAGTCCTCCGCCAGTACAGTTGAGCATGTGAGCGCGGTCGCTTCCCGCCACATCCGCACGGAGGAAGGGACGTTTGTGAGCATCAGCAAGGGACTCGGAAAGGTCGGGGTGGCTCTGAAGTGGGACCCCAGTCCCATCGGTGCACCAGTGCACGATCTCGACCTCGTGGCCGCCACGTACACGGCTGACGATCCGTACGGAAAGCCCGCCTACCTCGTCACCTTCGACAGCCGCTCACCCGACGGCACGATCACCCTCAACCGGGACAGCCGTACCGGGCAGGGCTTCGGACCCGACGAGGCCATGACGCTCGAACTGGAGCGGCTCGCCCCCACCTACACGCGGGTGATCGTGGGGGTCGTCATCCAGCAGAGCGGCGGACGGATGACGTTCGGCGACGTACCCAACACCGCCGTGTCCGTCGCGGAGGGCTACACGCAGCTGGCGGACGACGACTTCGCGGGCGTCGCCGGCGCCACCGCCGCGATCGTCGCGGAGTTCTGCCGCCTCGAATCCGGGGAGTGGGAGCTGCGGGCGGGCGTCCGCGGTTTCGACGCCGAACCGGAGGAGTTCGTCGCGCTGATGGGGAAGAAGACCCCCTGACCCCGGGCGGCCGTGAGTGAGGCCGCGAGACCCGGCCCCGTGGCCGCACCGCCGCCGGCACCAGGCGCGACGCACGTCCGGGGTGCTGGGCCGCCTCGTCGCCCCCGGGGCAGACTTGCCGGATGAACGAGTCCCGGGGGCCCCGCACGGGGCAGACCGAACGGAGCCACTGGGCGACGCTCCAGCGCCCACTGCGCCGCTTCCTGCGCACCGAGACCGGCAGCGCAGCGATGCTGCTGGGTGCGACCCTGGCCGCACTCGTCTGGGCGAACCTCGACTTCGCGTCGTACGAGCGCCTGTGGGCGACGCGGCTCTACGTCGGCCTCTCCGACGCACGGATCTCGCTCGACCTGCACGGCTGGGTCAACAGCGGGCTCATGACGTTCTTCTTCTTCGTGGTCGGGCTGGAGGCGCGCCGCGAGTTCGACATGGGCGACCTGCGGGAACGCCGCCGCGTCACCCTGCCCGTCCTCGCCGGGATCGGCGGCATGGCCGTGCCCGTCGCGATCTACCTGGCCTTCAACGCGGGACGCCCCACCGCACAGGGGTGGGGCACCGCGATGTCGACGGACACGGCTTTCGCGCTGGGCATGCTGGCCCTGGTCGGGCCGCGCTTCCCGAGGCGGCTCCGGGCGTTCATGCTCACCTTCACCGTCGTGGACGACGTCATCGCCCTGGCGGTCATCGCCCTCGTCTACAGCGAACAGATCGCCCGCGGCCCGCTGCTGACGGCGTGCGTCATCTTCGCGGTGGTGCTCCTCGTCCGCGCTGCCGGTGTGACCTCGGGTCTCGTGTACGCGGTGCTGGGCGTGGCCCTGTGGGTGGCGATGTTCGAGTCCGGGGTGGATCCGGTCACCACGGGTCTGGTGCTGGGACTGCTCACGTACGCCTATCCGGCGTCCCGCGGCGACCTGGAGCGGGCGAGCGGCCTCTTCCGGCTCTTCCGCGAGCAGCCCACGGGGGAGCTGGCCCGTACGGCGCGGGTGGGGCTGACGGCCGCGATCTCGCCGAACGAACGTCTGCAGGAGGTCTTCCACCCGTGGACGAGCTACATGATCGTGCCGCTGTTCGCCCTCGCCAATGTGGGGGTCCCGCTGACGGAGGAGCTCCTCTCACGCGCCTTCACCTCTCCCCTCACCTACGGCATCCTCTGCGGCTTCGTGCTGGGGAAACCCGTCGGCATCGTCGGCGTCTCCTGGCTCGTGACCCGGCTCAGCCGTGGCCGGCTGCGCCCGCCGGTGGGCTGGGCCGCCGCGGCGGGCGGCGGCACGATCGCCGGCATCGGCTTCACCGTCTCGCTGCTGATCGCCGGACTGGCCTTCCGCGGAACGGAGTTGGAGGAGGCGAAGATCGGCGTACTCAGTGCGGCGCTGTGCGCGTCGGCCCTCACCTGGGGGCTGTCGAGGGCGACGGCGCTGCTGCCGCACCGGCTCCGGGGCCGGGCCCTGCTGGGCCTGTCCGACCCCGTCGTCGACCTGGCCTCGGTCGTCGACGAGGAACGCGACCACGTACGGGGCCCCGCGAAGGCCGTCGTGACGATCCTCGAGTACGGCGACTACGAATGCCCCTACTGCAGCGGCGCGGACCCTGTCGTCCGAGAACTGCTCGGTGAGCACGACGACGTCCGGCACGTGTGGCGTCACCTGCCGCTGACGGACGTGCATCCGAACGCGCAGCTCGGTGCCGAAGCCGCCGAGGCCGCCGCCGCGCAGGGCGCGTTCTGGGAGATGCACGAGTGGCTGCTCACGCACCAGGACCGGCTGCGGGTGCCGGACCTGGTGCGGCAGGCGGAGGCGTTCGGGCTGGACACCGACCGCTTCCGGGAGGACCTGCGGGACCGCGTCGGCCAGGACCGCATCGTGGAGGACCTCGACTCCGCCGACGAGAGCGGCGTCTCCGGCACGCCGACGTTCTTCGTCAACGGGCGCCGGCACCGCGGCGGTTACGACAAGGACAGCCTGTACAAGGCGGTGAAGGCCGCGCGGGTACGGGCGCACCTGGGTTCGTGACGCGTGTTCCTGCGCCGGTGCCCGCGGCTCCGTCCATACGCTGCGGAAACAGCCCGCACGCAGCACTCGGTCACGGCACCCCTCGACCGCAGAGCCGAACTGCGCTGCTACGCAAGGGATCCCGACGGCTATCTCATCGAGGTGGGGCAGGCCACGGGCCTGCTGGAGAGTGTGCTCGCCGACCCTCCCGCCGGGCGGGGGTGAGAGCGGGCGCCCGGCGGCCGGCGGTCAGCGAGGACCGAGCGGCGTCCCCGTGCGGACGTTCCATCGCCCGGCTCTGCCGCTGAACTCCGTCGCGGTCAGCGGTTCGACGTCCACCCGCCACAGGCCCTGCGCCGGCGCGCCCAGCGCGCACAGCACCGCCGCGCGCACGACGTCGGGCTCCACCACGGCCAGCACCCGGCCGGGCCGTGCCGCCAGTTCCGTCAGCCACTCCTCCACCCGGGCGCACAACTCCCGTACGGATTCGCCCCCGTGGGGCGCGCTCCCGGGATCGGACAGCCAGCGTCCCACGCCTTCCGGCTCGGCTGCCGTGACCTCGTCGAGAGTCCTCCCCCGCCAGCGGCCCATCGCACATCCGGCTGCCTGCGGCGCCGGGACCACGGGCAGACCCAGTGCACCGGCCGTCTGCTCGCAGCGCCGCACCGGGGAGGCGAAATGGCGTACGGGCGGAGCCGCCGGAAGAGTCCCGGCCGCCGCGGACGCGGACTGCAGGCCCGCCGCGGTCAGTCCGCTGCCCGAGTCGAAGCGGAACTCGTCCGACGCTTCGCTGCGGGCGGGCGAGATCAAAGTCACTCGGCTGGTCATCTTCCCCTCCTCCACCGCGAACTGAAGCCCTGCACAAGGGAGTTGAACAGGCGGACCGCTCTCCGGCACCGCGTGCGGCCTTGGCCGGGCAGCCCCCCTCGCGGTACCTTCCGCAGGTATCGACGGCAGGGCGGAAGCCGGTGGGAATCCGGCGCGGTCGCGCCACTGTATGCCCCTTCCGGATCGCTGCCGCGCGCAGCGTACGGGCGGGACGAGTCAGACCCGCCGTGCCGTCACGGGCTCCACCAACAGGGACGCGAGTTCCCAGCAGGAGGTCATGTCATGGCACAGTCCATCGCCCCGCCGTCCACCGGCACCCCCACCGCAGTCCCGGCTCCCCTGCCGGTCAGGACGATCCTGCCGTGGGCCGTCTTCTTCGGGCTTCTGACGCTGATCGCGCTCTACTTCGTCGGCGCGGAGCAGGGTGCCACCTCTGTCTTCGCCGGAACCGGCGTGCACGAGTGGGTCCACGACGGACGCCACCTTCTCGGCTTCCCCTGCCACTGACAGGGGAGGAAGCACACCTTGAACTCCTCGACAGTGCGGGTTCTCCTCGTACGCGGCATGCTCGCCGGTCTCGTCGCAGGCGTGTTCGCCCTGGTCACGGCCTACTTCCTCGGTGAGCCGCAGATCGACGCCGCCATCGCGTACGAGGAAGCCCATACACACGCGCACGAGCACGGCCCGGAAGTCGTCAGCCGTTCCGTGCAGTCCACCGCCGGACTGGCCACCGGCGTGCTCGTCTACGGCGTCGCCGTCGGCGGCATCGCCTCGCTCGTCTTCAGCTTCGCGCTGGGACGGGTGGGCGGCCTCAGCCCGCGCGCCACGGCGCTGCTGCTCGCCGGCGCGGCGTTCGTGAGCGTCTACCTCGTGCCGTTCCTGAAGTACCCGGCCAATCCGCCCTCGGTGGGCGACCCGGCCAGCCTCGACAAGCGCACCGCGCTGTTCTTCCTCATGGTGGTCCTCGGTGTGCTGCTGGCGGTCGCGGCGACGATCGCGGGCAGGCGGCTGGCTCCGCGGCTGGGCAACTGGTACGCGACCGTCGTCGCCTGCCTCGGCTTCGCCGCAGCCGTGGGGATCGCCTACGCCTTCCTGCCGTCCATGAGTGAACTGCCGGAGCACTTCCCGGCGTTGCTGCTCTGGCGGTTCCGCGTCTCGGCGCTCGCCGTGCAGCTGGTGCTGTGGGCCGCCTTCGGCCTGACGTTCGCGCACTTCGCCCAACGGGCCCTGCAGGGCGCGTCCGGCGAACGCGGCGGCACCGGGAGGACGGCCGCGGCGGCAGCCGCCCCGGGCTGACCGGCCCGGCCGGCACCCGGCTGGTCGCGGACTCCCGGAACACCGCCGCTGCCACGGACCTCGTCAAGAGGCCCGTGGCAGCGGCTTGTTCGTCGTCCGGGTTCTTCATGGCCACGGGCCGTCCGCCCCCGCGGACGGTTCACGCGGACGGTTCACCCCGCGGACGGTTCACGCGGCGGTCCGCCCACCTCCGCCCGCAGTGTCCGTGCCGCGGCCACAAGGTTCTCCAGCGCCGCCCGTACCTCGGGCCGGCCGCGCGTCTTCAGCCCGCAGTCCGGGTTGACCCACAGCCGCTCCGGCGGGATGGCCGCGAGCCCTTTGCGCAGCAGCGACGCCATTTCGTCCGCCGTCGGCACCCGCGGCGAGTGGATGTCGTAGACGCCGGGGCCGACTTCACGCGGATAGCCGGCGGCGGCCAGCTCGTCCGCGACCTGCATGTGCGAGCGGGCGGCCTCCAGGCTGATGACGTCGGCGTCGAGGTCGTCGATGGCCGGGAGGATGTCGCCGAACTCCGCGTAGCACATGTGGGTGTGGATCTGGGTGTCTGCCCGTACGCCGGCGGTGGCCAGGCGGAAGGACTCGGTCGCCCACGCCAGGTATTCGGCGCGCCGGGCCGCCCGCAGCGGGAGGCTCTCCCGGAGCGCGGGCTCGTCGACCTGGATCACGGCGGTTCCCGCGGCCTCCAGATCGGCGACCTCGTCGCGCAGGGCGAGAGCGACCTGCCGTGCGGTCTCGGCCTCCGGCTGGTCGTCGCGTACGAAGGACCAGGCGAGCATGGTGACGGGGCCCGTCAGCATCCCCTTCACGGGGCGCCGGGTCTGCTCCTGGGCGTAGCGCGTCCACGCGACGGTCATCGGCGCGCGGCGTGAGATGTCCCCGGCGATGATGGGCGGACGGACGTAGCGCGTGCCGTAGGACTGGACCCAGCCGTGCTGCGTCGCGACGCAGCCGTCGAGCTGCTCGGCGAAGTACTGCACCATGTCGCTGCGTTCGGGCTCACCGTGCACCAGCACGTCGAGTCCGGCCTGCTCCTGGAAGTGGATCACCTCGCGGATCTCGGCTGCGATGCGCCTGTCGTAGCCCTCGGCGTCCAGCCGGCCCGCCCTCAAGTCGGCGCGGGCTGCCCGAAGTTCACCTGTCTGCGGGAAGGAGCCGATGGTGGTGGCCGGCAGCGGCGGCAGTTTCAGCTTCGCCCGCTGGGCGGCGGCCCTCTCGGGATAGGGCTGCGCGCGGCGCGTCCCGGCTTCGGTGACGGCCGCGGCCCGTGCCCTCACAGTCGCGTCACGGGTGAGCTTCGAGGACGAACGGGAGGCGAGCGCTGAGGAGTTGGCGGCGAGCAGCCCCGCGATGATCCCGGTGCCCTCGCTCAGTCCCTGGGCCAGGGTGACGGCTTCCTCCGCCTTCTGCCGGGCGAAGGCCAGCCAGCGCCGGATCTGCGGGTCGATGTCACGCTCGACGGCTGCGTTCAGCGGTACGTGCAGCAGGGAGCAGGACGGTGCGACGTCCACCCGCTCGGCGAAGCCGAGCAGCGAGACCAGTGTGGCCAGCGACCTCTTCAGGTCGTTGATCCACACGTTGCGGCCGTCCACGACTCCGGCGATCAGCCGCTTGCCCGGCACCCCGCCCGCACGCGCCAGATCGTCGAGGTTGGCGGCGGCGGGACCGGTGAAGTCCATCGCGAGGCCCTCGACGGGAGCCTTGGCCAGGACGCGCAGCGCCTCGCCGAGACGGTCGAAGTAGGAGGCCACCAGCAGCTTCGGCCGGTCGGCCAGGGCGCCCAGCTCACGGTAGGCGCGGGCAGCGGCGTTCAGCTCCGCGGGGCTGCGGTCCGCCACGAGTGCGGGCTCGTCGAGCTGGACCCACTCGGCGCCCGCCGCACGCAGGTCGGCGAGCACCTCCGCGTAGACGGGCAGCAGCCGGTCCAGCAGCGTCAGAGGCTCGAAGTCGCCGGGGGCTCCGGGCGCGGGCTTGGCGAGCAGCAGATAGGTGACGGGCCCGACGAGCACCGGGCGTGCGGTGTGGCCCTGGGCGACTGCCTCGGCGAGTTCGCCCGTCTGCTTGCCGGAGTTCGCGGAGAAGACCGTGCCGGGGTCCAACTCCGGTACGAGGTAGTGGTAGTTGGTGTCGAACCACTTCGTCATCTCCAGGGGCGCCACGTCCCGCGTGCCGCGTGCCATGGCGAAGTAGCCGTCCAGTGCGTCGGCTTCGGCCGCGGCGCGGTGCCGTTCCGGGACGGCACCGACCATGACGGTCGTGTCCAGCACGTGGTCGTAGAGGGAGAAGTCCCCCGTGGGGACCTCGTGGAGGCCGGTGCGCGCGAGCTGCCGCCAGTTGTCCCGGCGCAGTCGGGCAGCGGTCCGGTGCAGCTCGTCTGCGGTGACGCGGCCCTTCCAGTATCCCTCGACGGCCTTCTTCAGCTCACGGCCGGGCCCCTGCCGGGGGTAGCCGTGGACGGTGGCACGGGAGGCCGCGGCTGCGGACTTGGTGGTCACTCAACTCTCCTTCGCGAGTCTCGCCGGTGTCCCCGGGAGCCGGGCGCGAGCAGGAGAGGTGACGCGGCGGCACGTACTGCGTGCTCGCCTTCCGCCGCCGACCCGCCCTCGAGGTCACCGAGATCGCCGCGCACGCGTCACGTGCACGGGCAGTGGCAGGTCTTCGGACTCGTGGGCGTGCCGTGTCCGTCACGGACCGGCTCCTACTTGCCGTCGCTTCCCGGGCCCGTACGGGCCCAGTGCGTCTGACGGCGTTCGTTCCCACTCACCGCTGCGGGGCAGTTCCGGATTCGCACCGGATTCCCTCTTGCGACCCCCTGCCTGGCGGACAGGGCGAACCGACCGCCCTTCAAGCGTACGAGCGCGCGGGACGCGGCGGCAAAGGCCGGCGGTGAGGGGTTGCTCATGCCCGAGGGCGGTTTGAAACGCAGTACGCGGGGGCGGGCGTGCGCGCTGCGGCCGGGAGCCGTCCGCGGGGAGTCCCGCACCGCGTGGTCCGCTTGCCTGCTCCTCCCTGCGCCGACGGAGGGGGCCGTCCCGTCCGCGGCGGTGTGGCGGGCCCCTCGGGGCGGCCGCCGGTCCCAAGCTGCTCCCGGAGAGTCACCGCCCGCCCCGCCGCCGCGGCGCCCCGGACGGCCCAGCGGTACGTGCTGTGCCGCACTGCGCCGTCCCCCGGCCCGGGGCCCGTGCGCTGCCCGTGCCGGAGCGGCGACGAAGCCCCGTCAACACGTGACAGGAGAGACGACCATGCAACTCCCCGGACCCGCCGAGTCCGCCTCGATCACCCCGCCCGCGGACCTTCCGCCCGAGGCGAACCCGGCAGACCCCCGCTTCTGGCAGCTGCCGCACGACCAGCGACTGGCGGTGTTCGCGAAGCTGCGGAGCCGGGAGTCGCCGGAGTTCTTCAGCCCTCCGGCCGGTGCCCTGCGCCGAGGGAACCAGCCGGGTTTCTACGCTCTGGTCAGGCACGAGGACGTACGCGAGGCCAGCCGCAACCCCGCCGTGTTCGGGAGCGCGCCCGGTGTGACCACGCCGCTGCCCGCCCGGTGGGTGCAGACCCTGTTCGGGCAGTCCATGGTCAATCTCGACGGTCAGGAGCACGCACAGCTCCGGAAGATCGTCTCGCGCGCCTTCAGTCCGCGTCTGCTGGCGCAGGCGGAGCGGGACATCCACGACGTCGTGGCGCGGGTCGTGGAGGAAGCGGTGGAGCGCCCGTCACGCGAGTTCGTCACCGCCGTCGCCTCCCGCGTGCCGTTCGAGGTGGTGTGCAACATGATGGGCATCCCCGAACGGCACCGGCCGCGTATCCTCGCCCAGCTCAACGACGCCTCCGAGGACATCGGCGTGGGGCGGGGAGCGCGCCGGAGGTTCCGCGTCCCCGGCAAGGGCCTGCGGGCCCTCGCCCGTATGCACGTCATGATCGCCAGGCTCGCCCGTGAGCGGCGGCGGCGTCCCACGGACGACCTCATCTCCGCACTCGTCACCGCCGACGTCGACGGGGAATGCCTGGGCAACCGTCAACTGGGGGCGTTCTTCACCCTGTTGATGGTCGCGGGTGTGGAGACCACCCGCAACGCCATCTCGCACGGGCTCTCGCTGCTCGGCGACCACCCGGAGCAACGCGACCTGTGGGCCGGGGACTTCGAGAAGTACGCCGACTCGGCCGTGGACGAGATCGTGCGCTGCTCGACACCCATCATCCAGTTCAAACGCACCCTGAGACGCGACCACGTGGTCGGCGGACGCACCCTGCGCGAGGGCGAGATGGTCGCCATGTACTACGCCTCCGCCAACCGCGACGAGGCCGTCTTCCCGTTCCCCGACGTCTTCGACATCACTCGCGACCCCAATCCCCACCTCGGATACGGCGGCGGCGGGCCCCACTACTGCCTCGGCGCGCACCTCGCCCGGCAGGAGCTGAAGGCCCTGTTCCGGCTGCTGCTCGACGGGTCCGTGGCGATGCGCGCGGCAGGCCCGCCCGAGCTCGTGCCCTCCAGCTTCGACAACCGCATCCGGTCGCTCCCCTTCGGCCTCGGCAGCTGCCCGGCCTCCAGCGACTCCGCGGCACACGGCAGTTCCACGGCACCGGACTCCGCGGACGGCGCGGACGGCGCGGACGGCACTGAGTGTCCGGTGTCCGGAGCGCGGGAGGCGTAAGGGCCGCTGTCGAGCCGGGCAGTCCGCGGGGCCGGCGTCCCGCACTGCCCGGCCGCCGTCGCTCCCGGGCGCCACCGTTCATCGGCTCCTCCCACCCCGACCGGAGCGCTCGTCCCCGGGGAGGGTGCCGGGTCAGATCACACGGAACAGGTCGGCGGCGGTGTGGACGTCCGTGAGGTCGTCGATGGTACGGAGGTTGTCGCACAGGGACTCCAGGACCGAGCCGGTCTCGGTGGCGTCCGGGGTGGCGATGGCGACGCCGAAGAGGCGGAAGTCCAGGCGGTGCTTGGCCTCGTTCCAGCCGCGCACCCACTTCTCCGAGACCTCGCACGCGTCGTCGGTGATCATCACGATGTCGCCGCGTCTGCGGGCCGTGTCGTCGAACTCCTCCTCCAGCAGTTCCGCAGCCGTGCCCAGCGGGCGCTGGAAGTCGGTGCCGCCGCCGAGGAAGGTCTCCGCGAAGTCGAGGACATCGGCGATACCGGCAGGCCGGTCGCCGGGGAAGCGGAAGACCTGGATCTTGTCGGCGGCGGAGAACAGGATGCCGACGAAGTCACGCCCGGCATGGCGGGCCTGGTCGAGCAGGGCCAGGGCGCATGCCTTGGACCATGCCTCGCGGGTGATTTCGCCGGGCCCTTCCGCGTACATGGAGTGCGAGGTGTCCACGCACGCGATGACGGCGCCCTGGCCGGTGGTCTGCTCGCCCTGGGTGTCGTACAGCATCAGCGCCCCGGCGGCGTAGCGCGCGGCGAACACCGCACGCAGCTCCGGCACGCCGAGGACCGCCAGTTCGGAGGGGATGACTCGGGAGAGGTCGTCGCCGAGGGTGACGCCGACCAGTTCCACTCCCCCGATGGACCCTCACGCAAGATCGAGGCCGGCGGAGGTCCGCGCACCTCCGATTTCCGTACGGGGGGCTGTTCTTGAGATCGCGTCACCGTACGATGAATGCCATGAATGTAGTGGTGTTTCTTCTGGCCCTGGGCATCACTTGTCGTATTACACGACTCATAACGAAGGATACGCTCGCCGCCGGTTTCCGCTCCTGGACGGCGCAACGATTCGGCGACGACTCGAAGTTCGCCTATCTCGTCACATGCAGCTGGTGCACCAGCATCTGGGTGGCCGCCGCTGTCGTTCCCGTCGCTTTCGTCGCGGGGAGCACGGTCGCCTTCCAGGGAGTGGCGATGGTGCTGACGCTGTCGTATCTCAGCGGCGTGGCATCCAACTGGCTCGACTGACCGAGGTATTGAGGTCCGGCCCGGGTGTCGGACGGCGCCGAAGCGGGGAAACTGGGCGTCGAGGGGGAATTCGTCCACGCCCCTTCCCTGGGCGGACTGCTCCCCTTCCGCGCCCCGGCGGTTCCGCCGTCACTTCATCGTGAACTCCCGGGCACACGGCACGCTTTCAGGGAACCGGGGCTCGGTGCCGCCTGCTGTCGGCGAGCGCAAGTGAACTCGCACCGGGGTGGAGTCGGCCAGGCTGAAGGAGAATTCGCGATGGGATGCAACTGCGGCGGACGCAGCCGCCGGACCGTCACCGTTTACCGGCTCGTGCTGCCGAACGGTGCGGGACACGACTACGTCACCCGGCAGGAGGCCGAGGCGGCGAAGCAGCGAAGGGGCGGCACGGGAAGGATAGTCGTCGTCAACCGATAGCCGGACGGCACTGGTCGGCGGCTCGTCCGCCCGGGTTCGGGCACGCCGCACACAGTGCCCCGCACGTACATTCGCCGGCTGCCGGCGTGCTCCTCGGAGCACGCCGGCATTGTTGTACCCGGACACAATCCTTACGATTACCCGAACGCAGGCTGCCTGTGATTCAGGGCGTACAACCGGCGTATGCAGCAGGCGCGTTGGACAAGGGGAACGTGCCGTGCTTTTCAGCCGCCCCGCTTGACAGAGGGCGGCTCCTCTCCATTCCCGGTCTCCGTCACGCGGCGTCACGGGATGGGCGAATACCGGCCCGCAGACGACGAGTTCACCTTCACCGTCCCGGAAGGCCGCCAGAAGCGGTTTTGCGGGTGCACCCAACGTCCCGTCAGGGGGCGCAAAGTTCTGGTACGGGGCAGGCGTGCGGGCGCTCCGAGAAGTTCGACACCCCACGACAGTTCACTGCGCGTCGAGGGCCCGCCCGGTTCGCCCCCCTCCCAGCGACGGGAAAGCGCCCCACTTCACGGCCCGACCAGGTCTCTGCACGTGACTTTCGGCCTTTCATGCCCGTGCGCCGTAGCGCGGGGACCCAGAGGTGATTGCACCCCTCACTCCGTACCGCGCTCCGCCATCCGGGGGTAATTGCCGCCGCACGTATGGCCCAAGCGCTGTATTCGGGCGCCTACTTGAGACATCGCCGGGCGAACGGCACAGGGCCGTGGCCCTGAATCGCTCCCCGTCGGAACCGAGTTCGTCTGCCTCCTCCCAGCCCGGAGAGGAAGAGGGCCCGAGCAGAGGCACCGATTCACCGGGGCTGCAATTCCGTCAGCCCGCGAGATCCGTGAATTCCACGCAATCCGTGAAAGAGGCTTCCATGCCCAGTACGACCACGACCATATCCTCGGCACCCGACCCGTCCGTCTGCGGCGAACTCGTCACGTTCACCGCGCAGGTGACCGTCGTCCCTCCCGACACAGGGACACCGACAGGCACCGTCACCTTCATCGTCAGTGACGACGGACCCTCGATGACCGTTCCGCTGGACGGAGCGGGCCAGGCGCAGGCCGTGTTCAGCGGCCTCGGTACGGGAACGCACGACGCGGTAGCCCTGTACTCCGGCGACGGCACGTTCGACCCCTCGGCGTCCACCCTCGATCAGCAGACGGTCACTCAGGCCGCCTCGACGACGGTGGTCGCCGCAGACCCGGACCCCTCGGTCTGCGGGCAGCTCGTCACGCTCTGCGCGACCGTCACCATCGACCCGCCCGGTGCGGGCACGCCCACGGGCACGGTCACCTTCACCGGCCCCGGGGGTTTCACCGACAGCGCGACGCTCGACGCGAGCGGTGAAGCATGCGTGTCGACAACGGAGTTGACCACGGGCACCGTCACAGCGACCTGGGTGGGCGACGACTGCGCGACCGGCTCGGCCGGCACTGTCGACGTCACCGTCGGTCCGGCGAGCTCCACCACGACAGTCACCGCGAGCCCGAACCCGGCCGTCTGCGGCGAAGTGGTCGAGGTCTGCGCAGTCGTCACCACCGACGCGCCGGGGGTGGGCATTCCCACCGGCACCGTCACCTTCACCGCAGGCGGCGGGTTCAGCCAGACGGTCACGCTCGACGCCGCCGGCGAGGCGTGTCTGACGAGCAACGCGCTGCCCGACGGCACCGTCACCGCCACCTACAACGGCGACACCTGCAATCTCTCCTCGGTCGGGACCGTCGACCTCGTCCTCGTACCGGCGGAAAGCAGCACCGTCGTCACAGCGACGCCGAACCCGGCCGTGTGCGGCGAACCGGTGGAGCTGTGCGCCTTCGTGACCGCCGACCTGCCCAGCACCGGTACGCCCACCGGCACCGTCACCTTCACCGGACCCGGCGGCTTCACCCAGACCGTCACCCTCGGCGGCGGCCAGGCCTGCCTGACGAGCAACACGCTGCCCGCCGGGACCCTCACGGCCACCTACAACGGCGACGCGTGCTTCAACGGCTCGTCGTCCACCACCGAGTTCGTCCTCACGCCTGCTACCACCACGACCACCGTCACTGTCGTGCCGGACCCGTCGGTGTGCGGCGAACTGGTCGAGGTCTGCGCCGTCGTCGCCGCAGACGCACCCAGCACCGGTACGCCCACCGGAACCGTCACCTTCACCGGACCCGGCGGACTCAACCTGACCGCCACCCTCGACGGCACCGGCCAAGCCTGCCTGACGACGACGTCGTTGACGAGCGGCACGCTCGTCGCGACCTACAACGGCGACGCATGCAACAGCGGTTCCGCCGGTACGACCGTGGTCACCGTGGCGCCCGCCGAGACGACGACGGCCCTGACCGCCGTCCCGGACCCGTCCGTGTGCGGCCAGTCCGTACAGCTGTGCGCCACCGTCACCACCAACGCACCCGGCTCGGGTACTCCGACAGGCACCGTCACCTTCACCGGACCCGGCGGACTCAACCAGACCGCCACCCTCGACGGCACCGGCCAGGCCTGCATCACCACCACCGGCCTGGAATCCGGAACCGTCACCGCCACCTACAACGGCGACACCTGCCACAACGCCTCGACCGACACGGCAGCCGTCACCGTGGACCCGGCCGGCACGACGACCGTCGTCACCGCCGTCCCGGACCCGTCCGTGTGCGGCCAGTCCGTACAGCTGTGCGCCACCGTCACCACCGACGCACCCGGCTCGGGCACACCCACCGGAACCGTCACCTTCACCGGACCCGGCGGACTCAACCAGACCGCCACCCTCGACGGCACCGGCGAAGCCTGCGTCACCACCACGACCCTCGCCACCGGAACCGTCACCGCCACCTACAACGGCGACGGTCCCTGCTTCGCCGGATCGGTCGGCACGTTCGACGTGACGGTGGGCCCCGCCGACACCGTCACTGTCGTCACCGCCGACGTGAACCCGTCGGTGTGCGGGCAGCTGGTCGAGCTGTGCGCCACCGTCACCACGACCCCACCCGGCTCCGGCACACCCACCGGAACCGTCACCTTCACCGGCCCGGGCGGACTCGCCGAGACCGTCACGCTCGACGGCACCGGCCAGGCCTGTACCACCACCACCGGCCTGGAATCCGGCACCGTCACAGCCGTCTACAACGGCGACACCTGTCACAACGCCTCGACGGGGACGCTGGCCGTCACGGTCGACCCGGCCTCGACGACGACCTTCGTCACCGCGACCCCGGACCCGTCCGTCTGCGGCCAAACCGTCGAGGTCTGTGCCACCGTCACCATCGACGCACCCGGCTCGGGCACGCCGACGGGCACGGTCACCTTCACGCTGCCGAGCGGGGCGGAGAGCACCGTCCCCGTGGACGGCACCGGTGAAGCCTGCTTCACCACAACCGAGTTGACGAGCGGCACCGTCGTCGCCGTCTACAACGGCGATGCCTGCGCGACCACTTCGACAGGCACGTTCGTCGTCTCGGTGACACCGGCGGCCACGAGCACGGCAGTCACGGCCGTCCCGGACCCGTCCGTGTGCGGCCAGTCCGTACAGCTGTGCGCCACCGTCACCACCGACGCACCCGGCTCGGGCACACCCACCGGAACCGTCACCTTCACCGGACCCGGCGGACTCAACCAGACCGCCACCCTCGACGGCACCGGCCAGGCCTGCATCACCTCGACCGTGCTGACCTCCGGCACCGTCACCGCCACCTACAACGGCGAGGGCCCCTGCTTCGACGGCTCCGTCGGCACCACCACGGTCACCGTCAACCCGGCCGACACGACAACCGTCGTCACGGCCGTCCCGGACCCGTCCGTGTGCGGCCAGTCCGTACAGCTGTGCGCCACCGTCACCACCAACGCACCCGGCACCGGCACCCCGACAGGCACCGTCACCTTCACCGGACCCGGCGGACTCAACCAGACCGCCACCCTCGACGGCACCGGCGAAGCCTGCATCACCACGACAGTGCTGACCTCCGGCACCGTCACCGCCACCTACAACGGCGACACCTGCCACAACACGTCCACCGGCACGGACACCGTCACCGTGGACCCGGCCGGCACGACAACCGTCGTCACCGCCGTCCCGGACCCGTCCGTCTGCGGACAGTCCGTACAGCTGTGCGCCACCGTCACCACCAACGCACCCGGCTCGGGCACACCGACGGGCACGGTCACCTTCACCGGACCCGGCGGACTCAACCAGACCGTCACGCTCGACGGCACCGGCCAGGCCTGTACCACCACCACCGGCCTGGAATCCGGCACCGTCACAGCCGTCTACAACGGCGACACCTGCCACAACACGTCCACCGGCACGGACACCGTCACGGTCAACGCGGCCGCGACGACGACCGTCGTCACCGCGACCCCAGACCCGTCCGTCTGCGGCCAAACCGTCGAGGTCTGTGCCACCGTCACCATCGACGCACCCGGTTCGGGCACGCCGACGGGCACGGTCACCTTCACGCTGCCGAGCGGGGCGGAGAGCACCGTCCCCGTGGACGGCACCGGCGAAGCCTGCTTCACCACAACCGAGTTGACGAGCGGCACCGTCGTCGCCGTCTACAACGGCGATGCCTGCGCGACCACTTCGACAGGCACGTTCGTCGCCTCGGTGACACCGGCGGCCACGAGCACGGCAGTCACGGCCGTCCCGGACCCGTCCGTGTGCGGCCAGTCCGTACAGCTGTGCGCCACCGTCACCACCGACGCACCCGGCTCGGGCACACCCACCGGAACCGTCACCTTCACCGGACCCGGCGGACTCAACCAGACCGCCACCCTCGACGGCACCGGCGAAGCCTGCATCACCACGACCGTGCTGACCTCCGGCACCGTCACCGCCACCTACAACGGCGAGGGCCCCTGCTTCGACGGCTCCGTCGGCACCACCACGGTCACCGTCAACCCGGCGAACAGTACGACCGTGGTCACCGCGTTCCCGAGTACCTCGGTCTGCGGGCAGAGCGTCACGCTGTGCGCGGCTGTCTCGACCGCACCTCCCGGTGCGGGTATGCCGACCGGCACGGTCACCTTCACCGGACCCGGCGGACTCAACCAGACCGCCGCCCTCGACGGCACCGGCCAGGCCTGCGTCACCACCACGACCCTCGCCACCGGAACCGTCACCGCCACCTACAACGGCGACACCTGCCACAACGGCTCGTCCGGGACGCGGGCTGTCATCGTCAACGCGGCCGCGACGACCACCGCCGTGAGCGTCTCCCCCAACCCGTCCCAGTGCGGACAGAGCGTGGAGGTCTGCGCCACCGTCACGACCAACGCACCCGGCTCGGGTACACCCACCGGAACCGTCACCTTCACCGGACCCGGCGGACTCAACCAGACGGTCACGCTCGACGGCACCGGTGAAGCCTGCCTGACGACAACGGAGCTGGCTTCCGGGAGTGTCACAGCCGTCTACAACGGCGACGCCTGCCACACCACGTCGACCGGCACCGCGGTCGTCACGGTCAACGCGGCGTCCACGAGCACCTCGGTCACCGCCGTCCCGAATCCCTCGTCCTGCGGCCAGTCGGTGGAGATCTGCGCCACCGTCACGACCAACGCACCCGGCTCGGGCACGCCGACAGGCACGGTCACCTTCACCGGACCCGGCGGACTCAACCAGACCGCCACCCTCGACGGCACCGGCGAAGCCTGCATCACCACCACGACCCTCGCCACCGGAACCGTCACCGCCACCTACAACGGCGACAGCCCCTGCTTCGGCGGCTCCGTCGGCACCACCGCCGTCACCGTCGACCCGGCGGCGACGACCACCGTGGTCACCGCGACACCCAACCCCTCGGTGTGCGGACAGTCCGTCGAAGTGTGCGCCGACGTCTCCTTCAACCTGGTAGGCGGTACGCCGGCCGGCACGGTCACCTTCACCGGACCCGGCGGACTCAACCAGACCGCCACCCTCGACGGCACCGGCCAGGCCTGCGTCACCACCACAACCCTCGCCACCGGAACCGTCACCGCCACCTACAACGGCGACGGGTGCGGGGCACCGTCATCCGGGACCACCCCGGTCGAGGTGAACCCGTCGGCCACCACGACCACTGTCGAGGTCGATCCGGACCCGTCGGTGTGCGGTCAGTCGGTGGCGATCTGCGCCACTGTCACACCTGACATGCTCGGTTCCGGTACGCCGACGGGCACGGTCACCTTCACCGGACCCGGCGGACTCAACCAGACCGCCACCCTCGACGGCACCGGCCAGGCCTGCATCACCTCCACAACCCTGGCAAGCGGAACCGTCACGGCCGTCTACAACGGCGACACCTGCCACACCACGTCCACCGGCACGGACACCGTCACCGTCGGCTCCGCAGCCACGACGACAGCCGTCACCGCGGCACCCAACCCCTCGGTGTGCGGACAGTCCGTACAGCTGTGCGCCACCGTCACCACCAACGCACCCGGCACCGGCACACCCACCGGAACCGTCACCTTCACCGGACCCGGCGGACTCAACCAGACCGCCACCCTCGACGGCACCGGCCAGGCCTGCATCACCACCACAACCCTCGCCACCGGAACAGTCACCGCCACCTACAACGGCGACACCTGCCGCCAGAGCTCCTCGGGCACCGTGGCCGTCACGGTCAACTCCGCGGCCACCACGACCGTCGTCACCGCGACACCCAACCCCTCGGTGTGCGGAGGGTCCGTACAGCTCTGCGCCACCGTCACCACCAACGCACCAGGCTCGGGTACGCCGACGGGCACGGTCACCTTCACCGGACCCGGCGGACTCAACCAGACCGCCACCCTCGACGGCACCGGCCAGGCCTGCGTCACCACCACGACCCTCGCCACCGGAACCGTCACGGCCGTCTACAACGGCGACACCTGCCACACCACGTCCACCGGAATCCGCGCCGTCACCGTCAACTCCGCGGCCACCACGACCGTCGTCACGGCGACACCCAACCCCTCGGTGTGCGGCCAGTCCGTACAGCTCTGCGCCACCGTCACCACCAACGCACCCGGCACCGGCACACCCACCGGAACCGTCACCTTCACCGGACCCGGCGGACTCAACCAGACCGCCACCCTCGACGGCACCGGCCAGGCCTGCATCACCTCCACGACCCTGGCAAGCGGAACCGTCACCGCCACCTACAGCGGCGACACCTGCCGTCAGAGCTCCTCGGGGACGGTGACCGTCACCTCCAACACGACGGGCACGACGCTGACCGCGGGACCGGCGCAGGTCCGGCTGCGCACGAACGGCACGTTCGTCATCCCGGCGATGAGCGCCACGCTCAGGGAGACGGCGACGAACAACCCGATCCAGGGCCGTACGGTGACCTTCATCGCCAACACGGCTGCCGGAGGTTCCACCGTGCTCGGGAGCGCGGTCACCGACGCCTCCGGGGTGGCGACCCTCGCTCCCCCGAACCGCCAGGTCCCGTCGGTGGTCATCACGGCGACCACGTACCGGGCGACCTTCGCGGGGGACGGCTGCCTCAGCCCGTCCACGACGACGGCACCGCTGACGCTCGTTGTGTCGCCGCTGCTGCCCTGACCCTGTCCGTACGACCGCACGATCCAGCACACCCCACGCCGGGCCGCTCTGCGCGGCCCGGCGTGGCCGTGGTGTGCGCCCTGCTGCCGCCGGGCCCCTCGCGGTGCCGCGGGTGCGGCCGGGGCTCCCGTCGAGGCGGGTTATTACCCGGCGTATCACCGCCACTCGCCCCACTCGGATATTCATTGCCACACTTCGGCTATTCGACCTTCCTTCGTATTCCGACTTTGTCGACGTAATCGACGTTCCCGGTGAATTCGCTGCCACAGGCCGTCTTCGGCGCATCACCGCCGGGCACGGTCTGAGATTTTTTCGTCGCCTTCTGCAACAACCGTGTCGCTGCTCAGCACACTCCACTACGTTGTCTGGCGCGAACACCTCGCGAACCGGTCGGGTCAGACCAGCCCGTCTGACGCCGTGACGGGCCAGATTGCGCCGTGAGCGCTGCCCGCACGGCGGGGGCAGCATGCGCTCACTGGAGACGCCCGTCCAACGCTCGTCTTCGCGTGGCGACGGACAGTTGAACAGGGAGTTCCAGCAGCGCTCCGGACCGGGCGTGTGACCGCTTCGTCTTCTCCGGCCGAGGCGACTGCTGCGCCAGCAATACGCGCTCCACTGCGAAAGGTGAACCGGCGCGATTCAGCACACGGATAAGCTGCCTCGAAAGAGAAATCATGAGAAAACCTCGCAAAGCGGTATCAAGACTGTCGGGGGCCGCCCTGGCACTCGCCGTCACGGCGACTGCCTGCAGCGGCCTCAGTCAGGGTTCCGGCGACCAGGAGTTCAGCGGCCAGACGCTCACCGTCGCCGGCACCTGGGTCGGCGGAGAGGGCAAGGCCTTCCGGAAGGTGCTGGACGGCTTCACCGCGAAGACGGGCGCCAAGGTGAAGTTCGAGTCCAGCCGAGCCACCGGCGTGGATGACTTCGCCGCGTTCATCCGGGACAAGATCAAGACCAAGAAGTCGCCCGACGTGGCGATGGTGCCGCAGGTCGGCGTGCTCCAGCAGTTCGCGCAGAAGGGCTGGCTCGAACCACTTCCGCCGAGGGTCGAACTCGAAGCCGCCCGCAACTTCGCGCTGGTGTGGCAGAACTACGGCAGCTACAGGCGTGTCTTCTACGGCATGTACTTCAAGGCCTCCCACAAATCGACCGTCTGGTACAACCCGAAGGCGTTCGAGAAGGCCGACGTACAGCCGCCCGGCGATTACGACGAGATGCTGACGGCGGGCAAGAAGCTCGCCGCCGCGGGTTACCCCGCGTTCTCGGTCGCCGGCAAGGACGCCTGGCCGCTGACCGACTGGTTCGAGAACATCTACCTCGCCCAGGCCGGCCCCTCCAACTACGCCAAGCTCGCCACCAACGAGATCGGCTGGACGGACCCGACCGTCGTCAAGGCGCTGAAGACGCTCGGACGCCTGGTCAAGGACCAGGACCTGGTCGCCGGAGGGGGCACGGAAGCCCTGCGGACCGACCTGAACGAGTCCGTCGACGCGGTCTTCGGCAAGGACCCCAAGGCCGCCATGGTCTACGAAGGCGACTTCGTCGCGAGCATCATCGCCGGCGAGGAGAAGAAGAACGTCGACAAGACCGCCAAGTTCTTCCCCTTCCCGAAGGTCGACGAGGGCGAACCGCCCGTACTGAGCGGCGGAGACGCCGCGGTGGCGATGAAGGACTCGAAGAACAAGGACCTGGCCATGTCCTTCATCGAGTACCTGGCGAGTCCGAAGGCCGCCGAGATATGGGCCAAGGAGGGCGGCTTCCTGTCTCCCAACATCAACCTCGACCTGGACGCCTATCCGGACGAGACCACCCGCAAGATCGCCAAGTCCCTGGTGGACGCGGGCGAGGCGGTGCAGTTCGACATGTCCGACCAGGCCCCGGGCCCCTTCGGCGGAACTCCCGGACAGGGTGAATGGCAGCTCCTGCAGGACTTCGTACGGGACCCCTCCAACCCGGAGGCGACCGCCCGGAAGCTGGACGCGGCAGCAGCGAAGGCGTACCTCGACGCTTCAGCAACGGGCACGGGGTGATCGCCGCAGAACACCGCAGCACCGCACAACGCTGAACTCCCCTGCGGGGGTGCAGCGTCGACGTCCGGCTCGCGCGAGCAGCCGCCGGACGCCGACTGGTGGTGACGGCGTGGGGGCCGTCCCACTCCCCGCCCGGCCCGCGACCGGGCAGACAGGCATGACCGGCCTTGGCAGGTGTTGCCGCAGGCGCCGCTGACGAGGCGCGCCGCCCCGGCAGCGCCCGGGCCGCACCGAGGGGGACCGCGGGTCCCTCCACGGCAGCCGGCCGGGCCAGCCGCGCGCGCCGCCGGTGAACGGCACACCCGCATGGCGCCGTACGCGCAGCCACGGACGTCTGCCGTCCTCCCTCCCGGCGCCTCTCCGCTCTGCACCCGTTGGTCACGTGTGGCGTGTCACAGACAACCGGGTCCGCGCTGTGGGAGCTTCAACTCTGTTACTACTCAGTAGAGTTGAGATTCCGGAGAGGACCAGATGAGCACTTCGGAAGCCCTGCCCCTTGAAGACCTGGTCGACACGGCCCGGTATCCCCTGTCGGATCTGGACGGCGCGGCCGGGGCCGCCGTCGTCTCCCGCGCCCGGCGCGAACTGGCGGCCGACGGCTGCACAGTGCTCCCCGACTTCATCAGCCCGTCGCTGCAGGGTCTCCTGCAGCAGGAGTGCGCGGCAATGGCTCCCCGCGCGCACTTCGACGTCGCGACGGTCAACGTCTACAACATGGCCGTCGACGCCGACCTCCCGGAGGACCATCCGGGCCGTACGGCCTTCGAGCGGGGCAACGCCTTCGTCCCCCGCGACCGCGTCCCCGCCGGCTCCCTGATCAGCCGGCTCTATTCCCACACGCTCTTCCAGCAGTTCGTCGCGCGCTGCTTCGAACTGCGCGAGCTGCACGAACTGGCCGATCCGCTCTCCGGGTTGGTCCTCAACGTCGTCGAGCCCGGCATGGAACACCCCTGGCACTTCGACACCAACGAGTTCACCGTCAGCATGCTCACCCAGGAGGCGGAGGACGGCGGCGTCTTCGAGTACTGCCCCAACATCAGAAGCGCGGAGGAGGAGAACTTCGGCCGGGTACGGGACGTCCTCTCCGGCAGGGGCGGGGAGTCGACCCGGCGGCTGCCTCTCCGTCCGGGAGACCTCCAGTTGTTCAAGGGCCGCTACTCGCTGCACAGGGTCAGCCCGGTGCGGGGCCGAGTGGCCCGGCACTCGGCGATATTCGCCTACAGCGAGCGTCCGGGTGTCATCGGGAGCGTGTCGCGGACGCGGCAGCTCTTCGGCCGTGTCCTGCCCGAGCATCTGGCTGCCGAAGGCAAGGCCGTACGGGGCGACCGGCTGCTGGACTGACCTCCGGCCCGGCCTCCCCGGCCGAACCTGCCCCGCCGAACCTGCCCCGCCGTTCCTGCCCCGCCGTTCCTGCCCCGCCCGACCGCCCGACGCCGGCGGAACGCGCCCGGCGCACCCCCGCGACTCCCCCACCGCGACGACTCCCAGGAGCAAATCCCGTGCGCTTCGACGCCACCGGCAAGGTCTCGCTCGACCACATCTACACCCAGCCCGATCCGCGCGCGTACTTCACCCAGCTCCGCCGACTCGACTACCGCGTCCCCCAGGAGGCCAAGCCCTACTTCGCCAAGTTCATCGAGGAGTACCGGGAGGCGCGGGGCGTGGAGGTGCCGAAGATCCTGGACGTCGGCTGCTCCTACGGCATCAACGCGGCGCTGCTGAAGTACGACGTGACCATGGACGCCCTCTACGCGCGCTACCACGACGAGCGGGCCGGTGCCGAAGGTGCGGCACCGGCAGAGACCACCGCCGCACTGCTCGCCAGGGACCGGAAGCTGGCCAGATCGCATCTGCCCGCGCGCCGCACCCGCTTCCTCGGACTGGACACCTCGGCGAGCGCGCTGGCGTACGCGCTCGAAGCGGGGTTCCTGGACGAGGTCGTCCAGGCGGACCTGGAGCAGGACGAACCGACGGAGCATCAGCGGGCGCGGTTCGCCGGTACGGATCTGGTGATCTCCACGGGGTGCATCGGCTACGTCACCGAGCGCACTCTTACGCGTATCGTCCGTTCCATGGGTGAACACCGGCCCTGGATGGCGCACTTCGTACTTCGCATGTTTCCCTTCGACCCCGTCGAGCAGGCGCTCGCGCAGCTCGGCTACGAGACCGTCCGCTTCGACGAGGTCCACAAGCAGCGCCGGTTCGCCTCGCGGGACGAACAGGCGCTCGTGCTGAAGACGATGAGGGAAGCCGGAGTCGATCCGCGGGGCCTGGAGGAGGAAGGCTGGCTGTACGCGCAGCTCCATCTCTCCCGCCCCGCCGGCGCGGGCCTGTCCGGCCCGTCCGCGTAGAACCCCGGCGCCGTGTGCCCGGAGGACGAAAAGCCCGCACCTGCCACCCGTATCAACGAACCGAAGAGAGAGCAGAATTGAACAGCAGTCAGGGAAGTGCGACCGTGCCGACCTTCGCGCAGGAGGACTCGCTGCCGCGCGTGCCGCTGCCCACTCTTGAGGAGAGCTGCGAGAGGTTCCTCGCCTGGTGCGCACCGCTGCTCACTCCGGACGAACTCGCCGCGACGCAGGCGGAGGTGGAGGAATTCCAGCGGCCCGGCGGCTGGGGACGTGTCCTGCAGTCCGCCCTGGAGGAGTACAACGCCCGGGAGGAGGTGAACAGTTGGCTGGACACCTTCTGGCCCTACCGCTACCTGGGGCGCCGGGACCGTATCGCTCTCAACGCCAACTTCTTCTTCCTCTTCCAGGATTCGCACCGGCCGCAGGTGGAGCGTGCGGCCGGGCTCGTCGCCGGAGCGGTGGCCTACAAGCGGCAGATCGACCAGGAGGCCATCCCGCCGGTGGTGCTCCGCGGCCGTCCGCAGTCGATGGAGCAGCACAAGTATCTCTTCTCCAGCACCCGTATCCCCGGCGTCGAGCTGGACACCTCCCGCACTCCCTACTCGGACGAGTGGCCGGGCCCGTCGCAGGCACGGCACGTCGTGGTCCTCCACAAGGGGCAGATGTTCCGGATGGACGTCCTGGGCGGGGACGGCACGCCGCACAGCCTCGGCGATATCGAGTCGGGACTGCGCGCGGTCATGAAGGCGGCAGCGGAACCGGCGGCACCGGACTCCTCGGTGGGGCACCTGACGACGATGGCCCGCGCCGAGTGGGCGAGGACGCGGGAGTCGCTCATCGCCCTCCACCCGGGCAACGCCGAGTCGCTGGAGGTGATCGAGACGGCGCTCTTCTGCGTCTGCCTCGAGGACTTCGCGCCCGCGGACACGCAGGAGGCGTGTGACGAGCTGCTCCACGGCGACCGCGGCAACCGCTGGTTCGACAAGGCCGTCTCGATCGTGGTCTTCGAGGACGGCCGTGCCGGTCTGAACATCGAGCACTGCCAGCTGGACGGCACCACCGTCCTCAGCTTCACCGACGCGTTGCTGAACAGCACGCCCGAGGAGCACGTCGCCCTCTCGGGGGCACGTTCGCAGGGTCAGCCCGCGGTGGAGCCGGTCGGCTTCGCGCTGGACGACTCGCTGAAGGCACAAGTGCGCTCCGCCGCCGACGCGTTCGCCCAGTACGGGCGCGACACCGCCACGCGCACCGTCTCGTTCGAGGACTTCGGCAGCAGCGCCGCGAAGGCGCTGGGGGTGTCGCCCGACGCGTTCGTGCAGCTCGCCTACCAGCTCGCGCACAAGAGGGCCAAGGGCCACCTCGGCGCGACGTACGAGTCCATCGCCACGCGGCAGTACCGGCACGGGCGGACCGAGGCGATGCGTGTCGTCACGCCCGAGATGTTCGACTTCGTCGCGGCGATGGACGACGCGTCGGCGGACGGAGAGACGCGGCGCGCCGCGTTCCGTGCGGCGGCGGAGAAGCACGTGGCGCGGGCGAAGGAGTGTCAGGCCGTCGAGGTGCCCGAACAGCACCTGTGGGAGCTGGAGTTGATCCAGCGGCGCCGCGGCGAGGAGCTCGGCGTGCCCGAGCAGCCGGCGCTCTTCCGTACCCCGGGCTGGCTGACGATGCGGGACGACTACCTGAGCACCAGCTCCGCCCCCTCCGTCAACATCCAGTACTTCGGCTTCGGTTCGACCAGCAGCCGCTGCATCGGCGTCGCCTACGTCCTGCTGCCGGACCGCTTCAACCTCTACCTGAGCACGCCGAAGACGGTGGCGGAGCAGATGCACACCTTCGCCGACTGCCTGCGGGACGCGGTGTCCGAACTGCGTGAGCTGCTCGCGGACGGGCGTACGGTCGGCTGAACTCCCCTCTTCCCGGGTCCTGCTGCGTCCGCGGAAGGCCCGCCGCGGGGCCCGGGGAAGGCGGAGCGGGGTGAGGCAGGGCACCCTCGTAAAGAACACGGTCATACTGACGGTCATGTCCAGTCCTCACGGTGCGGGCAGCCGCCCCGAGCAGCAGACCACCGCCGGGCCGAACGGCGCCGCAGCAGCCGGAGTCGCCCTCGTGACCGGGGCATCCCGCGGTCTCGGTGCCGCGATAGCAAGGCAGTTGGCTGCCGACGGGTGGCCTGTCGCCGTCAACTACAGGTCCGACGCGGCCGGGGCCGCGGGTGTGGTGGCGGACATCCGCGCCGAGGGCGGCACTGCCGAAGCCCTGTGCGCGGACGTCACGGACGAGGAGTCGGTCACCGGCCTCGTCGCGCAGGCCACGCGGTCCCTGGGCGGCCCGGTCGAGGTGCTGGTACTGAACGCCACCGGCCCCCAGCCGGCCGTCCCGGTCGAACAACTCACCTGGGAAGCGCACCTGGACCAGCTGCGCTTCTTCGTCAAGAGCCCCACCCTGCTGCTGCGGGCCGCCCTGCCCGGCATGAAGGCCCGGGGCCGCGGCAGAGTGATCCAGATCGGCTCCGACATGTTCGAACGCGCCCTGCCGGCCATGTCCGCGTACGTCGCGGCCAAGGGGGCGCAGCTCGGTCTGACGCGTTCCTGGGCACGGGAGTTGGGTCCGCACGGGATCACCGTCAACCTCGTGGCCCCCGGCTGGGTGCCCGTCGAGCGTCATGCCTCGGCGACCGAGGAGGAACTGGGCGAGTACACGTCCGAAGTTCCGCTGGGCCGCACGGGAAGCCCCGGCGACGTCGCGGCGACCGTGTCGTTCCTGGCCTCCGGCGCTGCCGCGTTCATCACCGGGGAACGCGTCACCGTCAACGGCGGGCACACCATCGACTGACGCAGCCGCCCCGACGCGCACCGGAGATCCGGGAGACGTGGTGTGGCGACGGGTTCACCGTGCGTAGCGTGGCGTGGCTTCGCCGCAGGTCGGCCTGTAGCGTGCGCAGAGATCCGACGCAGATTGCGGCGTGGAAACGCTGTCCGTGGACGAGGAGATCTCCGTGGCCCCCGTGACACCTCAGAGCCCGCTCGGCCTGTTCGGCACCGACTCGCTCATCGGGGAGGAGGACCGTGCGATCCGGGACACGGTCCGCAAGTTCGTCGAGGACAAGGTGAAGCCGAAGCTGGCCGACTGGTACGAGGCCGGTTCCGTACCCGCCCGCGATCTCGCCAAGGAGCTGGGCTCGCTGGGCGTCCTCGGGATGCACCTGACGGGCTACGGCTGCGCGGGGACCAGCGCCACGGCGTACGGCCTGGCCTGCATGGAGCTGGAGGCGGGCGACTCGGGGCTGCGGTCGCTGGTGTCCGTGCAGGGTTCCCTCGCGATGTTCGCCATCTGGAAGTACGGCAGCGAGGAGCAGAAGCAGCAGTGGCTGCCGGCGATGGCAGCCGGTGAGGCGATCGGCTGCTTCGGGCTCACCGAGCCGGACTTCGGGTCCAACCCCGCGGGGATGCGTACGCGCGCGCGGCGGGACGGCTCCGACTGGGTGCTCGACGGCACCAAGATGTGGATCACCAACGGGTCGGTGTCCGACGTGGCCGTGGTGTGGGCGCAGACCGACGAACGCATCCGCGGGTTCGTCGTCCCCACCGGCACCCCCGGCTTCTCGGCTCCCGAGATCAGGAAGAAGATGTCGCTGCGCGCGTCGGTGACCTCCGAGCTGGTGCTGGAGGGCGTGCGGCTCCCCGAGTCGGCGGTGCTGCCGGACGCGGCGGGGCTCTCCGGCCCGCTGTCGTGCCTCAACGAGGCCCGCTACGGCATCGTCTTCGGCGCTCTGGGTGCCGCTCGCGACTGCCTGGAGACCGCGATCGGCTACGCCAGGGAGCGCGAGATCTTCGACAAGTCCCTTGCCGCGTACCAGCTTTCGCAGGCGAAGCTCGCCGACATGTCGCTGGAGCTGGGCAAGGGAATGCTGCTGGCGCTCCACCTGGCCCGGCTGAAGGACGCCGGGGCGCTCCGGCCCGAACAGGTCAGCCTCGGCAAGCTGAACAACGTACGGGAGGCCATCGCGATCGCCCGCGAGTGCCGCACCCTGCTCGGGGCCGCGGGCATCACGCTGGAGTACCCGGTCATGCGGCACGCCAACAATCTGGAGTCCGTGCTGACCTACGAGGGGACGTCCGAGGTTCACCAGCTGGTGATCGGACAGGCCCTGACGGGCGAGGCGGCCTTCCGCTGAGGTGGCACTTCGCGAGGTGGCCTTTCGCGAGGCGGCCTTTCGCCGAGGCGCCCTCCGAAGGCCCGGCCCTGAGCAGCCGGGTTGTGGTTCCCGCCTCCACCAGGACGTGCCGCGGCCTGTCCTGGTGGAAGCTGCTCGGAGCAGGCCGGCGGCTCAGGGGAAGCTCAGCGCAAGGGAGTTCGGCTCACTCGTCGTCCTCCAGCTCGCCCTCCGTCTCCAGGAAGACCCGCCGCAGCTCTTCGAGCACGGCCGGGTCGGGCTCGGCCCACATGCCACGGGACTCCGCCTCCAGGAGGCGTTCCGTGATGCCGTGCAGGGCCCACGGGTTGGCCTCCTGGAGGAAGGCGCGGTTGTCCGGGTCGAGGACGTAGGACGACGCGAGCTTGTCGTACATCCAGTCGGCCACGACGCCCGTCGTCGCGTCGTAGCCGAAGAGGTAGTCGACGGTGGCGGCGAGTTCGAAGGCCCCCTTGTAGCCGTGCCGCTTCATCGCCGCGATCCAGCGGGGGTTGACGACGCGGGCGCGGAAGACCCGTGAGGTCTCCTCCACGAGGGTGCGGGTGCGTACGGTCTCGGGCCGGGTCGAGTCGCCGATGTACGCCTCGGGTGCGGTGCCGCGCAGTGCGCGTACCGTGGCGACCATGCCGCCGTGGTACTGGAAGTAGTCGTCGGAGTCGGCGATGTCGTGCTCGCGGGTGTCGGTGTTCTTCGCGGCCACCGCGATGCGCCTGTAGGCCGTCTCCATCTCCTCGCGGGCGGGGCGGCCTTCGAGTTCACGGCCGTAGGCGTAGCCGCCCCACGCCGTGTAGACCTCTGCCAGATCGGCGTCGGTGCGCCAGTCCCGTGAGTCGATGAGCTGCAGCAGGCCCGCTCCGTACGTGCCGGGGCGGGAGCCGAAGATGCGTGTGGTGGCGCGGCGTTCGTCGCCGTGCACGGCCAAGTCGGCCTGGGCGTGTGCCCGTACGCGGTTGTCCTCCCCGGATTCCTCCAGGGACGCGGCGAGCCGCACGGCGTCGTCGAGCAGACCCACGGCGTGCGGGAAGGCGTCGCGGAAGAATCCGCTGATGCGCAGTGTGACGTCGATGCGCGGCCGCCCCAGCTCCTCCAGCGGCACGGGTTCGAGCCCCGTCACTCGACGCGACGCGTCGTCCCAGACGGGACGGATGCCGAGCAGCGCGAGCGCTTCGGCGATGTCGTCCCCCGAGGTGCGCATCGCGCTGGTGCCCCACAGGGACAGGCCGACGGAGCTCGGCCATGCGCCGTTGTCGGCGCGGTAGCGCTCCAGAAGGGAATCGGCGAGGGCGACGCCGGTGTCCCAGGCCAGGCGGCTGGGCACGGCCTTGGGATCGACGGAGTAGAAGTTCCGGCCCGTCGGCAGCACGTTGACCAGGCCGCGCAGCGGAGAGCCGGACGGGCCCGCCGGTACGGACCCGCCGGCCAGCGCGTGAACGGCGTGGTCGATCTCCTGCGTGGTGGCGGCCAGCCGCGGCACGACCTCGCGGGCCGCGAAGTCCAGTACGGCGCCCACCTGCTGACGCTGTTCCCCGGGCAGCGGGGCGAGAGTTCCGGCGACGGCGTCGGGGTCCCAGCCGGCCTCCTCCATCGCCTCGACGAGCGAACGGGCCGCCGCCTCGGCGGCGTCGGCGCCGCTGCGGTCGCCCGCCGACTCGTCCAGGCCCAGCGCCTCACGAAGCCCCGGCAGGGTGGTGGCGCCGCCCCAGATCTGGCGTGCGCGCAGCACCGCGAGGACGAGGTTGACACGTTCGGGGCCCTGCGGTGCCGCGCCCAGCACGTGCAGGCCGTCGCGGATCTGGGCGTCCTTGACCTCGCACAGCCAGCCGTCGACGTGCAGCAGGAAGTCGTCGAAGCCCTCGTCGTCGGGACGTTCCTCCAGGCCCAGGTCGTGGTCGAGTTTCGCCGCCTGGATGAGCGTCCAGATCTGGGCGCGGATCGCGGGCAGCTTCGCCGGGTCCATGGAGGAGACGGCCGCGTACTCGTCGAGGAGCTGTTCCAGCCGCGCGATGTCGCCGTAGGACTCGGCACGTGCCATGGGCGGCACGAGGTGGTCGACCAGCGTGGCGTGGGCGCGGCGCTTGGCCTGGGTGCCCTCACCGGGGTCGTTGACGAGGAAGGGGTAGATCAGCGGCAGGTCGCCGAGGGCGGCGTCGGGGGCGCACGTGGCGGACAGGCCGGCGTTCTTCCCCGGCAGCCACTCCAGGTTGCCGTGCTTGCCGAGGTGGATCATCGCGTCGGCGCCGAAACCCCCGTCCTCGCGAGGCGCGGAGATCCAGCGGTAGGCCGCCAAGTAGTGGTGGGAGGGCGGCAGATCGGGATCGTGGTAGATCGCGACGGGGTTCTCGCCGAAGCCGCGCGGCGGCTGGATCAGGATCAGCAGATTGCCCCGGCGGAGGGCGGCGAGGACGATGTCGCCGTCCTCGTCGCGGCTGCGGTCGACGAACATCTCACCCGGTGGCGGGCCCCAGTGCTCCTCCACCGATTCCCGGAGTTCCGCCGGAAGTCGCCCGTACCAGCGGCGGTAGTCGGCGGCGGGGATGCGTACGGGGTTGCGGGCCAGCTGCTCCTCGGTGAGCCAGTCCTGGTCGTGGCCGCCTGCCTCGATGAGGGCGCGGATGAGTTCGTCGCCGTCCCCGGACTCCAGTCCGGGCACGGGCCCGGCACCGCCTCCGGCATCCCCGGCTCTCTCCTGCTCCCCGAAGTCGTAGCCCTCGTCCCGCAGTCGGCGCAGCAGGGCGACCGCGCTGGCCGGTGTGTCGAGACCGACGGCGTTGCCGATCCGGGAGTGCTTCGTCGGGTAGGCGGACAGCACGAGAGCAAGTCGCTTGTCCGCAGCGGGAGTCCGGCGCAGCCGGGCGTGCCGCACCGCGATCCCGGCGACACGGGCGGCGCGTTCGGGGTCGGGGACGTAGGCGGGCAGGCCGTCCTCGTCGATCTCCTTGAAGGAGAACGGCACGGTGATCAGACGTCCGTCGAACTCGGGTACGGCGACCTGACTTGCGGCGTCGAGAGGTGAGACTCCCTCGTCGTTCTGCTCCCACGCGCTGCGCGGGCCGGTGAGGCAGAGGGCCTGCAGGACGGGCACGTCGAGGGAGGCGAGTGCGCCTGCGTCCCATGCCTCGTCGTCGCCGCCCGCCGAGGCTTCGGCGGGCCTGGTCCCGCCGGCGGCCAGCACAGTGGTGACGACGGCGTCCACGGGCCGCAGCGCGTCGAGCAGTTCGGGTTCCGGCGCGCGCAGCGAGGCCACGTACAGCGGAAGCGGCCGGCCTCCGGCGTCCTCGATCGCACGGCAGAGGGCGTCGACGAAGGCGGTGTTGCCGCTCATGTGGTGCGCACGGTAGTAGAGCACCGCGACGGCCGGCCCGTCCGCATCGGGCCGGGTCTCGCGTTCCAGCGGGCCCCAACTGGGCGCCGCGGCGGGCGGATCGAAGCCGTGCCCCGTCAGCAGAACGGTGTCGGAGAGGAAGCGGGCCAGCTGCTCCAGGTTGGCGGGGCCTCCGTGCGCGAGGTAGGCGTGCGCCTCGGTCGCGATGCCGACGGGCACCGTGGAGTGCTCCATCAGCTGTGCGTCGGGCGCCTGTTCGCCGGTGAGGACCACGACGGGACGGCCCTGGGAGAGGACGAGCTCCAGCCCCTCCTCCCAGGCGCGCACTCCGCCCAGCAGCCGCACGACGACGAGTTCGGCGCCGTCGAGCAGCCCGGGGAGCTCGTCGAGGGCGAGCCGGGAGGGGTTGGCGTAGCGGTAGGGCACCGGGCCGGCCGCGGAGCGTGCGCTGAGCAGATCGGTGTCGGACGTGGACAGCAGCAGAATCATGCGACAGGCCTTCCTCGGGGTCCGCGCCCCGGGCGGTGAAGAGACGGCGGGAGTTCCTGGCTCGCCCTCACGTGCTCAGTGCGCACGTGCCGGGCTCACAGTGGCGGGACCGCGCCGGATTTCCACCGGCTTCCTCCCCTGATGCCGTCGCTGACGGTGGCGGGCCGCGCGGCCCGCCGTGGAACATCGTAAGGGCCGCGGCAGGAGCGCGGGGCATACGGGCACGGCGGCCTCCGCCCAGGCCGTCGGTATGCTCGCCGCCATGCCGCAACTCGCCTCCACCCCACGGGAACGGGACGGAACGGACGTCCCGGCGCAAGATGCCCGGCCCGCCCGTGACCGCGGCGACGCCTGCCCCGGAGCGCTGCGTCTGCACTCCGCCGACGACGGCGCCCTGGCCCGTATCCGCATCCCCGCCGGCCTGTTGAACGCTCCGCAGGCGCACGCGCTCGCCGAGACGGCTGCCCGCATGGGCGA
This sequence comes from Streptomyces ovatisporus, assembly GCF_042653885.1. NCBI lineage: Bacteria > Bacillati > Actinomycetota > Actinomycetes > Kitasatosporales > Streptomycetaceae > Streptomyces > Streptomyces ovatisporus. The sequence continues at coordinate 51,446 of NZ_JBHSFH010000003.1, forward strand.
CGGCCACGTCGACATCACCTCACGCGGCAACCTCCAACTGCGGGGCCTGGACGGGCAGAAGGGCGCTGAGCTGGCGGCACGTCTCGACGAGGCCGAGCTGCTGCCGTCGCCCCGGCACGAACGCGTACGCAACATCGTGGCCTCCCCGCTCAGCGGTCTGGACGGGCTCGGTCACGCTGATGTGCGGCCGTGGGCCGCCAGGCTGGACGAGCTGCTCTGCCGGAGCGAGGACGCGTCGCGGCTGTCGGGCCGGTTCCTCTTCGCCCTCGACGACGGCCGCGGTGACGCCGCCGGCCTCGAAGCCGATGTGACATTGATCGCTCTGCCCGGCCGCTCCGAGGCCCTGCTGCGGGTGGGTGACGGGCCCGAAGGCATGCGTGTGCCGGCCGAAGACGCCCCGGCCGCGGCGCTGCTGGCGGCCGAGACCTTCCTCACTGCCGTGCGGGAAAGCGGGTCGCGGGTCTGGCGGGTGAGTGAACTGCCGCAGGGGCGGGAGCAGTTCACCCCTCGGCTGGCGGGCCGGCTGAGCAGCCGTGGCATCCCGGCGCGGCTGGTGACCGGCCTGTCCACGCCTGCCGGTTCCCCTCCACCGCCGGGCGTCGTGGACGGCGGAGCGGGCCGGTGCGCCCTGTCCGTCCTCGCCCCGCTGGGGCGCCTGACGTCGGCGCAGCTGCACCGACTGGCCTCCCTCGCCGAGCAGTTCACGGACGCGGACGGCGGTGACGCGAACGGGGAACTGCGGATGACGCCCTGGCGCGGAGTCGTGCTTCCCGGACTGCCGCGGGCGGACGCCCAGGCGGGGCTGCGGCAGCTGCACGATGCCGGGCTGATCACGGACGGGGCCTCCCCCTGGCTCGGTGTCAGCGCCTGCACGGGCCTGCCGGGCTGCGCCCGTTCGCACCGCGACGTACGCTCCGACGCCGCCCGCCCGGCCGCCGGAACGCCTGCGGGAACGTCACTGCTCCCGGTCCACTGGTCCGGCTGCGAGCGCCGTTGCGGACGCCCCAAGGGTGACGTGGTCGATGTCGTGGCGGGCGAGGACGGCTATACGGTGGCGGTTCAGGCAGAGGGCTCCACACGGGAGCGGCCCGTGCCGGACGGGGAACTCGCCCACGCCGTCGCATCAGCACGTGCCGAACGAGAGTGACGGGATGAGCGACAGCGCAGTGTCCGAGCACGACGAGCACGCCCAGCACCACGAGCACCACGAGCACGACGAGCACCCGAAGCACGAGTACCGCTACGAGAAGGACGGTGCGGCGATCTACCGCCGGTCCTTCGCCACCATCCGCGCAGAGTCCGACCTGTCCGGCCTGCCCCCGGACGTCGCCCAGGTCGCCGTCCGCATGATCCACGCCTGCGGCATGGTCGACCTCGTCCGCGACCTCGCCCACACCCCGCAGGTGGTCTCGCGCGCACGCGCGGCCCTGCGCGCCGGTGCGCCGGTCCTGTGCGACGTGTCGATGGTGGCGAGCGGCGTCACCCGCAGGCGGCTGCCCGCGGACAACGAGGTGGTGTGCACGCTCTCCGACCCCTCGGTGCCGGAACTCGCCGCCCGCATGGGCACCACTCGCAGCGCCGCGGCGATGGAGCTGTGGCGGGAGAGGCTGGAGGGTGCCGTGGTGGCGGTGGGCAACGCGCCGACCGCTCTGTTCCGGCTGCTGGAGATGGTCGAGGAGGGCGCGCCCCGCCCGGCTGCCGTCATCGGTGTGCCGGTCGGTTTCGTCGGCGCCGCCGAGTCCAAGGACGCACTCGCGGCGCACCCGTCCCGCCTGGACCACCTCGTCGTACGAGGACGACGCGGCGGCAGCGCGATCGCCGCGGCCGCGATCAACGCGATAGCGAGCGAAGAAGAGTGAACGAGCAGCAGAATCCACAACAGCCGCCCGAGCGGGATTCCGGCCAGGACGCCGCCACGCAGCACCGGCGGCACCGGGACCCGGCGCGAGCGGCCTCCCCCGGCCGCCTCTACGGGGTCGGACTCGGCCCCGGCGACCCGTCGTTGATGACCGTGCGGGCGGTGCAGGTCATCGCCGAGGCCGACGTCGTCGCCTACCACAGCGCCCGGCACGGCCGTTCCATCGCGCGGGCCATCGCCGCGGAGCACCTGCGCCCGCACCACATCGAGGAGGCGCTGGTCTACCCCGTCACGACGGGCACCACCGACCATCCCGGCGGCTACAAGGGCGCGATCGAGGAGTTCTACGCGGAGTCCGCCGCACGCCTGGCCGAGCATCTCGACGCGGGCCGCACCGTCGCCGTCCTCGCCGAAGGCGACCCGCTCTTCTACGGCTCGTACATGCACATGCACAAGCGGCTCGCCGGCCGCTACCCGACCGAGGTCGTCCCGGGCGTCACCTCCGTGAGCGCTGCCGCGTCCCGGCTGGGTACGCCCCTCGCCGAGGGCGACGAGGTGCTGACGATCCTGCCGGGCACGCTGCCCGAGGAGGAGCTGACCGCGCGTCTCGCCGCCACCGACGCCGCGGTGGTGATGAAGCTGGGCCGTACCTTCCCCGCCGTGCGCAAGGCCGTCGAGGGCGCGGGCCGGCTGGCCGAGACCCACTATGTGGAGCGGGCCACGATGAGCGGCGAGCGCACCGGCATGCTGGCGGAGGCCGACGCGGACTCGGTGCCCTACTTCTCCCTCGCGGTGCTCCCGAGCCGCGCGGGCCGGGAGCCCGAACCGCCGCAGTCCGGCGCCGGCGAGGTCGTGGTGGTGGGCACGGGCCCGGCCGGACCGCTGTGGCTCACCCCCGAGGCACGCGGTGAACTCGCCGCCGCGCAGGACCTGGTGGGCTACACCACCTACCTCGACAGGGTGCCGGTACGCCCCGGTCAGCAGCGCCACGCCTCCGACAACAAGGTGGAGTCCGAACGCGCCGAACTCGCCCTCGACCTCGCGCGGCGGGGCCGGCGCGTGGCCGTCGTCTCGTCCGGCGACCCGGGTGTCTTCGCGATGGCCAGCGCCGTGCTGGAAGTCGCTGCCCAGGAGCCGTACCAGGACGTGCCGGTGCGGGTCGTACCCGGCGTGACGGCGGCGAGTGCGGCGGCCGCACGCGCGGGTGCGCCCCTGGGGCACGACTACGCCGTCATCTCCCTCTCCGACCGTCTCAAGCCCTGGGAGGTCATCGCCGGACGGCTGGCGGCGGCAGCGTCGGCCGATCTGGCGCTCGCGCTGTACAACCCGGGCTCACACAGCCGTACATGGCAGGTCGGCAAGGCCCGCGAACTGCTGCTGGAACACCGCGCTCCGGACACCCCGGTCGTCGTGGCCCGCGACGTGGGCGGCCCAGGAGAGCGGGTGCGGACCGTGCAACTGGCCGACCTCGCACCGGAGGAGGTCGACATGCGCACGATCCTGCTCGTCGGGTCGTCCCGTACGAGGGCGGTGCGGCGCGGTGACACCGGCGAGCGCGGTCCGCGCGACCGGAGCGCGGTCCGCGGCGGGGAGAGTGCCACGGCCACCGTCTGGACGCCCCGCCGGTACGTGCCGGAGGAGTCACCCGAGCCGTGACCGCACCCAGGCCGCGGCCTGCTCCGGCTCCTCCACGGTCTGCGTGCCCGCCACGACGGGCGGCCTGCGCACGAGGACGACGGGCAGGCCCGCCTCGCGGGCGGCGGCGAGCTTGGGCGCGGTCGCCGCGCCACCGCTGTCCTTGCTGACCAGGACGTCGATGCGGTGTCTGCTCAGCAGTTCGCGCTCGCCTTCGATGCCGAAGGGGCCGCGGTCGAGCAGCGTCACCAGGTTCCGGGGACGGGGCGGCTCCGGCGGGTCGACGGACCGCAGCAGGAACCACAGGTCGTCGAGGTGCGCGAAGGCCGGCAGGCCCGTGCGTCCGGTGGTGAGGAAGACCCGCTTCCCCAGCGCCGGCAGTGCTCCGGCGGCCTCTGCCAGCGACGCGACAGAATGCCAGTCGTCGCCCTCGGCCGGTTCCCAGCCGGGCCGCCGGAGCACGAGCAGGGGAACATGGACGAGGGAAGCGGCCTGCGCCGCGTGGGAACTGATCGTGCCGGCGAAAGGATGGGTGGCGTCGATGAGCACGTCCACCTTGTGCTCGCGCAGCCAGCGCGCCATGCCCTGTGCTCCGCCGAACCCTCCGACGCGCACGGCACCGGGCACCTGCGCGGGCCTTGCGACGCGGCCGGCGAGCGACGTCGTGACGTGCAGCGGCGCCGGCCCCGCGGGGGCCCGCTCCGCCCGGTCCTCCAGCAGCAGCCCGGCAAGGCGCCGGGCCTCCGTGGTGCCGCCGAGGATCAGCACACGGCGCGCGGGGCCGTCGGTCTCGGCGGCACGGTGCATCAACAGCAGGACCTTCCATGACGACGTCTGATTCCGGAGCGCGGGGCTCCGCCGGCGGCGGACGCGACGCCCAACTCAAACACACGGGTCTGCGACCCGGATGGACGACCGGCGCCTGCGCGACGGCCGCCGCCACCGCCGCCTACACGGCCCTGCTGACCGGCGAGTTCCCCGACCCGGTGACCATCACCCTGCCCAAGGGCCGGACTCCCTCCTTCGCGCTGGCCGTCGAAGAACTCACCCGGGCGCCGGAGCGGGAGGCCATGGCGGGCGTCGTGAAGGACGCCGGCGACGACCCGGACGTCACGCACGGCGCCCTGATCCGCGTACGGGTACGGGCGCTGCCGCCCGGCTCCGGCGTCGTCTTCCGCGCCGGGCCCGGCGTCGGCACGGTCACCCGCCCCGGTCTCCCCCTCGACGTGGGCGAGCCCGCGATCAACCCGGTGCCGCGGGAGATGATGCGCGACCACCTCGGCCGCGTCGCCGCCGGGCACGGCATCACCGCGGACGCCGAACTGACCGTCTCCGCCGACGACGGCGAGGAGATCGCCCGCTCCACCTGGAACCCGCGCCTGGGCATCCTCGGCGGGCTCTCCATCCTCGGCACCACGGGCATCGTGGTGCCTTACTCCTGCTCGGCGTGGATCGACTCGATCCGGCGCGGCGTCGACGTGGCACGCGCGGCCGGGCGTACGCATGTGGCGGGCTGCACCGGCTCGACGTCGGAGCGTACGGTCACCGCCGAATACGCCCTGCCTGACGACGCGTTGCTCGACATGGGCGACTTCGCCGGGGCCGTCCTGAAGTACGTACGCCGCCATCCCGTCCGGCGGCTCACCCTCTGCGGCGGCTTCGCGAAGCTCTCCAAGCTCGCGGCGGGCCACCTCGATCTGCACTCCGCACGTTCCCAGGTCGACAAGGGATTCCTCGCCTCACTGGCCCGCGAAGGAGGCGCCGGCGAGGAACTGGCCGCGGCCGTCGCCCACGCCAACACGGGCCTCGCCGCACTCCAGTTGTGCACGGCCGGGGGTGTGCCACTGGGCGATCTGGTGGCCGCAGCGGCACGGGACCAGGCCATCGGGGTGCTGCGAGGCGCACCGGTCACCGTGGACGTCATCTGCATCGACCGTGCGGGCACGATCGTCGGCCGCTCCGCGCCACGCTGACCGGAGCCGGAGCACCACCGGCCCGGCCGTAACTCTGCGCACCCGGCGGCCTGTTGGACGCCCGCGTCCGGTCCGTCCGCATGCCTGTCCGTCCGTCTGGCTGCCCGTCTGTCCGTCCGCAGGGGACGGCTGTCAGCCGAGGAAGAGCGGCAGTTTCGCGGCCTGCTCACCGAGTTCGGCCTTCTCCTCGCCGGTCGGCGCCCGGCGGCCCGTCCCGACCAGGAGGGCGTCCCTGTCCGTGAACGACGCGGGGAACGCCGCGCCGGCGATCTCCTCCAGCAACGCGCGGGACCGGGCCAGCCCCTCCGCGGGCGGTCCGGCCGCGTCCGGGAGGTGCGCGACGAGGTCGAGGTGGTGGAGCGTCCATTCCAGGACGTACGCGGTCAGGTAGTCGCCCACGGTCAGGACCTCGTCCCGGGTGCTCACCCGGACGCCGTGGTCGGCGAGTTCGGCGGCGCGTCCGGCGGCGGAGCCGACGTCGTCGAGGTGGAACTTGAGCAGGCGCGGTTCCTCGTACGCGGCGGCCAGCCGGACCGTCAGCGCGTCGAGCGGGTCCTCCCCGGTCGGCGGCCGGTCCTCGACCTTCCAGTAGGTCGACGCGTTGACGGTCGGGGGCGTTCCCGCAGGGGTGACGAGCGTGATCAGGACGTCTTGCGCGTCGATGACCAGGTGGCACACGAGGTCCCGGACGAGCCACCCGGTGCAGCCGGACGGACGCGCGAAGTCTTCGTCCGGGAGTTCGGCGACCGCCCTGCGCAATGCCGTCCAGGTGTGTGAGAAGAGATCCACCTCGGCAACGTAGTGCGGTGCCGGAACGGCGGACAAGCGCATTTCGGGGACGGCGGGCCGCGTACCTGGACGATCGGCTCCGGCGCCCGCCGCGCGTCCCCGACCTGGCTCGACCGGCCCCGGTACAGCGGGGAGCGGTTCCGTCAGCCGGCGCTCCCGCACGGTGCCTGCCCGCTCCCCCGGTCCCGGTGCGGCGAGTAGAGGTGGCTGTCGCCGAACTGCTCGGCGGCCAGGGTCCGTCCGACCATGATGACGGCCGTACGCACGATGCCCGCCTCCTTCACCTGCGCCGCGATCCCGTCGAGTGTGCCGCGCAGGACCGTCTCCTCGGGACGGCTGGCCATGGCCACGACGGCGGCGGGGCAGTCGGGGCCGTAGTGCGGCAGGAGTTCCTCCACGACGCGGTCCACGTACCCGGCAGCGAGATGCAGCACGAGCAGGGCACGGCTGCGTCCCAGCGTCGCGAGGTCCTCGCCCTCGGGCATGGCCGTGGCACGGGCGGCCACGCGGGTCAGTACGACCGTCTGCCCGACTGTCGGCACGGTCAGTTCACGCTTGAGCGCGGCTGCCGCGGCGGCGAACGCCGGTACGCCCGGCACCACTTCGTACGGCACACCAGCGGCGTCGAGGCGCCGCATCTGCTCGGCGACGGCGCTGAAGACGGACGGGTCGCCGGAGTGCAGCCGTGCCACGTCGTGCCCTGCCTCGTGGGCTCCGACCAACTCGGCCGTGATGCGGTCCAGATCGAGCCGGGCCGTGTCGATCAGACGGGCGCCCGGCGGGCATTCGGCGAGCAGCTCCCGCGGCACCAGGCTCCCCGCGTACAGGCACACCTGGCAGGCGGCGAGCGTCCGTACGCCGCGCACCGTCATGAGGTCGGCGGCGCCGGGGCCCGCGCCGATGAAGTAGACCGTCACTCTGTTTCTCCGCTCGCAGCGTCGTTCGTCCCAAGGGCCGGGCGGCCGGGGCGCGTTCTGGTGACGGCCCACTGGGTGACGGGCATGGCCTGCCGCCAGCCGGTGAAGCCCCCCACGGGCGCCGCCTGCGCGACGGCCAGCCGGAAGAGTTCGCCGCCGTGCCGCCGATGCCACGCCGCCAGCAACGCCTCGGACTCCAGCGTCACGGCGTTGGCGACCAGCCTGCCGCCGCCCGCCAGCGCATCCCAGCAACCGTCCAGCACGCCCGGCGCCGTCAGACCGCCGCCGATGAACACGGCGTCGGGTGTGGGCAGTTCAGCCAGGGCGGCAGGTGCTTCGCCCCGCACGACCTGGAGCGACGGCACCCCCAGGGCATCCGCGTTGCGCCCGATGCGCTCCGCCCGCACCGGGTCCCGCTCGACGCTCACCGCCCGGCAACTGCGGTGCGCGCGCAGCCATTCGACCGCGACGGAGCCCGAACCGCCCCCGACGTCCCACAGCAGTTCGCCGGGCGCGGGCGCGAGAGCCGCCAGCGTCGCCGCCCGCACGTGACGTTTCGTGAGCTGGCCGTCGTGCTCGTACGCCCCGTCCGGGAGGCCCGGCACGAGCGAAAGCCGTGGCTCCTCACCGGACCGGCGGCACTCCAGGGCGATGACGTTGAGCGGATCGCCCGGCGGATGCGTCCATTCTCCGGCGGTGCCTTCGACCTGACGCTCCCGCTCCCCGCCGAGCTGTTCCAGTACGCGCATGCGGGTCGGCCCGAAGCCGCGCGTCCGCAGCAGCCCGGCGACCTCGGCGGGCGTCGCCGCTCCGGCGCTGAGTACGAGCACCCTGCGCCCGTCGTACAGGGCGGCGGTCAAGTTCTGCCCGGGACGTCCCACGAGCGTGACGACCTCGGTGTCCTCCACCGGCCAGCCGAGCCGGGCACAGGCATAGCTGACGGACGACGGCTGCGGCAGCACCGACAGCCGTTCCGGGCCCGCCACTTCGGCCAGTGCGCGGCCGATCCCGTAGAACATCGGATCGCCGCTGGCCAGTACGCACACGCGCCGGTCCCCGTACTCGGCGAGCAGCCGGGGGACGGCCGGACGCAGAGGCGACGGCCAGGCCACGCGCTTCCCCGTGCACTCCGGCGGCAGCAGGGCGAGTTGGCGCTCACCGCCGATGAGCACCTGCGCCTCGCGCAGCGACTCGCGGGCGGCCGCGGCGAGGCCGGGCCAGCCGTCGGCGCCGATGCCGACGACGGTCACTGCCGGCCGGGTGGGACATGCGCTGGCCACTGCTGCTACCTCGAACCTCGGGAGGGGGACGCAGCCGACTCTACTGACCGGTCACGGGCCCTCTCCCCGGCAGGGCACCCGGGTACTCCCAGGTCGGGGCTTCAGACCGTCCCGTCGGCGAAGCGGACGAAAGCCGCCCAGGCGCCGGGGGTCGCGGAAAGCACCGGCCCGGCGGGCCTCTTGGAGTCGCGCACCAATACCGCACCAAAGGCGGCCACCTCGACGCAGTTGCCGCCCGCATCGCTGCTGTAGCTGGACTTGAACCACTCGATCCCGCTCGAACCTCGCGCACCGGCTGTGCTGTTCATGATCCTCCCGCCAGATCGTCCAGCAACTTCACGCTCTCCTCGGGGCTGAGAGCCTGCGAGCGCAGCATCCCATACTTCTGGTGATACGAACTGACCTCATCCGGCTCGTCGACGAGGAAGCCGACGTGCTGGCCTTCGATGTAGGCGAGATGATCGTGATCGGGTGTCTCCAGGAGCACCATGGGACCGGCGAGCCCGGCGTGACTCTCGCGACTGGTCGGCATGATCTGGAGCCCCAGGAAGGGTAGTTCGGCGCAGCTTCGCAGGTGCCGGATCTGCTCCCGCAACGTTTCGGCTCCACCGATGGGCCTGTGCAGAATCACCTCCTCCAGCAGAAAGTTCATCATCGGCGGCCACGGCTTCCGTTCGAAGATCCGCTGCCGGTCGAGCCGTGCTGAGGTCCACTCCTCGACCTCCTCCGGACTGATGGGCGGGTACAGGCAGGAGAACACCGCCCGCGCGTAGGCCTCCGTCTGGAGCAGCCCCGGCACCACGTGGTTCTCGTACGACAGCAGCGTCAGCGCCTCCTGCTCGTGCTCGACGAAGTCCTGGGCGAAGGCCGGGAACCTCTCACGCTCCGGGACGTTCGCCACTGCCACCGCCAGTACGCCCTTCGTGTCGAGCAGTTCGTCGAGCTGTTCGGCCAGGTCGGGCTTGAGAGGTCTGCGGCCCTGCTCGATCGAGCCGATCGTGTCCTCGTGCACGCACAGCCGCTCGGCCAGCGCGGGCTGCGTGATGCGGGCGGCCCTGCGGAACTGGCCGACCTGGGCGCCGATCACGTGCCAGGACGAGTACTTCTTGGGCTTCTTGTTCCCCACCGGCTGCATGCGCGCGCTCCTTTCCCCGCCCCGCGCCGTACACGAGCGCGCCGGCGCCGTACGGTGCATCCGTACGGGTTGACTCCCTGGTCAAGGTTAGTGACCCACTGTGACAGTCGTCTCATGAACGACGAGATCCGACCCTCTCTCGCCCGCGCCGCCTTCTTCCGGCGCGAACGCCGATCCGTGCCCGCCGCCAGGGAGTTCGCGGCACGGGCGCTGGCCGACTGGCGCGCGGGCGCCCGTACCGACGACGTGCTGCTCTGCGTGAGCGAGCTGGCGACCAACGCCGTGCTGCACGGCGTTCCGCCGGGCCGCGGCTACAGGCTGCATCTGCTGCTGGCGCCCTCCGCCGGTCGTCTGCGCGTCGAGGTGCACGACAGCGGTCCGGGTCTGTCGCGCGTACGGGAGCGCGGGGCCGGTGCCGAGGACGTCGGCGGAAGGGGACTGCGGCTGGTCTCGGCACTCGCCGACAAGTGGGGAGCCGACGCGCGGGACCCCGGCAAGACGGTGTGGTGCGAACTGTCCCTGTGCCCGGGCCGCCCGGGCGACGCGGGCTGAACGGGGGCTGACCGGGGGCGAGTACAACGCCGACGCCGAGGTGCTCGTCGCGGGCGGCGCGAAGACGGTGCAGCAGTTCCTCGCGGCCCGGCTGCTCGACGAGCTGCACCTGCACCTCGTGCCCGTCGTGCTCGGAGGCGGCGAACGGCTGCTGGAGAACGTCCAGGACCCCGTACTCGAACCGGTGAGCGTCACCGCCTCCCCCACGGTCACCCACATCAAGTACCGCGTCGTGCACGACCGTTGAGCGAGGACGACCGTTGAGCGAGGCGGCCGGACCGCTTCGGTTGACGCCCGCTGTCCCCAGTACCGCCCGGGCCCCCTGGCCAGGACCGCCCACCGGCCCCGATGCTGGACCGGGCGGCGCGACGGCCCGGTGTCGCATCGGGACGGAAGCCGCCTCCGAACGAACGCCCTGTCCGACGTTTGGAGTTCGCATGACGTACGACATCGGCGCCGTCCGTGCGCAGTTCCCCGCACTCGCCACCGGAACGGCCTTCTTCGACGGCCCCGGAGGCACCCAGACGCCGCGCCCCGTCATCGACGCCATGGCGGACGCCCTCGCCGCTCCGCTCTCCAACCGCGGCCGGGTCACCGCGGCGGAGCGCAACGCCGAGACGCTCGTCCACGAGGCGCGGCTCGCGCTGGCGGATCTGCTCGGCGCGGAACCGTCCGGCATCGTGCTCGGCCGCAGCGCCACCCAGCTCGCGTACGACTTCTCCCGCACTCTCGCCAAGAGCTGGTCCCCCGGCGACGAGGTCGTGGTCACGCGTCTGGACCACGACTCGAACGTCCGCCCCTGGACGCAGGCGGCCACGCAGGCCGGTGCCGAAGTCCGGTGGGCCGAATTCGACCCCGCGAACGGCGAGTTGACCGCAGAGGACATCCGCGCGGTGCTCTCCGCGCGCACCCGGCTCGTCGCTGTCACGGGCGCGTCGAACCTGATCGGCACCCGGCCGCCACTGCCGGAGATCGCCCGCCTGGTCCATGAGGCGGGTGCGCTGCTGTACGTGGACGGCGTGCATCTGACCGCGCACAGCCTCGTCGACGTGGAACAGCTGGGCGCGGACTTCTTCGTCTGCTCCCCCTACAAGTTCCTCGGGCCGCACATGGGCGTCCTCGCCGCCCGCCCGGGCCTTCTGGAGACGCTGAACCCGGACAAGCTGCTGGCCTCCACCGACGACGTCCCGGAGCGTTTCGAGTACGGCACCCTGCCGTACGAGCTGCTCGCCGGTGCCCGGGCCGCCGTCGACTTCCTCGCCGCGCTGGGAGGGCCGGACGGCGGAGACCGCCGGGAGCGGCTGGCCGCGTCCTTCGCCGCCCTCGGCGAGCACGAGGACCTGCTGCTCGGCCGCATCGAGGACGGGCTCGCCTCCCTGCCCGGCGTCACCACGTACTCGCGTGCCGCGGCGCGGACGCCCACGGTGCTGCTCACCCTCGACGGCCGCAACACCCCTGACGCACACCGTCACTTGGCGGAGCGCCGCGTCAACGCCCCGGCCGGCTCCTTCTACGCGGTCGAGGCCTCCAGGCGGCTCGGCCTGGGCCACGAGGGGGGTCTGCGCGTCGGCCTCGCCCCGTACAACGACGCCGGTGACGTGGACAGGCTCCTGGAGGGACTGGCGGACTTCCTGCTATGACGTGACGGGCGCCCCGGCGGGCAGGGACCGGCGAAGAGCCTCCGAACATGGGGCGCACGCACAACGGCTGCCGCCCTCACGTGCCGCCCCGAGGCAGCACGCGGCGGCGCAACGATGCTGGACAATGCCGCCATGCGGATTTCGGCGAGGGCGGACTACGCGGTGCGAGCCGCACTGGAACTGGCGGCGGCGGACGAGGGTCCCGTCAAGGCGGAGACGATCGCCACGGCGCAGAGCATCCCCCACAAGTTCCTCGAGGGCATCCTGACCGACATGCGGCGCGGCGGCCTCGTCGTCAGCCGGCGCGGCGGGCAGGGCGGCTACCGCCTCGCCTCGCCCGCCGACACGATCACCATCGCCGACGTGATCCGCATCGTGGAGGGTCCGCTGGTGTCCGTACGGGGCGAACGCCCGCCCGCCTTGTCGTACACGGGCCCGGCGGAGTCGCTGCTGCCCCTGTGGATCGCCGTGCGCGCGAACGTACGGGCGATCCTCGGCGAGGTCACCCTGGCCGAAGTCGCGACGGGCGGCCTGCCGGACCGGGTCCGCAGGCTCGCGGAGGCGCCCGAAGCGTGGACGAACCCCTGAACTGCCTGATGGGGACCGCCCGGAGCCGTTGACCGTGTCCATCTGACGAGACGCTTCTTGACCGTGCCCGCCACAGCCCGCATGCTTTCTCTACTAATACGGTAGGAAAACTAGGGAACTGGATCGGGGCAGCATGCGCACGCTCATCGTGCTGGCGTTGACGGGACTGGGGGCCCAACTCGTCGACGGCAGCCTGGGAATGGCCTACGGAGTCACCTCCACGACACTGCTGCTGGCCGTCGGCACCAACCCCGCGGCCGCCTCCGCGACCGTCCACCTCGCGGAGATCGGCACGACCCTCGTCTCCGGCGCCTCCCACTGGCGCTTCGGCAACGTCGACTGGCGAGTGGTGCTGAAGATCGGCGTGCCCGGCGCCGTGGGCGCGTTCACCGGAGCGACGGTGCTCTCCAGCCTCTCGACCGAGATCGCCGAACCGGCGATGTCGCTCATCCTCCTCGCGCTCGGCGTCTACGTCCTGGGCCGCTTCACCTTCATCGGGCTCTCCTCGCGGAACCTCGGGAAGCCGCTGCGCAAACGGTTCCTCTCACCACTCGGACTCCTCGCCGGGTTCGTCGACGCCACGGGCGGGGGCGGCTGGGGTCCCGTCGGTACGCCGGCCATCCTCGCCAGCGGCAGGCTGGAGCCGCGCAAGGTGATCGGTTCGATCGACACCAGCGAATTCCTCGTCACCGTCGCCGCGAGCATCGGCTTCCTGGCCGGACTGGGCTCCGAGGGCATCGACCTGACCTGGGCCGCGGCGCTGCTCATCGGCGGTGTGATCGCCGCGCCGCTCGCCGCCTGGCTCGTACGGCACATCCCGCCCCGGGTCCTCGGTTCGGCGGTGGGCGGCATCATCGTCGTCACCAACGCCCGCACGCTGCTGAACAGCGACTGGCTCTCCGCGAACGGCACGGTGAGCACCGCTGTCCATGTCGTGCTCTACCTGGTCTGGGCGGGGGCCCTGGCGTACTCGGTGCGGGAGTACCGCCGCAACGCCGCCCGGGAACGGGAGTTGGTGCAGGCGGCGGGGAGCGCCGGGGACGCCGCCGGGGGCACCCGGAAGACCGAGGAGGAGCCCGCGGCGGCGAGCTGAGCGGTCTGCGGGCGGCCCCGGCTCAACCGGCGTGCGCGGGCTGGGCGTCGGCCCGGCCGGCGGTGCGGGTGCGCGTCAGCCTGCCACCGCCGTCAGGCCGAAGAGCTGAACGCGCAGCGGATCGAGCGCTGCCGAACGGAAGCGGAAGGGCGGCGCTGACGCCGCGGGGCAGGCGAAGCCGGTGCCGTCCGTGACGAATCCGCTCGTCACTCCAAGAGCTCGTGCAGGTGGTGCAGCCGTGTGTAGTAGTCGGGGTGGGAATCCAAGAGCTTTGTGAGTCCGCCCTGTTGAGGTGCGTCGAGCCCCGCAGGCGGTCCGTCCTTGGTCCCACCCGCACCCGCACCCGCACCCGCACCCGCACCCGCACCCGCGGCAGCCTCGTCCTTGTGACGCCGGGTCAGGATCTCCACCAGCTCCGGTCCGAAGCCGAGCGCGACGGCGTAGGCGTCGGCACGCAGTTCAGCGCCCCGTCCCAGAGCGGCGAGCATCAGAGGGCCGAGCACCACAGGAAGGGCCAGCCACCAAACGGCGGACAGCGCTGCCAGCGCGGCGCTGCCGAGGAGAAGCACGGCGCACCCTCCGCCACAGGCCAGTCCGCCGCCGCGACCCATGACCTCCATGAGGCCGGAGAACATCCGTCGGAGGAGGCTCCAGGTCAGCCTCGTCGGCAGCGAGTACCAGTAGGCCATGAGACTCGCCCATGCGTGCCCGCTCACGTGGTGGCCGAGTTCGTGGGCGAGCACGGCCGCGAGTTGCTCCTTCCGCAGCCCCTCGAGGGAATGCCGCGTGACGCCCACGATGTGCCCGGCCGCGGCAGTGGCGTTGAGCTGGTCCCGTTCGTCGATCCACAGGTCGTATGTGGCGCTGCGTACCCCGGCCCGGCGTGTCACTTCAGCCCACACGGATGCCAACTGCGCGCGCTCCTCGGCCGTAGGACGACGCATGCGCAATGCGTACTGTGCCAGGGATGCCTCGGTGGGACGGTGGAAAACCAGTGCCCCTGACGCCAGCCACACAAGCGTGACGAACAGGGCGAAGCCTGCGCTGACCAGGCCACCGACCCCGAAGACGAGCAAGAGGCTCACCAGCGCAGTGGGCACCGTCGCCATCAGCTTCCCGACGGCTGTCCGGTCGGCGCCGCGCTGGTACGCCTTGAGATGAACGCGCTGCTGCTCAAAGGGCACGTCCTGCTGGGCACCGGCGCTGGCCCCGCCGCGTGCGGTGCCCGCGTTCGCGGCGCTTGGAGGCCCCTGCGAGGCACCATCGCGGCGCGGCGGCTGTGTTGTGGCGTTCGGAGGAGGTGGGCCGTCCGGGCGAGGCGGCGCACTGTGCTCACGAGCGCCGGCCGATGTCCCCGAGGAGACGGGGGTGGTGCCTCCTGGGTAGACAGGCGGCTGGTCGTCGCCGGGGGCGGCCTCCGGTCCCGACGGGTACGCAGGCGGCCGGTCCTCATCCTCGCAAGCCGCCTCTCCCACGGCGGCGGGCACTTCACCGGGGTACACCGGAGGCTCCTCCGGGTACGAAGGGGGCTCCTCCGGGTACGGAGGGGGCTCCACCGGACGAGCAGGGGGCTCCTCCGGGTACGAAGGGGGCTCCACCGGGTACGCCGGAGGCTGTTCCGGATACGCCGGTGGCAGTGGTTCCTCGGCGACGTGCGCACCGGTATCCGGATGCTGCGGCTGCGACCCGGTCCGGCCCCCGGCGTGGTGGGGAGCAGGCTCGTCGGGTCGGGACGCGTCAGGCATGAATCCTCGTTCCTCTCCAGTCAGCCGAGGAGCAACGCGGCGGGAAGCAGCACTACAGCGGCGGTGATCGAAGCCAGACCGCTCCGAATCCACCAGTGCTTGCCGGCCACGATCCGGCTGTTCTCCATCAGGGATGCGACCAGGCCGGGCATCGGGGTGCGTTCGGTCTCGATCAGTGCCGCCGCCACCGCCTGAGGACCGTGCCTGGACGCGCTGCATATGTCGCCGAAGTACGTGACGGGCGTGCCCGGTTGCCAACTGCCGGAGCGATACCGGGGGACGACGGCGAGAAGCAATGAGCACAGCGAGACGAGGAAGCACGACGCCCCCGTCCACCAGACGGCTTGCGCTGCCGGGGAGAGCGACGAGGGATGCCATCCCTCTCCGCCGAGAAATCCGACGGCGGCCGCTGCCGTCACGCCCTGGGCTCCTGCCAGTACGGACGCCTTGGTGTCGGCGCGCGCCACTTCCTGCCGCAACTCTGCCAGCAGCCGTTCGGCGGCCCGTTGGCCGACCACTGCGGACCGGGTCGCGTCCGGGGCCGGAGCGGACGGCTGACCGTCCGTGGTCCGGGGGGCACATGCCGTTCCATCGTCTGTCATGACGCTGTCGTCGCCGGTCACGAAGCGGCGGAGGCGTCGTGGCCGTCCTCAGGGTGGTCCGGCGACGTGGACGGATCCGGCCCGGGCTGCTTGCTTCCTTCGGCGTGATAGCCGAACAGCGATGCACCCTCGTCGGTCGTCCCGCCCCCTCGGGACGCCTCGACTGCGGCGGCCGATGCGCGCTTCGAGCGTGCTGCCGCTGCCGACGCCGCCTGCCCGGCAGGCCCGTCCTCCTGCTGCTCCCGCGGTTGCACCCCCTCTCCCATGACGCCCGGCTTCTCAGCGGCGTCCCTGCCCTGCTCCACCCCGGCGGCGGGTTCGTCGCGGGACCCCGGGAAGCGCTGGCTGAAGAAGTCACGCATCACCTTCGCGGCCAGCTTTCGCGGCTCGTCCAGCTGGTGTTCCTCCAGGCCGCCCGGACCGCCGCCGAGCGCCTGCACAGCGACCTGCAACTGGTTCTGCACCATGTTCAGGTGGTCCTGCCTCAGGTTCTCCATCACGAGGCGGGTGTCCTCGGGATGTTTGGCGAGGTGAAAGGCCATCGTGGCGGGTCCGCCACGTTCGAGGTAGTACGTGTAGTACTCGATCTTCTTGGCCTCGATCTCCTGAAGTTCGAGCTCATGCTTGCCCTTGGCCAGCGCACGCTCGTGTCCGAGCTCCTGCTCCTGCTGCTCGGTCAGGTGCCGCTGCCGTCCCTGCGCGAGGGCGCGTTCGGCCGCGAGTTCGTCCTCACGCATGGCCAGGTCATGGCCCGGTTCGAGCTTGGCGCGCTCGTAGCGGATGGCACGCAGTTCGTGCTCATGCCGGATGGCCGCTTCGTCGCGGCGGATCTGCACCCCACAGCTGAGGCTCAGTCCTTCGGCTGCGCCGAAGGAGCCCGCCTGCTCCCTCAGCGCCCGCTGCACGTCCTGCTCTGCCTCGGCGCTCTCCTCCATCCCGCGGCGCCTGAGCAGGGGACGGGCGACGCTGTCGACCAAACGCTGCGCCAGAGCCGGTACGTTGCGCTCACCACTGCCCACGAACTTCGCCGGCTCCTTGACCTGCCAGGTGCAGCCCAAGGTCACTTCGAAGGCGAAGGCGTCGTTGCTGCTGGGCAGTTCGAAGACCCTGGAGTCCTGGTGCAGCCCGGTGTCGACCTCGTAGACGGTGGTCCACCTGTGCGCGGCGATCTCGGAGCGACTGGGACGGTGCGGCGGCAGGTAGGTGTCGAATTCGCCCTTGGACGTGGTGAAGACGAGCGCGTAGTCGATCCGGGTGGGCCGCAGGGACTTGAACCGCGTCAGCTCCTGGATCGTGATGACGGGGTCGACGATCTGGGTGTGACGGTTCGCGTCCTGCTGCCACTGGGGTGGACGGCTGACCATGCTGTTCCTTCTCCTCGAAAGACGGGAGGACGGGTGTGGTTACTGAGAACGACGCCGCCTCAACGGGATGTCGTGCTCACTGACTTGAGCCTCGTGTGCAGCCGGTCTGCGACAGCGGGGTGTCGCTTGCCTTCGTCGCAGCGCAGGTGCTGAAGCAGATACGCGAGCCGTTTACGGTCCTCGCCGGTCACCGAGAGCGCCGGCAACAGCTCCGCCAGCGCCGCTTCCGCGCCGGGGTCCTTGTCCGCCCGGCGCACCCAGTTGCGCATGACCTCCAGAGCGGAGGCCGTGCTCCACGGATCGTTGAGCACGGCACGCCACAGCGCGGCCATCGACTGCCGTTGCAACGCCCCGGGAGTACCGGGGACCGGCGTGAGCTGTGCGTACAGGTCCAGCAGCAAGGGCCGTCCACCACCGAGAACGTCATCCGTGGGGCCGCAGGCGTGGATGAAAGTGCGCAGTACGAAGCCACGCCAGACCGGCTCCTTCAGCAGCGGAACCAGCTGGGACAACAGACTGTCTCCGTCGCTGTCGGCGCTCTGTGCCTGTGCGAGGAGGAGCGAAGCCGCCGACTGCGCCAATTCGTCCGGTTCCTCGGGCCATGCCCGGGCCGGTCCGCCGCGCGCATCCAGTGCGGCGACGGCGTCGAGGACGGCATCGAGCGAATCGCGTGCGAAGGCATCACCGGCCAGCGCGTACGTACGTACGGCGGTCCAGCGCAGCCGGTGATCGTCAGCCGTGCACCAGGCCTGCAGAATTCGCGGCACGTGCGGGGCGTCGAGGCGGTGAGCGAGGGCGAGGGCGCTTGCGGCGGCCAGGCGGGTGCGGAAGCGGCGGGCACACGCCCAGGGCTGGATGAGCAGCCCCATTGCGGACGGTAGGTCCGCAGCGGCCAGGACCGCAGCGGCGGCCGCAGCACGGGTACGCACCACGGCGCGGGAGTCGTTCGCGAGCCGCCGCAGCCACGCGACCAGAGCGGGCCGTGAGGAGGGGTGGCCCGTCCACACTTCCCGCAGGAGCACGAACGCGGTGAGCGGGTCCCGGAACTGCACCTTCGTCTGCTGTACCGGACCCCAGTCGGATTCCTCGGTCTCCTGGTAGAGAACAGCCCGGGCGAACTCGACACGCTTGGCGCTGGAGCTGCCGAAGACGGGAATGCACGGCGACACGTCCGGCATCTCCGTGCGCAGCAGGTGCCTGTAGAGGATGTCGCTGAGCTCTGCCGTGAGCGGGTAGGGAGCCTCGTCGAACGCGGCGAGGGCGATGAGGAACGCCTTGTCGTGCAGAGTCGCGTCGGGATCGTCGAACCATTGCGTCACCTGCTGTTCGACAGCGGCGTTGCCGAAGTCGGCGAGCCCCGTCAGCGGGACCGTGCCCCGCGCATGGGCGGCGACGCGCTGGGCGAAGCGTGTCAGCTCCGCCACCGGACGCTGGTGCTGGAGCACGTCCTGCACCACGTCCAGAGCGAGCAGTTCGTCGACCGGTCGGCCGCCGAGGTCCTCCCGTTGAAGGTGGGCCCGGAGAAGTGCCACGGCAGGAGGCATCCGCCAGGAGACGCTCGGAAGACCGTCGAGCAGGACCGGACGCGGGCCGGTCACGAGGACGAGGTATCCGTCGGCTGACCGGAGTTTCTCGCTCGCCGCCCGGACGTGGTGCTCGCGCAGCGGGCGTTCAGGGCTGGTGGTGAGGCCGTTGAGGAGGTAGCCGCAGGAGCCGGTGAGTTCCGGCGCGATACGTCCGGGTGGGAGAACGGGATCGAGGGCGCGGTAGGCCGTCGCGCCGGCAGCGCGCAGCAGCATCAGCGCTGCGGTGCGTCTCCCGGTGGACGATGCGCCGGACAGCACCAGGACACGATTCCTGCGCAGCTCGGCGAGGGCTGTCGTGAAGCAGTCCTCCCCGGCAGTGGCTCCGCCCTCTGGGTGACTGCCGAGCGAGGGACGTACGAAGTACGAAGCAAGCGAGTCGACTTCGGCAGCAAGAATCTCGCCGGACGTCTCCTCCGGAGTGCCGCTCCCGAGGTGGTACTCGTACTTGCTGCCGCCCAGTACGACGTCTCCGGTGACCTGGCCCCCGCTCACACCGTGCTGGTCACCAGCCACAAGGGAGCCGCCCAGCCGCGCAGAGGACCCGAGGATGATGCCGGGGCTGTGCCGCAGGAGGTCCCTGCGGGAGTCCCACGCGTGGGCCGGGCGGTCGTCCTCAGCGGCCTCCTCCCCCTGCGCATCGGCGTGCGTCTGCTCTGCGGCGGCGGGCGCGTCCTGGGCGCCCGCTGGAGCCTCGCCGGCCCGAACGCCTCCTGCTCCGGGGGCTTCTCCTGGCGCCTCGTCGGTCCGCTGAGCCTGTTCGCCGCTCACTTCCCGCCCCCACGACTGTCCGCGTCCCCGGAGTCCCCTGCCTGCCCCTCGCCGTCGGGGGCACAGCGCGTGTCCGCCTGTGTCACCGAGGTCCCTCCGAGCACGACGCCGCCCGAGACCTGGCCGCCGCTCACGCCGTGCTGGTCGCCACTGACGATGGAACCGTGCACCGTGGGCGCGCCGTGGAAGTGGAAGACCGCACCGGCTGCCGGGGGTTCTGCGCCGCGCGGCAGTGCAACCCCGGCCGCCGCCAGGTCCGGCGGCGACGTGCCCTCCCCGGCAGCACCACCCTGCACGCTGCCGGACCTGGCCGGGGAACCGCCTTCCGCGGCCTGCCCCGGCCCGTAGAACCATGCGGGAAGGACTCCGTCCTTGACCTGGACATCCCGGCGCTGGAACAACTTGGGCCGAATGCCCCGATGTCCGTGCTGAACCACGCCCTCATGGACGGACTGGCTCACGCACAGCGCGCACGGCTCGCCGGGACGCTCGCTGAGCACCGAGCGAAGCGCGTCGGAATCAAGCAGACGGCAGGCCTGGTTGAGGTCGTGGCCGACGAGGCCGCCCGCTGTGCCTGCCTGCGGGTCGTGCGCGACCTCACCTGAGGAGAGGACCACTCGCAGCCTCATCTGCGCGCTCTGCGCGGCAAGCCTGTTGTGGCCGTGGAGAAGTTCGGGAGTCACGGTCAGCAGGGCCCGCAGAACGGCGGCCTTGGCGACGTCCCCGCTGATCAGGACGATCAGCCCGTCGCCGCGGTCCTCGCGGTACTGCTGGGTGCGCTCAACACCAGCCGTTGCGAGCGTCTCGTCGACGACAGAGTTCAAGGTGCGGCGCAGCACCGTCTGCACGACGTCGTCTCGACGGCTGAACTGCTCGATGTCGAGCAGCAAGATCGTGCGATTCACCGGTTCGGGCATGGTCACCTTCCGCTGGGGACGTGTGTCGCAACTACGTCTGGAAGGCCAAGACAGTGACACGGAAAGGGAGTTGAGGACGACGGAAACTAGCACAGAAGGAATGTGACCGAGTGCACACAGCGGCCCGGGGCCGCCAGTCAGCCCTCCCAGGTCATCTGCCGCAGCACTTCCGGACGCACCAGCACCAGCCCGCGGCGGCCCGTGTGCACCACCCCGCGGTCCCGGAGGTTCTTCAGCAGACGCGCCACGGCTTCCCGGGAGGCACCCACCGAGCCGGCCAACTCCTGCTGCGTGAGCCCGGGGGTGAGCCGCACACCCTCCGGGGTGTCCTCACCATGTGTTCTCGCCAACTGCAACAGCAGTGCCGCCAGCCGTTCCTGCACGCTCAGCGCCGCGTACTGCACACGCCGCCGGTCGCTGTCGCGGGTACGGTCGGTGGCCAGTGCCAGCAACTGCATGGCGATGGCGGGACGATCCGTGAGCAGCGCGGTGAAGCGCTCCGAGTCCACAGCAACCGTCTCCACCTCCCCCAGCGCCGTAACCGTCGCCGAGCGGGGTCTCCCACTGAGCACGGCCCCCTCGCCCACGATGTCGCCGGGACCGCGCAGCGCGAGGAGGGCCTCGTAGCCGTTGGAGGCGGATGACGTGACCTTCATCCAGCCGCTGAGGACGATCAGTACATGGGCGGAGGGTTCGTGCTCACGCAGCATCACCTCCCTCGCTGCGTACCGGATGTGACGCCCCAGGCCGAGGATGGCCTCGCGGTCCTCACGTTCGAGGCGAGAGAGGAAGGGAACCTCGTCCTCGAAGCCCGTCGGCCCCGTCGTCCACCCGCTGCCGCGCTCACTCATCCCGTCGGCCTTCCCCCCACAACCGTCACTGCCGCCCCTCAGGATCGCCCTTCAACTGGTCCACGCACGGGAAGTCACCGCACGCTGCCAACTCCTCCCGCACTGCACCACGGCGGCGACACACGTCGCGTCCTCCCCGGATTCTGCCGGGGTTCCGGGGAAGGGACCGGCGAACACGCGCGACCCGTCGCGAAGTTGCCCTCGGTGCTGGCAGGCTGCCACGCCATGAAGAGACTCACACTTCCCGGTGGCGTGC
The DNA here is from genome assembly GCF_042653885.1 of Streptomyces ovatisporus. Classification (NCBI taxonomy): domain Bacteria; kingdom Bacillati; phylum Actinomycetota; class Actinomycetes; order Kitasatosporales; family Streptomycetaceae; genus Streptomyces; species Streptomyces ovatisporus. Next base: position 72,995 of record NZ_JBHSFH010000003.1, read on the forward strand.
CCGCCTCCCGTACGACGGCGGCGGCCGTGCCCAGGCGCCGCCTCCGCAACAAGGCCGCCGCCGTCACCGTCGGCTTCGTCCTGGTGCTGGGCACGGGCGGGGCCGCAGGAGCCGAATCGCCCACGGCCGGCAGCGAGTTGAAGAAGACCCTCGACCGGATCCTCGACGACGAGCGGCTGGAGGGGGGCGCCACGAGCGTCGTGGTCAGGGAGGCTGCCGGCGGAGACGTCCTGTACAAGCGGCACTCCGGCGAGAGACTCATGCCCGCGTCGAACACGAAGCTGCTGACCGCCGCCGCTGCCCTGGACGTCCTCGGGCCGGACTACCGATACCGTACGGACGTCCTCGCGCACGGCACCCGCGACGGCGGACAGCTCGACGGTGACCTGTACTTGCGCGGCACCGGCGACCCGACGCTGCTCGCCGAGGACTACGACGCTCTGGCGGCCGACGTGGCCGCGTCCGGAATCAAGAAGGTCACCGGCGAACTCGTCGCGGACGACACGCGGTTCGACGACGAGCGGCTCGGCCGCTCCTGGGCCGCCGACGACGAGTCCGCCTACTACTCGTCGCAGATCTCCGCGCTGAGCGTCGCCCCGGACACCGATTACGACACCGGCTCCGTGAAACTGGAGGTCGCCCCCGGCTCCGCGCCGGGGAAGAAGCCCGAAGTGAAGATGACCCCCGCCAACGACTACGTCGACGTCGAGGTCACCGCGGAGACGGTCGCCGAGGACGGCTCCAACTCGCTGTCCGTGGACCGCGAACACGGCGGCAACACCCTCACGGTGAGCGGCGGCATCCCCGTCGGCGCCGACCCCGAGGAGTCGTGGACGAGCGTGTGGGAACCCACCGGCTACGCCGCCTCCGTCTTCGCCGAGGCGCTCAGGGACCACGGCGTCCGCGTCGCGGGCAGGACCGAACTGGGCAAGGCCACCCCGGACGGCGCACGGCGGGTCGCCCGTCACAAGTCGATGCCGCTGACCGAGCTGAACGTCCCGTTCCTGAAGCTGTCCAACAACAACCACGCCGAAGTCCTCACCAAGACCATGGGCTACGAGAGCGGCGGCGAGGGCACGTGGGACGAGGGGCTGAAAGCCGTCGACGGCTTCCTCGAGAAGGAGGGCGTGGACACCGGGACACTGCGCCAGGTGGACGGCTCGGGGCTCTCCCGTATGAACAACGTGCCCGCCGCGCAGATCGCCGCCCTGCTCCGTGCGGTGCGCAGCAAGCCGTGGTTCGAGGAGTTCCACGACGCCCTCCCCATCGCCTGCGCACCCGACAGGATGAAGGGCGGCACGCTCCGTACCCGCATGTGCGACACCCCCGCCGAACTCAACGCGCACGCCAAGACGGGCTCGCTGACCGGCGCTTCGGGACTCTCCGGGTACGTCACCGACGCCGGCGGCCGTCAGCTCGTGTTCAGCGTCATCCTCAACAACTACCTCGCCGAGTCGGTGAAGGACATCGAGGACAAGATCGTCGTCGCGCTGGCCGAGTCCGGCGGTGACGGCGAGGCGGCCGACGGCACAGGCCGGAGCGATGAGTCCCGGAACCCGAAGAGCGGCGGCCCGCAGCCGTCCGACACGGCCGGAACGGGCGTCCTGGAGTGCTCATGGAGGAAGCCGGCCCGCTGCTGACGGGGCCCCGCCCCTGACCGGAGGCCGTCCGGGTGCGTGCCGCCGCCGGTGCCGCACGCGCCCGGACTGCTGTTCAACAGCCTTGCCAGTGAGCAGGGTTCGAAGGTCGGACGAAGCCCCTCAGGTGCCGCATCAGGCGTTCGAAGTCCTGCCACCCCGACAGGTCCGACGGGTCGCCGGTACTGGAGCCGCCCCAGTACCCACTGGTACTCATTGAAAGGTTGGCGAGTCATCGTGCGAGGAAAGCAAGCCCTGCTGATCGGCATATGCGCCATCTTCGCCGTGATGCTGACGGGGAGTTGGTTCATCTGGGACGAATACTGGAGCGAACAGGCCGACGAGGTGGGCCGGTCGGAGACCGGTGAGGTCTACGCGCAACTCACCTTGGACGACGGCCGTGACGTCGAGCTGCGGTACACGCCAAGGGGACTGGTCGAACGTCACCAGAGCTCCAAGGGCGGCGCGTTCTCGAGGGCCCAACTGCTCTACGGCAGTGAGGAACTCAAGTGCAAGGACATCGTCCTCGCCACCCACAAGGACACAGTGGCAGCCATCGCCGGCTTTGGCTTGCACTGCCCAGCCGGAAACGAGCCGGACCGCTCGATGACCGCTGTTGCCACAGCGGACGACCTGGACGACTGGGACGTCGTGATTGGCGAGAACTTCGGCGGCTGGAAGTACCTGCGCTTCTCGCCGAGCGGCAAACACGTCCGGTTCTACATCCCCACGCTGGATGGAACCGCCAACCTGCACTGGCGGTTCTCCCGAGGCTTCTCTCAACCAGAGGGGCCTGAAGACGTGATCCCGAAGTGATCCGAGGGTTGTTTCCCCAACGGGAAGCTGGGGAGGTGGCCGACGTGCCGGACATCGATGATGTCGAAGCCGACGCGTGAACGTCGTTCTCCCCTCCCCAGGCCTCCGTCCAGGCGGTGGCTCAGGTGGCGTCCGACGGCCGGCTTCGCATCGAGATCCACGACGACGGCCTGGGAATGGACCCCGAGCATCTTGCCGAGGTCAACGCACGGCTCCGGCGCTCTCCCGATCCGGGCGGGGGCTTCACCAACCACATCGGGCTCGTCGTGGTCGGCTGCCTGGCCCGGCATCACGGCATCGAGGTGGAGTTCAGCCCGGCGCGGTCCGGCCGGGACGGGGGCACGACGGCGACCGTGCTGCTGCCCGCGAGCCTTTGTTCTCGGGCGTCGTGACAGCTGGAGGCAGTGGCGGACGTGGAACCCCCCGGCCGGGCCCGGCCCGGGGATTCCACGTCCGCCCCGCCCCTCGCCGTCCGCTCAGAGCAGCCCGAGGTGCCGGAGATCCGTCACGTACTTGGCGACGAGCGACGGCTGGAGCGAGGGGATGCCGTCGTGCCCGTCGGCTCCCGCTTCCCGCACGGCTGCGGTGAACCGGTCCGTGGGGAGCGTCCGTTCGGCGGGGGCGAGCTGCCCCGGTGTGCGGAAGGCGTCCATCAGCGGGAGCAGGGAGTGCTGCCGCTGCCGCTCCGGCAGGCCCCGCAGGGCCGTCTCGAAGCGCCCGGACCACTCGTCGTAGTCGTCGATGCGCCGGATGCGCTGTCCGCTCTCGATCAGCCAGTCCACGAAGACGTCGAGTGAGACGCCGTCGTCGTGCGGATTGACGACGTTGCAGGTGCGGAAGCCGTCAGTGGTCCGGTCCCCGATCGCGGCGACGGCCCAGGCGGTGAAGTCGGCCGGCAGACCGTGGAGTCGGGCCCGCTGCCGGTTGCCGCCCGCGTCGGTGCCGTAGAAGGAGCGGGGCGCGGTGCCGGAGGCGACGAGGCTGAGCAGCAGGCGGGTGACGACGTCGGGGACGTTCAACTGGCCGCGGTAGCGGGTGTGCGCGAGGATCATGTCCGAGCGGAGGACCGTGCAGGGCAGTCCGCACAGGTCGTGGGCCTCGCGGAGCAGCACCTCACCCGCCCACTTGCTCGTGCCGTAGCCGCTCGCGTACGCCGAGTCGACGCGGCGTACGGGGACGGTGGTGCGGATGTCGCCGTCCTCGGTGAGCGGCCCGGCCGACCGCGTGCCGACTGCCACACTCGACAGGAAGGCGAACCGTTTGACGCGCGTGGTGAGCGCCAGTCTGATCAGTTCGGCGGTGCCCGCCACGTTGGGGCCGAACAGCTGGCTGTAGGGCAGCACATGGTTGACCAGGGCGGCCGGGTGGACGACGAGGTCGACTTCGGCAGCGAGCCGCTGCCAGTCCCGCTCGTCCAGACCGAGGCCGGGTTCGGCGATGTCGCCGGCCAGCACCCGCAGACGGCCGTCGGCCGACTTCCGGTAGCGCTCGAGGAGTTCGGGGTCGCCGCTGTCGAAGGCCGCGTCGAGACGGCGGCGGGCGGCCTCCGGGCCGGCACCCCGGACGAGGCAGATCAGGGTGCCTCCCCGTTCCGCCAGCCGTTCGAGCCATTCAAGGCACACGAAGCGCCCGAGGTAGCCGTTGGCGCCGGTCAGCAGGACCGTGCGGGGCGGTCCGTCCGGACGCGGGAGTGTCCGGGCCTCGTCGAGTACCCGGGCGCCGGCGAAGGTTTCCAGGCGGAGATCCCCGGCGCGGATCTCCGTGGGCTGCGGTCCGTGCACGCCGGCGTAGGAAGGGCGGTCCTGACCGGAGGCGAGCCGGGTCCCGATGTGGTGCGCGAGCTGCCGCAGATCGGTGGCCGGACTGGTCAGGACGGCGACGGGGACGTCCACTTCGTAGATCTCGCCGAGCAGCCGGGACAGGGACAGGGCGGAGAGCGAGTCGCCGCCCAGGTCGGTGAAGCGCGCCCCGGGGTCGATGTCGGCGGAGGGGCAGCCCAGCAGGCTCCGGGCGGCACGCCCCACCGTCTCGAGCACGGGCCGTTCCCGGCCCTCGCGGCGCAGGGCGCGCAGTTCGTCCGCCTGCTCGGCGGCGATGTCCGCGTAGAGCTGCTCCAGGCGCGCGCCGTAGCGTTCCTTGGCCCGGGGACGGGAGAGTTTCCCGGCATCGGTGAGGAGACCGTTCCCGACGGAGAACGGTTCGGTCTCCACGATGAAGTCGCGTGGAATCTCGTAGGACTTGAGCCCGGCTTCCTTCGCGGCCTCGCGGAGTGCCCGGCTCAGGGCCGACTTGAGCGCGCCCGCGCTCCCCCCGGCCTGCTCGATCGTCTCCGGAGTCGGTACGACGGTGGCGAGGAGGTGGGAGCGCTCGCTGCTGCCGTGGACGAGTATCTGCCGGATCTGCGGACTGGCGGCGAAGACCGTCTCCAGTCGCGAGAGTGCCACCAACTCGCCCTGGGAGAGCTTCAGTACGTTCTTCGTGCGGTCCACGTACACGTACTCGTCGGGGCCGGTGCGGGCCATGATGTCGCCCGTCCTGTAGAAGCCCTCCTCGTCGAACGCCTCCGCGGTGGCCTCCGGCCGGTTGAAGTAACCGGCCATGATCATTTCCGTCTTGATCCTCAACTCACCCCTGGGGTACGGGGTATCGGTACCGAAGTAACCCAACTCCGGTACGTCGACGAGCTTGTGGTCGGTCACCGGCGGGGCCAGCTTGTGCCCCGTCGTGATCATCCCGGCTTCCGTCGCGCCGTAGCCGTCGGCCGGTTTCAGCTCCAGACACGCCTCCAGGAACGCCCGCGTCTCGGCGTCCAGCGGTGCGCTGCCGCACATGACGCGCACGATCCGCCCGCCGAGGACGTCGTCCCTCATCTCCGTGAGCACCGCTTCCTCGACGGCGGCCGGTTCGCCGCCCGCGGCCACACGCCGGTCCACCGCGCTCCGGTACTGCTGGAAGACCATCTCCGAGACGCGCGGGACCAGCATCAGGTCGGTCGGACGGGCGAGGGACATGTCCTCGAACAGCTCCGACAGGTCGCCGGCAGCCGTGAAGTAGTGCACACCGCCCGCGCTGAGCGTGCTGAACAGCATGTAACGGCCCGCAAGGTGGCTCATGGGCAGGTAGTTGAGCGTGATCACGGGTGTGTCGGTGGTACGCCACGACGCGCCCCACAGGTAAGTGGCGAGCCGCTGCGTGTACATGGCCCCCTTGGGAACGCCCGTACTGCCGGAGGTGTAGAGAAGCGAGGTCAGGGAGTCGTCGGCCACGTCCGTACGGAGGGGTGCGGGCGGCAGCGCACCTCCGCGTGCGAGCATCGCGTCCAGCGTGTCGATCGTGACCTGCGACCCGGCATCCGCGAGGCGTTCCGCCGCTTCCTCGAACCGTTCACGCCGCTCGTCCACCCGCAGGTCGCAGTCGAAGACGACCAGCCGCCGCAGCGACGCACTGCCCAGCGCCAGCTCAACGCCTGTGTCGAGGAGTTCGGCACTGACCGCCAGGACGCGCGGCTCCGTCTCCGCGACGAGCGGTGCGAGCTCGGACGGCGTCGCGGTGATGTGCAGCGGCACGGAGACCAGGCCGAGATGGATGCACGCCAGGTCGACGGTCGCGTAGTCACCGCTGGTGAAGCCCAGCGTGCAGACGAAGTCCCCTGCCGAGACGGGGGACTTCACGTCACCGGATAATTCGTTCGCGAGCGCCTGGACCCTGGCCTGTACGTCGCGGTAGCTGATGGTCCGGAACTCCGGCAGCAGTTCGTACGTCGTTCGGCCGGTCGTGGCGTCCTTCACCAGCTTCTTCGCGCGCTCGCCGAAGGCGGGGCGGTCCGCGTAACCCTCCAGGACCGTGGCCATGATCTGCGGGAGCCGCATGCCGGGTGCCCGGATCGCCCCGGTGACGGCGTCCAGCGGTCTGGCTGCCCTGAACTGCTCGTCGTGTGCGTACAGTTCAGCAGTACGGCGAGCCACCGGCGATTCAGCCGAGTGGGCATCGCTCCGGCTTCCGGACTGTTCGTTCACTGCCATCTCCGTCTCCTGTTCGCCGTCACGACGGGCTCCGGTCGGAAACGGCGACTCTATGCACTCAGCCGAACACTGTGGCGGGTTGAGCACATTGGTGCGCACTGGAGCGGGCAGACGGACGACTCGGCTTCAACTCGCATACCGCAAGCCGGACTTCACGCCCCGGTCCGGAGGGCTGCGACGCCGGCGCTCAACACGAAGCGGCCGGGCCCGGGGCCGGCCGCCAGGACGGCGGACCGGCTGCGATCCCTCAGCCCCGCTCACGTCCCGGTAGCGGGGCTCCGTCCAGGAACGCCTCGTACGCATCCCGGGCGTCGTCGTCGACGGCGGGCAGGGCGGGGCCGTACCGGCCGTCGGTCCGGTCCCGCTTCGGGCCGGAGACCCAGAAGTCCTCCCGGGTCTCCACATCGCAGAAGTTGCCATCGGACATGCCAGGTTGACGGCGCAGCGTGCGGCCGTGGACGTAGGCCGTCTTCCACGTCTTGGAGAATCGCACCCAGGCGATCCACGACGGGCCCCGGTCGATGTCGTAGCCGGTCTTGAGCTGCACGTACATGATTCGCCGGGGCATGAGCCGACAGTAGTGAACCGCCGCCGGAGCCGGCACTCGGTTTTCGGGCGGCCGGACGCCCCGTCAGCTCGGACGCCCCCGCCACACGCAGCAGTGGGCCGCAGCCCCCGGTGAGGGAGCTGCGGCCGACGGCCGAGTGGTCAGAACGTCGCGGTGAACCGGTACGCGAAGTGGTCGGAGCCGAAGCGCTGCAGGCGCTCGACCAGGGTGTTCTTCACCGACCGGGTGGCATAGGCCTGGTCGATCGGTGTGCCCTCGGCGCCCTTGACCCGGATGTACTGGACACTGCCCGGCAGCTTCAGCGAGCGCGGCCGGTTGAAGTCGCCGACCACGAAGACCGGCAGCTCGGGGTGCTTGCCGTGCAGGTTCTTGATGACCGAGCGCAGCTTGTCCGCGTGCTTCAGCCAGCGGCCCTGCCGCTCCGGATGCTTGCTCCAGGCACCGGAGATGAAGTGCGTGTTCATCATGACGAACCGCTGCTTCTTCGCCCGGTGTTCCAGGAGTGCCCAGGTGACGTAGCGGCTCGGCGTCACCCGCGCCTCGCCCTTGTGGGTCAGTACGGCGTCGGCCTTGATGAGCTTGAACGTGTCCTTCCGCCAGGAGATCGGCACTGCTCCTGCCGCGCCCTCCCGCGGCAGGAAGTGGCCGTACCCGGAAAGTTCGGTCCGCAGCCGCTTCCGGTCGGCCGCGGTGTTCATCTCCTGCCAGCCGATCACGTCGCCGTGCGGCTTGAAGGTGGCCTTCCCGCGCCACACGTTGTGGGTGGCGACCTTCATCTTGACGGCGGCCGCCGCGGCGGGCGAGCCGCCGGCGGGCGCCGCGTCCGTCGCGGCGTTGGCGGACACGGTGGAGAACGTGATCCCTGAGGCCATCAGGGCCGCCACGGCGCCGAGCAGCACCCTCGTACGCGGTCTCATTCAGAAGCTCCTCGAGGTCGGAACGTTGGAACGGAACGGTGGACCGGGTGGCCGGAACCGGCGGCCTCCAGCCGGCCGGCCAGGGTCTCCGTGCATGTGGGAGCGGCGACCGCAACCACCGTGCTCAGTGGCGGGTGACGCACCGCCGCACGTGACATCGCTCGTCGTCGGCCGACCGGACGATTCAAGAAGGCGGGCATACAAAGCGGATACATTCCGGCCGGGCACATCGGCGGCGCCGCCTCAAGTGCGTACACCGGGCCGCCGATCACGCAGATCTCGGGTACGCCGGGGGTTCAACGCCGCGCATGGCGGATCTTCAACCGCCCCAGCGCCATGGCCCCGGAGATCCGGATTCTCGGCCCGCCGGGGCGGGAGCGCCGCGGGGTCTTGTAGAGCGCGTCCTTCCACACGGTGCGCAGACCCTCGACGTCGACGACCGCGTCGCGAGGCACCGTGATCTTGGCTCTGCCGGAGCCGAGCTGCAACTCGATGTCGACCACCGGATGTTCGATGACCGCCCGGGACAGGTCCAGGTGCACCCTCCCGAACGCGGACTCGACCTTGAGCGTCCGGGGAACCCGCCATGCGCCGCGCCGCCGGATCCGTCCGTTGAGGGCGGCGATCGTGGACGTGGTGCCCGCATTCCCCTCCGGGAGCGAGGCCAGTGCCGACACGAGCTCGCCGTGCGTCTTGGCGGTGAGCACCTGGTGGAGGTGCTCGTCCATCTCCTCGTACGAGATGTGGCCTTCGGCGTACGCCTCCTGCAGGCGCTGCACGGCCGTTTCGCGGTCGTCTTCGCCGATGAGCGGCGACGGGTCTTCCGGCGGAGGAGGCACCGTCTCACTCTAGTAGGCGGCCGGCGCGGCGCCGGGGGTTCCCCGATACGGACGGCACCGGCGAGGAGTGGGAAGCCCGGACACCGGCCCGGTTCCGGCCCTCCGGAAGCTGACGCGGTGCACGCCGGACGGTCGTCGGGGACGGGATACGGGGGACGGGATACGAGGGACGGCGGACGGGAGACAGCGGACGGGGAACGGGAGGCGGGAGACGGGGGACGTCCCGCAACTCAGGCCTGTGCCGGGGCGTTGCGGGCGCGGCGCCGTACGTTGGTCACGGTGAACACCCCGGCGGCTGCCGAGGTGACGGCCAGCAGGAGATATCCCCAGGTGAACTCGCCCGTGGCCCCGAGGACCACGCCCATCACCAACGGCGGGAAGAACCCCCCGAGCCCTCCGGCGGCGCCGACGATCCCGGTGACCGAGCCGACCTGCGCCGCGGGCACGAGCCGGGCGACGAGCGCGAACACGGCGCCCGCTCCTGCTCCGAGGCCGACCGCCATCCCGAGGAAGGCGGTCGTCCCGACGGGGTTGAGCGGGGGTTCGAAGGCGCAGACGACGGCGAGCGCGGCCACAAGCGTGTAGACGGCGACGAGCACCGGAACGGGGTGCAGCCTGTCGGACAGCCAGCCGCCCAACGGGCGTGCCACGACGGCGAGTACGACGAAACCGGCGGTGCGCACCGCCGCGTCGGAATGCCCGAGTCCGTAGGCGCTGGAGAGGTAGGTGGGCAGGTAGACGCTGAAGGCGACGAATCCTCCGAAGGCCACGGCGTAGAGGAAGGCCAGCCCCCAGGTGCCGCTTGTCCGGGCGCCGGCAACCATGCGGCTGACCAGTGACCCTGCCGGGACGGCACGGTCCGGATGGTCGCGCAGAAGGATGTGGGCGGTGACGGCGTAGACCGCCAGGACGACGGCCGCCAGGTCGAAGGGGAAGCTGTTCGACACGGCGTCGGCCAACTGCACCGTGGTGAACGCCGAGATGGCGGTACCGCCCGTGCCCATACCGAAGATGCCGAGTGCCAGTCCGCGACGCTGCGGCGGGTACCAGGCGTTGACGAAGGGCACTCCGATCGCGAACGTGGTGCCGCCCAGCCCGAGGAAGAACCCACCGGCGATCACTTCGGCGAAGGAGTCGGCGAGGTGGCCCAGGTAGAGCACGGGCAGGATCGTCAGGGCGGAGACCAGGGGGAACATCCGGCGTGCACCGACACGGTCGGTCAGACCGCCCACGGGGACGCGTCCCAGAGATCCGACGATGACGGGAACGGCCACCACCAGGGACTGCTGGAACGAGCTGAGGCCGAGTTCGTCGGCGAGCGTCGAGCCCAGCGGCGCCAGCAGGGACCACGCCCAGAAGGCGACCACGAATCCGGCGGTGGCCAGGGCGAGCATCAGAGCGGGCTGAGCGGAGGCGGGCGTACGGTCCGTCCCGGGTGTGCCGTTCCGGTTCAAGAATCCTCCCTCGTTCCGACGAGCGGTCGCCCGCCTGAGCCGCCTGTGGTTCCGATGCCCACGGCAGTCCGCTACGACACCGTTACGGCTGAATCCTCGCGTGACGAAACATTTCACCCGTGGTCCGAGTCGAACCGCGGATCAGCGGGTACGCCTCGCTGGCAAGTGCCACTCCCAGCCTGTGTACGGACGAGGTGACAGCGTGACGGACCGCACGACTCCGGACACGAGAGGTACAGAGGCGGCGGAGGCCCGGCCGGCGGGGGACGCGCTGCTGCGGGCCGGCCGCTTCTTCACGCGCCGCGAAGTCACCCCGGACATGCGTGCCGAGTTCCGTGCGGGCGGCCGCGAGGGCGATGTCTTCTACCGGGACCGGTGGAGCCACGACAAGGTGGTGCGCTCCACGCACGGCGTGAACTGCACCGGCTCGTGCTCGTGGAAGGTCTACGTCAAGGACGGGATCATCACCTGGGAGAGCCAGGAGACCGACTATCCCTCGGTCGGCCCGGACTCGCCCGAGTACGAACCGCGCGGCTGCCCGCGCGGAGCGGCGTTCTCCTGGTACACGTACTCGCCCACCAGGGTCCGGTTCCCCTACGCACGCGGTGTGCTCACGGAGATGTACCGGGAGGCGAAGGCGCGCCTGGGCGACCCGGTGCTCGCGTGGGCCGACGTCGTGGAGGATCCGCAGCGCCGCCGCCGCTATCAGCAGGCACGCGGCAAGGGCGGGCACGTGCGGGTGTCGTGGGAGGAGGCGGTGGAGATGGTCGCCGCCGCGCATGTCCACACGGCCAAGCGGTGGGGGCCGGACCGGATCGCGGGCTTCTCGCCGATCCCGGCCATGTCGATGGTCTCGCATGCGGTCGGCTCGCGGTTCATCGAGCTGGTCGGGGGCTGCATGACCTCCTTCTACGACTGGTACGCGGACCTGCCCGTCGCCTCCCCGCAGGTCTTCGGCGACCAGACGGACGTACCGGAGTCCGGGGACTGGTGGAACGCGGCGTATCTGCTCATGTGGGGCTCCAACGTGCCCGTCACCCGTACCCCGGACGCGCACTGGATGGCCGAGGCGCGCTACCGCGGCCAGAAGGTCGTGGTGGTCTCCCCCGACTACGCCGACAACACCAAGTTCGCCGACCAGTGGCTGCCCGCCCAGCCGGGCACCGACGGGGCGTTGGCCATGGCGATGGGCCACGTCATCCTCAAGGAGTGCTTCGTCGAGCGGCGGGTGCCGTTCTTCGTCGACTACGTCCAGCGCTACACGGATCTGCCGTTCCTGGTCACGCTGGAGGAGCGGGACGGCGCGTACGTACCGGGGAAGTTCCTGCGCTCCAGCGACCTCGGCGGGACGGAGGAGGGCGCCGAGTGGAGAACCGTGCTGGTCGACGGCCGTACGGGAGAGCCGGTCGTACCGAACGGGACGATGGGCGACCGGTGGACCGAGGAGGGTGCCGGGCGCTGGAACCTCGAACTCGGCGATGTGACTCCGCAGTTGACCCTTCTCGGTGAGGACGCGGAGCCGGTCGCGCTGCTGCTGCCGCGCTTCGACACCGCGGACGGCGGGGCGACGGGCCAGGACGACGCGGTACTGCGTCGCGGAGTCCCGGCCAGGCGCGTCGGGGGCCGGCTGGTGACGACGGTCTTCGACTTGATGCTGGCGCAGTACGGCGTACGGCGGGAGGGGCTGCCGGGGCAGTGGCCGAGCGGCTACGAGGACGCCGGGTCGCCCTGCACGCCCGCCTGGCAGGAACCGCTGACGTCGGTTCCCGCCGGGACCGTCGTGCGGATCGCACGGGAGATGGCGCACAGCGCCGAGCGTTCCGAAGGCCGCACCATGATCATCATGGGGGCGGGGATCTGCCAGTGGTTCCACGGTGACGCCACCTACCGGGCGATCCTGGCGCTGCTGATGCTGACCGGGTCCATGGGACGCAACGGCGGGGGGTGGGCCCACTACGTGGGGCAGGAGAAGTGCCGGCCCGTCACCGGCTGGTCGACACTGGCGTCGGCCACGGACTGGCAGCGCCCGCCGAGGCAGGCGATCGGTACGGCGTACTGGTACACCCACACCGACCAGTGGCGCTACGACGGATACCGGGCCGACGCTCTCACCTCACCGCTGGCGAAGGGCGACCTGTCCGGACTGCACACGGCCGACACGCTCGCCCTGTCCGCCCGGCTGGGCTGGATGCCCTCGTACCCCCAATTCGACCGCAATCCGCTCGACTTGGCGGACGAGGCGGAGGCCTCCGGAGAAGACGTCGCGGTGTACGTCGCGGGGAAACTGGCCGCCGGCGAGCTGGGCTGGGCCTGCGAGGACCCGGACGCCGAGGAGAACTGGCCGCGCTGCCTGACGCTGTGGCGGGCCAACCTGCTCGGCTCGTCCGCCAAGGGGAACGAATACTTCCTGAAGCATCTGCTGGGCACGCACACCAGCCTGCGCGCGAGCGAGACACCGGAGGACCGGCGGCCGCGCGATGTGACGTGGCGCGAGGACGCCCCGGAGGGCAAGCTCGATCTGCTGCTCGCCCTGGACTTCCGCATGACCAGTTCGACGCTGCTCGCCGATGTGGTGCTGCCGGCGGCGACCTGGTACGAGAAGCACGACCTGTCCTCCACCGACATGCATCCCTTCGTGCACGCCTTCACCCCGGCCATCGACCCGCCGTGGGAGACCCGCTCGGACTTCGCCGCGTTCACCGCGATCGCCCGCCGCTTCAGCGAACTGGCCCGCGAACACCTCGGCGTGCGCCGCGACATCGTCACCACGGCGCTCCAGCACGACACCCCCGGCGAGACGGCGCAGCCGCTGGGCACCGCCACCGACTGGCGGGCCGACGGCACCGCCCCCGTACCCGGCCGGACGATGCCCGCCCTCACCGTGGTCGAACGCGACTACGGCGCCGTCGCCGACAAGCTCGCCTCGCTCGGCCCGCTCACCGAGCGACTCGGCCTCGCCACCAAGGGAGTGGCCTTCCACCCGAAGCCGGAGGTCGACCGTCTCGGGCAGCTCAACGGCCTGATGCTCGGCGGAGCGGGCGACGGACGGCCTGCCCTGGACACCGATGCCAAGATGGCCGAGGCCGTCCTCGCCCTGTCCGGGTCGACCAACGGCCGTCTCGCCGTGGAGGGTTTCCGCGACGCCGAGCAGCGCGTGGGACGACCGCTGGCGCACCTTGCCGAGGGCAGCGAGGAGCGGCGGATCACCTTCGCCGACACCCAGGCCCAGCCCGTGCCCGTCATCACCTCCCCCGAATGGTCCGGCAGCGAGACCGGTGGCCGCCGCTACGCCGCCTTCACCACCAATGTCGAGGAACTCAAGCCCTGGCACACCCTCACCGGGCGCATGCACTTCCTCCTCGACCACGACTGGATGCACGAGTTCGGCGAGGCGCTGCCCGTCTACCGCCCGCCGCTGGACATGCATCAGCTCTTCGGCGAACCGCAGATCGGCCCGGACGGCGAGAAGCAGGTCACCGTCCGCTACCTGACGCCGCACTCGAAGTGGTCGATCCACTCCGAGTACCAGGACAACCTGTTCATGCTGTCGCTGTCCCGCGGCGGCCCGACGGTGTGGATGAGCCCCCAGGACGCCGAGACGATCGGCGCGAGCGACAACGACTGGGTGGAGGCGGTCAACCGCAACGGCGTCATGGTGCTGCGCGCGATCGTCTCGCACCGCATGCCGCCGGGGACGGTGTTCGTCCACCACGCGCAGGAACGCGTCGTGAACGTGCCCATCGCCGAGAGCAGCGGACGGCGCGGCGGCATCCACAACTCCCTGACCCGCATCCTGATCAAGCCGACGCATCTCATCGGCGGTTACGCCCAGCTCTCCTTCGCCTTCAACTACCTCGGCCCCACCGGCAACCAGCGCGACGAAGTCACCGTCATCCGCCGACGCTCCCAGGACGTGAGGTACTGATGCCCCGCCGCGACTCCCGTGGAAAGACCCGGGGGGAGCCTGCCCCCGGACGCGTCATGGCGCAGCTCGCCATGGTCATGAACCTCGACAAGTGCATCGGCTGCCACACCTGTTCGGTCACCTGCAAGCAGGCGTGGACGAACCGCAGCGGAACCGAGTACGTGTGGTTCAACAACGTCGAGACCCGGCCGGGCCAGGGCTATCCACGGCGGTACCAGGACCAGGAGAAGTGGCAGGGCGGATGGGTCCGCACCCGCGGCGGGCGCCTGAAGCCCAAGGCGGGCGGCCGGCTGCGCAAACTGCTCACCATCTTCGCCAACCCCGTACTGCCCGACATCCGCGACTACTACGAGCCCTGGACGTACGACTACGAGAACCTCACCTCCGCGCCGCTCGGCGACGACTTCCCCGTCGCACAGCCCAAGTCGCTGATCTCGGGCGAACCGATGAGCGTGGAATGGAGCGCCAACTGGGACGACAACCTCGGCGGGGGCCCCGAGGCAGCCGAACTCGACCCGGTCGTCGAGCGGATGCGCAGCGAGGCGGAGGAGAAGGTCCGCTTCGGCTTCGAGCAGGCGTACATGTTCTACCTGCCGCGCATCTGCGAGCACTGCCTGAACCCGTCGTGCGTGGCCTCGTGCCCGTCCGGAGCGATGTACAAGCGGTCCGAGGACGGCATCGTCCTCGTCGACCAGGACCAGTGCCGGGGCTGGCGGATGTGCGTGACCGGCTGCCCGTACAAGAAGGTCTACTTCAACCACCGCACCGGCAAGGCCGAGAAGTGCCACTTCTGCTATCCGCGCGTCGAGGTCGGCCTGCCGACCGTGTGCTCGGAGACCTGCGTGGGCCGGCTGCGCTACATGGGCCTGGTCCTCTACGACGCCGACCGGGTCGGCGAAGCCGCCTCCGTCCCCGACGAGAAGGACCTGTACGAGGCGCAGCTGGGGCTGCTCCTCGACCCGGAGGACCCCCGGGTCGCCGCCGCCGCGCGGCGCGACGGCATCCCCGAGGACTGGCTGGAGGCCGCCCGCCGGTCGCCGGTCTACGCCCTGGCCAAGAAGCACAAGGTGGCCCTGCCGCTGCATCCGGAGTTCCGCACCATGCCGATGGTCTGGTACATCCCGCCGCTCTCCCCCGTCGTCGACGCGCTGACGGAGACCGGGCACGACGGCGAGGACCTCGACAATCTCTTCGGCGCCATCGACTCGCTGCGCATCCCCGTGGAGTACCTGGCGGAGCTGTTCACGGCAGGCGACCCGGCGCCGGTCCGGGGCGTACTGCAGAAGCTGTCCGCCATGCGCTCCTACATGCGTGCCGTCAACCTGGGGGACCCACCGGACGAATCCGTCGCCGGGGCCGTCGGCATGACGGGGCGCGAACTCTCCGCCCTGTACCGGCTTCTGGGCGTGGCCAAGTACAACGACCGCTACGTCATCCCCACCGCCTACGAGGCGGAGGGACGGCAGCTGGAGGAGGCCCACTGCAGCCTCGACTACGAGGGCGGCCCCGGCGCGTACGGCAGCGGCCCGTTCGGTGAGGCCTCGGGCAAGCCCGTCCCCGTCTCCGTGGAGACCTTCCACGCGCTGAAGGAGCGCCAGACCAGCGGCTCGATCGCCGATCCCGAGGACAAGCGGTCGCGCGTCAACCTGCTCAACTGGGACGGCAAGGGCCGGCCGGACGGCCTGTTCCCGCCCGGCCCCCCGCGGAACGAAGGAGAGGAACGCCCGTGACCTCCGGGCGCGACGCCGCCGTCATCTGTCAGGCAGCCTCCGTGCTGCTCCAGTACCCGGACGAGACCGTACGGGACCACCTCCCCCTGGTGGCCCGTGCGCTCGCCGCGCTGCCACCCGGTCCGGGCCGTGAAGCGCTGACCGGTTTCCTCGGCCATCTCGAAGCCACACCGCCCCGCGACGCGGCGGAGACGTACGTCGCCACCTTCGACCGGCGCCGCCGCTGCTGCCTCTACCTGACCTGGTGGACCGACGGCGAGACCCGCCGCCGCGGCAACGCCCTCGCCGTCCTCAAGGAGCGCTACCGCCGCGCGGGGCTCGAACCCGCCGCGCACGAGCTGCCCGACTATCTGCCGCTCGCCCTCGAGTACGCCGCCACGGGCGACCTGACCGACGGGCTCACGCTGCTCCAGGAGCACCGCGCCGGGATCGAACTGCTCCGCCTCGCCCTGCGCGACGCCGGTTCCCCTTACCACGCGGTGGTCGAGGCGGTCTGCACGCTGCTGCCCGGCCCCTCCCCGCAGGACCGCGCCGCCGCACAGCGCCTGGCCCGCAACGGCCCGCCCACCGAGACCGTCGGCCTGGAGCCGTTCCCCGCCGCAGATCTGGGAGGTGCCCGCCGGTGACCACGCTCGGCATCCTGCTGTGGGGCGTACTGCCCTACGTCACCCTCGCCGTCCTGATCGGCGGCACCCTCTGGCGCTACCGCTACGACCAGTTCGGCTGGACCACACGCTCCTCACAGCTGTACGAGTCGCGGCTGCTGCGCATCGGCAGCCCCCTGTTCCACTTCGGCATCCTGGTGGTGATCGTCGGGCACGTGATCGGGCTGCTCATCCCGGAGAGCTGGACCACGGCCGTGGGCCTGTCCGAAGCCGCTTACCACGTGCAGGCCCTCGTCCTCGGCACCGTCGCCGGGATCGCCACCCTCGGCGGCACGGCGATCCTCATCTACCGCCGCCGCACCAGCGGCCCGGTGTTCATGGCGACCACCCGCAACGACAAGGCCATGTACGTCGTCCTCGTCGCCGCTCTCGTCGCCGGCCTCGTCACCACTCTGCTGGGCGCCGGGGTGGTGGGAGAGGAGCACAACTACCGCGCGACGGTCTCCCCCTGGTTCCGCTCCGTCTTCACTCTCCAGCCGGACGTCGAGGCCATGGGCGCGGCCCCGCTCTCCTTCCAGGTGCACGCCCTGATCGGCATGCTGCTCTTCGCGGTCTGGCCCTTCACCCGGCTGGTGCACGCCTTCACCGCGCCCGTCGGCTACCTCTTCCGGCCCTACGTCGTCTACCGCTCGCGCGCCCACGGCGCCGCGTCCAGGCCGCCGCGCCCCGGCTGGGGGCCACCCGGCCCCTGAACCGGCCGGAGGCTTGCCCCGTGCACGCCACCCGACGAGGATCGATTCCAGAGCACACGGCCGGGCAAGCTCCCAGGGAGGCCCCCATGCAGGTGCCAGAACTCGACGCGAAGACCGTCACCTCACTCATCGCCGACGCCACGGCGGCCCCCTCCATGCACAACGCTCAGCCGTGGCGGTTCCGCTTCCTCTCCGGGCCCCGCACCGTCCAGCTCTACGCCGACCTCGACCGCGCGATGCCCCACACCGACCCCACCCGGCGCGCGCTCCATCTCGGCTGCGGCGCCGCCCTGTTCAACCTCCGCGTCGCCGCCGCACACGCCGGCTGGGAGCCGGAGACGCACCTGCTGCCCGACTCCTCGGACCCGCAGCTGCTCGCCGCCGTGCACCTGACCGACCCCGTCAGCAGCAGCTTCCACCTCGCTCAGCTGCACCCGGCCGTGCGGCGCCGCCACACCAGCCGCCATCCGTTCGCGGACAAGGAGGTCCCCGAGCAGATCAGGACCGCGCTGTGCGACGCGGCCGCGGAGGAGGGCGGACAGCTGACCTTCCCGGGCGCCTGGCACGTGGATTCACTGCTGGAACTCGTACGGGACGCCGAAGGCCACGACACCCTCGACCCCGACCGGTTCGAAGACGTGGCCCGCTGGACCCGCATCGGTGCCGCCGACGCCGACACGGCCACCGACGGCATCCCGGAGTACGCCTTCGGGCCCCGCAAGCGCGACGGCAAAGCCCCGGTACGTGACTTCGCCGGGCGGCGGCCGATCGCGGACCGCGGCTCGACCACCTTCGAGGAAACCCCTCAGCTCGCCCTGCTGGGCACCCCCGGCGACCACGTCGGCGACTGGCTGCGCGCGGGGCAGGCGATGGAGCGCGTCCTGCTCCTGGCCACCCTCGAAGGACTGGCCACCGCACTCACGTCCCACCCGCTGGAAGTGCCCGAGCTGCGCAGGCTGACACGCGACCCCCTGTCGGACACCGGCGCCGTCCAGATGGTGCTGCGTCTGGGCTACGGCCCACAGGGCACGGGAACACCGCGCCGTCCCGTGGACGAAGTGCTCGAGCGCTTCTGAGACCGGCCGACGCGCGCCGGCCTCGCACGCGGCGCGCGGACTGCGGCGTCCTGGAGACGCACGGACGCTGTGACCCGGATCGTTTCCGTCCGGGGCGGACCAGGAGACCCCGACGGCGCCCTCCGCGCCCCGTGCGGGGGCCTCGCCGGGCTCCCGCAGGCCGAGCAGAGGAGCCCCGGTCCGACGCCGTTCGAACGGCACGGGGCCGGACAGGCCCCGGACAAGCCATGGTGCTGCTCACGCGACGTACGGTGGGTGGCGTGGGTCCAGGTGCTCCACAGCATGGATGGCGACTGTGTGGCGCGCTGTACCGGAGTTCTGCCACTGAGTAGTGGGAGCAGCCCGGAGAGGGGCCTGGGAGCGCACTGGCAGCCGGCAGTTCGCGATCGACCGGACGTCACCGTCCGGCCAGGTCGTCGAGATGGAGCGGTGCTGTGAAAGAAGATCGCAGAGTCCGGCTGTGGAACGAAATCGTCGAACACGCACATGGTGAGGCGATTGCGCTCTGTCATGTCTGCGCCGCAGCGATCCGCGCTGCCGGAGTCGGAGCAGCAGCCGTCACGATGGTCCTCGATGCCGGCCCCCGCGAAGCGGTCCACGCCAGTTCCCAGCTCGCTTCGGACATGGCCGAGCTGACCGCGACGCTGGGTGAAGGACCCGATGCCTCGTCCGACAGCCCGTGTCTGGTGGCGGATCTCGCCGCTGACGAGTGCCGGACGCGCTGGCCGGTCTATGCACCGGCGGCACTGGCAGCCGGAGTACGCGCGGTGTTCGCTTTCCCGCTGCGCATCGGCGGGGCCGGTGTCGGGGTCATGACTCTGTACCGCGCCGAGCCCGGCAACCTCAGCCGTGATCAACTGGCCGACGCACTGATACTGGCCGACACCGTCCTGGGGTTGCTGCTCGATACGGGTCGGAACCCCCAGACGTCGCTGGACGGCCGCTGGTCCGAGCAGACCGGTCCATGGCATCCCGAGGTCCACCAGGCCACCGGCATGATCACTGTGCAGCTGGGCGTGACGGCGGCGGTGGCACTCGTACGGCTGCGGGCGTACGCGTTCTCGCAGGACCGGCGGTTGAGCGAGGTTGCCGGGGACGTGGTGGCACGGCGTCTGCGGTTCGACGGAAGCGAGCCGTAGGCATGGAGTCGGTGATCTTTTCTTCCGGCACCGGGCGATGCGACGGCTCGCACTTGGTGCAGACTGCGGGAATACCGAAGGACGCGGGTGAGTGAGATGGCACAGGTCCAGCTGACCGAAGTGTTCGTGGAGATGGCCGACACGCTCGTCGATGACTTCGATGTGCTCGACTTTCTTCACAACCTGACCGAGAGGTGTGTAGAGCTGCTGGGCGTCACTGCTGCCGGCATCATGCTCACCGACGAGCGTGACAACTTGCAGGTGATCGCCGCGTCCACGGAGAAGACACGTCTGCTGGAGCTGTTTCAGCTGCAGACCGATCAGGGCCCTTGCGTCGACTGTTTCCGCAGCGGTGAACCCGTGTCGGTGGCTGATCTGCGCACCGTCGGCCAGTGGCCTCATTTCACCGCTGCCGCCGCAGAGGTGGGCTTCGCTTCCGTGCACGCATTGCCGATGCGCTTGCGCACCGAGGTCATCGGCGCGCTGAACCTCTTCCATACCCGGGCGGGTGCCCTGGAGGGGGAGAAGCAGCGCGTCGGCCAGGCACTGGCCGACGTAGCCACCATCGGGCTGCTTCAGCAACGTGCGATTCAGCACCGGGACGGCCTCACCGAACAGTTGCAGACCGCGTTGAACAGCCGTGTCCTGATCGAACAGGCCAAGGGGACGCTCTCGGAGCGGTTGGGTCTGGAGGTGGACGAAGCCTTCGTGATGCTCCGCAACGGGGCGCGCTCGCGTAACCAACGGCTGTCCGTTTTCGCCAAGGCCGTGCTGGAGGGCTCCCAGGACGTGCTGCCGGAACCGGACGAGGCACCCCGCTGACACTTCCGCCGGACACGGCGTGACCGGGCAGATGAGCACCGGCCTTCGTCTGGCCTGCAAGCGGCGGTCGGCTCTACAGTGTTGCTGCGGCCCCAGACCCCGGTCGAGCCTCTGCCCGTTTAGTCGAGTGACGGGTGGAGCGACGGCTCCGGTCCGGCGCGAGGGGGCGACATGATCGCCAGTGAGTCCCGATACATCCAGCACGAGGAACGAGCGGCAGCCCGCGATGTGGCGGGGACCGCAACCGGCGCCGCTGCTGCGGAAGTTGCCGGTCTGCGGGCTGAGAACGAGCAGTTGCGTGAAGCGATGGACAGCCGCGCAACGATCGAGCAGGCCCGCGGCATGCTGATGGCCCTCGCTTCATGCCCAGGTCAGACCGCATGGTCCATGTTGGTGGAGATCTCCCAGCGCAGCAACGTCAAGCTGCGCGACGTCGCAGCTTTCCTCGTCGCCGCTGCGACCGGCGGGTTGCTTCCGCCGGAGATAGAACCTGCGTACCGGCACGCACTGGCCCGGGCGCGACGTGGACGGGCGCGCTGAACTGACCTGTCCCCATTGCGCCATGGCGGTTATGCTGACTTCCTGTCGCTCCGGACCCCGGTGACATCCTGCCCGAAGAACGCCTTGACACAGTGCCGTTCCGCACCGGCGGCGACCGCAGGATGGCGGCCAGGAGCCGACCCAGGCCGTGAATCCCCGCCTACTGCGATTCACGCACCGTCTGTCATCGCGCGTTCTGCCCTCGACCGGTGACGTCCCCTCACATGAGATCGCACGACCGAACTCAGGTGCGGGACACGTCAGATGAGGATGCGAGAACGATGAGCAGCACCGAGAACGGTCCGCGCAGCATCGCGGCGGACAGGACACAACTCCCCAGCAGCAGTTGCGTGACGGATGACTGGGAGATCTCCCTGGTGCTCTGCACGCGGTGGGTACTGCCGCTCCGTGCGCAGTTCACCTACCGAGCCGACGACCCCTACGCCGCTCAACTCGACATCCACCTGGACACCCGTCAGTCGGTGCGCTGGACCTTCGCACGCGAGCTGTTGGCCACGGGAACGGTCCGTCCGGCGGGCTTCGCAGACGTCCGCGCGTGGCCGGCTGACGACGGGACACGAGTAAGTCTCTGCCTGGAATCCCATCAAGGTGAGGCCCTGTTCGAGATCCCCCTGGCCCCCCTGAGCGAGTGGCTGGAGCGCACCTACCAACTCGTACCGCAGGGGCAGGAACACAGCCGGCTGAGTCTCGACTCGTGGCTCGAGGGCCTGCTGCAAGAGGCTCCGTACAGTTCCGGCTCCACAGCTGCGGACCTTGCCGACCGCGCGTGCGGCCAGGCGGACGACACCACCGGAACCCGCGCTTGCACCGACCGGGACCCGGGAGGCGAGCACGGGGGTGCAAGCGGGGCGTGAGGCACCTCTGACGGTGGTTCACGTCCCATGGACGGCGCGCTGTCCCCGCGCCGTACGGCCGCCAGAGTGAGGAGAGATGTCAGTCAACTGTCCCTGCCTGAGAGGGCGTTGACTCGACCCGGCTGACGTTCGGGGGTTTCGGGTACTGACGGGCGTCGGTGCCGCAGGGCGCCGCACAAGCGCGCTCCGCGCACCACCGGCGCCGACGGAACGCCCTCAGCCGGCGGCCCAGGCGTCCTCGATCGGAACCGCATGACCGAGGACGTCGGACGCGGCGCGGTGGCCGGAGCGGAGCGCCGCGTTGACCGTCGCCGGATCGTCGGTCCACGTCGCCTCGCCCGCGAGATGCAGCACGCCGCCCACGGGGGTGGCGAGAAGGTCATGGTCTTCGGGCGCCGATCCCACCGTCATGTACGCGTACGAACCTCGCGACCAGGGGTCGTCCTGCCACGAGGTCACGTGCACACCGACGGGGTTCTCGACGCGGTCGCCGTAGAGCCGGCGCAGTTCGCGGAGGACCGAGTCGACGATCTTCTCCTGCTCCCATCCTCGCGTCTCCTGCGCGGCCGGACCGGCGGCGAACGTGAGGAGCGTCGGCACGCCGTGTACGGCGGTCAGGTCGTACCAGGAGTGCCACCAGACCCCGCCCGGCCCTTGCTGGCGGATGCCGTACACCTCGTCGTCCCAGAACTTCGAGCGGAAACGGAGGAAGACCTTCTCGAAGGCGTTCATCTCCAGGCGTGCCAACGCACCGGCCACGGGTTCGGGCAGCGGGGGCTCGATGCTGAACTCCTCGGACTTCAGCACCCCGACCGGGACGGTGACCACGGCACGGTTCGCCGTGAACACGCCCTGATCGGTGGTGGCCTCGACTCCGTCGGACGACCAGCGCACCGAGGTGACGACGTGCTCCAGTCGAACGTCGAGTCCCGTCGCGAGGTGCGTCGCGAGGGCGTCGTAGCCGTCGGGGAAGACGACCTCGTCGCCGTCGATCCAGTCGTCGTCGAGCCCGTGCGCGTCGAGCTCGTCGATCCAGACGCCGTACTGCTCCTCGGTCCGATGGCGCAGGTACTCCCGGACGCGCTCGGCGCGTTCCGCCCCCCATCCCTGGGCGGCCAGGGCCGACTCGACCGCCTCGCCGTACGACCGTCCCGGCGTCATGGCGGCCACGACGCGGGCGAGCTCGGCATCCACCGCGCCGATGTCGGCCACGAAGCGCTCCACTTCGTCGTCGGTGAGACGAACGCCCGACGGACCGTAGTACGCGATGGGCCGGCTGTACGGCTGGTACCCGCCGACCGTGAACTCCACGGTCCGCAGCCCGAACGCGGCTGCCGCTGCGGCGACCGGGCTGTCGGTGATCCCATGTATCCAGGACGCGCCGAGATCGGTGACGACCCCGCCGTCACGGACGCTCCACACACGTCCGCCGATGCGATCGCGAGCCTCGAGCAGGACGACCCGCCGGCCGTTCCGGGAAAGCAGTCGTGCCGCAGTCAGTCCTGCGACACCCGCACCCACGACGAGCGTGTCGGCTCGATCCATCGCACCCACCCCTTCTCGGCGCGCTTCGCGCGGCGCGCCCGGTCAGCGTAGTGGCCGGTACGGCCTGTCGATCAGGCCCATGTGTCACGCCGGCGCCCTTCGGACACCACGTAGCTCAACGCTGCCTCGCGGAAACGGCCGCGGGCCGCACCTCCCGGGAGCGGAAAGTGCGGCCCACGGCCCGTGCACGGCCCAGGAGAGCGAACGGGGCGCTCTGACCTGCGCCGTTTCTGGACAGCGTCAGCCCGTCGTGCGCCGGTCCACGAACGTGCGCAACTTGCCGCTGGCCGCGGTCCGTTCGAACGCGGCCCCGTCGGTGATCTCGACCGAGCACGTGAGGAGGTCCTCCTCCTCGACTGCTGAGCGCAGGCCGGGAACCTCCGCCAGGAAGGCGGCCCGGGCGGAACCGGCCGCCGGGGCGTAGCGCTCGTCGAGCCGGACGGTGAGCCGCTCCCGCGCCGCCTCCGAGGTGAGGACGATCTGGAGTTCTCCGCGGTAGCCGAGGCGCGTCTCGGCGGCTTGGACGAAGCGCCGGTAGTGGTAGGAGTTCGTGCCGATGCGTGCCACGTCGCCGTGACGGCCGAGGAGTTCGATCCGCGGGGCACGGCTGCCGCAGGGGCACACGCCGTCGAGCGCTCGGCCGATGTCGCCGATCTGGTAGCGCTCGAGCCGCTGCCCGGACCGGGCTCGGCTGGTGAAGATCAGTCGCCCCGGTTCACCGGCGTCTGCCGGCCGGTCCTCCTCGAAGTCGAGGATCTCCAGGGTGTGCAGGTCGGTCAGCACGTGGTGGACGGAGCCGTCGGCGTACTCGCACTGGTATGCCAGCGGCCCGAGATCGGTGCTGCCGTACGCGGCCGACCGGATCACCTCGACGCCGAAGTCGTCGGTGAGAACGCGGCGTTGCTCGGCGGTGAAGTGCTCGCCCCCGTAGTACACCTTCCGGACTCCGCCGTAGGCGCGCATGGTCTCGCTCTGGGTGTGGAAGAGCCGCCAGAGGTAGGAGGGCATGCCGAAGAGGGTGTCGGCCCGGTAGGTCACCAGGGCTTCTGCGACTGCGGCGAGGTCGTTGCCCGCGGACAGCGGGATCTGGGTGGCGTTCAGCCGCTCCAGGATGGAGAAGAAGCTGATGAAGCTGCCGTACAGGCCGCCGCTGTAGAAGAGGTTGGCGGCGCGGTCGCGGGCCGGGTCGAACCCGGAGTCGAGCAGGCCGTTCGCAGCGGCACGCATCTGGGTGTCGTAGTCGGCGTTGGTGAAGACCGAGAGGGCGGGCGCGCCTGTGCTGCCGCCGCTGCGGAAGTACAGGTGGGCGTGTTCGGGGGCCAGGCTCCGCAACTGCTCCTGGACGCCTGCCTTGTCGAGCAGTGGTCCGGTGGGCGGGGCCGGCTGTACGGCCGGAGCCACGAGGTCGTCCAGGCAGGAGGTGGCGGTGAAACGCTCGTCGGCCTGTACGGCGACCCGCCTGCTGTACCGCTGCAACGCGTAGACGCCGTCGTGGGGTTCGCCGTCGTAGGCGTCGAGCATGGCGCCCACCGGGGTCACTCGCGTGACGCCTGCGGAGACGACGGAGCGGGCGAGCTCCGCCACGTCCGTGCGGGTGCCGGCGATCGCCGCGGTCTGCAGGTAGCGCCGCATGGGTCGCAGGGTGGCGGCTATGTCCTGGCGGGGCAGCGGCTTCACCCAGACGCTGCGGTGCAGCGGTGAGGCGGTCATCGCGGGACGGGTGTCGGCGAGGACGCGCCAGGAGCCGTCCTCGGCGGCGACGACCCGGGTCAGGCCGAGGTGCTGTTCGAGCCGGGCGACGAGTTCGGTATTGGTGATCTCGGCGTGCTCGGCGACGTCGAGCCGGGTGGGAGGCGTCTTGCCGGAGACCTTGGCCAGCTGAGCCGCGAAGCTGTCCGCGAAGGCGAAGACCTCCTCCTGAGCGTCGGTGTCGAGGTAGACGACCTGCGGGCTGGAACAGGCCTGCTGGTCGAGGAGGCAGACGTCCTCGGCGAGCGCGGACTGGACGGCGGGGTCGTTCCAGGCATCGCGGGTGAGGTACGCGAAGGAGATCTTGTGGCCCCACTCGACCAGGCGGCAGCCGGGCGGCGTGAGCGCGGCGACGCCGGCCACGGCGTCCTCGCCGCCCCAGACGGCGACCGCGTCGGCGGCGGCACACAGGGGCTCCAGCCATGCGCGGCGGCTGGAGGGGAAGCTCAGGGCGATGACCCGGCGGGCGAGGAGGCCGGTCTCGTCGACGGCGCCGAGCTCGGCGAGCAGACGCGGCGCGAGCGGTGTGTCGGAACTGCTGGTCTTCAGCACGTTGAGGTTGCCGGTGAGCAGTCCCTCGACGACGCTCAGCGGAGCCACGCCCGCCGCGTTGCCCGGGGCGATGTGCACGACGAGGCCGACCGGCGCCCACGCCTCGTAGACGGTCTCCCGCGCGTCGGGCCGGGTGAACCGCTCCGGGCGGAGTCCGCCGAGTTCTCTGCGGAGCTTGCGCTCCAGCGCCGGGCGGCTGAGGGCCTCGGCCAGCTCGGCGAGCAGGGAAGACGCCTGCTCCGGTTCCGTGCCGCCCTCGGTGAGACAGTCCGTCAGCCGGGCGTGGACCGGGTCACCGGGGGTGCGCAGTGCCTCGGAGAGCCGGTCGCAGGCGGACAGCACGACGTCGGTGGGCAGCTGCTCCCCCATCGTGCGCTCGGTGAGGGCAGGCAGGCCGGCGAGGAGCTCGGTGGCCTGCGCGTCGTCGACGAACGCGCCCTGCCACAGGTGGAGTCGTCCGCCGGTCGCCTCGGGGGTCGGTGCGCTGGTCATGACATTCCCTTCAGAAGTTCGGCGGCGGCCACCGCACAGCTGCGGTTGCGGCTCACTCCGGCGCGGCCGTGGACGGTGAACCACGGGGTCGGCTGGGCGCAGCCGCACTCCTCGCCGGGGTGCAGCGAGGCGAGGTCGCCCATGAGCACGCTCTGCGCCGGGACCGAGGTGATGTACGGGGAGACGAGGTGGAGGTAGCCGCGCTCACCGTGGGGAAGCGGCTCGAGGGTGGCGGTGTCGCGTACGGCGGCACGGGACCACACCGGAACGTGCAGCCGGTGCCGTTCGCACTCGACGTAGGGCACGCAGTGCTCGACGGACCCGAACGTGTCGCGGATCCGCTCGGAGGGGATGCCCAGGTGCTCGGTGACCTCCGCATAGAAGTCGTCCTTGCCGATCTGACGGTCGGCGTGGCCCTTCCAGCCGCCGCCGAGCACGACGAGCGAGCCGGGCGGCAGCTGCACCGGAGGGATCCCCAGCGAACGCATCCGCTCGAGGGTGAAGTGGAGGAAGGCCGGGAAGCCGAAGATCCGTACCGGCAGTCCCTCGTCGGCGTACCGCTGGAGCGCCTCGATGCAGCCGCGCACGTCGAACTCGTGTCCCGTGCCGGTGTGGCGCAGGGCGTGAGTGGTGTCCCGGGCGGGTGCGAAGTCGCACAGGTAGTTGTCGGTGAAGGAGGTGCCGAGCTTCAGGTGGGGTGCGGGCTCGTAGCTGTAGAGCAGGTAGTTGACGGGCTGGTCCGGGGTGATCCACCCGTAGTGGTCGAAGACGCGGGCCACCATGCGCTGGGCGGAGCGGATGGTCCACTCGTCGAAGAACATCTGGGATTTCTGACCGGTGGTGCCGGAGGACGTGAGGTGGAGGAAGACCTCGTCCCGGGGGACGGAGAGCACCTCGTGGCGCTTGAAGAAGTTGGCGTGCACCAGCGGGGCGCGGACGTCCGGGCCCACGCCGGGGGCCGGCGTCCCGGGCTCGTCGGTCAGCAACGACCGGAAGAACTCGGAGCGTTCGGCATGCCACGAGTTGCTCTCCGCCATCGCGGCGGCGAAGAGGGCGTCGGTCTCCGGGCCCTGTTCGTAGGGTGCCGCGAGGTCGCACAGTTGCTGGACGTGCCGAAGGGACGCCGGATCGGGGACCTCGGCGGGAAGCAGATGGCGGTTCAAGAGACAACCTCGTGAAGTGGAAGGTACGTCGCGGTCCAGGCCCTCAGATACGCGCTCAGGTAGGGCTGCACCGGCGAACTGACGGCGGCGGTGCGGAAGTCGATCTGGCGGTTGGTCCGGGAGAGCACGACGTAGTCGTGGAAGCGGTCGCCGAGGCGGCGCATGGCCGGATAGAGCGCGCTGGGAACGAATCCCGCGGCCAGGAAGGCGCTGAGCCCCGCGGTGTCGGAGAGGGGAAGCAGCGTCTCGACGTAGTCCACGCCGGTACGGGTGACCGCGGCCATCAGTGGTTCCAGGGCGTGCGCCATGGCGGCGGGGTAGGGGTGCACCGCGATGAGCGAGCAGCTTCCGGTGACCGGGTCCAGATCCGCGTACGCCTCGAACTCGCCGTTCTCCGGGGTGAGGATCGCGTTCGGTGAGTGCAGCGGGAAGAAGCGTCCCGCCGGGTCGGGGAACTGTTCGAGGAAGCGGCGGTTGACGAAGGAGCGGGCGGTGATGATCTCCATGGCCGTGGTGGAGGGGACGACCGGCCCGGAGAGCAGGCCGGTTCCCGGCACCTCGATGGGGCGGACGCTCGCGTAGTCGAGGCCCGAGGTCTCCTCCGCGGCGGTGAGGAGCGGAGCCAGTGGGGCGGGCACGCACGGCACGTACTCGCGGTGGTTCAGTACGTCGTCGGCGAAGCGGGCGAAGAGGGCGAGGCTTTCGCAGCCCGCCACTTCGACGGCGTTGGGCATCAGCCCCAGCGGGCGGAAGCCGTTGCGCACCACGATGTGCTGGGGGCCTTCGGTCACCACCCGCACCGTTGCGTAGATCGAATCGAGGGAGCCGGTGGCCAGGGCGTCGGCGCAGACTGCGCCGGTCAGCCGGCCGGCCAGTCCGCCCTCGCGGTGGACGGGGTGGACGGCGAGTCCGACGAGTTTGCCGATCCGGCTCCCGGGGTCGGTCTGCACGACCACCGAGCCGGCCAGTTCCCCGGTGCCGGGCCTGCGCGCGACCAGCCAGCGGGTGTGC
This sequence comes from Streptomyces ovatisporus, assembly GCF_042653885.1. Taxonomy (NCBI): domain Bacteria; kingdom Bacillati; phylum Actinomycetota; class Actinomycetes; order Kitasatosporales; family Streptomycetaceae; genus Streptomyces; species Streptomyces ovatisporus. The sequence continues at coordinate 101,224 of NZ_JBHSFH010000003.1, forward strand.
GGATCGGTGATGAGCCGTCGCATCTCGGCGGGGTCGCTGCCGAGCGGCACCGGGTATCCGTGGCCGTACACCTCGAAGTACAACTGCCGCAGTTCCGCGACGTCCTGGAGGACGGCGGGGGTGATCGTGACGGTCATCGTGCTCCTCCTTCAGCGGTGGCGGTGGCGGTGGCAGTGGCAGCGACGGTGGCGGTGGCAGGCGCGGTCTCCGGCGCGGTCGTGTGCGCGGCGGCGATTGCCGTACGCCCGGAGCCGGGTGAGCCCGTCCGCTCGTCGGCGGCGTTCCCACGGGCGCCCGTCCACCACAGGGCGAGGGCCACAGGCACCAGGCCCGTCGCCTGGACCAGGCAGAGGGTCTGCGGCGAGATCCGGTCGCCCAGGACGCCGAACAGCAGGGAGGCGAGCGGGAAGGTGGCTCCGAGGAGCGACTGCATGACCGCGAAGAACCCCGGCTTGTCGGCGGGCGGTACGAGCCGCTGGAAGAGGGCTACGAACCGTACGCCGACAGCGCCCACGCACCACCCCGCGACGACCATGGCCGCCGCGTAGACGGTCCGGTCGGCAAGCATGCCCGGAAGGGCGAACGAGACCGCCATCAACCCCAGGCAGACGGCGCCGACAGTGGTCGGGCGCCCCGGCAGCCGGCTGCCGGTGAACGCCCCGGCGAGGGTGCCGATGCCGAGCGCGGCTTCCAGCAGCGCCACAGTCGAACCGTCGGCACGCAGCACGGAGGCGGTGTAGAGCGGCATGACGACGAAGACGGCCGTGGTGAAGACGTTCGCCGCGGCGAAGCTGAGCAACACCCTTCGGATGAACGGCAGTTCGGCGAGGATCTGCCGCAGCGTACGACGCGGAGCGGCAGGCTGTTCGCTGCCCGTTGCCGGCTCCTCGGCGGACTGTGCCGCCGTTCCTCCGCCTCGCGTCTGCTGAGCTCCCGTTCCGCGGGGCGCCGTTCCGGGGAAGCGTGTGACGCCGATCAGCCCGGCGGCCAGCAGGTACGCGCCGGCGCATCCGGCGACGATGCCCGGCAGCCCCCAGGCGTCGACCACGAGCGGGCCGAGGAGGCCGCCGGCCAGCCCCGCGAGGGACTGCGTGGACAGCTCGAAGCCGGTCGCCGCCTCGATGTCGGCGTCGTCGACGAGTTCGGGCACGGACGTGGTCAGGCAGGGGTCGAACAGGGCCTGGCAGCCCGCCAGGAGCAGGGCCGCGCCGTAGGCGACGCCTGTGGGCAGCGGAGTCGTGAACGCCCACGCCGCGGTGCACGCGGCGACCAGTCCGGCGCCGGCCGCCGCCGCGGCCATGACGGACCGGTACGGGTTGCGGGCGATGACGGCGGCCACCACGGGGGCCAGGGCGACCGCGGGAAGCGTGCACACGGCGAGGAACGCGCCGGAGGCCAGGCCCGGTTCGGACCCGGCGGCGTACTGGACGAGCCACCAGACGATGCCCACCTGGAACATCCGGGCCGAGCCCTGGGTGAGGACCTGGGCGATCCACACGGCGCAGAAGGCGGGGTTGCGCAGGACGACGGGCCCACGCCCGCGGTGCGCCTTCGCTGCGCTCATGCGTGCGGACGTTCGTCGATGACGCGAATCAGCTTCCCGGAGCGGGTGTTGACGGCGAGGTCGGCGTGCCGCACCCACTCCACGGCCATCGGGTGGACGTGCCCGGCGTCGACCGCCGCCGCGTACATCGGGCGGGCCGCCAGGAACGCCTTGTCCACGGCTGCGGTGAGTTCGGGCAGTTCCTCGTCCCGGAGGTCGGAGCCGAGACGCAGTATCAGCCCGTCGCGGTCCTCCCAGCGGCGCACCACCAGTTGCAGACCGGTGATGCGGCCCGCGGGGTCGACCGATCGCACCAGGTCCTGTACGTCCTGGGTGTGCAGCGCCACCGCGCCGACGCGGACTCCCTCTTCGGCGCGCCCGAGGATGCGGAAGTGTCCGGCTGTGGTGCAGGTCCACTCGGCGCGGTCACCGACGGGGTAGCGCAGGACCGGCATCAGGCGCCGGCGCAGGTCCGTGACGACGACACGGCCGGGGACGCCGGCTTGGGTGACGGGTTCTCCGCTGTCCTCGTCGAGGATCTCCACCACGGTGTGCGGAGTGAAGGCACGGTGCAGCCGCGGGTCGCCTCCCGGGACGGCGGCGCCCACGAGTCCGGCGTCCACCGCGGCGTAACCGACCGAGGCCACACGGGCGTTGGGGAAGGCCGTCGCCAACAGGCGCTGCTGGTCGTTGAAGATGCTCTCGCCGCCGAAGAACAGGGTGGTCACGTGGGGCAGTCGGCGACTGTCGGCCCGCAGGTACTCGGCGAGGGAGCAGAGAGTCGTCGGGGCTCCGGCGATCACCTCGACGTCGAACTGCTCGAGTGTCTCGACGGTCGAGGCCAGGGGCGCGGCGCCGCCGATCGGAAGGCGGACGTTGGCGACCGGGGCACGGTGCAGTGCGTCCAGGATGAAGCTGAAGCTGGCGTAGAGATCGCCCGTGTAGAAGAGGTCGGCGACCCGCTGACCGGGCCGCAGCCCGGCCTCGACCAGCCCGGCGCCGAAAGCCGTGGTGAATTCGTGCCATTCCACCCGGGTGTAGAAGGAGAACTTCGGCGCACCGGTGGTCCCACCGCTCTTGAAGACCACAGCCTCGTCGAGCGGGCCGGTCAGCAGTGTGTTTCCGCGAGGGGTGTTGGCCTGCCAGAACTCGGTCTGGGGTATGACCGGGAGTTCGGTCAGCTCGTTCACGCGGTCGGGCAGACCGGAGTAGAGCGCTGCGTAAAAGGGTGAATTGCGGCGGACGAAGCGTACGAGTTCCGCGAGTGATTGAACGGGCATATTTCCCTGCTTTACGGCATGCGAAGGAGAACGATGTCCCGGAAGAGCGAACACCGTTGAGGTGTGGTGTGGTTCAGCTGCTGTTCATGCAGTACAGCGTTCTACGGCCGGTCCCGGAAGTTTCACGGGTGGCCGGAATCCTTCTGGCAGACCCTGAACGGAAGCCTCGCTTCTGCTCCGGTCAACTCTGGCTTGCTACTCACTGCTTGAGGCTTGCGCCGACACTCGACGATAACACTCTCTCCACACCCTGATTACACCCCGCTCCGCCCTGCGACGGTGAGTTACATCTCACGGCGGCGGAATTACCAGGACAGCGGCGGATACCGCCCTGCAGCGCTTCACCGGAGTTGCCGAGCAGTCCCCGCACGAAGTGGCAGCGTCGTCCGCGCAGCGTCCACGGAGACGATCTTGTGGTGCGTCGCATACGGCTCGCCGTGGGCCGCTGGGCCTCCGGGCCGCCGATGCGCTGCGGAAGCGGGCGAGTTGAAGCTTTACCGTCATCGCCGACTCCGCTTCCGCCCGGTCACCGGTCAGCTTCCGGAGCAGGCCGCGCGACACATCGCCGACCGCCGCGAGCGACGAGGTCTGCGCCTAATCACCGCTGCCGACTGCTCCGCGGTCGGCCGGATCGCTCACCACGACCCGCACCCTCACCCGTCCTTGACCTTGGTGGCCGACGTGTCGTAGAGGCCGAGGCGACCTTGTGGCCGTCTCCGGAGCTCCCCGGCCAGGTGCCCGTACTCGCCCCGGCCGGCCCCGGGTGAGGCCGGCCCACAAGGGCGACAACCCTAGGACGGCGGCATGAGCGCGGCCCTGACGAGCTCGGCGAGGTCGTCGATGGGGAGTTCGGCGTCGCGGCGGAACTGGACGGAGATCTTGCCGCCCGTGATCTCCGGGTGCTTTGCCCTGAACGCCTCGATGGGTGCCGCGCTCCGGGCTGCGAGCGAGATCCCGCCTTTCCATGTGGCCACAGTCACTGGGAGTTTTCCGTGCTTGAAGGTCGGCAGCTTGTACGAGTACACGATCTCGTCGACGAGCCCTGTGCTGAGGATGACGGACTCGACGGCCTCGTAGATTTCACGGTCGGCCGGGGCGAGCTCAGCGATCCAGGTATCCACTTCTGGAGGGCGCTTCATCGCGAATCTCCTCTTCTCCTCACCTGATTACTCGTCATGGACCCAGATCGGCTGCCATGCCGCGATCTCGTGGAATCGGCGCAGCTCGGCAAGACCGCTGACGGCCCCGAGCCAGGCGGTATAGGGGGGCTGCCCGGGGTCAAATCCGCTCTGGGAGAGGACGATGCGGGTCTTGCCCTCAGAGCCTTCGAGTTCCCATGTGGCAACGCCCATCGGCCCGTAGTCGACCGACAGGAGCCGGTCGCCTTCGAGTTCGGCGATGCTGCCGAAGCCGTACTGTCCGCCGATCTCGGGATCGATCTCTGTCGGGAAGCCGAACCACGCACTGACCTTCTCAGGGTCGATCAGCGAGGCGAACACCGCTTCGACGGGAGCATCGACGGTGGTCTCACTCCGCAGAGTCGGGGACGTCAGATCGGTCAGGGTGAGCACGTCCCTGTCTTCGGCGTAGTCGACGAGGTTCGCGAGCGTGGCGGCCCAGAACGTCTGGATCTGGCCGAGTGCTCCGGGCGCTGCGGGGTCGGCTCCGGTGTGCTGCACGGTCACGACGGTCCCGTCGTCCGCTGCGGCCACGGAGATGTCGACGTCCGTCTCGGTGCCGTCGAGTGTCCAGGTGAAGTGGAGCCGGTCGGATGCCGCCTCCACGAGTCGTTGCGTCGGCTTGGCGCCGTCCGGGGTGTAGCGGCCCCAGAACTGATAGCGCTCGGGCAGGGACACCTCGGCGTGTTCGGCGAGCCAGACGGTCATCGCAGCGGGGGTGGTCAGCGCATCCATGATGCAGGCCGGAGGGACACCGGCTCTTACCCGCAGGATGAGCGGTGAAGTCTGTTCATTCACGATGGCCGTCCTTCAGTGCTGGGGTGGTGGTGTCCGGGTAGCAGGCGAGGGCAAGGGTGAATCCCTCGCCCTCGGCCCCGCCGTAGCGGGTGAAGAGCTGTTGGAGCATGGCCTGGACGTCGCGGAGGAATGCCTCCCGGTGCTCGGGCTTGACGCGCACCTCGCCGTGCACGCCGATCGATGGCAGCGGATCCTCTCGGGGGCGCAGCTGCGCGACGTCACGTTGGATCTGCTCGGCAAGATCCAGCAATCTCGCCAGATTCTCGTCGTCGGGATCGGTGGAGGGCAGCCCGATCATCCCGGGCGACATCCAGAATTTCCGCGCCACGGCCTGATAGGCCGCCTCGACGAGGTTGCGCACTTGACGTTCGGCCACGCGCTCCACGACACCCGCCGCTTCCAGCTGCTTCACGTGGTAGTAGACCCGCTGCGGCGTCTGTCCCAGCCGCTCGGCTACTTCCGAACAGGTGCGCGGTTCGGTGAGCTCGCGCAGCACGGCTGCCCGCGCGGGCTTGAGAATCGCCTCGGCCTGCTCGGCGCTCTCCACGTAGACGACGTCCCTCACGCCTCTGCCCCTCTCTCGGCGGCCTCGCATCATCGTTGACAAAATTTATTTTTACGTGAAGCATCAATTTTGTCAACGTCGGCCTCGACGAAAGAGATCCCGCTCATGGCTCGATCCGTCCTCACATCCGAACCGTCCGCGCCCACGGCGTCGACGACACGTCTACTCATCGCCGGCAGCATCGCCGGTCCGCTCTTCGTCGCCGTCGTGATCATCCAGCAGAGCCTCAGAGCGGGTTTCGATCCGCGCATTCACGCGCTGAGCATGCTCAGCCTCGGCGGCGGCGGATGGGTGCAGACGCTCAACTTCCTCGTCTCGGGCATCCTCGCGATCTGCGGCGCGATCGGACTGCGATCCGCGTTGAGAGCCGGCGTCGGCAGGCTCTGGGGACCGCTGCTCATCGGTCTCTACGGCGTCGGCCTCATCTGGGGCGGGCTCTTCCCGACCGACCCTGCGCTGGGCTTCCCCGACGGCGCATCCACCCCGACGAGCCAGTCATGGCACGGAACGCTGCACGCCCTGTCACCGACGATCACGGGCATAGCTCTCATCGCGGCGTGCATCGTGTTCGCCCGGCGGTACGGAGGACAGGGACTTCGCGGACTGACGTCCCTGGCCATCATCACGCCCCTCATCTACCTCGGACTCGGATTCAGCGCCTTCCCCCTCGGCGACCTGCGCCTACTGCTCGCCGGAGGAACCGTGATCTGGCTCTGGCCATTCGTCATCATGTTCCACGAAATGCGGTCCGCTCCGCCAAAGCCCCGGTGAACGAGGCGAGTTCTACTCGAGCAAACCTCGCCACGCCCTCATCGGGTACCTCCCGATGCCACCAAGCGTGACGAGCTCGGCCGGGGGTGCGGAATCCGAACCCGACCCGGACCGGGCGTCCCTGGCCAAGTGGGCATTCGAGGCGTACGCGACAGGGAGCTGAAGGTGATTGCGCGCGGCGGCCGACGCAGCAGCCTCGGGTCACAGGGCTCGCCCACGTCGACACACGTCCCACCTGGCCGCGCGCAACAGTTCCCTGACTACCCGTCGGCCGTCTTCGACGCCTGCGCACATCCGGTGCACATGAGGGTGGAGACAAACGGTGACCCGCGGAAGACGCCGGAAGGCGTTTCCGCGGGTCACCGTTGTCACGCACCGTCGGAGGCCACGCCGACCGGCCCGCGGTTCGGATGTCGAAGCACAGGCACAGTGATGGCCGGGTCCTATGGCTGAGCGGCCAAGCTCGGGGCGGGGAGCCCCCCATGCTTGCCGGCTGCATCCACAGGCCGAGGTCCGCCCGTTCTCCATCGCAAGTACTGGACGGTTCACACGAGCCCCAGGGCGGTCAACTCCTCGCCAACAGGCCTGAATCAGCCCATCGTGGACGAAATGATGCAACATCCGTCCCGCAGGGAGCGGTTCACGGCCGAACGCACCCAACTCCGTGATCGACAGGCCCCGTTTCGTGCGCCCACGTCTCGTACGAGGCGAGGGTCGCTGCCGCCCTGGGATTTCGGCCGTGTTGTCGGGTGCAGCACGGTTCATCCGTACCGAGTCTGCTCATAAGCAGAGCACTATCGGTTCTGCCACTGCAATTGCCTCTAACGTCGAACCAGTCTGCGGACTGTGCACCGTGGTCGGCGCGCGAGCAGTGCCGCGGGGGAACGCGACGCAGCGGATCCGTTGAGGAGGCCGAGGGTGACAGCGCTAACGTGCTCGACGTGCGGGGCACTTATCCAGACCGACGGTACATCGCCCTGTCCGTGCGTGCTCATGGCCGCGGCAGAAGTCGACCGGGCCTTCGAGACGTTCCAATACAGGTGGAGTCCTCTGCCGTCCAGGCCCGCCAAGGCCACCGCACCGCATGCTCCTGCCTCGGACGGCACAGGCGGCGCGCGTCCGGGCCGACGCGGCAAGACCGTTCTCATGGCCATTGCAGCGGCCGCGGCGTTCGGGACAGTGGCATTCAGCGTGCAAACGTTGAACGACGGTGAAACAAAGGACGAGAGCGGCGGCGCGCCGTCCTTCTTGCTTCCACCCGGCCTGGGCGGCACCGACCCGGGTGATGCGGCCGGCCAACGCCCGCCCGCTGGGGACGCCGATGGTTCCTCGCATCCTGACTGGTCGGACCAAGTCAGTGACGACGACGGTGGGTTGCGCCCTGCCATGCCTCCCCCCGAGCGTCACCCCGATGACCCCTCACCTCCGCCCTCGTCGAACGACGGCGGCGGCATCCCGCCCCACGACGACGGAGGAATCCCACCCAGCGACGGCGGAGGCGCTCCGCCCAACGGCGGCGGCGGCAGCTCGCCGGACAAGGGCCACGGGTTGGACAGGCTGCTGGGCAAAGTCGGCGGCCTGCTCGACGGTGGCGGCCACAGCCAAGACGGCGGTGGTCACCAGGGTGGCGGCAGCAACCAAGGCGGAGGCGGTCCCCAGGGCGGAGGTCCCCAGGGCGGCGGCAACAACCAAGGCGGAGGCGGTCCCCAAGGTGACGGTCCCCAAGGCGGGGGCCACCAAGGCGGCGGAGGCGGCGGCCACCAGGGCGGAGGCAGCTCGCCGAACAAGGGCCACGGATTGGACAGGCTGCTAGGCAAAGTCGGCGGCATGCTCGACGATGGCGGCCGCAGCCACGACGGCGGTGGTCACCAGGGTGGCGGCAACAACCAAGGCGGCGGGCACCAAGGCGGCGGTCCCCAGGGCGGGGGTCCCCAGGGCGGGGGCCACCAAGGCGGCGGTCCCCAGGGCGGGGGTCCCCAGGGCGGGGGCCACCAAGGCGGAGGTCCCCAGGGAGGCGGAGGCCACCAGGGCGGAGGCGGTCCACAAGGCGGCGGCCACCAAGGCGGAGGCGGTCCCCAAGGCGGCGGCGGAGGCGGAGGCCACCGCTAAGGCCTGTTGCGGGGTTTCAGCACGCAGCGCGTCCCTCATCAGGCCGCGCGGTGGCGGTGGCTCGATTTCTTCGACAGAGGTGGAAGTTCGAATTCAAGCTCTGCAAAAGATCTCGATATCCTCAAGGGCGTTCTCTGCGGCGCCGGATGTCCGGGAATCCTCGCGGAGCCTGGACACGGCATCGACGGCATCTTGGGATACCTGACCGTGCAAACGCGCGAGGTGCCCCAAACCGACTGCGGAGGTACTGCGCACCGCGGGGTCCCGATGCCGGGACAACCGAATGATCCACTTCTCCAGCCACTGACGGTTTTCACCGCTCAACGCCGAGGCCACGAGCGCTTCGCTCACCTCTTCCGGCTTCCCGTGCAGAAAGACGTCCTCCGCCACTTCAGGTGTGACCGGCTCAGGTGACTCGTACTGCACGGTGAAGAGCTCGTCTCATTTGGGGTTTCTGCGGTAGCAGATGAGGGTGCAGGCGGTGCTGCTGAAGGCAAGGCCGAAGTGAATGCCAATTCCCCTCGGCTGCGCATTCTGCCGACTAGTTCAACTTCGAAGACCCGTCAAACGGCAGCGGATCCACCCTGCGCCTACAGCAGATCAGCTCATCTCTTCGCGGACGTCCTTTCCCTGCTCGGCGAACGCCTTGAAATCCTGCATGTGCTGTTGCGACTGCTTGCGGAAGGCGCCGGGCATCAGAAGCCCCACCAGCCGCATCAGCAAGCCGTCGAACCTGTATTCACTCTCGCTCACCCAGAGCGTCGTCTCCGGACTGGCTTCGGTAAGCCGCTCGCGCACGGCACTCCACATGCCTTCGCCGACGATCTCGCGATCGAAGTGAACGACGCTCCCTTTCGGGATCGCGTGCAGGTCTGCCGGTTCCCGGCGCGTGACAGTCTCGGTGCACTCGAACTTCCGCTGCCCCGTCTGCATCACGACCCGCGACGTGGTACCGAGCTGCCCGTGCGTCCCACTCAGCGGCTCGTGCAGCACCAGGCCCCGCAGCCACTTCGGCAGGTGTGCCGGGTCGGCGAGCAGCTGGGCCACCCGCTCCCGCGGCAGGGCGATCTCGATCGAGTCGGTGTACTTCATGGCGCGCATCGCTCTTCCTTCCAGGGGTGGGACAACATGCTGTTGCACGGCTCGTCCTGCTCCTCGACCGAGGGGCGCTGACGCTCTGTGTCCGTAAAGGCAAACTCGTGATCTGCGGTGTGGTCGCCAGAGGTCACGGTCATTGAGCAACCTCGGTACGAATTGACCGGCTGACGCAGCGGGTGAGCGGCCCTCCGCCTGCGATCGATGATTCTCACCGGCGGTGCGAGTGCCGGGGACGCCGGTCGGCCCACCGCAGCAGGAATGTCAGGTCGGGTCGGGTACGTAGAACTTCGTCGTGGCCTCGACCGCGGCCGCGACCTGCTCCGGGTCGCCACCGGCGGCGAGGTGAGCCTGGCCCCAAGCCGCGGCGCTGCGCCGGCTGAACTCGCGTCCCTCGGGCGACTTCTCGAACTCGTCCAGGTTCTCGATCTCGTCGTCGGCCAGGAGCCGGGCCAGGGTGAGCAGACCCAGGTCCCAGCCGACGCCGCCGGCGCCGGGGCCGTACGTCGGGAAGAAGTGCGGGTCGACGACCGCGGCGTGGATCAGCTCGAACTCGGTGTCGCCGGCCGGGCCCGGGGCCAGACGCACCTCGACCTCGCTCGTGCCGGGCCAGGCGTCGGCGTCCGGGCCGTAGAGCCAGGACACCTTCAGCAGCCGCGGCGGATCGCACCGGAGGATTTCGCCGTGCCCCATACCCTCCAACTCGAACTTCCCGCCCAGCCGGAGGTCTCCGGTGACCGGCTTCAACCAGCGGGGCAGCCGCTCGGGGCTGGTGATGGCGTCCCAGACGTCCTCGATCTCCGCGTCGTATCGGCGCCGGAGCTCCACTGTGTACGCCTCGCCGGCCGGCACGGTGCCCTTGCCCATCTCCCGGTGCGCAGCGGCCAGTTCGTCCAGTACGTCCTTCATGTCATGTCCCCTCGGTGGGTGGATCGGTCCTGCTCGCATCGGTGTCGGACCCGTCCGTTCGCGTGGGCGTTCCACCTGCCCGGGTCTGGCGTGCACGCTTGCCTCGGGCCAGCTCGGTGCCGAGGGCGTCGAGGCGTTGTTCCCAGAACCGGCGGAACCGGTCCAGCCACGCGTCGACCTCGCGCAGCGGCGCGGGCTCGACTGTGTAGAGCCGGCGGGTGCCCTCGGCCCGGACCGACGCGAACCCGCTGTCGCGCAGCACGCGCAGATGCTGGGAGACGGCGGGTTGGGAGATCCCGAACTCGGCTCGGATGACGTCCGTGACCGCCCCGGAGGTCCGTTCACCGTCGGCCAGCAGTTCCAGAATGCGCCGGCGCACAGGGTCGCCGAGGATGTCGAACGCGTGCACGGCAGAGACCGTACCGGCCTTCACTTATATAAGTCAACGCTACTTGATGGAGCCACGTCGGCCTGAGCTCGCTCCTTGGGATTCTGCGGTAGCAGATGAGGGCGCAGGCGATGCTGGTGAAGGTGAGGAAGTGGGCCGCCTTGCGTTCGCAGCGTCGATGGAGGCTTCGGCAGCCGGCGCCAGCCGGGCCATGGTGCGTTCGATGGTCGAGCAGTGGCGGCCCAGCCGCTGCGAGTTCTCGTTGCCTTTGCGTGCGATGCGGTGGGCGATGCCGCACGCGGATAACCAGCGCGCAGGTGGTCGTAGTCGTAGACCTTGCCGCTGTGCAGCTTGCCCGGCCGTCGTCGGCGCCTCCCGCGGCGGGACCGATCGGCGGTATGCCCTGGAAAAGCGGTATCAGTGCCTGGCTGTCGTGGAGTTGGCACCGGAGATCCCGACTGAGATCGGGAGACCGGTGCGGTCGGCGAGCAGATGGATCTTCGACCCGTTCTTGTCCCGATCGACAAAATTCGGACCGGTCAGATCCCAGCTGCCCAGAACTGGCCAACCGGCGCCCGGTGCACATGAGGGTGGAAACAGACGGTGACCCGCGGAAGACGCCCGAAGGCGTCTCCGCGGGTCACCGATGTCACGCACCGTCGAAGGCCAGGTCGACCGGCCGCGGTTTAGATGTCGAAGTACAGCTCGAACTCGTGCGGGTGCGGCCGCAGTTGCATCGGGGCGATTTCGTTCTCGCGCTTGTAGTCGATCCACGTGTCGATCAGGTCGGCCGTGAAGACGCCCCCCGCCTGGAGGTACTCGTTGTCCGCCTCGAGGGCTTCGAGGACCGCGGGGAGGGAGGTGGGCACCTGCGGCACGCCCGCGTGCTCCTCGGGGGCGAGCTCGTAGAGGTCCTTGTCGATCGGCTCGGCCGGCTCGATCTTGTTCTTGACGCCGTCCAGGCCCGCCATCAGCAGAGCGGAGAAAGCCAGGTAGGGGTTCGAGGACGGGTCCGGCGCCCGGAACTCGACGCGCTTCGCCTTGGGGTTGGACCCCGTGATCGGGATGCGCATGGCGGCGGAGCGGTTGCGCTGGGAGTAGACCAGGTTGACCGGCGCCTCGAAGCCGGGGACCAGGCGGTGGTAGGAGTTCACCGTCGGGTTGGTGAAGGCCAGCAGCGACGGGGCGTGCCTGAGGATGCCGCCGATGTAGTAGCGGGCGGTGTCCGACAGGCCCGCGTAGCCCTGCTCGTCGTAGAAGAGCGGCGAGCCCTCGTTCCACAGGGACTGGTGCACGTGCATGCCGGAGCCGTTGTCGCCGAAGATCGGCTTGGGCATGAACGTGGCGGTCTTGCCGTTGCGCCAGGCGGTGTTCTTCACGATGTACTTGAAGAGCATCAGGTCGTCGGCGGCGGCGAGAAGCGTGTTGAACTTGTAGTTGATCTCGGCCTGTCCCGCGGTGCCCACCTCGTGGTGCTGGCGCTCGACCTGAAGGCCGGCCTTGTTCAGCTCCAGGGTGATCTCGGCGCGCAGGTCGGCGAAGTGGTCGACGGGCGGCGCGGGGAAGTAGCCGCCCTTGTAGCGGACCTTGTAGCCCCGGTTCCCGCCGTCCTCGATGGTGCCGGTGTTCCAGGCGCCGGCCTCGGAGTCGATGTGGTAGTAGCCGGCGTTGGCCTTGGTCTCGAAGCGCACGTCGTCGAAGACGTAGAACTCCGCCTCCGGGCCGAAGAAGGCGGTGTCGGCGATGCCGGAGGAGGCGAGGTATGCCTCGGCCTTCTTCGCCACGTTCCGCGGGTCACGGCTGTACTGCTCGCCGGTGATCGGGTCGTGGATGAAGAAGTTGATGTTGAGGTGCTTCTCCGAGCGGAACGGGTCCAGCCTGGCCGTCGCGAGGTCGGGGACGAGCGCCATGTCCGACTCGTGGATGGCCTGGAAACCGCGGATCGAGGAACCGTCGAACATCAGGTTCTCGTCCGGGTCGAAGGACTCGGCCGGGACCGTGAAGTGCTGCATGATGCCAGGCAGATCACAGAAACGGACGTCGACGAACTTCACATCGTTGTCCGCGATGTATTTCTTGGCCTCAGCGGCGTTCTGGAACATCCAACTCCTCCTAGTCCCGCCGTGGAGGGACGGGAATTGCTCGGGACGCAGGCCAGTGCGGTGGCGCGCGCTGACGGCGAGGGTAGGCAGGGGCGATTTCTCAAGCGTGACCCGACTGTTTCACCGATGTTAACCAGTGAACTCCTGTCCCCTGACGACCTGCAAACCAGGCCGTCTCCGCCGCGCGCTACCGTTGTCGCGTGGACAACAGGGAAGCTATCGGCTCGTGGCTCTCGGGCCCTCGCGCCACCGCCGAGAACATGGGCGCGGATTTCGGCCACCCGGGCGAGCGCCTGGGTCTGCCGCAGGACGGTCCGGGTTCCATCGCCTCCTTCGGACGGCGTCTGGGTGCGCTGTTCATCGACTGGGCGGTCGCCGCGCTGATCGGGTACGGGCTGCTCGCGAACGGTGAACTGCGGACCGCGAACAACTGGGCCCTCGCGGTCTTCCTCCTGATGAGCCTGCTCACCGTGGGAACGGTCGGCTGCACGCCGGGCAAGCGGATCCTCGGCCTGCGCGTCGTGTCGGTGGACGGGCTGACCAGGCTGGCGCTGTGGCGGGTGGCGGTCCGTACGGTGCTGCTCGGTCTCGCCGTTCCCGCTCTGGTGTGGGACCGGGACGGACGCGGCCTGCACGACCGGCTCTCGGGAGCGGTGCAGGTCAGGACGTGACCACGTCAGGACGTCAGCAGGTCAGGCCCTGACCCCGGGTCAGAGCCCGGAACGTGACGCGAGCGCGGGGGCGGGGCCCGGAGCCCGTCCCCGCGCAGACAGCAGAAGGGCCGGGTGCGGGAAACCTGCTTCCCGCACCCGGCCCTCGTCACGTTCTCCCGTCACGTTCTCCGCCGTGGCCGTGCCGCTTCCGTTCTCTGCCCGGTGCTCTCTGCCTGGTGCGCTGCGCAGCGGCTCAGCGCCCGCCCTGGCCCCGCGGCATCCGCATGCCCTTGGGCATCGGGCCCTTCGGGATCGGCATGTTGCTCATCAGGTCGCCCATCGCCCGCAGCCGGTCGTTGACCTGCGTGACCTGGCCGCCCTGCAGTACGCGCGACAGTTTCAGCAGCGTGGTGCGCAGCTTCTTCAGCGGCACCTGACCCTCGTCGTCACCGACGATGAAGTCGTGCACCGGTACGTCCGAGACGACGCGGGCCATCCGCTTCTTCTCGGACGACAGCAGCGTGCGCAGCCGGTTCGGGTTGCCCTCGCCCACCAGGACGATGCCCGCCCGGCCCACGGCCCGGTGTACGACGTCCTGGTTGCGGTTCATCGCCACGGCAGGCGTGACGGTCCAGCCGCGTCCGATGTTCTCCAGTACCGCTGCCGCGGCGCCCGGCTGGCCCTCCATCTGACCGAAGGCGGCCCGCTCGGCACGGCGGCCGAAGACGATCGCCATCGCGAGCAGAGCCAGGACGGCACCCAGAATGCCTGCGTAGACGGGGTGCCCGAGCAGGAAACCGATGGCGAGGAGTACACCCAAGGTGACAAGCCCCACGCCGGCCAGGATCCAGCCGATCATCCGGTCCGCACGCCGGGTCATCTTGTACGTCAGGGCGATCTGCTTGAGCCGCCCTGGGTTCTCGGAGTCTTCCTTCCTCGCCATGCGGGGAAGTTTACGTGGCGGTCGGCCTGCGGGTGGCCGCGGCCTCCAGTACCCGCTGGGCCTCGGTACGTGCCACCGCCCGGCGGCGGTCCTCGAGCACCGCTGTCCAGGCATTGCGCAGGGCGGTCTCCCGGCCCCTGCCCAGCAGCAGGCTCTCGAAGCTCTCCAGCGCGCGCAGCGTGGTCTGCAAGACGGTCCCCTCCGTGGTCGCGTGGCTCGCATGAACGGTGTGTGCGGCCATCGTCACCGTTAGGTGTTACCAGCGGATGACCGGGTGGTCAAAGGCTGCGAAAGCCGATGCGGCCAACGTCACGTCGGTGGGCGGGCGTCCGGCGGCGACGGGAGCGAGACCCGGGGGCCGGGGGGGGCCGGGGGGCCGCACGGAGCGGCGGCGGGAGGTGGACACCCCCTCCGCCGCCGATCCGTACGTCTCACGTGCAGGCCGCGCCCAGCGGACCCCGGCAGGTCCCCCGCTCACGCTGCCCGGGCGTCGCGCGCTTCCACTGCCTGCTTGTACAGGCGCCCGGCCCGGTAGGAGGAGCGGACCAGCGGGCCGGACATGACGCCGGCGAAGCCGATCTCCTCGGCCTCCTCCTGCAGTTCCACGAACTCCTGGGGCTTCACCCAGCGCTCCACCGGGTGGTGCCGCGCGGACGGCCGCAGGTACTGGGTGATGGTGATCAGTTCGCAGCCCGCGCCGTGCAGATCGCGCAGGGCCTCGCTGACCTCCTCGCGCGTCTCCCCCATGCCGAGGATGAGGTTGGACTTGGTGACCAGGCCGTCCTCGCGGGCGCGGGTGATCACCTCGAGCGAGCGCTCGTAGCGGAACGCGGGACGGATGCGCTTGAAGATGCGCGGCACGGTCTCGACGTTGTGCGCCAGGACCTCGGGCCGCGAGGAGAAGACCTCGGCGAGCTGCTCCGGCACGGCGTTGAAGTCGGGGATCAGCAGCTCGACGCCGGTGTCCGGCATGGCCTGGTGGATCTGGCGCACGGTCTCGGCGTAGAGCCAGGCGCCGCCGTCCTCCAGGTCGTCACGGGCGACGCCGGTGATCGTCGCGTAGCGCAGCTCCATCTGCTGGACGGACTCGGCGACGCGGCGGGGTTCGTCACGGTCGAGCTCGGCGGGCCTGCCGGTGTCGATCTGGCAGAAGTCGCAGCGGCGGGTGCACTGTTCACCGCCGATGAGGAAGGTGGCCTCGCGGTCCTCCCAGCATTCGAAGATGTTCGGGCAGCCGGCCTCCTGGCAGACCGTGTGCAGCCCTTCACGCTTCACCAGGTCCTGCAGCGCGTTGTACTCCGGGCCCATCTTGGCGCGGGTCTTGATCCATTCGGGCTTGCGCTCGATGGGGGTCTGGCTGTTGCGGACTTCAAGGCGGAGCATTTTGCGACCGTCGGGTGCGACAGCGGACACGTCCGGCTCCCTACGTACTTTCGATTCCTCGGCGAATATCAGGGTACGCCCACCGCTCGCACTGCCTTCAACCGCCGCTGACCTCGCAGAGACAGGGCAACGACAGGGAAGGGGGCGCGCGGCGGTCAGACCGCGCGGGGCAGCGGCTTCGCCGTCTCCAGCACCTCGCGCAGATGCTTCTCGGCGACGGGCAGCACCTCGGCGACGGTCACCGTGCGCCCCAGTTCGTTCGAGAGCGAGGTGACGCCCGCGTCACGGATGCCGCAGGGCACGATCCGGTCGAACCAGGTGTTGTCGGGGTCGCAGTTGAGCGCGAAGCCGTGCATCGTGACGCCCCTCGCCACGCGTACACCGATCGCACCGAGCTTGCGGTCCTCGCGGCGCTGCCCCGCGTTGGACGGCGCGTACTCCGGGCCACTGAGACGCGCGTCGAACTCCTCGTCCCCGAGCCGCGGGTCGAAGTCGAGCGAGAGCCCGCCCGGAGCCGCCCGCTTCTCGACGGGGTCGCCCAGCACCCACGCACCGCTGCGGCCCTCGACGCGCGTGGTCTCCAGGCCGAAGTCCGCACAGGTGCGGATCATGGCCTCTTCGAGGCGGCGGACGTGCTCGATCACGTCCACAGGCTGCGGCAGCTTCACGATGGGATAGCCGATGAGCTGGCCGGGGCCGTGCCAGGTGATCTTCCCGCCGCGGTCGACGTCGATGACCGGCGTGCCGTCGATCGGACGCTCCGAGGGCTCGGTGCGGCGGCCCGCCGTGAAGACGGGCCGGTGCTCCAGCAGCAGACAGGTGTCGGGGATCTCCCCGGCGACCCGGTCGGCGTGCACCCGGCGCTGCTCCTGCCACGCCTCCTGGTAGTCGACGGCGTCGGCGCCGAATCCCAGACGGACAAAGCGCAGCTCGCTCACGGCTCCTCCAAACTCGCGCCGGACGGACGCTCGCCCGGGGGCGGTCCGGGGCTGTCCGGGGCGGCGTCACCCTGGAGCAACTGTACGGCCGGCGGGACCGGCTCCGGCAGTCGGCCACCTTCTCACACGTATGGATGAAAGCGCAGCAAAGCGGGCGAGTCGGCACAGGCTGAGGGCTAAGTTCGCGCCGTTCCGCAGGGCGTCCCGGCGCCCTGCTGCAAGCCGTAGGGCAGGAGACCGTAAAGCTGATGACGATGGAACGATCTGGGGAGCCCGCCGCCCAGTCCTCCCCGCAGCGCATCCCCAATCGCCAGCTCGCCGCGCTCATCGCCGAGGCCGGCTTCTCGAACGCCGGACTGGCCCGCCGCGTGGACCAGTTGGGCCTCGAGCACGGTCTGGACCTGCGCTACGACAAGACGTCGGTGACACGCTGGCTGCGAGGTCAGCAGCCACGGGGGACGACGCCGGCACTGATCGCGGAGGTCTTCACCCGGCGTCTCGGCCGGCGGCTGACCGCGCAGGATCTCGGCCTGGACGCGTGCGCGCCGGTGTACGCGGGTCTGGAGTTCGCCTCCACGCCGCTGGAGGCCGTCGACATCGTCAGCGGGCTGTGGCGCAAGGACTCCGGCAGCCACGCGGAGCTGCGGAAGATCGCCTTCACCCCGGCCGGGCTGGTCGTGCCCAGCAGGGACTGGCTGATCGGCCGGGCGGACGAACGCGTGGCCCGCGGCGGCGACGCGGAACCCCGCCCGGCGCAGGCGGGCGAGGGCGGCCCCGGTGCTGCGGGCGCAGGGGGCCGCGGCGGCCCTGCGGGCGGGGGCCTCGGCCTGCGGCCGGGGGCGGTGCGCGCTGGAGGACCGGCGGGCAGAGGCGTACCGGGCGGCACGGGAGCCCCGGGGGCGCCGGCGCGGGTGCCGCCGCAGATGCGCGGCACGGCGCCCGTGCCGGTGGGGCAGGGCGTCCCCTCGTCCGCCGCGGTACGGACCTCCGCACCGTCTCTCCGTACGGACCGTCCGGACCGTCCGGACCGCACGGAGAGGGGCCCCGGGCAGCGCGTCACAGTCGGGGACATCAACGCGCTGCGCTCCGTCGGCGAGCTCTTCCGCGCGCTGGACCACGCGTACGGCGGCGGGCACGCCCGCCAGGCGCTGGTGCGCTACCTGGAGCACGAGGTGGAGCCCATGCTGCGCGGCGTCTACGGGGAGCAGCTGGGGCGGCGGCTGTTCGGCGCCGCCGCGGACCTGACGCGGCTCGCGGGCTGGACGTCCTACGACATCGCGGCGCACGGGCTGGCGCAGCGCTACTTCGTGCAGGCGCTGAGGCTCTCGCAGGCGGCGGGCGACCGGACCTACGGCAGCTACGTGCTGGTGACGATGAGCAAGCAGGCGGTCTATCTGGGGCACGGCCGCGAGGCGGTGCAGCTGGCGCGCGTCGCGCAGCAGGGCGCCGGCAGTGCCGCACCGCCGGTGGTACAGGCACTGCTGCACGCGGCGGAGGCGCGCGGGCACGGTGTCCTCGGGGAGGTGCGGGCGTGCACCTCTTCCCTGTCCCGCGCCGAACGGGCGCTGGAGGCGGCGAAGGCGGGTGAGGACGTACCTCCGTGGGCGCGCTTCTTCGACGAGGCGCAGCTGGCCGACGAGACCGGGCACTGCCACCGCGATCTGCAGCAGTACCGCGCTGCCGCGCTGCACGCGGAGCGTTCGCTCCAGCTGCGGGGTGCGGGCTTCGCGCGCAGCCGTCTGCTCTGCCGCGTGGTGCTGGCGACGGCACGGCTCGGGCTGGGCGAGGTGGAGCAGGCGTGCGCCCTGGCGGCGGAGGCGGCACAGCAGGCCGTGGAGATGCGCTCGGTGCGGGCGCACGAGTACGTACGGGACTTCGAGCGGCGCCTGGAGCCTTACCGGGACGCCGCTCCGGTGCGCGGCTACCGCGAGCGGGTGGCGGCGCTGGGCTGACGGTGCGGACCGGGCCGGGATCGCACTGCGGCCGGCCCGCGCCGACCGCGTCACGTCCGGCCGGGCCCCGCGCTGCCGCGCCCGCTCGGGTGCCGGTGTTCTCAGGTGCCGGTGCGTTCAGTCGCCGGTGCGTTCAGTCGCCGGTGCGGCCGTCGATGTGCTCCCGTACGAGATCCGCGTGGCCGTTGTGACGGGCGTACTCCTCGATCATGTACAGGAACAGCCAGCGCAGATCGGCGAGTTCACCGTTCGGACGGCTGAAGGTGTCGTCCGGTGATCGGCCTTCGGTGACGGCGCGCGCCGCCGCGATCTCACGATGGAGCACTTCGAAGTCGCCCTGGGCGCTCTCCGCGGTCCCGTCGTCGAAGTCGCCCTCCAGATTGTCCTCCGTGAAGAAGACCCACGGGAGGCCCTTCTCACCGCCGAAGTGGTTGCGGAACCACCAGCGTTCGACATCCGCGAGGTGCCGGGCGAGGCCCAGCAGGGAGAGCGTGGACCGGCCCACGGGCCGCAGCATGAGCTGTTCGCCGGTCAGGCCGCCGCACTTGTAGAGGAACGTCGCTCGCTGGAAGTCGAGCGAGGCGGCCAGCGCCTTGCTCTCCTCCGCCACGGACACGCGCTCGGGTCGCTGTACTTCGGGGGTCGTCCACGTCATGGGCACACGCTAGGCGCCGCCACCGACAACGGTCGCCGGAGGTGTTGATCGTCCCTGTGCCGGTTGGATGTGACGACACATCCGTTCTGGGCGGGAGGCGGGAGGCGGGAGGGCACAGCTGGTCAGGGCGCACTTCGGACCGCTATGTCAGTCGGCCTTCGCCAACCGAACCACCCCAACCACACCGTCCAAACCCGCGCGCTGCACCGTTACTAGCACTGGCGCAACCAGAGCGCCCGGCAAGCCCCGTCAGGGCCTTTCGGGCTTGCGGGCCAGAAGGCAGGCGTGCGGTCTCCTCACCCGTCCGCCGGGCTCCTGCTCCAGTCTCGCTGTGACGACGAGTCCGGCCTGGTCCAGCAGGCCGGCTGTGCGGTCCAGCGGCAGAAGGTACGACGTGTAGGACACCGGACGGCCATAGCCCTGGGTCGGAAGCAGCCGTTCATCGCCGACATAGTCTCCCCAGAGCAGGTAGCCGCAGGGCGCGAGCGTGCGGTGGAACTCGGCGAACACCGCCGGCAGCCACTGCGGGGGCGTGTGGTGGGTGGAGTACCAGGCCAGGATGCCGCCGAGCTCGTCGTCCCCCGTCTCCAGCGAGGTCATCGAGCCCTCGGTGAACCGCAGGTTCGGATAGGCGTGGCGGGCCAGCCCGATCATCTTCGGTGACAGATCGACGCCGAAGGCGGACACCCCCATCCCGGCCAGGTGCGCCGTCACGCGGCCGGGGCCGCATCCCAGGTCCGCGACCGGCCCCAGACCAGCCGTCCGCCCGAGTTCGGCGAAGCCCGCCAGCATCGCGCGGGACAACGGGTCCATCTCGGCTGGAGGCGGGACGCGTTCGACGTAGTCGACAGCAACCGTGTCGTACGACTCACGCACGGCGGTCAGATAGGAGGGCTCGGCCATGCGGGCGACCGTAGACCAGGCAACTGACAGGCAATGGCGCGACATTGTCGACCTGCGTGACACCACCGCTGCGGCCGCCCGGCCGTCACACCACTCCGGTGAACGTTCCCGGCCACAGAGCTGGGCGCCGCCGCCGACAGCGTGGCCGGGCGCCGTAACGCCGTCCTGCTGTCCTGCTGTCCTGCGCGCAAGCCGTCCTGCCGTCAGTCCGCTCCGTCCAGCCGCAGCAGCCCGGCCGAAGTCGGCCGGAAGCCGCACCGGGCGTAGAAGCGCGACAGGTGCGGCTCGAAGTCGACGTGCAGCCACTCGGCACCCCGTCGGCGCGCCTCGTCCGCGGCCCGCCGCACCAGCTCCGCGCCCAGTCCCCGTCGTCGCTCGGCCGGATGGACGGTGGGGTCGAGCAGGAAGGCGTGCACTCCGCCGTCCCCGACGACCTTGACGTAGCCGCGCAGCTCGCCGTCGCGCACTGCGGCGATCCAGAGCAGGCTGTGCCTCAACTGCCGCTGGAAGCCGGTTCTGCGGTGGCCGGGCCACGAGGCCGTGAAGAGCGCGTTCAGCTCGTCGTCGCCGAGCGGCGGACAGATCAGCAGCCGGTGGGGCGGGGTCGCGCCGCCGGCCGCCCCGTGTGTCTGTGTCATGCGGACAGTGTCACCGGGTGCCCTCCCGGGGCCGGGAGTGCGTGACGCGGCTCCGGCGGTGCGGCCGCGCCACACGGCGGCTCACCTCACAGCGCGGCTCGCCTCACCGCCCGACTCCGGCGGGCGCGGCCGGGCGGCGGCCGGTCGCTACGGCCGCCGCGGGGAGCCCGGGACGCCCGGCCCGGACGTACGGGCACAGGGGATCTCCATCGTCACCATCGTCGGCCCGCCCGGGGGGCTGCTGACTGCGAGGATGCCGTCGAACTGGCGGAGCCGCCGTTCGATACCCTCCATCCCCGTGCCCTTCGTGATGTCGGCGCCGCCCCGTCCGTCGTCGGTGACGGCGATGCGCAGCACGCCGCCCGCGTCCTCGCTGTAGTGGATGTCCAGCCAGACGCGTTCGGCGCGTGCGTGCTTGGCGGCGTTGGTCAGGAGCTCGCTGACGGCGAAGTACGCGGCCGATTCGACCGGTTCGGCGAAGCGGCCGTCCAGCTCCACTTCCGTCTCGACCGGGGCGGGCATGCGCAGCGCCAGGGCCCGCGCGGCGTCGCCGAGGCCGCGCTCGGCGAGCACCGGCGGGTGGATTCCCCGTACGAGGTCCCGCAGTTCGGTCAGGGCGTCCGCGGAGTTCTGGCGTGCCTGGGCGATGAGCTTCTTCGCCTGTGCGGGGTCCTTCTCGACGAGCGCCTCGATGGTGCCGAGGCTCATGCCCATGGAGACCAGGCGGGCCTGTGCGCCGTCGTGCAGGTCGCGTTCGATGCGGCGCAGTTCGGCTGCCGAGGAGTCGACGGCGTCGTGCCGCGTCTCGTACAGGTGCTCGACGCGCTGTTCCAGCTGGGCGCCGCGGCTGGGCGAGATCATCGCCTTGACGATGACGAAGTGCCCCTGGATGAAGGAGGGGTTCACGAAGAGCGAGAGCGTGATCAGGACGGCGCCGAGGCAGGCGCACAGTGTGGCCGTGCCGAACCCTTCGACGGGGATGAACGCGTACCAGTACTCGTGCTGCACGGCCCGCCACACGCCGGCCATGATCACGAAGCCTTCGATGCCGTACGCGATGAGCGCGGGAGGGAACAGCGCACTGACGAACCCCACGACGGAGTCCGTCAGCAGCCAGGCCAGGTCCCGCCAGGTCGCGGGGTCGCGCATCAGGCGGGTCCAGCGTTCGACGACGCTGCCCATGCTGGTGACGGGCGGCAGCGGGCGGTAGGGCCGGGGCACGTCCATGCCCGCCCAGTCGCGGGCGAAGTGGCGCCGCTGGTCGGCGTGCATGCGTACGAGATGGGTCACCGCGGGGGTGGTGAAGAGCCCTATCCCCAGCACGCTCAAGGCGATCGACACCACGCTGAGGATGAAGAGGGCCAGGGAGAAGCCGAGGGACATCACACACAGCGCGAGCCCGCGCACCGCGGCCACGAGTGCGTTGCGGGCACGCCAGCGCAGTTCCGCGTCCTCGACGAGCACTCCGGCCTTCTCCCGCTGGTTCACGGCAACGCTCCCTCTCCCCCGTACGCCCCCGCACCTCGGGCCGCTGTCCGGGGCCCTCCACCAGTCTGCGCCCGTCCCCGTGGCGCGGACACGGGGACCCGCACCCCGAAGGGGGTGTACCTGGCCCCACCCCCGCCCTCCTGCCGGCCCTGCCGCCGACGGGGGCCTCGGCGGTGCTGGAAGAGGGGGTCTCGGCGGCTGGGGCGGGGCGCGGCCGCTTTCTAGCGTCGTGATCTCGACCGACCGGCTCCGACGAGGGGAAATCAGCGATGCGACGCGACAGTTCGAGTCCGCCCGGGCCCGAGGGGCCGCACCGGGCGCCCGGTCCGCGGCTGCCGCAGGACGGACACGGGCAGGGTCTGGCCGCGCGGCTCGGCGGCTGGAGCACAGCTCACCGCAGGACCGCGATCGTCGGCTGGCTGCTGTTCGTCGTACTGGCCGCGACCGTCGGCGGCATGGCCGGCGTCGCCGAGGTGAGCCCGTCCGAGGGCGAGACGGGGGACTCCGCCCGCGCCACCCGGATCCTGGAGGAGGCCGGGATCGAGGAACCCGCCGGCGAGATGGTCATGGTGACCGGCGAGTCGCGCGAGCACTGGCAGCCGGTCGCCCGCGAGGTCGCCGAGGCCGTGAAGGCCACCGGCGAGGTGCGGCGGATGCGTCCTCCGGTGCCGTCGAAGGACGGCACCGCGGGGCTGCTGAACTTCCAGGTGAAGGGTGACGCGGAGACCGCCGGCGACCGCGTGCAGCCGGTCGTGGACGCGGTGGGGAAGGTACGGGCGGCGCACCGCGGTGACGGCGTCGAACTCCACCAGTACGGCCAGGCCAGCGCCGACAAGTGGCTCGGCGAGATGCTGAGCGACGACTTCGCCAAGGCCGAGTGGACAGCCGTACCGCTCGCCCTGGGGATCCTGCTGGTCGCGTTCGGGGCGCTGGTCGCCGCGCTGCTGCCCGTCGCGCTGGCCGTCACCGCGTTCGTCGCCGCCAACGGGCTGCTGGCGCTGGCCAGCCATCAGCTGCACATCTTCGACACCACCAGTTCCGTGATGCTGCTGATGGGTCTCGCGGTGGGCATCGACTACTGCCTGTTCTACCTGCGCCGGGAACGCGACGAACGGGCTGCGGGCCGGGACCCCGGGACGGCCCTGCGCATCGCCGCCGCCACCAGCGGACGTGCGGTGCTGGTGTCCGGGCTCACGGTGATGGTGGCCATGGCGGGCCTCTTCCTGTCCGGGCTCCTGATGTTCAAGGGCTTCGCCGTCGCCGTCATCCTCGTCGTCCTCATCGCCGTGCTCGGTTCCGTGACGATCCTGCCCGCTCTGCTCTCGTGGCTCGGGGACCGCGTGGAGCGGGGGAGGCTGCCCTGGCGGCGCCGCACGGACGGAACCGCCGGGCACGGCCGCGGGACGGCGCCGGCGCGGGAGAGCGGACGCGTCTCGGCCGCGGTGCTGCGACCCGTACTGGCGGCGCCGGGCGTCTTCGCGGTCCTGGCCGCGGTGGCCATGCTGGCGCTGTCCGCGCCGGCGCTCGGCATCAAGACCGAACAGCTCTCCCTCGACAAGCAGATGCCCTCCGACTCGCCGCTGCGGATCAGCTCGGAAGCGATCAGCGAGACCTTCCCAGGGGGGCCCACTCCGGCGCGTGTCGTGGTCGGGACCCGCAACGTGGACGCACCGGCAGTGCGGCGGGCTCTGGCGGACTTCACCCGCCAGGTCCGCGCCGACGGGGCCTTCGGCAAGGATGTGAAGACCACCGTGCATCCCGGCTCGGACGTCGTCCAGGTCCTCGTCCCCCTGGCGGGCGACGGCACCGACGCCACTTCGAAGGCCGCGGTCGGCACGCTCCGCGAGAGCCTCGTTCCCCGCACGCTGGAGCCGGTGGCCGAGGACTCGAAGGCCTACGTGGGCGGTGAGACGGCGAGTTCGATGGACTTCAACGACCAGTTGAGCCGGGGGATCGTGCCGGTCTTCCTCTTCATCACGGCCGTGACCTTCCTGCTGATGCTCGTCTGCTTCCGTTCGCTGCCCGTCGCCGCCGCGTCCGTCGTGCTCAACCTGCTGTCGGTGGGGGCGGCGTACGGCGTGATGACAGCCGTCTTCCAGCACGGCTGGGGAGCCGGGCTGCTGGGCACGGAGGCGGTCGGCGCGATCGAGTCGTGGATGCCGCTGTTCGTCCTCGTGGTGCTGTTCGGGCTGTCGATGGACTACCACGTCTTCGTGGTCTCGCGGATCCGCGAGGCCCATGACCGGGGTGCGGAGACGAAGGAGGCGATCCGCGAGGGCGTACGCGCCACCGCGGGTGCGGTGACCGGTGCAGCAGTGATCATGGTGGCGGTCTTCGCGGTGTTCGGAACCCTGTCGATGCAGGACATGCAGCAGATGGGCGTCGGCCTCGCGGTGGCGGTGCTGCTGGACGCGACGGTCGTACGGATGGTGCTCCTCCCCGCGGTGATGACCCTGCTCGGGGAGCACAACTGGTACCTGCCGCGCTGGCTCCGCCGGCTCCCCGACCCGGAGCACGGAGCGTCCGCGGGAACGCTCCCGGCAGCCGCCGGCGGGGCGAACGGCGCCGCGGCGCGCGCGGGTGCCGGAGCGGGCGCACCCGGGGACGGCCGTCCCGACAGCGGGGGTTCCGACAGCAGGGGTTCCGACAGCGGGGGTTCCGACAGCGGGGGTCCGGGCCGTCCGGACGTCCCGGCCGCACGCCGCTGAACCGGCGGCGCGGCGCCGGACGCGCCCTCGTCCCACGGTCCGCACCAGGGTGGCCGGGGCGCGTTCCGGCGTCCCGGCACCCGGTCGCGGAACAGGCCGCACGGCCGGTTTCCGCAGGTCAAGGACCTCTTCCCGCAGCACGCTCCACCACCGGACGCCCGTTCCCCCGGTCCGGCGAGCTTCTCCCGTGAGGCGCCGCGGCACCCCGTACCCTGCCCCCATGCCGCACATCACCGTCGACTATTCCGATGTCCTCGCCGAGACCTTCGACCGCCGCGGCTTCGGCCTCGCCCTGCATCCGCTGCTCGCGCGCACCGTGGAGGGCTCCGTCGCAGGCTGCAAGACCCGCTTCCGGCAGATCGAGGAGTGTGTGATCGCGGACGGTGCGGACGAGGTCGCCATGCTCCACGTGGAGGTGGCCCTGCTGTCCGGACGTACGCCCGAGGCGAAGGCGGAACTCTCCCGCGCGGTGCTCGGGCTCGCCCGGGACCACGTCAAGCCCATGCCCGGCATCACCCTGCACACTTCCGTCGACGTCTGCGACGTGGCCCGCGGCAGCTACGCCAGTCACACCGGAGAGGAACGCGCATGAAGTTCGGACTGCTCGGCACGGGCCCCTGGGCGGCGAGCACGCACGGCCCCGCACTCGCGACGCACAAGGACGCGCAGCTGACCGGCGTGTGGGGCCGCCGCCCGGAGGCCGCCCGTGCTCTCGCCGACGAGCTGGGGACCCGCCCCTACGACGACGTGGACGCGCTGCTCAGCGACTGCGACGCCGTCGCCGTGGCGCTTCCCCCCGACGTGCAGGCCCCGTTGGCGGTACGCGCGGCCGGAGCGGGCTGCCACCTGCTGCTGGACAAGCCCGTCGCGACAACGCCCGAGGCCGCCCGGCAGGTGTCGGACGCCGTACGGGCGGCGGGCGTCGCCTCGGTCGTCTTCTTCACGCTCCGCTTCAGCGGACCGACGGCGTCGTGGATCGAGGAACAGGCAGGCATCGAGGGCTGGTTGACCGGCCGGGCGGACTGGCTCTCCCCCGTCTTCGGCGGGGGCGACTCCCCGTACACGGCATCGCCCTGGCGCCGCGAGAGGGGCGCGCTGTGGGACGTCGGGCCGCATGCGCTGTCCGTGCTGCTTCCCGTGCTGGGGGATGTGGACGACCTCGAAGATGTCCGTGCCGCGCGGGGCGCGGGCGACACCGTCCACGTCGTTCTGCGCCACGAGCGGGGAGCGTCGAGCACGTGCACGCTCAGCCACTCCATGCCGCCGGCCGCCTCCGGCGTCTCCGCCGAGCTGCGGGGCTCCGCGGGGACGGCGCGGCTGCCCGAGCGGGACGAGTCACCGGTGGACGCCTTCGCCCGCGCCGTCGACGCCCTGGACGAGTCGGCTCGTACGGGCAGGGCGCACCCCTGCGACGTGCGCTTCGCGCAGCGCGTCACGGAGATCCTCGCGCAGGTGGAGTCGGCCCTCGGCTGACGGGGCGTCATCCCCTGCCGTGCCGGGGGCGCCCGGACGGCCGATGTGCGACCGTCCCCACGGGTCGTCCTGAACGCGCGCTGGTCACGGTGCCAGGCCGGTAGATTCGGGGCACATCCCAGCTTCCCGGCCCTCGTGGAGATCCCGTGCGCGTTGTCATCGCCGAAGACCTGTTCCTGTTGCGCGACGGCCTGGTCCGGATGCTGGAGGCGTTCGGCTTCGAGATCGCCGCGGCAGTGGACAACGGGCCGGAGCTGAGCCGGGCCCTCGACGAACTCGAACCGGACGTCGCAGTCGTCGACGTCCGCCTGCCGCCCTCCTTCAGCGACGAGGGCCTCCAGTGCGCCCTCGAAGCCCGCCGCAAGCGCCCCGGCCTGCCCGTACTCGTCCTCTCCCAGCACGTCGAGCAGCTCTACGCCCGTGAGCTGCTCGCCGACGGGACCGGCGGCGTCGGCTATCTCCTCAAGGACCGGGTCTTCGACGCGGAGCAGTTCATCGACGGGGTGCGGCGGGTCGCCGAAGGCGGCACGGCGATGGACCCGCAGGTGATCCAGCAGCTGCTCTCACGCCGTGCTCAGGACGAACCTATGGCGAAACTCACAGCCCGCGAGAAGGAGGTGATGGAGCTGATGGCGCAGGGACGTTCGAACGCGGCGATCGCCACCCAACTCTTCGTCACCGAGCGGGCCGTGGCCAAGCACACCTCCAACATCTTCGGAAAGCTGGACCTTCCGCCCTCCGACGACGACAACCGCCGTGTACTCGCAGTCCTCGCATATCTGGACGGAGCAGACAGGGGCTGACGGGCCGCGGCGTGCCGCGCCTCTCGTGCCGACAGACGCCACTCCATTAGCGTGCGCACCACATGTGACAGCTGTGAGCAGCAACGACGTGAGAAGTGGAGCACGACGTGGAGGACATCAACAGACGCACACTTCTGGGCACGGCCGGGGCGATCGGAGCGGGCGCGGCGCTCGGCGGCAGCGCCAACCCGGCCGCCGCCGAGGTCGCCGCCGAGGTCGCCGCCGGCCGGGACGCCCGTCGCGCGGACACCGACATGGGGCCCGCCCAGGCCGCGGTGCGGCGGCTGTTGCCCGACCACGCCGGCCAGATCTCCTTCACCGCGCTGACGAGCGGCAAGGAACGCTTCAAGGTGTCCGGGAGCGAGGGCGCCGTCGAGATCGCGGGCAGTTCCCCCGCCGTGGCGCTGACCGGTCTGCACTGGTACCTCAAGTACACCTGCCACGCGCACGTCTCCTGGGCGGGCAGCCAGCTCGACCTGCCCGCGAAGCTGCCCGCACCCGGCAGCCCGCACGAGCACAGCGCAACCGTGGCGCACCGCTTCATGCTCAACGACACCCACGACGGTTACACCGCCCCCTACGCCGACTGGGACCACTGGGAGCGGTTCATCGACGTGATGGCGCTGCACGGCTGCAACGAAGTCCTGGTGACGACCGGTTCGGAAGGCGTCTACCACCGGCTGCTGAAGGACTTCGGCTACTCCGACGCCGAGGCGCGCAGCTGGATCCCCGCCCCCTCCCACCAGCCGTGGTGGCTGCTGCAGAACCTCTCCGAGTACGGCGGCCCCGTCTCCGCCGGACTGCTGGAGCGCCGTACGGAGCTCGGCCGCCGCATCGTGGCGAGGCTGCGTGAACTGGGCATGCACGCCGTGCTGCCGGGCTACTTCGGCACGGTGCCCGACGACTTCGCGGACCGTAACCCGGGCGGGAGGACCGTCCCGCAGGGCGACTGGAACGGGCTGACGCGGCCGGCCTGGCTCGATCCGCGCACCGCTGTCTTCCGCAAGGTCGCCGCGGCCTACTACGCACACCAGAAGGACCTCTTCGGCGAGATCCGGCACGTCAAGATGGACCTGCTGCACGAGGGCGGCAAGGCCGGTGACGTGCCCGTCCCGGACGCCGCACGCGCCGTGGAGAAGGCGCTGCAGACCGCGCTGCCCGGCGCGACCTGGGTGATCCTCGGCTGGCAGCACAACCCGCGCCGCGAACTCCTCGACGCCCTGCGGCACAAGGACCGCGCGATGGTCGTCGACGGGCTCTCCGACCTGGAGAAGATCACCGACCGGGAGAAGGACTGGGGCGGCGTCCCCTACGCCTTCGGCACCATCCACAACTTCGGCGGACGCACCACGGTCGGCGCCAAGACCCACATGTGGGCCGACCGGTTCGCCGCGTGGCGCGACAGGGCCGGCAGCAAGCTCGTGGGCACCGCGTACATGCCGGAGTCCACCCACCGCGACCCCGCGGCGTTCGAGCTGTTCAGCGAACTGGCGTGGCGTCAGGAACCCGTCGACCGCGACCAGTGGTTCGCCGACTACGCGAAGCTGCGCTACGGCGGCGACGACGCCCGGGCCCGCAGCGCGTTCGCCACTCTGCGCAGCACCGCCTACGAGATCAGCAGCACGGACGGACGTCCCCACGACAGCATCTTCTCCGCCCGGCCCAGCCTCTCCGCCCGCTCGGGTGCCCACTACGCCACCAAGAGTCCGGCCTTCGACCTCGCGGACTTCGACCCGGCACTCACGGCGCTGCTGGACGTGGCGGAGTCGCTGCGCGGCAGCGACGCCTACCGCTACGACCTCGCGGACACGGCGCGGCAGGCCCTCGCCAACCGGTCCTGGCTGCTGATCGGCCAGCTCAAGTCGGCGTACGAGCGCGAGGACCTCGCCGGATTCCGCAGACTCAGCACGCAGTGGCTCTCCCTGATGAGGCTGAGCGAGGAGGTCGCCGACACGCACCGCTCGTTCCTGCTCGGCCCGTGGCTCGCCGACGCCCGTCGTCAGGCGGGCAGCGCCGCGGACGAGCAGGACCGGCTGGAGCGCACCGCCCGTACCCTGCTCGGCCCGTGGGCGGACCGTCCCGCCGCGGACAAGGGCAAGCTCGCCAATTACGCCAACCGCGACTGGCAGGGCCTCATCGGCGACTACCACCTCCCCCAGTGGCGCGCCTACCTGGAGGCGCTGGAGGACGCGCTGGCGCAGGGCAACGCGCCCAAGTCCTTCGACTGGTACGAACTCGAAGCGGCCTGGACCCGGGAGCGCAAGGAGTATCCGCAGCGCCCCTCCGGCGACGCCTACCGCACCGCCCAGCGCGTGCACACCGCACTGGCCAAGGCTCCGTTCCAGGGCAGCGTCGAGGTCAAGTCCGACCCGGCGACGCTGGAGCCCGGCGCCACCGGCGACTTCGACGCCGTCTTCCGCAACGAGAACGGCCTGCGGCCCACCGGGACCGTCGACTTCTCCCTCACCGGCCTCCGGGACGCCGAACCGCAAGGCTCCACCTCCGTCCTCCAGGTCCGGCAGGGCGAGAGGGCCACCGTGAAGTGGCGGGTCCGCGCGCCGAAGGACAAGCTGAAGGAGCCGCTGAGGCCGATGGACTACGAGCTGACGGTGGAGTACGGCCCGGAGGGCGAACGCCGGGTGCGGATGCCCCACCAGGGCAAGCTGTACGTCGCCGGGCCGCTGGACGACGGCCTCTCGACGTTCACCACCAACGACGCCGTGTTCGGTCAGCTCGGCCGACGCTTCGCGATCAACGGCGCCGGCGACGACATGTGGAAAGGCACCTCGCACTTCGGTGCCGTCTACCGGGCGGGCGCCCTGCGGGACGGCGTCTCCGTGACGGTCCGGGTCACCTCGCAGGAGGTCACCGGCCCGTGGGCCCGCGCGGGCATCATCGCGCGCAACGACCTGCCGGGTACGGGTTCACCGGGGTTCGTGAACCTCTCCGTCACCCCCGCCAACGGCGTGGTGCTCTCCTACGACTCCGACGGCGACGGCGAACTCGACACCTTCAAGCAGGTCACCGGCGTGACGGCCCCGGTACTGCTGCGCCTGACGCGCGACGGGCAGACCTTCCGGGGCGCCCTGTCCACGGACGACGGTGCCGGCTGGCGCTCCGTGGGGACGGTGCAGGTGCCCGCCGCGGGGTCACACCAGGACGTGGGCCTGTTCATGTCGGCGACGAACGGCGGCAACGGGGCACGTGGCACGGTCGAGTTCGAGGACTTCGACGTCCGCTGAGGAAGGGCCGGGTCCGGGGTGCCGTCCCGGACCCGGCGCCCGCGCCGGGTCCGGGACCGCGGCCGTGCGCGGCGGTTCCGTGGGTGCCTCGGCGGCAGCGGCAGACGCGCCGGCCGCTGCGGACCTCGTACGTCAGGACAGCACCACCGTTGCCACCCAGTACTCGGCGAACAGGCCGCCGCGGGCCCGCAGGATGTCGTTCCCGATGAACCGCGCGGTGCCCTGCGGCAGTTGCCCGCTCCCGGTCCAGCGGCCCGCGACCATGTCGCCGTCCACGAACGGGCCGACCTCCCGCGTGAAGGAGACGCCGTCGAACATCTCGTGGGTCTCGCGGACGGCCGCGGCGAGCTCGCCGGGGCCGTGCACCTCGCGGTCCGGCCAGTGGCCCACGAAGTCGGGGGTGACGATCTCGGCGGCCACTGAGGGGTCCCCGTTCCACAGGTCCTCCAGCCACCGGCCGTAGAGGGCGTGCAACGGCGTGGGGTGCTCGGTCATCTTCGCGCTCCTTCTGATTCCGGCTTGTTCGGCGTGCTTCCCGTTCCCCGGCGTTCCCCGGCGTTCTCCGCGACCTCCGCGACCTCCGGCTTCGGGCTCCGGCTTCGGGCTCCGGCTCTTTCCGGCGTCCCCAGGGGTCCTCCGGAGTCCGGGGAAGAGCCTGCTCCAGGTTCCGTCGAACAGGCCCCCGCCCGCCCTGCGACGCACGGGCCACGGGCACGGCCGTCCGGCGAGGCGCACCGTGTCTGCCGCGCCGCTCGCGCGGTGCGGCCCGTCAGGTGACCAACGTCCCGCTCGTTCGTTCTCGCTCACGTGGCCCTTTCGGAAGCGACTTCCCAGCAGACCCCCCGTACACAGCTCCCGTCCCTGGACGTACAGCAGGCCGAAGCCGCGCTCGTGGAGCACTACCCACGCCTCGTGCGGCTCGCCTATCTGGTGCTGCCGCCCTCACTCGCACGGCAGCGACGGGTACTGGCGGCGCACTCGCTCGTACAGCGCGCCCTGCCGCGCAGCCGGGACGCCGCCGCTACGGGACCGCTTCCCCCGCAGCGCAGCCATGGTGCGGCAGCCGGCACGGGCGACGCCACCGGCACCGGCGACGGGACGAGCGGGCGGACCGGTCCGGCGGGTGAGGTCTGCCTCTGGCTCGCGGCACGGATGCTCAGCGAGGCGCTCGCCGGTGAACGTACCCGCCGCATCGGCCCGTTGCCCCTGCCCCGGCTGCCCCGGCGTCCCGGTCTTCTCCCTCAGGTGTTCGGTCTGCGCCTCTTCCCGCGCTCGGGCGGTGCCGACGAACTCGCCCTGGACGAAGCGCTGTCCGAGGTCTCGGGTGCGGCGCGGGCGGCCTACGCGCTGCGCGGCCTGGAGGGCCTGGCGGACGGTGAGATCCACGCCATGCTCGGCGAGGCCGGCGTGCGGGACCCCGCGGCGGCGCTGCGGGAGGCGGACGGAATCCGGGCGCCCGCGGGCAGCAAGGACCGGTCGCTGCTGGCGTCCCCCGAGTTCGACCCGTGCTCGTTGCAGGCCAGGCCCACCGACCTGACGCGGCGCCGCCAGCACGGCCGCGCCGCGCTCGTGGCGGCCGTGGCTCTCGCCGTGTGCGGTGCGCTGCTGGGACTTCCGGGCGGCGCCTGGGGTCCGGACGGCGCCGCCGCGCCGCCCTACGCACGCAATCCCGTCGCCGAAAAGGCCCTCGATCCGGGCGCGTTGGTGCGCGTTCCGGCCGGCACCTGGAAGCGGGCCTCCCGCCCCGACTTCTCCGTCTGGCCTGCTCGCGGTGAACTCACCGGCAACCAGGCCCTGTTGCGCCGTGCACTGGCCGTATGGGCCCGGCCCGGCCCGCAGGTGAGGGTCTCCGCGACCCGCGGCACCTCCCCCGGTCCGCCGACGGGCCCGCCCCATCTGCTGTACGCAGGACGGCTCGACGGCGCGCAGGTCGTCGTTCTCCACGACGGTCTGCGAGTCGCGCGCTACGCCGAGCCGGAGGGGGCGGAGGAGGGCGGTGCCGTGCTCGACCTGGCGCGTACGGACGGCGCGGACATGGCCACCTCCGCCGCCCTCGTCGTCTCCCGCAGCGACTCCAACGTCCGCTATCTGACAGCTCCCTGGGTCACCGGGGCAGCCGAGACGGATCTGCTGCAGCCGGACGACTCCGGCCGCGCGCTCAGGAGGGAGCACGACGGGGTGCTGGCCTCGCTGACGGGGCCCAGGGTCTCGCGTGACTGCTCACGCTGGCCGGGACTGATGCTCACCTCCGAGACGGACTCCGGCCGTCCGAAGAAGCGTCTCTACACCGACCTTGGCGAACTGCCGGCCGTCCGGCTCACCTACGGGTCTCCGCGCCGCAAGGCGCGCGAGGCGACGGGAGAGCGTGCCCGCACACGTCTGGCGCACACGTCGTGCGGGATGCGCACGCTGGTGGGAAGCGGTACGCGGTCGGTCAACACCTGGCGTTTCAAGCAGCAGTCGCTGCCGGAGAGTGAGGGCATCGCTTCCTGGACGTGCACCCGCGCGGAGACCTGGCGGGGCGAAGGAGCGCAGGCCCTGGGCGGATTCCAGCCGCCCGCGGACGAGTCCGACGAGCCCGCCACGCTCACGGCCCGGGCGGTGGACACCCCCTCGTGCGGCAAGCGCGAACCGAACGTGGTCAGCGCCACACGCTGGAAGTCCCAGGCCGGCAACTGGTATGTGCTGGCGGCGGGTTCGTCGAAGGTGACGGGCATCAAGGCCAAGGGCAGGGGCGAGGGGAGCCCGAGCGGCTTCTCGACCGACCGTACGCTCACGCTCACCGCGACGAAGCGGGCGAAGGTGAAGCTGACGGCCCGGCTCTCGAACGGCGAGACCCTGCCCGCGCTGCGCTCGACACCGGGCGCACGCCGCTGAGTTGGGGTCCGCCCGCCGGATCGCCCGTCCCCCCGCGGACTCCGGCCCCTGCCACGGGGGCGTGTGCCGCGGCAGGGGTGGGACCGGCCCGACCGGCCGGGCGCGTGCGGCTCGCGTGTACGGGCCGCCGGCCGGCCGGACCGGAGTGGGGAAGCCGGCGTCAGGTGCTCCCGGCCCGGGGGCGTCCCGCGCCGTGGGGCGCCTGCCCCGTGGAGCCGCGCACGACGAGTTCCGGCTGGAAGACGAACTCCGTCTGGGGCACCGGGTTCTGGCGGATCTCCTCCAGCAGCGTGTGCACGGCGGCGTTGGCCATGGCACGTACCGGCTGACGCACGGTCGTCAGCGGCGGATCGGTGAAGGCGATCAGCTCCGAGTCGTCGTAGCCGACCACGGACACGTCCCTCGGCACGTCGAGTCCCCGCGCCCTGGCTGCTCTCACCGCGCCCAGCGCCATCAGGTCGCTGCCGCACACGAGGCCGGTGCAGCCCTCGTTGAGCAGGTCGTCGGCCGCGGCGTGCCCGCCCTCCACGGTGAAGAGGGTGTGACGCACCAGGCCCGCGGCGGCCGTGCCCGCGTCGCTCCCCCCGTCCTCGAGGGCGGCGAGGAAGCCCTCCGTCTTGCGCCGGGCGGGGACGAACCGGTCAGGCCCCACGGCGAGTCCGAGCCGGTCGTGCCCCAGATCCCGCAGGTGGCGTACGGCGATCCGGGAGGACGCGGCGTCGTCCGGTGAGACGAACGGTGCCGCGATGCGGTCGTTGTAGCCGTTGACGAGGACGAACGGCACCCCACGGGTGGCGAGCCGTGCGTACCGGCCCGGATCCGCGGACAGGTCGGCGTGCAGCCCGGAGAGGAAGATGATGCCGGTGACGGCGCGTTCGACGAGCTGGTCCACCAGTTCGTCCTCGGTCGCTCCGCCGGGCATCTGGGTGCCGAGCACCGGCGTGTAGCCGTAGCCCGTCAGCGCCTGCTCGATGACCTGCGCGAAGGCCGGGAAGATCGGGTTCGTCAGCTCCGGGATGACGAGCCCGACGAGCCCGGCGCTGCGCTGCCGCAGCCGCACGGGCCGGTCGTAGCCGAGCACGTCGAGCGCGGCGAGCACCCGCTGCCGGGTCGAATCGGCCACACCCGCCTTCCCGTTGAGGACGCGGCTGACGGTGGCTTCGCTGACCTGTGCCTGTCCTGCGATGTCGGCGAGGCGGGTGGCGGGCAGCACCGCCGTCATGCGACGGGCCCGGTGGTCCACCAGGCAGTGGTGTCCGTGGGGAGGACTTCACCGCCTTCGTACGGACCGCTGGCGAGCAGCAACTTCCCCGGGCGTGCGGGCAGTTCGACCGGCTTGTCGCCCGTGTTGGCCGTGCAGACGAAGCTTCCCCGCCGGAAGGCGAGCACTCCGTCCGGTGCGGGCAGCCACTCCACCGACTCACCCGCGCCGAGGCCGGGTTGCTCGCGCCGGATGCGCAGCGCAGCGCGGTACATCTCCAGGGTGGAGCCCTCGTCGCCGCTCTGCGCGGCCACCGAGAGCTCGCTCCACTCCTCCGGCTGCGGCAGCCAGCTGCCGCCCGTGCCGAACCCGTAGGAACTTCCCCGCCTCTCCCACGGCAAGGGCACCCGGCAGCCGTCGCGGAGCCCGTCCTGGCCGCTTTCGCGGAAGAAGGACGGATCCTGACGGACCTCGTCGGGCAGGTCGGTGACCTCCGGCAGGCCCAGCTCCTCGCCCTGGTAGACGTACGCGGATCCGGGCAGGGCCAGCATCAGCAGCGAGGCGGCACGTGCACGGGGAAGGCCGCCGCCGAGCCGGGTGCGGTGGCGTACGACGTCGTGGTTCGAGAGCACCCAGGTCGCCGGGGCGCCGACGGGACGCATGGCCTCCAGCGATTCGGTGATGACGGCGCGCAGCGCGCCGGCGTCCCAGTCCGTCTGCAGGTAGTGGAAGTTGAAGGCCTGGTGCAGCTCGTCGGGGCGTACGTACAGGGCGGTCCGCTCGGAGCTGGGCGCCCACGCCTCGGCGACGCCGATCCGCTCGCCGGGGTACTCCTCGAAGACCTTCCGCCAGTCGCGGTAGATCTCGTGCACGCCGTCCTGGTCGAAGAACGGCAGCTGCTCGCTGCCCAGCAGCCGCAACTGCCCGGGGCTGCCCATGTCGGGAAGGCCGGGTGCCTTGACCATTCCGTGTGCGACGTCGACGCGGAAGCCGTCGACGCCCAGATCCAGCCAGAAGCGCAGCACGGTGCGGAACTCGTCGCGTACGGCGGGGTGTTCCCAGTTGAAGTCCGGCTGTTCCGGCGCGAAGAGGTGCAGGTACCACTCGCCGTCCCCGACGCGCGTCCAGGCCGAACCGCCGAAGACGGACTCCCAGTCGTTGGGCGGCAGTTCACCGTTCTCACCCTTGCCCGGCCGGAAGTGGTAGCGGGCCCGCGCGGGTGAGCCGGGGCCCTCCCGGAGCGCACGCCGGAACCATTCGTGCCGGTCGGAGGAGTGGTTGGGCACGATGTCGACGATGACGCGCAACCCCAGCCCGTGCGCGTCCTCGATCAGGGCGGCGGCGTCGGAGAGTTCACCGAAGAGGGGGTCGACGGAGCGGTAGTCGGTCACGTCGTAGCCGCCGTCGGCCTGCGGCGAGGCGTAGAACGGGCTGAGCCACACGGCGTCCACGCCGAGCCGCGCGAGGTACGGCAACCGGGCGCGTACGCCCGCGAGATCGCCCATGCCGTCGCCGTCGCCGTCGGCGAAGGAACGCGGATAGATCTGGTAGATCACCGCCTCCCGCCACCAGTCCGTGCGGCCCTTCTCCGTGGCCGCACGGGCGTCCTGCGCCGGGGCGCCCTCCGGGCCGCGCCCGGTGACCGGGGTCGGCGCAGCCATGGGGGCGGGGTCGAGATGCTGGGTCATGTCATCCCTGTGGGTCGGAAGAGGAAGCGGTCTGCGGCGTTCGGGCGGTCCGTGGCCGGTGCACGGCGGAGGGCGTCAGGATTTCGTCGCACCCGCGGTGAGGCCGGCGACCAGGTGCCGCTGCGCGAAGCCGAAGACGACGGCCGCCGGCACGGCGATGATGACCGCGGCCGCGGTCATCGAGCCCCAGTCCGCTCCGTAGCGGTTGACGAAGGTCTGCAGGCCGCCGGCGAGGGTGAGGTTCTCCTCGCCGGTCATGAAGGCGGTGGCGTAGGCGACTTCGGCCCAGGCGGTCACGAAGGTGTAGAAGCCGGTGACGGCGAGACCCGGCCTGGCCAGCGGAAGCACGAGCCGCCAGAACGTGCCGAACGGGTTGAGCCCGTCGACGCGTCCGGACTCGTCGATGTCGACGGGGATGCTGTCGAAGAAGCCCTTCATCATCCAGGCGCAGAACGGCACCGCGACCGTCAGATACGTGATGATCAGGCCGACGGGCTGGTTCAGCAGGCCCAGGCGCGCCAGAGTGTTGTAGAGCGGCACGATCAGCACCGCCATCGGGAACATCTGCGTGATGAGCAGCACCCACATCAGCGGACGCATCCCGGGGAAGCGGAAGCGGCTGATGGCGTAGCCGGTCGTGGCGGCGATGAAGACTCCGACGACGGTCGTACCGACCACCACGAGCAGCGAGTTGCCGAACCAGGTCAGGAAGTAGGTGTCGGCGACGACGTGTTCGTAGTTGTCCACCGTGAAGTTCTTGACCAGTGCGGTCGAGAAGGACTCGCTCTTGGGTTTGAACGAGGTCACCAGAAGCCACAGCGGCGGGAACAGCGCGACGAGGGATGCGGCCAGCAGCCCTGCGTGCAGCCCGAACGAGGCCAGCGGGCCCCGCTCGCCCCGGGTGCGAAGCGCGGAACGCATCGTCACCACACCTCCCCCTGGCGGCGCAGTGCCCGCCGGTAGACGATCGTGAAGAGCGAGAGCAGCACCAGGATGAGTACGCCCCATGCCGCCGAAGTGGCGAAGTCCCGTGGGCTGTTGATGAAGGAGAGCCGGAAGGCGTACGTCACCAGGATCTCCGTGGAGTCCTCCGGGCCGCCCCTGGTGAGCAGGTAGATCACCGGGAACATGTTGAAGGTCCAGATGGTGCTGAGCAGGACGACCGTGCTGCTGACCGTGCGTACTCCGGGCAGCGTGATGTTGCGGAACCGCTGCCAGGGCCCGGCGCCGTCCATCTCGGCCGCCTCGTACAGCTCGCCCGGTATGCCCTGCAGGGCACCGAGCATCGCCACGATCATGAAGGGGACGCCCAGCCAGACGTTCACCGCGATGACGGCGACCTTGGCCCAGGTGGGATCGCCCAGCCAGGGCACCGCGTCGATGCCGCCGCCGTCGAGCACCTGGTTGAGCAGTCCGCTCTTCTCGTTGAACAGCATCTTCCAGGCGAAGACGGAGACGAACGCCGGAATGCCCCACGGCACGATCATCGCGATGCGGTAGAACGACCGCCCGCGCACCTGCCTGTTGAGCATGACGGCCAGCACCAGGCCGAGTCCGAAGGTGAAGCCGACGCAGCCGGCCGTCCACACCACCGTCCAGCCCAGCCGGTCCCAGAAGACACTGTCCCCGAGGATCTCCGTGTAGTTCTCGAGGCCGGTGAACCGGTACGTCGACGGGATGTGGTTGACGCCGATGGTGCGCTCGACGTTGGCCTCGTCCGCGTCCGTGAGGGACAGGTAGACGCCACGCAGCAGCGGATACCCGATGATGACGCCGATGACGAGGACGACCGGGGCGACCATCGCCCAGGCGTACCAGTGACGCGCCACCGCCCTGCGCAGCCTGGCGGCACCCGTGCCGCCGCCGCTCTTCTTCGCAGTCCCCCGCCCGCGACCGCCGGCGGCACCCTTCTCGCCGCCTGCGGTCGCGGGCGCCGACCGGCTGGTGGTCTCCACAGCCATGCCTTCCGCCCCGTCCCCTTCTACTTGTAGTCCTTCAGCAGCTTGCGGAACCCGTCGCCGACCTTGTCGGCGGCGGCGTCGGGGCTGCGGCTGCCGGTGAGGACCGCGTCCATCTGTCCGCGGACGGGCTCGAAGAGCGAGTTGCCCTCGGCGATCCACGGGCGCTGCACGGCCTCGTCGACTGCGGGCTTGAAGAACTCGACCATCTTGTTCTCGCGCACCGAGGGCTCGTCGTAGACGGACTCACGGGTCGGGAGCAGGCTCAGCTCCTCCGTCGTGCGCTGCTGGACCTCGGCGGAGCTCATGTACTTGGCGAACTCCTGCGCCGTCCGCAAGTTCTTGCTGCCCGCGTACACGGAGAGGTTCCAGCCGCCCTGCGGTGAGCCGCGGCCCTTGCTGCCGGCGGGGACGGGCGCGACTCCGAGGTTGGCCTTGTCGTCCTTGAACTGCTTGCCCTGCTGGGCACCGGCGATGTCCCACGGACCGTCGATGATCATGGCGACGTCGCCGTCCTGGAAGGCCTTGAGGCCGTTCTCCTGGCCGTCGCTGCTGTCCGTCACCGCGGCGCCGGAGTCGACGAGGTCCTTCATCCTGGCGAAGGCCTTGCCGCCTGCCGGGTCGTCCACGGTGACCTTCTTGGCCGTGGGGTCGACGAGGTCGCCGCCCTCGCCGTAGAGGTACGGCAGGAACCAGTAGGGGTCGTCCCCGCGCAGGTACAGCGCCGTCTTGCCGGTCTTGTTCTTGATCTTCTTGGCGGACTTCTTCAACTCGTCGAAGGACTTGGGTACTTCGACCCCGGCCTTCTTGAGCATCTTCTTGTTGTAGAAGAGGCCGAGCGTGTCGGTGACCTGCGGCACCGCGTAGGTCTTGCCCTTGAAGCGGGTGCTGCCGGCGGCCGTCTCGAGGTAGTCGGACGGCTTGTCGATCGCGGGTGTGCCGTCCAGCGGCGCGAGGTAGCCGAGGTTGGCGAAGTCGGCGACCCAGGCGACCTCGGTGCGCATCACGTCGGGGGCACCGGAGTTGCCGCCTGCCGCGTTCTTGAACTTCTGGTTCGCGTCGCCGAAGTTGACGTGCACGTACTTCACGTCGACCTTCGGGTGCTTCTTCTCGAAGTCCTCCGCGATCTTCTTGTACGTGCCCTTCTCGGCGTCGTTCGAGGTGTCCCAGTAGGTGACGGTTCCGGCTATCTCGCCGCCGCCACCGCTCTGGTCGCTCTGGTCCTCCCCGCCGCAGGCCGTCGCCGTCGCCGTGAGCGCAAGCACCGCGGCCGCCGCGATGACCCCTCTGCTTCGCCGCATGTCCATCCCCTCCACGTGTGCGTCCCTCGGCCGACGGCCTGGGGGACCCCCGGCGCCATGGGCGGCGCCCGGCTGCGGAGGAACGTAACAGCGCGGCGGCGCTCGCGAAAGAGTTTGCGGCAACTTTCAGAAAACGTAATTGCAGATCTTGACTACCCGCGCGGTGGGCACCGTGTGATCCGGCCGGTACAGTCCACCCCTGTGACCGCACGGCTAGCTGACATCGCAGCACAGGCGGGGGTCAGCGAAGCGACGGTCAGCCGGGTCCTCAACGGCAAGCAGGGCGTCGCCGCGGCCACCCGTGAATCCGTACTCGCCGCGCTCGACGTGCTCGGATACGAACGTCCCGTGAAGCTGCGCCGGCGCAGCGCGGGGCTGGTCGGCCTGATCACCCCCGAGCTGGAGAACCCGATCTTCCCCGCCTTCGCGCAGGTGATCGCACAGGCCCTCACCCGGCAGGGGTACACGCCCGTCCTGGCCACGCAGACGCCCGGGGGATCGACGGAGGACGAGCTGACGGAGATGCTCGTCGACCGCGGGGTCGCCGGCATCATCTTCGTCTCCGGCCTCCACGCCGACACCACGGCCGACATGCAGCGCTACGAACGGCTGCGCGGCCAGGGCGTGCCCTTCGTCCTCGTCAACGGCTTCTCGTCGAAGGTGCGGGCGCCTTTCGTCTCCCCCGACGACCGCGCGGCCATGCGACTCGCCGTCACCCACCTCGCCGCGCTCGGCCACCGCCGCATCGGGCTGGCCGTCGGGCCGGAACGGTTCGTGCCCGTACAGCGCAAGATCGAGGGATTCGTGCGCGCGATGGACGAGCAACTGGGCCTCGGCGCCGAGCGGGCCGAGGAGTTCGTGCAGCACTCCCTCTACACGCTGGAGGGCGGACAGGCCGCCGCCACCGCCCTGTTGGAGCGGGACTGCACCGGCGTGGTGTGCGCCAGCGACATGATGGCTCTGGGCGCGATCCGGGCGGCACGCCAGCGGGGACTCCAAGTCCCGCGCGAGGTCTCCGTGATCGGCTTCGACGACTCCCCCCTCATCGCTTTCACCGACCCGCCGCTCACGACGATCCGTCAGCCCGTCACGGCGATGGGCCAGGCGGCAGTGCGGGCGCTGCTGGAGGAGATCGGCGGTACCCCTGCCCCGCACAGCGAGTTCGTCTTCCTGCCCGAGCTGGTCGTACGCGGTTCCACTGCGTCCTTCCCCTCGGCCGCAGGGAGGACGGAAACCGGCTGATACCCGACCGCAGGATGATCGGCGGAACGTCCAGGTCTGGCAGACTGTCCCCTCATGGGGGCATCGACGACAAGGACCGCACAGGTACGCCGACAGACCGCTGGGACGCCGGAGACCGAGAGCGACGAGACCGGTCGCGGGGACGGGAGATCCGGAGCCGGGGCAGCCGGAACGACCACCGCTGACACGACCGCAGCCGACAGGACCGCAGCCGGCACGGCCACCGCTGAGACCGCCGGCGCCGCCGGACACGGCACCGGGGTCCGCACCGCCCTCATGACGCGGCTGCGTGCCGCCCGACGCCCCAGCATCTGGTTCGAGATCGTCCTCATCGCGGTGAGTTACGGCGTGTACTCCCTCATCCGCAACGCCGTTCCCGAGCAGCGCACGCAGGCCCTCGACAACGCCGACTGGATCTGGAAGGCGG
Organism: Streptomyces ovatisporus; assembly: GCF_042653885.1. Lineage (NCBI taxonomy): Bacteria > Bacillati > Actinomycetota > Actinomycetes > Kitasatosporales > Streptomycetaceae > Streptomyces > Streptomyces ovatisporus. Next base: position 142,435 of record NZ_JBHSFH010000003.1, read on the forward strand.
AACACGTCCTCGGCATCGCCGTCGAGGATTCCGTCAACCGGGCCGTCAACGGCGTCACGTGGCTCATCCTCACGATGAACTACTACTACGCGACGCTGCACTTCATCGTGACGATCGCCGTGCTCGTCTGGCTCTACCGCCGCCATCCCGGCCGTTACGCGGCGACGCGCCTCGTCATCTTCGCCACCACCGGCATCGCCCTGCTCGGCTACTACCTCTTCCCGCTGGCACCCCCGCGTCTGATGCGCGGCGACTCCTTCATCGACACCGTGCAGGTTCACCAGACTTGGGGCTCGATGGCCTCCGGCAACCTGGCGGACATGTCGAACCAGTACGCGGCCATGCCGTCGATGCACATCGGCTGGTCGGTGTGGTGCGGCATCACCATCGCCGCGCTCGCCGCTCCGCTGTGGGTACGTGTGCTGGGCGTGCTGTACCCGGTGAGCACACTGATCGTGATCGTCTGCACCGCGAACCACTTCTGGCTGGACGCGGTGGGCGGCGTGATCTGCCTCGGCTTCGGCTTCGCCCTCTCCTACGGCTGGTACGGGCGGCTCTCGTACCGTCTGCCGAGACTGGTCAAGGCACCCGCCTGAGGTTCGAGAGCCCGGACCGGCGCGTCGGTCGGTCCTGACCGTCCGCGGTGCGAGGGCCCACGTCCGTGGCTGGCCCCTCGCGCCGCGCGGGGCCTGTGCCCCGCTCACTCCGAGGTTCCGTAGAAGAGCCGTTCCGCCACGGCGCGGGCCCGCCGCGTCACGCGGCGGTAGTCGTCGAGCATCTCCCCGCTTCCGCTGGCCTCCGGATAGCCGAGGTAGCGGCCGACGGCTCCCAACTCCCGTGCGTCCGAGGGGAACGTGTCACCTGCCCGGCCGCGCACGAGCATCACGGCGTTGCGCACGCGAGTGGCCAGCAGCCACGCCTCGTCGAGGGTCTGCGCGTCCTCCGGGTCGATCAGCTCCGCCTCTCCGGCGGCGCTCAGCGCGGCCCGCGTACGCGTCGTACGCAGCCCCTCCACCCCGGCGGCGTGCCGGAGCTGAAGCAGCTGCACCGTCCACTCCACGTCGGCGAGCCCGCCACGGCCGAGTTTGGCGTGCGTCGTGGAGTCCGCACCACGGGGCATGCGTTCGGACTCCATACGGGCCTTGAGCCGCCGGATCTCCCGCAGCGCCTCCTCGCTCAGCCCGTCGGCCGGATAGCGGACCGGGTCGATCAACTCGGTGAAGCGGCGCCCCAGATCCTCGTCGCCGGCGACCGGCTCGGCACGCAGCAGCGCCTGGCTCTCCCAGGCGGCCGACCAGCGGCGGTAGTAGCCGGCGTAGGACTCCAGGGAACGCACCAGCGGGCCGGACCTGCCTTCCGGGCGCAGATCCGCGTCGATGAGCAACGGCGGATCGGAGGTGGGCAGTTGAAGGAGCCGGCGGAGTTCCGTCGCGACGGCCAGCGCGGCCTTGCCGGCCTCCTGTTCGCTCACGCCCTCGCGGGCCTCGTGGACGAAGAGGACGTCGGCGTCGGAGCCGTAGCTCAGCTCGTGCCCGCCGAAGCGGCCCATGCCGATCACCGCGAAGCGGGTGGGCAGTTCGTCTCCCCACCGGCCGCGCACGGCTGCCCGCAGCGCACCGGCGAGAGTCGCGGCGTTGATGCCGGTGAGGGCCGCGCCGATACGGTCGACGGCCGGTGCGGGGTCCTCCGCGGGCAGCTCCTCGGTGCCGTACGCGCCGATCAGGTCGCCGGCGGCCGTGCGGAACATCTCGCGCCGCCGCACCCCTCGCGCCGCCGCCACCGCCGACTCGGCGTCCGCCGCGCGGCCCACGGCCGCCAGCACCTCCTGGGTCAGCGCCTCCCGCGTACGCGGCCGCAGCCCGCCCTCGTCGCCGAGCAGCGCGACTGCTTCCGGAGCCCGCAACAGCAGATCGGGAGCGAGCCGCCCGGCGGACAGGACACGTGCGAGGTTCTCCGCCGCGGCACCCTCGTCCCGCAGCAGCCGCAGGTACCAGGGCGTGGTTCCGAGCGCGTCGGAGACCTTCCGGAAGTTGAGCAGCCCCGCGTCGGGGTCGGCCGAGTCGGCGAACCAGCCCAACAGGACGGGAAGCAGGGTGCGTTGGATGGCCGCCTTGCGGCTCACACCGCTCGCCAGCGCCTCCAGGTGCCGCAGGGCTCCGGCAGGATCGGCGTAACCGAGCGCTTCCAGCCGCTGCCGTGCGGCGCTCGGCGAGAGCCGCGCCTCACCGACGTCGAGCTGGGCGACGGCGTCCAGCAGCGGCCGGTAGAAGAGCTTCTCGTGCAGCCGGCGCACCGCGGCGGCGTGCTTGCGCCACGCCTTGTGAAGTTCGTTGACGGAGTCGCTGCGGTAGCCCAGGGAGCGGCCGAGCCTGCGCTGGTCCGCCTCCCCTTCGGGCATCAGGTGCGTACGGCGCATCTTGTGCAGCTGGATGCGGTGCTCGAGCATGCGCAGGAAGCGGTACGCGGAGTCGAGCGCGGCGGCGTCCTGCCGACCCACGTAGCCGCCCGCGGCGAGTGCGTCCAGAGCGTCGAGCGTCGTGGGGCTGCGCAGCGTCGTGTCGGTCCGGCCGTGCACCAACTGTAGGAGCTGCACGGCGAATTCGACGTCGCGCAGGCCGCCCGGCCCGAGTTTGAGTTCACGGTCGACCTGCGCCGCGGGGATGTTCTCCACGACGCGGCGGCGCATCTGCTGCACGTCGGGGACGAAGTTCTCGCGCTCGGCCGCCTGCCACACCAGCGGCGCGACCGCCTCCGCGTACGCCTCGCCCAGCGCCATGTCGCCCGCCACCGGACGCGCCTTGAGCAGGGCCTGGAACTCCCAGGTCTTCGCCCACCGGTTGAGGTACGCGAGGTGGGAGTAGAGCGTCCTGACGAGCGGTCCGTTGCGGCCCTCCGGGCGGAGGTTGGCGTCGACGGGCCAGATGGTGCCCTCGGCGGTGGTGTCGGAGCAGATCCGCATCATCCGTGCCGCGAGACGTCCGGCGGCCTGGAGGGCCTGTGCCTCCTCGGTGCCGTCGGCCGGTTCCGCCACGAAGATGACATCGACGTCGGAGACGTAATTGAGTTCGCAGCCTCCGCACTTGCCCATGCCGACCACCGCGATACGGCATGACTTCGCGTCCTCGGGCGCCTCGGCGGAGGCGAGCGAGAGCGCGGCACGCAGGGTGGCGGCGGCCAGGTCGGCCAGCTCCGCGGCGGTCTGCGCCAGATCGCTGGTCCCGCACACGTCGCGGGCCGCGATGGACAGCAGGGCGCGCCGGTAGCGGTGCCGCAGATCGTCCGGGTCGGTGGCGGGGCGTACGGCCGCCTCGAACTCCTCGATCCCCGGGTGCAGATCCCTCCGCTCGTACGTGGCGAGTGCCTGCCAGTCGTCCGGGTGGCGGGCGAGGTGGTCGCCCAGCGCCTCGGAGACGCCCAGCACGCCGAGCAGCCGGTCCCGCAAGGGCTTGCTGGCGAGCAGCGTGTCCAGCAGGCGCTGCGGGTCCTCCTCCGCCTCGACGAGCCGGACGAGACCGTTCAGCGCGAGGTCGGGGTCGGCTGTCGCTCCGAAGGCGTCCAGCAGCTGGGTGTCGGCCCGCACTTCGCCGAACGCGTCCGAGGCGAGCAGCCGCTCCGCCGCGGCCGGTTCGGTGAAGCCGCGCCGCACCAGCTGTCCGTACCGGCTGTCCCGCCGACCGCCCTGCACCCTTGACCGTCCTCCGTACTCGCACACACTCCGCGTTCCGGCCGTACCCGGACGGCCGCCGTCCTACCGCACGACCCGCCGCTCTACAGCACCGGCAGGCTCTTGCGCAGCTCGAAGGCGGTGACCTCGGAGCGGTACTCCTCCCATTCCTGCTTCTTGTTGCGCAGGAAGAAGTCGTAGACGTGTTCGCCCAGTGTCTCCGCGACCAGTTCGCTGCGCTCCATGAGGGTGATGGCCTCGCCCAGGTTCTGCGGCAGCGGTTCGATGCCCATCGCCCGGCGCTCGGCGTCGGAGAGCGCCCACACGTCGTCGTCGGCGCCCGGCGGCAGCTCGTAGCCCTCCTCGATGCCCTTCAGCCCGGCGGCCAGCAGTGTGGCGTAGGCGAGGTACGGGTTGGCTCCCGAGTCGAGCGAACGCACCTCGATGCGGGTGGAGCCCATCTTCCCCGGCTTGTACATGGGCACCCGGATCAGCGCACTGCGGTTGTTGTGGCCCCAGCAGATGTACGAGGGCGACTCGCCGCCCTCCCCCGCTGTCCGGTTCGCGCCGCCCCAGATGCGTTTGTAGGAGTTGACCCACTGGTTGGTGACGGCGGAGATCTCACCCGCGTGTGTGAGCAGTCCGGCGATGAAGGAACGCCCCACCTTGGAGAGCTGGTACTCCGAGCCCGACTCGTAGAAGGCGTTGCGGTCGCCCTCGAACAGGGAGAGGTGGGTGTGCATGCCGGAGCCCGGGTGCTCGGAGAAGGGCTTGGGCATGAAGGTGGCCTGCACGCCCTGCTCCAGCGCGACCTGCTTCATCACCAGGCGGAACGTCATGATGTTGTCGGCCGTGGACAGGGCGTCCGCGTAGCGCAGGTCGATCTCCTGCTGGCCGGGGGCGCCCTCGTGGTGGGAGAACTCCACGGAGATGCCCATCGACTCCAGCATCGTGATCGCCTGCCGGCGGAAGTCCATGCCGACGTGCTGGGGGGTGTGGTCGAAGTACCCGGAGGTGTCCGCCGGGGAGGGACGCGTGCCGTCCACCGGCCGGTCCTTGAGCAGGAAGAACTCGATCTCGGGGTGGGTGTAGAAGGTGAAGCCCAGGTCGGAGGCCTTGGCGAGGCTGCGCTTGAGCACGTAGCGCGGGTCGGCGTAGGAGGGGGAGCCGTCCGGCATCAGGATGTCGCAGAACATCCGCGCCGTTCCGGGGGCCTCCGCCCGCCACGGCAGTATCTGGAAGGTGCCGGGGTCCGGCTTCGCGATCATGTCCGACTCGTAGACCCGCGCGAAGCCCTCGATCGCCGAACCGTCGAAGCCGATGCCCTCGTCGAATGCCTGCTCCAGCTCGGCGGGCGCGACGGCGACGGACTTCAGGAAGCCGAGCACGTCGGTGAACCACAGCCTGACGAACCGGATGTCGCGCTCCTCGAGCGTGCGGAGCACGAATTCCTGCTGCTTATCCATAGTCACCCATCCTCGCTGCTCAGCGTGCCCGCCCGCACCCGGGGCGACACCCCGTCGGGCCTCGGTCCCGGGTGACCCGGGACGGGGACGAGCATCCCACCACACGGTTTCCGGAGCGTTGCCTGCGCCCTTCCGCTCCCGCCGCGTCTCCAGTGAACCACGGGGAAAGGGGCGTACACGCGGGCCGAAGGGCCGCTCGCGGACGCGGATCCGCCGGGCGTTCCGGGGCTGCGGACCCGGGCGGAGGCGGGCGCGGAACCGCGGCGGGAGACGTGCGGAGAAGGCCCCGGGGACGCGTCCGCGGAAGGGTCCGGAAGAGCGGGGGCGGTACGGACCGGAGCCGGGAGGTGAGACCGGGCGGGGCGGGGTGACGAGGGCGTGCGGGCCGCCGCGCGGGGCCCTGAAAACGTAAGCCGCGGTCCGGCAGTGGGGGATACCGGACCGCGGCTGTTTGTTGCCTGGCCGGAGCGTTCAGAGGCGTCCGGCCGTGTGGTCTTCTCTTGGTGGGCCGTCTTGGCGCGACGACGTCACGCACTGAAGTTCGCACACCGGCCAGGCCGAGAACAAGGGTTACCGGTCAGTGTTCGAAGCCACATCTTGTGGGGCGTTCTTCGCGGATCGGACACCCGTCTTACCGCCGGTCACAGCCGGGAGTCCATGGCTGGATCCTGACGCGTTCCCGCCATTGCCGGCGGCCAGCCGCGCTTCGCTCTCGGAGGGCTGCGAGACCCAGCCGAGACTGGCCGCCCGCATGCCCAGCTGGAAGCGCGTACCGGCACCGAGCCGCTCCATGAGACCGCTCAGGCGACGCTGGAAAGTCCGGTAGCTGACGCCGAGTTGGCGCGCCATCACCTGGTCCGTCATGCCGGTGGTCAGCAGCGCCAGCAGCCGGGCCTCGTCCGGCGACGGCGCGTCCCCGGCGCCACCCGGACGGCCGGCCAGATACGCGGAGAGCGGCAGCGCACGCGCCCAGAGCACCTCGAAGAACTCGCAGAGCGCGTCCAGCAGGCCCGAGGGGTGCACGACGACGCTGCTCGCCATCTCGTGCGGCGCGGAACGGAGCGGGATCAGCGCGACGCGGTCGTCCGCGACCAGCAGTTTCGTCGGCGTATCGGCCATGACCCGCGCCTCCTCGCCCAGTTCGGCGCAGGCCTCGATGTCGGTGTGGATGCGGTGGAAGGTCTCCAGGCCGTGGGTGTCGTAGATGACGCGGTAGCCGATGCCGCGCCGCATGGTCTTCGCCTGCACCGGCATCATGCCCGTCTTGGGGTCGAGCCGGTCGGGGTCGCTGTTGGCGTACGGGGGGCGGTCGATGCCGCGTATCTGGTGCCGCGCGCTGTACTGCAACTGATCGACCTGCTGGATCACCGCCGCCCTGCCGGTGACGATCTCCACCAGGTCGACGGGGTCGCGGGCGGTGGCGTTGGCGCGGAAGCGCGTGGCGAGCAGCTGGATGTGGCGCCGGGTGCGGTGGATGGCCTCTTCACGCGCCAGCAGCAGCGACTCGAAGGCGACCTCCGGAGCCACGGGCAGGAACCGCTCCTCACCGCGCCGCTCCCCCGGGTACCTGCCGACCAGGCTCAACTTCTCCAGCGCTGTGAGGGTTTCGCGGACCTTCGTGGCACTCAGCCCCAGCGTCTCGCGCAGTTCCCGTACGGTGACCGCGCCGTCGACGAGTGCCTCGTAGGCCTGCTGTTGGACGGGTTCGAGACCGAGGGCCTCCAACATGTGCTTCCCCCTGTGCGGTGGCGAGTTCACGTCACTGACCGATGCCCGCCAGGCGGCCATCGAATCCAGTACACCAGGTATCGAAATGCTGCGGATACCCTCGCGTAAGTGACCTTGGGTACTGGATACAGTTGTGAGGGTGACGTGAACGCCACGTGTCCGGTTCCCCCCGGAGCTTCACGGAGCCACTCATTCCGCTTTGACAGCGCCTCCCGCGACGTACTCATACGTGTCCGGCCGGTGACCCTGGGTGGGCCCGCTCCGGCCCCGTCCGGTACCCCGACGGGCACCCCCTTCCTCTCGTCAGGAAGACGATTACAGTGGGCGGCGTGCCTCAACTACGTCTCGCCCTGAACCAGATCGACTCCACCGTCGGTGACCTCGAAGGCAACGCCGCGTCGGTCCTGCACTGGACGCGGCGCTCCGTCGAGCGGGGGGCGCACCTCGTCGCGTTCCCCGAGATGATGCTCACCGGCTACCCGGTGGAGGACCTGGCCCTGCGCGGTTCGTTCGTCCAGGCCAGCCGTGCGGCGCTGCGCACGCTCGCGCACCGGCTGGCGGAGGAGGGCCTCGGCGGGGTCCCCGTCGTCGTCGGCTACCTCGACCGCGCGGAGGACGTGCGCGCCACCCTGGGCAGCCCGGCAGGCGCCCCCCTCAACGCCGCGGCCGTACTCCATGAGGGCGAGGTCGCACTGACCTTCGCCAAGCACCACCTGCCCAACTACGGCGTCTTCGACGAGTTCCGCTACTTCGTGCCCGGCCAGACCCTGCCCGTCGTCAGGGTCCACGGCATCGACGTCGCCCTCGCCATCTGCGAGGACCTGTGGCAGAGCGGCGGCCGGGTCCCCGCCGCCCGTGCCGCCGGTGCCGGGCTGCTGCTGTCGGTCAACGCCTCGCCGTACGAGCGCGAGAAGCACGACACGCGCCTGGATCTCGTCCGCAAGCGCGCCCAGGAGGCGGGCTGCACGACGGCCTACCTCGCGATGGTCGGCGGCCAGGACGAGCTCGTCTTCGACGGCGACTCGATCGTCGTCGACAGCGGAGGTGAAGTCCTCGCGCGTGCACCGCAGTTCGAGGAGGCGTGCCTCGTCCTCGACCTGGAACTCCCCGCGGCGCCCGCGGCACCGCCCTCCGGGGTCGTGGACGACGGCCTCACCGTGCAGCACGTCGCCCTCAGCACGGAGCCGCTGGAGGCGTACGAGCCGGAGTTCACCGGCAGCGAGGCTCCGCGCATGGAGGACGACGAGGAGATCTACACCGCGCTCGTCACCGGGCTGCGGGCGTACGTGGCCAAGAACGGTTTCAGCTCGGTGGTGCTCGGCCTCTCCGGCGGCATCGACTCCGCGCTCACCGCGGCCATCGCCTGCGACGCCCTCGGCCCTTCCCAGGTGCACGCCGTCTCGATGCCCTCGCGCTACTCCTCCGAGCACTCCAAGGACGACGCCGCGGAGATGGCACGCCGCACGGGCCTCAACTACCGCACGGTGGCCATCGGTTCGATGTTCGATGCCTTCATGGATTCCGTCGAGCTCACCGGCGTCGCCGAGGAGAACCTTCAGTCCCGGCTGCGCGGTGTGACGCTGATGGGCATCTCCAACCAGGAGGGCCACATCGTCCTCGCGCCGGGCAACAAGTCCGAGCTGGCGTGCGGCTATTCGACGCTCTACGGCGACTCCGTCGGCGCGTACGGGCCGATCAAGGACGTCTACAAGACCAACATCTTCCGGCTTGCGAAGTGGCGCAACCGCGCCGCCGCCGAGCGCGGCGAGACACCGCCCATCCCGGAGAACAGCATCTCCAAGCCGCCCAGCGCGGAGCTGCGCCCCGGCCAGGTCGACACGGACTCCCTCCCTGACTACGGCGTGCTGGACGGCATCCTGAAGCTGTACGTCGACGGGGACGTGGGCCGCCAGGGCATCGTCGAGCGCGGCTACGACCCCGAAGTCGTCACGCGGGTGCTGCGGATGACCGACGCCGCCGAGTACAAACGGCGTCAGTACCCGCCGGGCACGAAGATCTCCGCCAAGGGCTTCGGCAAGGACCGCCGCCTGCCCATCACCAACCACTGGCGGGAGAGCGCCTCCGGGAACGGCACGGCCGGCTGACGAACGCACCCCGGCGACGCGGGGCGGGCCCCGGAGGTCCGCCCCGCACCCGGCTCACCCCCGGCCGCTGCGCATCCCGGTCCGCTCCCCCGGCCTGCGCCCCGCCGGTGTCATCTCCCGGACACGGTCGGCCAGTTCGGCGAGGTGCCCGAGCGTCGCCTCGTCCGCCGCGTCCGGCGGCGCGACGATGACGTGATCGATGCCGAGGGAGGCCAGTTCGCCGCAGCGCTCCACGCTCTCGGCGACGGACCGGCCTTCGGGAAGACGCATGTGCAGGGTCTTCTCGATCTCCCCGTACGGCCTGCCGAGGCGCTCGCAGTGGCCCCTCAGGACACCCAGCTTGTGCCGTACGTCGGAGCCGTGGAAGAGGTTGCAGGCGTCGGCGTACTCGGCGACGAGCCGGAGGGTCTTCTTCTCACCGCTGCCGCCGATGAGGACCGGCGGGTGCGGCCGTGTCAGACGGGGAGCGGTCACCGTACGGGCGAGGCCGAAGTGCCGTCCGCGGTACGGCTCTTCGTCGTCGCTCCACATGCTGCGGACGATCTGGAGCATCTCCTCCAGGCGCTCGAAGCGCTCGGCGGCGGGCGGGAAGGGCACGCCGATCGCCCGGTGCTCCTCCTCGTCCCAGCCCGCGCCCATCCCGAGGACGGCGCGGCCGCCGGACAGCGCGTCCAGGGTGGCGAGTTGCTTGACCAGCAGGCCCGGCGGACGGTGCCCGACTCCGGTCACCAGCGCGCCCAGCGTGATACGGCTCGTGTGGGCGGCGGCGTAGGTCAGAGCACCGTAGGCCTCGAGCATCGGCTCGTCCGGCGCCCCGAAGTTCGGAATCTGCCAGAAGTGGTCCATCACCCACAGGCTGGCCAGACCTGCCTGCTCCGCGCCGCGTGCGACCTGTGCGAACCGGCCCGCGACGGCGGAGTCGCCACCTGGCCAGGTGAAGCGTGGGCAGGCGAGTCCGAGTTGCATGAGGTACTCCTTCCGGGCAGGCCGAAACCGCCCCGTGTCGGGGCTGGTCGAAGAGTCGGCACAGACATGTGAACAGGACCGGCAGCGCGGGTTACGGGACCGCGGGAGCGGGACGTCGCCCACCTGCGCGGAGCCTGCGCGGCGCGGAGCCTGCGCTGCGCGCCCGGCGGCGGGAGTGACGCAGAAGGTGTGCAGGCCCACGGCTGCGGAAGCGCATGCGGGGAGGAAGGCGGCCGTCCCGACCGGCCGTGCCATGCGGACGGTTGCGTGAGATGCGGTCACCTGTGAGAAATACGCTGCAAGGGCAGCCTATCGGCCCCCGTCAAGGCCGCCCCTGCGGCGGGCCGCCGAGCAGACCGCTCCGGCGGGCGCCCCGCTCACTCCGGCGTGTGGAGACGGGCCGTCGCCGTCGCCACGGCCACCAGCGTGCCGTCCTCGGCGGCGAGTTCGCCTGCGAGGAAGCACACCTGTCTGCCGCGCTGGACGACGCGGCCACGTCCGGTCAGCCGCCCGGGCAGAGCGGGCCGGAGGTACTGGATGTGCAGGTCGAGCGTCGGGGCGAGCTGCCCGTCCGGAAGTGCCGCCGCCAGCGCCGGGCCCATGGTGTCGTCGAGCATGGCCGCCAGGAAGCCGCCCTGGATCGCACCCGCCGGGTTCGTGAACTGCTCGTGCGCCTGGAAGGCGACCTCGATGGTCCCGTCCTCCGGGACGACCTCGATCAGCTCCCAGCCGAGGAGCACCGAGGCCCGAGGCGGGGCGAGCCGGCCGGCGAGCATCTCCCAGAACGTGCCGCACCGTCCTCCGCCGGTCTCCGGAGCGTCCGCTTCCGACTCGTTGGCTGCCATGTCCGGAATTGAACAGGCTCCGGCGGGCAACCGCGCAGCAGCTCACCCGTCCGTGTACGGAGTTGCGCCGGTCCGCGGGCGGGAACGGCGAAGGGCTCGCGCCGCGGCGCGAGCCCTTCTGCCGGGAGGAGTGTGGGGGCGGACGCCGGGAGCCGGTCCCCCCGGCTCCCGGCGTCCGCCCGGGTCGGCGCGGGTCAGCCCGTGACGCTCTCGGCGGCGCGGGCCCGGCGCAGCCCCGGGACGCCGCCGCGGGCGACGATGCGCGAACGGGAGAGCGTCGGCGCCCCGTCCAGCACACCCGCCAGCACGGCGATGCCGAGCCCGGCCAGCGCCAGTACGACGCCCACCAGCATGGGCGAGGTCCAGCCCCAGCCGGCCGCGACGGCGGCACCTCCCAGCCACGCCCCGCCGGCGTTGGCGAGGTTGAACGCGGACTGGTTTCCGGCGGAGGCCAGCGTCGGCGCCTGCCGGGCCTTCTGCATGATCAGCATCTGCAGGGGCGTCGTCGTCATGAAGCCGAGCCCGCCCAGTACGACGACCATCACCATCGCCGCCCACTTGATGTCGACGACGGCGTGGAAGGTGACCATCGCCACGGCGAGCGCGCCGAGGCCGCCGTAGAGCGTGGGCCGCAGGGCGCGGTCCGTCAGCGGACCGGCGACGAGCGCTCCCAGCGTCATGCCGATGCCGAAGAGAGCGAGCACCACGGTCACGGAGGACTCGGCGAGCCCGGTGACCTCGGTCATGATCGAGGCGAGGTAGCTGTAGACGGCGAAGACGCCGCCGAATCCGAAGACCGCGGTGAGCAGGCCGAGGATCACCTGACGGTCGCCGAGGGCGCGTACCTCCTGGCGGAGGCCGGTCCGCTGCTCGGCGGTCATCTCGGGGACCAGTGCGGCGAGTGTCACCATCGCCAGCAGGCCGATGGCGCTGACGACCACGAACGTCGCCCGCCATCCGAGGGCCTGCCCGATCGCCGTTCCGGCCGGTACGCCGACGATGTTGGCGACCGTCAGCCCCAGGAACATGGTGGCGACGGCACGGGCCCGCCGGTCCTCCGTCACGAGCCGTGCCGCGACGACGGCGCCGACCCCGAAGAACGCACCGTGCGGGAGCCCGGCCAGCACCCGCCCGGCCAGCAGGGCCGCGTAGTTGGGCGCGAGGGCGGACGCGAGGTTGCCGACCGTGAAGAGCGCCATGAGCAGCACCAGCATCCGCTTGCGCGGCGTACGCGCGCCGAACGCGGTGAGCAGCGGGGCGCCGATGACGACGCCGATGGCGTAGGCGGAGACCAGATATCCGGCTGTGGGCACGGAGGTGCCCATGTCCCGCGCGACGTTGGGCAGCAGGCCCATCATCACGAACTCGGTCGTGCCTATTCCGAAGGCGCTGATCGCGAGGGCGAGCAAGGCCAGAGGCATGAGGCGGGAACCTTTCAAGGCAGGGTTGATCAAGGTCGTAAGCAAGGTTTTCTAAGGGGGAATGCGCTGCGAGCCTGCACAACGACGCCGTCAGGCGCAGACACAGCTTCTTATGTTCTCACACGGAACAAAGTCTGTCAGATGCGTTTCCCCCGCGGCGCCGCCGCGTGTCTCAGGACGGCAACAGCTGGGCGGACAGCGCGTGATTCATGCCACGGCCCGGACGGACGCAGCGTGCGGGGGCGGTGGCCCTTGCAGGGCGAGAGGACCACCCGGCGCACGGGCACGAGCCGGCGCTCGGGGCCTGTCCGACGGATGGCACCGTCCGCCGCAGGCGGTGCTCACGGCGGACGGTGCATGCGGCCGCAAGCGGACCCAGGCGGACGATCGTCCTCGCAGCGGGCTGCCCGGTCGGTACGACAACGCGGGGCCCCCGAAGCGGGGGATCTGCCTGCCGGGCGCCGCGAGCAGACGGGACGGGTCGGACAGGGCCTTAGAAGTCGACCGACGCCGCCACGGGCAGGTGATCGCTCCCGGTCGCGGGAAGGGACCAGGACGAGACGGGCTCCAGGCCCTTCACCATGATCTGGTCGATCCTCGTCGTCGGGAACGAGGCAGGCCAGCTGAAGCCGGGGCCGTCCCCCGACGCTCCCTGCGTCGAGCGCATCTGGGAGGTGACGGGTGCGAGCGCGCGGTCGTTCATGGTGCCGTTGAGGTCTCCGAGCAGGATGGTCTTGTCGACCGGGTCGTCCGCTATGGCGTTGCCCAGCGCCGCGGCGCTGTCGTCACGCTGTCCCGCCGTGAAACCGGAGGCGAACTGCAGCCGCACGGACGGGAGATGGGCGGCGTACACGGCGACGCCTCCCTTGGGCGTGTCGACGGTCGTACGCATCGCCCGCGGCCAGCCCATCTTGATGTCGACCGTCTTCGTGTCGCGCATCGGGTACTTGCTCCACACACCGACCGTGCCCACGCGCTCGTGGTAGCGGTAGGCACCGGCGAGGCCCTTGTCGTACAGCGACGCCTGCCCGCCGGCGACTTCCTCGAGCGCCACGATGTCCGCGCCCGAGCCCGCCAGTTCCCGCGCCGTACGGCTCGGGTCCGGGTTGCCGGCGTTGACGTTGTGCGTCACGACGGTGAGGTCGCCGCCCGTACCCGACTTGCTGGTGAACTGGCCGGCGAAGAGGTGCAGCCACACCATCGTCGGCAGCAGCAGCGCGACCAGCGCGAGCGCGGAACGGCGCAGCACGGCCAGCAGCGCCAGCACCGGTACGAGCACGCCGCCCCAGGGCAGGAACGTCTCCCACAGCGAGCCGAGGTTGCCGATCGTGTTGGGGATCTCGGAGTGCCAGAAGAGCGCCGCCCCCAGCAGCAGGGCGAGCACGCCCAGCACCCAGCCGCGGCGCCATGCGCCACCGCCGCCCCACCGGCCCCAGTTGCCCAGACCCCGGGGTACGGAGCGGCCGTCCTGACGGGACCGGGAAAGGAAGCCGCGCGACTCGCCCGACGTCTTCGCCGATTCCGTCATGTACGCACGTGCCATCCGCTGTCCTCGCTTGCCTTGCCGGTGCCTGGTCGAACGATAGGTGATGCGGGCGCCGTGTCCTGCACGGCGAACGTCCTGCACAACACCCGGTGGGCGCGTTCCCCTTGGGCTGCGCCACCCTTGCCGGCCAGGACGAATATCCCGGCAGGCCGGGTTCCGGTGTCCAGGGTTCCCACGCATGCTGTGACGGAACCGGCACATGCCACGGCACACGACCGCGACGTGCACGGATGTGCCGCACAGGTGCCGCGCCGGGGGCGGGGCCCACGCCGCGGCAGCCGCTCCGGCCGCCGCCTCACTCCGGAGCCCGCACCCCGCCGAGCACGGAGTCCACGATCTGTTCCGCCAGTCCCTCGGGCAGATCCTTGCCCTCGTGGAGGACGGTACGGGTGAGCATCGGCCCGGCGAACAGTTCCCCGAGCAGCTCCACGTCCAGGCCGCCGCGGAGCTCCCCGCTCTCCAGTCCACGCCGCAGCACGCCGTGCAGGGCCTCCCGGCGCACCTTGATGACGCTGTCGTGGTACTGGTGCCACAGCTTCGGGTGGCTGCTCACGTGGCTCATCATGGTGCGCAGCACCGCCGAGTTCCGTTTGGCCAGCCCGACCCGCCTGTACCACTCCAGAATGGTGACGAGATCGTCCCGTACGGACGTGCCCGGGAGTTCGGCCTGCGGCTCCTCCAACTCCCCCACCACCGCCAGCAGCAGGGCGTCCTTGCCGGGCCACCGCCGGTAGACCGTGGCCTTGCCGACCCCGGCCGTGCGGGCGACTCGCTCCATGGACAGTGCGTCGATGGAGACGCCTTCCTCCAGCAGCCGCAGCACGCCCTCGATGATGGCGCGCTCGACGGCCTCGCTGCGCGGCCGGCCACGCCGCGCGGGTGCGGTGCCGTGCGGCGCCGGCATCCGGTTCATCGCGGCGCCTCCGTCGTGCCTGTGCGGCCCGGACCGGCGGTGAGCCGGCGGGCCGTCGCTGTGTTCCGGCTCATGGCTTGTGTCTGTGTCTGTCTGTGGCTGTCTGTGGCTGTCTGCGACTGCGGCGGTGGCTGCTGCTGTTCAGGCTGTGGAAGCGGTTGCTGGTCCCGGCCGGGCGCCCCGGCCACCCACGCGAGGAGTCCGTCCGGCGGTGCCCGATTCTGTCATGGCAGCCACCCTTGCGCCGGTCGTCCGACCGCCCGGTGTCCGTCACCGGGACGGTCACCGGCGGGACCGAAGGCGGTCGGCGAGGGCTTCAACTTCCGGCACCCACAGGCGGGTTGGCCGCCTCCGTTTGCGGCGGACGCGAACTCTCCCCCTGCGCCCGCGGCTTGCCGGGAAGCCATACGGCCACGACGACCGCTCCCAGCAGCGCCACAGCGGCCGAGCCGGCAGCCGCCACGTGCATCGCATCGACGAAGGCGTCCTTCGCGGGGTCGACCAGCGCCCGGCCGGCGGGTCCCATCCGGGACGCCAGCGCGAGCGTCCCCTCGATCGACTCGCCGGCGGCGTGGCGGACGCCCTCGGGAAGCGGCAGCGCCGCCAACTCCCCCTCGACGCCTTCGCGGTAGCGGGCGGAGAGGACCGAACCGAGCACGGCCACCCCCATGGCGCCGCCGACCTGACGGAAGGTGTTGTTCACCGCCGAGCCCGAACCGGCCTTCTCCCGGGGCAGCGACTGCATGATCGAGACAGTGGCGGGCGGCATGATGTGCGCCATCGCCGTGCCCTGTACGAAGAAGACGACCTCGAGCGCCCACACCGGCGTCGTACGGCCGAAGAACAGGAATGCCGCCATCCCCGCCGCCACCAGCAGCATGCCGCTCGTGCAGACGGCCTTCGCACCGAACCGCTCGACGACCAGCCGCGCCCTGGGTGCGAAGACCAGCTGCGCGAGGGCGAGCGGGAGCATCAACAGCCCCGCCTCCAGCGCCGAGAAGCCGCGCACGCTCTGCATGTAGAAGACGGCGAAGAAGGTCACCCCCATCAGGGCGAAGAAGACGAGCGCGATGGCGGCGACGGCGGCGGAGAAGGACGGATTCCTGAAGTAGCCGACGTCGAGGGCCGGATGGGCGCTCCGCCGCTCGTGCAGTACGAAGCCGGTCAGTACGGCCACGGCGCCGCCCATGGTGAGCAGCACCTCGGCGTCGGTGAAGTCGGCCAGCTGGCCGCCCTTGATGATCCCGTAGACCAGCAGCACCAGCCCGGCTATGGACAGCAGGACCCCGAAGGGGTCGGTCCTCCCCGGGGCCGGGTCGCGGGAGTCGGGGACGAGCAGCACCATCGCCGCAAGCGCCACCACGACGATCGGCACGTTGACGAGGAAGACGGACCCCCACCAGAAGTGCTCCAGCAGCAGACCGCCCGTGATCGGGCCGATGGCGATGGCCAGTCCGACGCCACCCGCCCAGATGCCGATGGCCTTCGGCTGCTCGTCACGCTCGAAGACGTTCATCAGGATCGCCAGCGTGGACGGCATGACGAAGGCGCCGCCGAAACCCATCAGCGCCCGGAACGCGACCAGTTGACCCGGCGAGTCGGAGAGGGCGGCGCACACGGAACCGAGACCGAAGACGACGAGACCGAAGAGGAGCACCCTCCTGCGGCCCCAACGGTCCCCCAGCAGACCCGCCGTGAAGAGGAGGCCGGCGAACACCAGCGTGTAGGAGTTGACCGCCCACTCCAACTCGCTCTGCGTGGCGCCGAGTCCGACGGGTGCGGGCTGGGCGACCGTCTTCATCGCGACGTTGAGGATCGAGTTGTCCAGCACGACGATCAGCAGGCTGAGCATCAGGACGGCGAGCACGGCCCAGCGCCGCCGGTGGACCGTTTCGGGTGTGAAGGAGGGACTCATGCCGCCACTCTACGCGTATCCGATACGGAGCCGTCTCGTATCGTTATGAATGCGGAACCCGCACATTGAAGTCCCGGGGCCGCCCACTCGGCCTCATCCCGGCCGGCGCCCCCTCCGCCGGCCGCCGTCCGCTCCGTCCGGCCGGGTTGCTGCCCGGCTTCTCCGGCGCGCTGCCGATCCTCGCGCCCTGGGGCGGGCGGGCTGACGAGCCGGGGCGCCGCCGGTCGTCCGGTGACGCTCGCGCCAGGGGCCGGGGGTCGCCCGTTTCCCTTCCACTGACCGGCGGCGCGTGCCAGCATGGAGGTGTATCCGGGGACGCCGTCAGGGCGCCACGAGACCACACAAAACAGGAGCCTTCAGCCATGTCTGATGCGCAGAAGCAGGCCGCGCCTTCGCAGAAGCAGCCGGCCACTCTCTACGGCGGAGCACGGAACCGCCGCGTGACCGTCCGGGACCTCGGCGCCGCCAAGGAGCGCGGGGAGCGCTGGCCGATGCTCACCGCCTACGACGCCATGACCGCCTCGGTCTTCGACGAGACCGGCATCCCCGTGATGCTCGTCGGCGACTCCATGGGCAACTGCCATCTCGGCTACGAGAACACCGTCCCCGTCACCCTGGACGAGATGACGATGCTGACGGCCGCCGTCGTACGGGGCACCAAGCGCGCCCTCATCGTCGCGGACCTCCCCTTCGGCACGTACCAGGAAGGGCCCGTGCAGGCGCTGCGCAGCGCCACACGTCTGATCAAGGAGGCCGGGGCGGGCGCCGTGAAACTGGAGGGCGGTGAACGTTCCGCCCACCAGATCGAGCTGATGGTCCAGTCGGGCATTCCCGTCATGGCGCACGTCGGCCTCACGCCGCAGTCCGTGCACGCCATGGGCTACCGCGTGCAGGGCAGGGGCGAGGAGGCGGCCCAGCAACTGCTGCGGGACGCCAAGTCCGTACAGGACGCAGGGGCGTTCGCGGTGGTGCTGGAGGCGGTGCCCGCGGAACTGGCCGCCGAGGTGACCCGCTCCCTGCACGTCCCGACCGTCGGCATCGGCGCGGGAGCGGAGACCGATGCACAGGTACTGGTCTGGACGGACATGGCGGGCATGACGGCCGGAAGGGTGCCCAGCTTCGTCAAGCAGTACGCGCGGCTGCGGGAGACGCTGGGCGAGGCAGCCAAGTCCTTCGCCCAGGACGTGATTTCGGGGGACTTCCCGGAGGCGCGGCACAGCTTCTCCTGATTTTGCCGCACGGACGGCAGACGGCGGCCCGTCCTCCGCGGGCCGGAGGCGGGCCGCCGCACGGAGACACCCGGTCCCCACGGGGCAACTCTCGGTGAGCAGGGCCAGTTGGCCTGTGTGTTCGGCGTGCCGGTACGGTCTGGACCCATGACCGGCGCCGGAACCCACCCCGACCACCACCGCATCAGCCCCGTCTTCCTGGGGATCGCAGCGATCATGGCCGTCTCCGGATGGGGCGTATGGTCGGGCCTGGCCGAAGTCACCGGTGTGGCGGTCTTCTTCTTCGTGGTCTCCGGCTGGGTCGTCTCACTCTGCCTGCACGAGTACGCCCACGCGCGCACGGCGCTGCGCAGCGGGGACGACTCCGTCGCCGAGAAGGGCTATCTCACCCTCAACCCGCTCAAGTACACGCACGCCGTGCTGAGCATCGTGCTGCCGGTGGTCTTCGTCGTCCTCGGCGGCATCGGCCTGCCGGGCGGCGCGGTCTACATCGAACGGGGACGCATCCGGGGGCGCTGGAAGCACAGTCTGATCTCGGCCGCCGGGCCGCTGACGAACGCCCTGTTCGCCGCCCTGCTCACCGCGCCCTTCTGGCTGGACGCCATGGACGACGTCCCGTTCGCCTTCCGCTACGCCCTGGCGTTCCTCGCGATGCTGCAGGTGACCGCGGCCATCCTGAATCTGCTGCCGGTGCCCGGCCTGGACGGCTACGGCGTTCTGGAGCCGTGGCTCTCACCCGCCGCGCGGCGGCAGGCGGAGCCGTTCGCACCGTTCGGGCTGCTGGTGGTCTTCGGCTTCCTGTGGATTCCCGAGGTGAACGGGGTGTTCTGGGACGCGATAGGCAACGTGATGCAGGTACTGGACGTCTCGGACCTCGACGTCGCCTACGGCTACGACTACTTCCGCTTCTGGCAGGGCGAGCCGGCTGTCGCCGTCACACCACAGCCCTAGTAGTGCTGCGACCGGAAGGTTCACCGGCTCGCGACGCCCGGCGAACCCTCCCGGCCACAGCACTAGACGGTGTCCGTACCCGCGCCCGGTCCCGTACCCGTATCGGCGCCGGCTCCCGCTTCCGCCTTCGCGGCGTTCCGCGCGCCGCGTGCCCGACGGCCGTAGTACCAGGCCATGTTGGAGGCGAGGCCCGCGAGCAGTACCCAGATCACACCGAGCCAGCTGCCCTTGACGAAGGAGAGCACCGCCGCGGCCACCGCGAGCACGCACAGGGCGGCGGCGAACCGGGCGAGCAACCGGGGAGGAAGGGGCGAGGCGGCGGGGGCGGACACGGTGGCGGCTCCAGTCGGACGGTGCGGTTCGGGTGGTGCGTGCCGGACGGTGCGGCGCTGCGCCCATTCTCCCCCATCCCGCGCGACGCCCCGGGCGCCGGCCCTCGGCCACCAGGCCGCCCCGGACCGGCTCCGGGCCGCTGCGGGCCGCCGCGGGCCGCGCTCTGAGGCCGACGCCGCTCCCGCCCGCCGCTCCGCGCCCCCCTGCCCGTCACATGTCGGTGAGCCTGATGCCCGCGTGCACCTTGTAACGCCGGTTGACGGAGACCAGGTTGGCCACCAGCGACTCGATCTGGTGAGCGTTGCGCAGCCGGCCGGCGAAGATGCCGCGCATCCCCGGGATGCGACCGGCGAGCGCCTGCACGATCGCGCAGTCCTCGCGGACCTCGCCGAGCACCATCACGTCGGTGTCGATCTTCTCGGTCTCCGGGTCGGCGAGCAGCACGGCGGAGAGATGGTGGAAGGCCGCCGTCACCCGCGAGTCGGGCAGCAGCGCCGCCGCCTGCTGGGCTGCGCTGCCCTCCTCGGGACGGATCGCGTAGGCACCCTTCTTGTCGAACCCGAGCGGATTGACGCAGTCCACGACGAGCTTGCCGCGCAGCTCCTCGCGGAGCGCCTCCAGCGTCCGGGCGTGGCCGTCCCACGGCACGGCGACGATCACGATGTCCGAGCGCCGCGCGCACTCGGCGTTGTCGGCGCCCTCGACTCCCATGCCCAGCTCGTCCGCGGCCTGCTGGGCGCGTTCCGCCGCACGCGAGCCGATGATCACGGCCTGGCCCGCCCTGGCCAGCCGGTAGGCCAGCCCGCGTCCCTGGTCACCGGTGCCGCCGAGCACTCCGACGGTGAGGCCGGAGACGTCGGGCAGGTCCCAGGGGTCCTTCTTCGGAGCGGGCGAGGAGGAGGATGCAGAGGAAGAGGAAGTCATACGGGCGATCCTGCCACCCGCCGCCGCCCCTTGGCCGCACTCCGTTCCGTGAAGGTGATCACGTACCGGGGGTCTCCCCGAGCAGTTCGTCCAGCGGGATGCGGCGGAAGGTGATCGTCGCGTACGGGCTCGACTCCCCTGTCTCGTAGAGCAGTCCGAGCGTGTGGTCGTCGACGCGCACCAGGTCGGAGTACGCAGCCGGCCGCTCGTCCACGGTATGCACGGGACGCCAGCCGGTCCCGCCGTCGGAGCCGGTCCACACGGTCATGCTGCGCCGCTCCTCCGGGTCGCCGGGCGCGGAGAAGAGCAGCACGTCCGGGTCGCGCAGTTGCAGGACGCTCCCTTCCACCACCGGGGCCGTGAGTGCGGGCTGCGGCTGGAAGGGGGCCAGCAGGCTGCCGCCGCCGTCGGCGGAGTGCGCGTCGGCGCGGTGCGCGGTGCTGACGGCCTCGGTGCGGGTGTTGAAGTACACGCGCCCGTCCGGGAGTTGGGCTGCGGTGGTCTCGTTGACGTTCACCCAGCCGTCGGGGTTGTCATCGATGTAGCCGATGCGCCACGTCGCTCCCCCGTCGTCGCTGAGCAGGTCGTGACCGCCGTTGTAGTGCCCTTCGGTGCCGTCGTCGGTGCCCGTGGGCGGGATCGAGTGGTTCGCGGGCACGACGAGCCGCCCCGCGTACGGGCCCTCCGACAGGCGCAGGGCATGGCCCGGAGTGGTGGCGTACCAGCGCCACTCCGGCCGTTTCGCCTCTCCGGTGATCTCCCTCGGGACCGACCAGCTCGCCCCGGAGTCGTCGCTGAACTGCACCCACACGCGCCTCGCGTCGGCCGGTGCGACCTCGCCGCGCCTGATGCGGTCCTCGCCGGCGTCCGCCCCGTTCGTGACGGAGACGAGCACGAGCCGCCCTGTGACCGCCCCCTCCCCCCGCGCGTGGCTGACCACGGGGGCCGGATTGCCCGCGGTGCCGTCCCCGAAGGTGGCGACCACACGCAGCTCTTCCCAGCTCAGCCCCCCGTCGGCGGATCTGCGGGAGACGATGTCGATGTCACCTGCGTCGCTCGAGGAGTGCACTCGCCCCTCCGCGAAGGCGAGCAACGCACCGTCGGGGGCCTGCACGCAGGCCGGGATGCGGAAACTCGCGTAACCCTCGGTGCCTGCCACGAAGGGCACGGATGTCTCGTACGGCATGGCGACTCCCGGCTTCCGGAAACGGGACGGGTACTGCCCGCGACCGAAAGTAAGCAGCCAGCGACAGAGCGTCAAGGAAACGGGAGATGAACGTATCCGCCCGGCCGGAACCCCGTGCACCGCTGCCCGCCCCGGCCCGAACCGTCACATCCGTAAGGGTGACCACAGCCGAATCTCCTGTTCCGCGGGGCCTGTTGAGGCATCATGCCGGGCCATGGATGCCGTACGCGTCGCACATCTGAGGGAAGTGCTCGCCGGGACCGGGTGGGTGCAGTCGGCACGCCGGTTCGCCGGTTCGCTCCGGGCCTCGGTCGGCCCGCACCGGGGCGGGCTGCTGCTGGTGGGGACGGAGTCCTACGAACCCTGGCACCTGGCCGCCCACTTGGACGACGAGGCCGCCTGGTCCGGTCTGCCGGAACTCTCACCGACCCTCGTGCGCCACCGGGTCCCCCCGTCCGCGCCCGCTCATCTCTCGGCGGGCCTCGGCCGTATCGAAGCGGCCGGACGCAGGGAGACCGTACTGGTGGTCGCCTCCGGGCCGCCCGGGGGCGGGCTGCTGGAGCGGGTGCACGACGCCCGCCGGGCAGGCGCGACCGTGCTCGCTCTGGACGACCGCGCCGCCGGGGACCTCCGCGACCTGCACGGCATCGCGCACGACGCCCTCACCGCGGACGCCTCCGAGGTGGACCTCGACACCGTCCAGCACCTGGTCAGCGCAGCAGCGGGGGAGAGTCTCCCCGGACCGGGCGCGGCCGGCGGCCCGCCGGGGTCCCGCCTGCGGCGGCCCTTCCGCGACCGCCTCTCCCGCCTCGTGGACCACCTCTCGGCGCCGCCGCCCACGCGCTGGTAGCAGGACGCTCCAGCACCAGGCACCCCTTCCCGCACACCCGCAGGCGTCCGGCCTGCCCCGCATCCCGTCCGCTCCGGGGGACCGGCCGCCGCCGTCCCCGCCCGCACGGCCCTCTGGCGCTCGGGCCCCGCAGCGGGCAGCCTCGGTGGAGCCCCGTCACCGGCCCGCTCCGCCGAGGAGAGACATGCCGACACCCCCCAGGGGAACCACCGGAACACCTGGAACCACCGGAGCACCCGGAACCCCCGGAGCCCGCCCTGACGGAGCGGAGCCGGGCACCGCGGCACACCGCCCGCGGATCGCCTTCGCCATGGAGCCGGCCGCGGCCGAGAGCCTCCTCGACGACGAAGTCCTCGACGCGCTGGCCGAGTTCACCGACCCCGAGCCGCTGCCCGCGCTCCACGGCCTCCGCACGGACCGGGCACGGCGCGTACTCGCAGGTGCCGAACTGCTGGTCACCGGGTGGGGCTGCCCGCCCCTCGACGAGGACGTCCTGGCGTCGGCCCCACGGCTGCGCGCGGTCGCCCATACGGCCGGCAGCGTGCGCGGACACGTCACCGAGGCGTGCTGGGAGCGGGGCATCGAGGTCTCCTCGGCCGCCGCCGCCAACGCCCGTCCGGTGGCGGAGTACACCGTCGCGATGATCCTGCTCACCGGCAAGCGGGTGCTGGAGACGGCCCGCGCGTACGCCGCCGACCGCGACCGCGGCGACTGGCTGACCGCACCACCCGGACTGGGCAACTACCGGCGCACCGTGGGCATTTGCAGCGCCTCGCTCATCGGCCGCAGAGTCGTCGAGCTGCTGCGCCCCCACGACTTCGAAGTGCTGCTGTACGACCCGTACATCTCCGCCGGGGAGGCCGCCGCACTCGGAGTACGGACAGTGCCGTTGCCCGAACTCTTCGCGTCCTGCGACGTGGTGAGCGTCCACACCCCGCTGCTCCCGGCCACCCGCGGTCTGGTCTCCCGCGAACTCCTCGCCGCCATGCGGCCGGACGCCGTCCTCCTCAACACTTCACGCGGCGCCGTCCTCGACCAGGACGCGCTCACCGAGGCGGTGCTCGCCGGGCGGATCCGCGCGGTGCTGGACGTCACGGAGCCGGAGGTGCTGCCCCGCGGGCACCCCCTGTGGGAGTGCGAGAACGCGCTCATCACGCCGCACATCGCAGGCTCCCTCGGCAACGAGCTGCGGCGGCTGGCGGACCTGACGGTCTCCGAAGTCGCCCGCTGGGCCGCAGGAGAGGGCTTCGCCCATCCCGTACGACGCGAAAGGCTGGCCTACCTGGCATGACCGGACCCGCCGCCACCCCCTGCCCCGTCCCGTTCGAACTCCCCGCCGAGAACCGGGAGTCGAGCCCGTACACCGGATGGACCCGCGCCCACTGGGAAGCGACCGCCGACGGTCTGCTGCACGCCGCCTGGCGCTACGCCACCCCGCGGGGAGCCATGCTCGACCTCCCGGGACGCCCCTCCCGTACGGGAGTCCGCTCCGACGGGCTCGAGGGCTACGCCCGTACGTTCCTCGCAGCGGCGTTCCGCGTCGCAGGAGCGGGCGGCGAGGACCCCCACGGCTGGCTGGAGAAGTACGCGAGCGGGCTGGCCGCCGGCACCCGCACACCCGGACGGGAGGACGCCGAATCCTGGCCCCCGGTGCTGGACCACACGGTCCTGGGACAGCCGATGGTGGAATCCGCGTCCGTCGCCCTCGGGCTGCGCCTGAGCCGCGACTGGCTGTGGGACCGGCTGGACCCCGGCGTCCAGGACCGTGCGGCGAACTGGCTGCGCGGCGCGCTGCGCCACGTGCCGGCGCCCAACAACTGGTACCTCTTCCCCCTGACGGTGGCCGGCTTCCTGGAATCGGTGGGACGCGGCGACAGGGAGACCTGGCTCGCCCTCGAACGCGGCCTGGAACTCCTGGAGGGCTGGTACGCCGGAGACGGCTGGTACAGCGACGGGGACGGCCGGGCCTTCGACCACTACAACGGCTGGGCCCTGCACCTGTACCCGCTGATGCACGCCCATCTCGCCCAGGACACCGGCCGGTCGGCGCACCACGGCACGCGGCTGCGCTCCTTCCTGGAGAGCTACGCGCTGCTCTTCGACGGCAACGGCGCGCCGGTCCACTTCGGCCGCTCCCTGACGTACCGTTTCGCCGCCAACGCGGCCGTCGCACTCGGCGCGCTCACCGGGCACACCCCTCTCGCACCCGGTGTCTCCCGGCGGCTGCTGAGCGGGTCACTCCGCTACTTCCTCGACCGGGGCGCCCTCACCCCGGACGGGCTGCTCTCGCTGGGCTGGCACGGCGCCCACGAGGCGACGCTCCAGGACTATTCCGGCCCCGCCTCGCCGTACTGGGCGTCGAAGGGACTGCTGCCACTGCTGATCCCCGCCGGCGACCCCCTGTGGACGGCGCGCGAGGAAGCCGCCCCCAGCGAAGGCGCCGACCGCGCGCTGACCCTCCCCGCTGCCGGACTCCTGATCCAGACGACCGGCCGCGACGGACTCGTCCGGCTGCACAACCACGGCAGCGACCACGTCCCGGCCCACGAGGGCCAGAGGGCCCTCGCACAGGACCCGCTCTATGCACGCCTCGCCTACTCCACCCGGACCGGCCCGACCGCCGTCGGCAACGTCCCCGACAACCACTTCGCGGTCGAACTGCCCGACCCACGCGATCCGCTGGGCGGCACCACCTCCAGCGCCCGCCTGCGCATCCGTCCCCTGGCCGCCGGCGCCGACCCGGAGGGCACCTGGGGCTGGGCGGCGTCCTCGCACACCCCGGTCTTCGCCTCGGGCGGTCCCATGGTTCCCGGACTGAGCGTGCAGAGCGTGACGTTCGTACGCGGCCGCTTCGAACTGCGCGTGCACCGCGTGACCGGAGCTCCGCCGGGAGCGCGCGTACGTCTGACCGGCTGGGCCACGCCCCCGCAGCAGGACGGCCCCGACGAGGAGGAGCCGGTCACGGGACAGCTGCACGGCCTGCACGGCTGGAGCGGCCCCGGCCGCCCGTCGGTGCTGCGCGCCCCGCAGGGCACGGCGTTCACCCGCTGGGCGCTCGTCCCCTCCCTGACCGGCGACGCGAGAGGCACGGCGCTCTTCGCCGCCCTGGCCACGCTCACCACCGCGGCGGGCGCCTCCGCACGCGAAGTTCCCGGACTGCACACGGCCGCCGCCCTCGTATCGGCCGACCAGGACTCCGTCGAGGTCCGGTGGACGACGGACGGCGCCCGCACCCGTGTCTCCTTCACCCCGCACGCGCCCCGGATCTCGACCACCCCGCCTCCCGGCTGAGCGCACTTCCCGCGCGCCGCGGGCACGCCTGCGGTACGCGCGGCCGTGCCTGCGTGTCTGCTGCCGTGCCTGCTGCCGTCCTGCGGCCGTACGCCCCCGCAGCAGCGAAAAGCATTTGCCGCTTCCCCCACCGGCGCGGCGACAATGACCGCCCGTGTCTCCCAGTCCGCGCAATCTGCTGCCCGACCTCGCCCCCTGGCGCTCCTCACGCGAGTTCCGTCTGCTGTGGAGCGCGGGCGCCGTCACCGTCCTCGGCAGCTTCCTCACCTTCGTCGCCCTGCCGCTCCAGCTCAAAGAGCTGACCGGCTCGGCGGCCGCCGTCGGTGCGCTGGGGGCCGTGCAACTGGGCCCGCTGATCGTCTTCGGACTGTACGGCGGAGCCCTCGCGGACGCCTTCGACCGCCGGAAGCTCATCGTGTGGAGCGAGGCGGGCCTGGGAGCCGTCGCCCTCGGCCTGCTTCTCAACTCGCTGCTTCCGCGTCCGGCAGCCTGGCCGCTCTACGCAGCCGCAGCTCTCACCAGCGCACTCACCGGCGTCCAGCGCCCCGCCCTGGACGCCCTCGTCCCCCGCATCGTCCCGCACGAACAGCTCTCCGCTGCCGCCGCCCTGAACTCCCTGCGCTGGCAGTTCGGCGCCGTCGCAGGCCCCGCAGGGGCAGGGCTGCTGATCGCGTACGCCGGCGTGGAGGCGGCCTACGCCCTCGACGTGGCGACCTTCGCCGTCTCGGTGCTGATCGGCTGCCGGCTGCGCCCCGCCCCGCCCTCGCACGGGGCGAAGCGCCCGTCCCTGCGCGGCATCGCCGAAGGCGGCCGTTACGCCTGGAGCCGCAAGGAACTGCTCGGCACCTACGCCGTCGACCTCGCAGCGATGCTGTTCGCCTTCCCGCTCGCGCTCTTCCCCTTCCTCGCCGAGGACCTGGAGGCCGAGTGGTCACTGGGTCTGATGTACGCGGCCTTGCCCTTCGGTTCCCTGCTGGTCAGCCTGACCAGCGGCTGGACGGCCCGGGTCCACCGGCACGGCCGCGCCGTGCTGTGGTCGGCGCTGTGCTGGGGAGCGGCCATGGCGGCTGCCGGATGGATGACGGACGTGTGGCTCGTCCTGGCATGCCTCACCGTGGCGGGCGGCTGCGACATGATCAGCGGGATCTTCCGCTCGACGATGTGGAACCAGACCATCCCGGACGGGCTGCGGGGCCGTCTCGCCGGCATCGAACTGCTCTCGTACTCGGCAGGCCCGCAGCTCGGCCAGGTCCGCTCCGGCGGCGTGGCCGCCTTCACGTCCGTACGCGCGTCTGTCTGGTCGGGCGGCCTGATCTGTGTCGCCGCCGTCGGCCTGCTCGCCCTCGCCCTCCCGAAACTGATGTCGTACGACGCCCGCACCGACCCGCACGCCCGCCGCCGCAGGGCGGAACACGCCGAGCCCGGCGGCCCGGACACCCACGCACCGCCGGACGCCGTGTCCGAAGCCCCGGGGACGTCGCCCTGAACGCCGGGCCACCCGCCGGCGGACGGCCGCCGCGCCGCCCCCGCGTGGCGGCCCGTCAGTCCTCCGCGCCGCTCCCGCCCCGCGACGACGGGTTCTGCCACCTGGGGTCGTTCTCCCACTCGGCGTTGCGCTCCTGCGAGGTCTCCAGCGCGCGTGCCGCCTCCGCGGGCGTCCCGTACGGGCCGAGCCGGTTCTTGGCCGGGCACTCCGGACCCTCCTCGACCTTCTCGTGCTGGAGGCAGTAGTACCACTCGCCGGGTTTCCCGGCCGACTTGCGCTTGAAGGGAGCCATGGAGTCATGCTCCCCCCTGAGCCCGGTCCGTACCACAGTTAGACTCGCGCACATGTCTGGCCAGTCGTTGCTCTCCCCCGGTGAGCTCTCCCCGCACCGCTCCGTGCCCGCGTCGATCCCGCGTCCCGAATACGTCGGCAAGGACGCTCCCACTCCGTACACCGGGCCCGAGGTGCAGGACGAGGAGACCGTCGAGAAGATGCGGGCCGCCGGCCGTATCGCCGCGCAGGCCATGGCGGAGGCGGCGAAGCACATCGCGCCGGGCGTCACCACGGACAAGCTGGACGAGATCGCGCACGCCTACATGTGCGACCACGGGGCCTACCCCTCCACTCTCGGCTACCGGCAGTTCCCCAAGTCGCTGTGCACCTCCGTCAACGAGGTCATCTGCCACGGCATCCCGGACTCCACCGTGCTGCGCGACGGCGACATCGTGAACCTGGACGTCACCGCCTTCACGGGCGGTGTGCACGGCGACACCAACGCCACCTACCTGTGCGGCGACGTCGACGAGGAGTCCACACTGCTCGTCGAGCGCACCCGTGAGGCACTGGCCCGCGCCGTCAAAGCGGTGCGCCCCGGGCGTCA
Organism: Streptomyces ovatisporus; assembly: GCF_042653885.1. Lineage (NCBI taxonomy): Bacteria > Bacillati > Actinomycetota > Actinomycetes > Kitasatosporales > Streptomycetaceae > Streptomyces > Streptomyces ovatisporus. The sequence continues at coordinate 170,134 of NZ_JBHSFH010000003.1, forward strand.
GATCAACATCATCGGGCGGGTCATCGAGTCCTACGCCAAACGCTTCGGCTACGGCGTCGTCCGGGACTTCACGGGCCACGGCATCAACACCTCGTTCCACTCCGGCCTGATCATTCCGCACTACGACGACGAGCGGGCCACGACGGTGATGAAGCCCGGCATGACGTTCACCATCGAGCCGATGCTGACGCTCGGCACGTACGAGTGGGACATGTGGGAGGACGGCTGGACGGTCGTCACCAAGGACCGCAAACGCACCGCCCAGTTCGAGCACACGCTCGTCGTCACCGGGTCGGGCGCGGACATCCTCACCCTGCCCTGACCTCCGGGCCTGCGGCGCCGTGCGATCGTCAGCAGGGCACCCGGCGGAGGTTTTCCCGACACCCTGTCGGTAAATGATGTGGTCATGACCCCACAGCTGTCGGCAGGCCACCCCTTCTCCGCCCACATCCGTGACGCCTCGCGCGCACAGCACACGGAGGCGGAGAACAGCCCGTTCATGAGCGACATGCTCGGCGGGAAGCTCGGGCGGGCGGCGTACGTGCGCTACACGGAGCAGCTGTGGTTCGTCTACCGGGCCCTGGAGGAAGCGGCGGGCGGCCTCTCCGACGACCCCGTCGCGGGACCGTTCGTACGGCGGGAACTGTTCCGGCTGCCTTCGCTTGAGCGCGACCTGGACCACCTGCACGACGGCACGGCCTGGCGCACGACGGTCACGCCCCTCACCGCGACCGCAAACTACGCGGACCGCATCGCCGAGGTCGCCCGCGACTGGCCGGGCGGCTACGTCGCCCACCACTACACCCGCTACCTCGGCGACCTCTCCGGAGGCCAGGTCATCCGCTCCACCGCCGAGAAGACCTGGGGCTTCACACGAAAAGGCGACGGGGTCCGGTTCTATGTCTTCGAGGACATCCCGAACCCCGCCGCCTTCAAGCGGGGATACCGCGAACTGCTCGACGCGGTACCGGCCGACGATGCGGAGAAGCGGAACATCGTCGGCGAATGCAGGCGCGCCTTCGCGCTGAACACGGCCCTCTTCGAGGAACTGTCAGCCCTTCAGCCGGCCGCCCCCTGACCTGTGGTCAGCGGTCGCCGGCCACCGCGCTGCGCGCCCGCGAGATCAGCCCATGGCCTTCTGCGCCTTCGAGGTGTCGGTCAGGGGCGAGGGGTAGCGGTCCTTGCAGAGCTTCACGTGGCCGACGTTGTGCACGTAGCGGGCGCTGACCCAGTACTGGCTGTTGCGCAGCTTGTACCAGTAGGGGTTGCCGTCGATGACCTGCGCGCGGACCTTGCAGTCCAGGCCACGCTTGGCGTGGTACGGCAGCACGTACTTCACCGAGGAGTCGGTGCTCGGGTACTGACGCACGTTCAGTCCGGACTTGGCGGTGACGACGCCGAAGGGCTTGTGCGGGTCGGCGGCGACAGTCGCCTCGGCCGAGCTCGCTCCCAGGAGCGAACCGCCCAGGAGGACGGCGGAAGCCGTGGCGGCGATCCGTACACGACGAGCAGTAGTGGCAGCCATTCAGCTGCCTCCTTTCCGTAAGCCGTGAGCGGCGGGGGCCTGGGGGACGACGTCGGAGGGACGTGCTTTCCGCTGACAGCCCCCACGCCGGATCACGGAGCAACTGGGGTGTTCTGCCCGATTTTATGCAGCTATGTACTGGTCCAGGCGTCATCACACGCGGGACACGAGCTCGGCACATTGTTCGGTGCCGTCCCCCCTGACCGGTCCTGCGGCTCCGTCGCCGCGGGCCGGGAGAAGGGCCGCCGGGGCGGGGTGCCCGGCTTGCGGCACTCGGGCTCGGCGTGCGGCCGGACCGGCCGGGACGGCGCTCGCGAGCTGACGGGAAGTCACCGGGAGCGGGCCCCGAACCCCGGGGTGGCGCTCCTCCACACACGCGGAACCTCCCGAAGGGCTCCATCACTCCCCCTCAAGTGCAGTCACGTCGCCGCGCATGATGTCATTCGGCCCCGGCCTCGGGCGCAGACGCCGCAGGCCGGGCAGTAAAGTGCGTTACCGCGAGGCGGGCGGGGAGGTCACCACGATGAAGGCGCGACAGGCGCGACAGGTGCGGCTGCTGGGGGCGGCGACGACCACGACGGTGCTGACGGTGGCACTGTCCGGATGCGTGACGGTGCACGGCGAGACGGCAGTGGTTCCCGCGGTCTCCAAGTCCGAGGCGAAGAAGGTCCTCGAACGCTTCAGCAAGACCAGCAACAAGGCCAACCGGACCTTCGACGTCAAGCTGAACACGACCGTCGAGACCGGCGCACTCGGAGCCATCGACCAGGCGGGCCTGAAATCCCGTAAGAAGGTGCAGCCCGGGGGCAACCCCGGCTACAAATCCCTGCGCCTGTCCGACGAGCGGTTCCTGATCCCCAAGCAGGCGGGCTGGCCCAAGTTCTTCGTCGCGGACACCCAGACCAACCGGATGCGGAACGGCCGTTGGCTGTTCGTCTTCCAGCGGGACAGCGCCGACGCGCCCTGGAAGGCGTCCTACCTGGCGGTGATCGAGAACACGGAGATGCCCGAGTTCGCCTTCGGAAAGGGCGGCTACGCGAAGGCCGTACCCGGCACCAGCGGACACGGACTCACGCTCTCGCCGGACGAGTTGAGCGACGCGTACGTCAGCTACCTGCGCGACGGGGAGGGCGAGGACGACTTCGCACCGGGAGAGCACACCAGCAAGCGGCGCGCACAGCGCCAGGGCGCCGAGAACAGGCCGGGCAGGCGGACGGAGTTCGCCGACCAGGCGGCCAAGGCACCGCAGTACGCACCGTTCGCGCTGCGCACGAAGGACGGCGGGGCGCTGGTCTTCTTCGCCTCGCACCACCACAGCAAGGAGACCTTCGCCGAGGGCTACAAGCCGCCGGTGAAGGACCCGCTGCTGAAGGCGCTGATGACGGGCAAGCCGAAGCAGTCGGTGACGTACGTGCGGGTGTCCGAGCAGGCGGTGACCGTACCGGCGAAGAAGGACGGCGGGCAGGTCGGCTTCCTCAACCGGATCGACGGGCTGACTTCCGCCAAGGGCGAGTGAGGGGGTCCTTCCGGGTGACGGCCGTCCCTACGGCGGCCGGCTGTCACCGCACCGGCCAGGGAGCGGTCTCCTCGCCCGTGTACGACGCGCATGCGTCAGTGAGCGCCTCCAGGAGCATCAGCGGCTCCGGCAGCACCTCCGTGCCACCGGCCCCGGAGACCGGCGGCCGCACCCAGCGCACCCCCGCCTCCTCCCCGCGGCCGGGGAGCCTGGCAGGCGGAACGAGCACGTAGCTGCCGCGGCAGTGCCAGCGCAGCCCCGGGTGTTCGTCCATCGTCTCCGGGTGGCAGTCCAGCTCGCAGGGCCACCACTCCTCCTCGTCCTCGGGAGTGCCGCGAGTGGCGGTGAAGAAGAGCATGCGGTCGCCGCCCGAGATCGCGACGGGGCCCAGCGGCACCTCCTCCGACTCCAGCCGCTCCAGAGCCGCCCGCCCCGCCTCGGCCGGCACGTCGAGCACGTCGTGGTCCTTGCCGGTGGCGGTGATGAAGTTCGCCTCGGGCTGGCTCTCGGCCCAGCGCCGGATCTGTGCCGGGTCCGTGGTGGCCTGCGTCTGCCAGCCGAAGGAGACGGGGTGACGTCCTGGAGTCGGACAGCCGATGCGTACACAGGAGCAGCCGTACCCCGAGGGGTGGGCGGCGGGCGCGAGCGGGAAGCCCGCCTCGGCGGCGGTCAGCAGGAGTTCCGTACGGGCGCGGGCGGCGTCGGCTTGCGCGCCGGCGTTCCTGGCCTTCGCCCTGGGACCGGACCGCGTGAACTGACGCAGCCACCGGTCGAACCTGCTCTCGCGTTCCATCTACCGCCTCACTCCGCACCTAGCGACCACACAACCGTGGATCTCCGAGACTACGCAGCACTGCGCCTGCTCCGCGGCGAATCCACGGATCGGGGCTGACCGACCGTCACGCAGGGCCGCTGTGACCGGCCGTGACGCCCTCCTCGTCGCGCGGCTCGTCCTGTCCTGGCGGAGCGGGTACCCGCGTGGGGCGGATTCTTGTACGACGTCGGCACGCCCGCCGCGTGTACGGCACCGGCATGCCGTCTTGCCGTCGTGCCGTCTTCCCGTAGTGCCGTCTTCCCGTAGTGCCGTCTTCCCGTAGTGCCACGTATGGACCGCTCCGTCCGGCATGGTCCGTGATGCCCGCCTAGCTTGTGATCCATGGTCGCGGTCACACTCACGAGCGCCAGGGCGCTCGTCCTCCGGCTGCTCTTCCCGCTCGTGGTGCTCGCCTCGGCCGCGCTCACGCCCGGCTGCGCGCCGGCCCGCATCCGTGCGGACGACGGCCCTCGCGTCGGCGGTCTCCCCGGAACGGTGTACGCGGCTCATCGGGGCGGCGCCCTCGAAGTGCCGGAGAACAGCATGAGCGGGCTGCTGGCGACGTACCGCGAACGCACCACCGACGTACTCGACGTGGACGTGCGCTCGCTCCGCGGCGGAACGCCGGTGGCCATGCACGACCGGACGCTCGACCGGACCACCGACCACCGGGGACCGGTCGGCGAACTGTCCCTGCGCGACTGGCGCCGGGTACGGACCCGGCCCTCCCCCGGCCTGCCCGGCAGCTGGAGCCCGGAGCGCCCGCCGACTGCCGCCGCGGTGCTCGACCGGTTCGGCGGACGGACCGTGCTCAACATCGAGATCAAGGACGTCGAGGGCCTGGAGCCGCTGGCGCGCATGGTGCGTGAGCGCGGGCTGACCGAGTCCGTCTACGTGCAGTCCAACAGCGTGCGCCTCGCCGCACGTGCGCACCGGATGGGACTGCTGACCTCGGCGTGGCGGTCGGTGAAGCAGGCCCGTGCGGACCGGCCGTCCCGGTGGCGCCGTTTCATCGACATGCTCAGCGTGGACCACCGCGCACGCAGCTCCGACATCCGCCGGGCAGCTCGGTCCGGCATCCCCCGGGTGTGGGCGCACACGATCCTCACTCCCGCCGAGCGGGACCGGGTGCTGAAGCTGGGGTGCGACGGTGTGATGACGGACGCTCCGCGGCTGCTGGCTCGTACGGATGGCAGGGAACGACCCCGGACGGCGAACAGGCAGGCGCAGCAGGGGCGTTGAGACAGGGACCGGTTCCGGCAGCAGTGCCGGCGGGACGGACCCGGGGGGCCGGGAGAACCGGGCACGCAGGGGAGGCGGGCACGCAGGGGCAGCGGGCAGGCCGTCTCAGCGCGGCGCGAGGCCCCGCAGCACGAGTTCGACGAGCGCGTCGGTGAACTCGTGCGTGAGGGTTCCGGTGCGCTGGAGCCAGCGCTGCTGGAAGGGACCGAGCAGCATCTCCACCGCGAGGCCGATGTCGATGTCCTCCGCGATCTGTCCGGCCTCCTGCGCGGAGCGCAGTCTCCGGGTGTAGACCTCCATGCCCGGCTCCATGAGCCGCTCCAGGAACTCCTTCGAGAGCTCTTCGTCCGCCGCTCCGGCCACAGCGAGGGCACGGTAGGGAGCCTCGAAGGAGGCGTCGGTGAACTCGTCGACCGTCGCGCGGAGCACCTGCTTGAGATCGGCCTCCAGATCACCCGTGTCCGGGATGCCCGCCTCGTACTCGGCGTTGGTGACGACCGTCGTGAAGGCGTCCAGCAGTACGGCCGCCTTGGAGGGCCACCAGCGGTAGATGGTCTGCTTGCCGACACCGGCGCGGGCGGCGACGGCCTCGATGGTCAGCTTGTTGTAGCCGACCTCGCCGACCAGCTCCATGCTCGCGTCGAGGATGGCGCGCCGGGAGCGTTCGCTGCGGCGGGAGGCGTCGGGCGTACGGAATTCGCGGGCTCGCGGGGCGGAGGGACCGGAAGAAGCGGAGGGCATGCCCCGAATCTAGCAAGGATCGAAGACGAGACGAACCGTCTTGACAAGACGATACGTCTCGCCTCACCCTTGGAGGGTCACATCGGCCGCGGCGGCGAGAAGGAGATCTTCATGGGCAAGGGCAGGTCCGGAAAGATGCTCGGCGTCGGCGGAGCCCGCGCGCATCTCTCCCGCGAGCAACTCCGCGGAGCACAGGGCGCGTCGGACGGTGCGGGTCTCCCCGACGCCCGCGCCCGGTCCCAGAAGCGCGAACTCCTGCGCAGGCTCCAGGAGTCGAGAGGGAACGGGTCCGGCACGCGAAAGGACCGGCGGACGGACGGGCAGACCGGCTGACGAGCGGGGAACGAGCAGACGGCAAGGGGTCGAGGCACGGGGGACGAAAGGGCGGAAAAGCCTGGCAGAGCGGCTGATCGGGCGCCCGGCACCCGTCGGCCGGAGAACATTCCCGATACTTCTGCGCGCGAAAGGCTCCTCTGGGCGCACCATGGGCGAGCAAGGTGCTCGTCGACTACCCCGTGAGGAGCCTTCGTTGTACGGACCCGGGTACACCCCCCGCCGCTTCCTGATGTGCCCACCGGCACACTTCCGCGTCACGTACTCCATCAACCCGTGGATGGATCCGGACAAGCCCGTGGACCTCCCCCTCGCACTTGCCCAGTGGGAGGAGCTCCGGGACCGCTACCGGTCCCTGGGGCACACGGTCGAGGAGCTCGAACCGCTCCCCGGGCTCCCGGACATGGTGTACTCCGCGAACGGCGCCGTCGTCGTCGACGGCCGGGTCCTCGGCGCCCGCTTCGCGCACCGTGAACGCACCGACGAGGCCGCCGCCCACCGCGAGTGGTACCGGGCGAACGGCTTCACGGACGTGCAGGAGCCGGAGCACATCAACGAGGGCGAGGGCGACTTCGCCGTGACGGACAGCTGGCTCCTCGCCGGCCGGGGTTTCCGCAGCAGTCCCCTCTCGCACGGCGAAGTGCAGGAGTTCTTCGGGCGCCCGGTCATCGGGCTCGATCTGGTCGACCCCCGGTACTACCACCTGGACACCGCACTGTGCGTGCTGGGCGGCAACGAGATCATGTACTACCCGCCCGCCTTCTCGCCGGGCAGCCAGGCCGTACTGAAGCGCATGTTCCCCGACGCCCTGATCGCGGCGGAGACGGACGCCGAGGCGTTCGGGCTGAACTCGGTGAGCGACGGTCACCACGTCTTCCTGCCCCAGGCTGCCGTCGGGCTGTTCGACCCCCTGCGGGAGCGGGGCTACGAGCCGATTCCCATCGATCTGACGGAGCTGCTGAAGGGCGGCGGCAGCGTGAAGTGCGTGACCGCCGAACTGCGTCCGGCAGTCTGACCGACGGAGCGCGCAGGCAGTCGCAAGGTGGACCCCGCGCGCTCCATGCCCCCCCTGTGCCCGGGCCCGTCGGCCCGGGCAATCACATCGGCTGCCCGGAGCGCTTCCGGGCAAAGGCCCGCTCGACCGACGCTCCGACGAGCCGATGTGCCGATGCGCAGGTGCGCCGATGCGCCGATGCGCCGATGCGCCGATGCGCCGGCATGCAGGTGGTCCGGGTCCGGGCCCGGATCTGCTGACGGTCAGCCGGCTCAGGCGGTGCCGGGTCCGGGCCAGGTGTCGCCCCACTTGACGTCGCGGGCCTCCCGGTAGGAGGAGCCGTGGCGTTTGGTGACAGTCGTCGCCCGGAGACCGTCGCCGGCGGTGCACAGGTCGAGCAGCACCTGGCCCTTGCGCTTCTGCGGCCTGCGCACGACGCGTCCCGTGGCCGGCTCTCCCGCGATCGCCGGGCGGACGGCCGCGACGTAGCTGAACTTCTCGTCCTCGTACGGCAGTGAGCCTCCCTTCACCTGTCTGTGCAGGGAGGAGCGGTTGACCCTCGCCCCGAAGTGGCACCAGTCCTCGCCCGGGACCATCGGACACGCCGCGCTGTGCGGGCACGGCGCGAGGACGCGCAGCCCGGCGCCGGTCAACTGGTCGCGCGCCGCCATGATGCGGGCGTAGCCGTCGGGGGTTCCCGGTTCGGTGACGACCACCGCGGGGGCCGCATCGAGCGCTGCGGCGACGACGGCGCCGCGGTCCTGTTCGGTCAGTTCGCCCAGGACGTAGGAGACGGTGACCAGGTCGGCGGCCGGAAGAGACGCCGCGTCCTGCTGTCCGCGCAGCGACTGCCGACGCCACTCAGTCCCCCGCAGCGCCTTCCCTTCCCCCGGTCCCCCGGCAGTGTGACGGTCGCCGGTGGCGAGTTCGCGTCCCAGAGCCAGGGCGGGTTCCGCCCAGTCGAGCACCGTGGTGCGACGGGGCGCGCCGTCGGGTCCGTCGTCGCCCCAGACCGCCGCGGCTGCCCACACCGCGGCGCCCGTACCGCCGCCGACGTCGAGGTGGGTGGCGGGCCGCCAACCGTCCGTACGTTCGGCGAAGTCGGCCAGTGCCGTGGAGACGGCGGCGAACGTGGCGGGCATCCGGTACGCCGCGTAGGCGACGACGTCGGCACGGTCCCGCAGCATCGGAGCACCTGTCGGGGTGTCCCCCCGGTAGCCGGCCATGAGCCGTTCCACTGCCGCGGACGCCTTCCGGGGAGGCAGCCCGTCGACCAGTCGGGCCAGGGCGCGGCGCAGTTCTTCCTCGATCACCGCAGCAGTCTATGGAGCGCGCGGAGAGCGGACTGCGGGGCCGCCGCCCCGGGGGGCTCGGGCCCCGAAGGGGATGAGGTCCGCCTCCCCCTCCGGGCGGCCCCGCGTGGTCAGTTGCGCGTACGCCACGGCCGGCACAGTCCGACGAACGCGCCCACCGCGACCGTCAGCGCGCTGAGCTGAACCACCGCCATCGGCACGGCAGTGTGCTCTCCGGCGATGCCCACCAGGGGGACGGCGACGGCGCCGACCAGGAACTGGGCCGTGCCCAGGAGAGCGGAGGCCGAGCCGGCCGCGTGAGGAGCGCGCATCAGCCCCTGGGAGTTGGCGTTCGGCATGACGAAGCCCATGCCGGTCATCAGCACGCACAGCCAGGCGGCCACCGGGAAGAGTCCCGCATGCCCGAACACCCCGCTCGTCAGGAGCAGCAGTGCGACCGCGGCGGTGACGGTCATGCACAGCCCGAACCCGAGGACCCGGTCCAGTGACACCCGGCCGACCAGGATCTTGCCGTTGATCTGGCCCGCGGCGACCAGGCCGATCGAATTGATCATGAAGAGGAAGCTGAAGGTCTGCGGGCTGGCGCCGTAGATCTCCTGCATGACGAAGGGCGAGGCCGACACGTACGAGAAGAGCGCCGCGAAGGAGAAGCTGCCCGCCACCAGATAGCCGGTGAAGACCCGGTCGGCGAAGAGGCCGCGCATCGTGCGCAGGGCGTTGGGGACGCCGCCCTTCTGCCGGGCGCCGGGCGGGAGGGTCTCGGGGAGCCTGCGCGCTGTGACGACGGTGATCAGGACGCCCGCGCCGGCGAGGATGAGGAAGACGCCCCGCCAGTCGGTGAAGCGGAGTATCTGGCCGCCGAGTACGGGGGCGAGGATCGGCGCGAGCCCGCCGATCAGCATGAGGGTGGAGAAGAAGCGGGCCATGGCGAGGCCGTCGTACATGTCGCGTACGACGGCGCGGGCTATGACTATGCCCGCGGCCCCCGCGAGGCCCTGCACCACCCGGCAGACGATCAGCGTCTCGATGGTGGGTGCCAGAGCACATGCCGCACTGGCGAGGACGTAGGCGCACATGCCGGTGAGGAGCGGGCGGCGGCGGCCGAACTGGTCGGACATCGGGCCGACCACCAACTGCCCCGCCGCCAGCCCCAGCAGGCACGCGGTGAGTGTGAGCTGCGCGGTGGCGGCCTGGGTGTGCAGGGTGCCCGCGACCTCGGGGAGCGCCGGAAGGTACATGTCCATCGACAGCGCGGGAAGGGAGGTGAGGCTGCCGAGGATGAGGGTCACCAGCAGACCCGCGCGGCGGCGCGGGGTCAGCCCGGACCCGGTGTTCCCGGAGACGGTGTGCGGTGCTGCACGGGGTCCGGCGGAGGTCGTCGCCGCCGGGTCGCCGGAGGGTCCCGCGGCTCCTGCGCTGTGCTCGGAGCCCGCCCTCGTGCCGGTGTTCAGGTCGTTGCCGGGGACGGCGGTTTCGTCGGCGGATGCTGTCGCGGCGGCCGATCGGGCGGAGCCGGGGTCGGTCATTCACCTCTCCAAGAGATTGTTGTTGGCCCATACATTCTCCCAGAGCTTCTTCGGCCCGGCCCACTGGTTTCCCGCTCGCCGCCCCCGTGCACGAGGTCTGCGCGCAGCCGGTCAGGCAGGCGTGAGGCCCGGTTCCCCGTTGCTCGAGACGAACGAAGCGGCTGTGGAGACCGGTGCTCCGGGCTTCGTCACGACGTCGACCGTGCGGTAGTCGGCGCGCAGTCGTCGCTGGTCAAGGGTGAGGAGGACGTATCCGCGGCGGCCGTCGTAGAACTGCATGTGGGGGTTGGCGTCCATCAGGGTCTGCCAGTTCCCCGGCCTGGCCACCCCGTCGCCGCCGCTGGCGAGCGAGGTGGTGACCAGTTCCACACCGATGGTGCGCGACGTGGTGTCGTCGTAGTCCTCCTTGATGTCCATGGCGTAGTGCACGTGCACGTCGCCTGTGACGACGACCAGGTTCTCCACGCCCGCTGCCCGCACCGACTCGACGAAGCGCCTCCGTGCAGCCGGATAGCCGTCCCAGGCGTCCATCGACAGCGGGAACGGCCCGGTGGTCCGCTCGCGCCGGCGGGAGAGGACGCACTGCTGCGGCACCAGGTTCCACACCGCGCGCGAGTTCTGCCAGCCGTCGGCGAGCCAGCGCTCCTGGGCGCTGCCGAGCATGGTGCGTTCGGGCCGTTCGGTGTCCTCGGTCGGCACCTGCCAGCCGTCGCCCGCCGACTGGTCGTCGCGGTACTGCCGGCCGTCCAGGATGTCGAGCTGTGCGAGCCGCCCGAAGTGCAGCCTCCGGTAGAGCTGCAGGTCCGAGCCGGAGGGCTGCTGAGGGGGACGCAGCGGCAGGTTCTCGTAGTACGCGCGGTAGGCGGCGGCCCGGCGGGCGAGGAACACCTCGGGTGGTGAACCGTCCGGCACTTCGTCCGCGTAGTTGTTCTCCACCTCGTGGTCGTCCCACGTGACGATCCACGGGTGGGCGGCGTGCGCGGCCTGCAGATCCGGGTCGCTGTGGTAGAGGGCGTAGCGCAGCCGGTAGTCCTCCAGGGTGGTGGTCTCCTTGTTGAAGCGGTCGGGGAGTTGCAGGGACGGGTCCGCGCGGTCGCCGCCGTGTGCGTCTACGGCGTACTCGTAGAGATAGTCCCCGAGGTGCAGGACCGCGTCGATGTCCTCCTCCTCGGCCAGGTGCCGCAGCGCCGTGAAGTACCCGTCGTGGTACGCCTGGCAGGACACGGCCGCGAAGCGCAGCGACGAGGGGTCGTCGTCGGCTGCGGGGGCCGTGCGGGTGCGGCCGGTGGGGCTGGTCCAGGCGCCCACGGTGAAGCGGTAGTAGTAGCGGGTGCGGGGCTTGAGTCCCTTGGGCACGACGTGCACGGCGTGATGGAACTCGGGGTGTGCGGTGACCTTGCCGCCGGCGACCCTGCGGGTGAAGCCCCGGTCGCCGGCCAGCTCCCAGCGGACGTCGACCGCCTCGGACGCGAGCCCGCTGTCCGGTTCGAACGGTTCGGGTGCCAGGCGGGTCCACAGCACGACCGAGTCGGGCAGCGGGTCGCCCGAGGCGACGCCCAGCGTGAAGGGGTCCTTGTCGATGGCCGACGGGTCGAGCCTGGGAACGGCATGGGCCGGCCGGGGGAGGTTCGTGCCGAGGGCGAGCGCCACGGTCGCCGCCGTCCCCGTCAGCAGTCTGCGCCGGCACAGGTGCCGTGCGGCTGCACGATGATCGCTCTCCGTGCTCAATGGCTGCGTCATACAAGCGATTGCACAATCCGCAGGAGGCTGTGAGTCGGCAGACACGCGACAGGCGCATGGCGATCCGGTGGCGGGCCGCCCGCGCGGCGGCGTACGGCTCGTGGCACGTACGCTGCGCGCATGACGACGAGGAGCGGCGCGGCGCTGAACCGGGACGGAGACACCGCAGGTCAGGCGGTGAGAACGGCAGTCGTGACCGGCGCCGGTTCGGGCATCGGCCGGGCCGTCGCCGTGGAACTGGCCGCCGCGGGCTGGTCGTTGACGCTCGCCGGACGACGCCGTGAGCCGCTGGAGGAGACCGCGCGACTGTCGGCGCGGGCCGCAGACAGGTGGACGGGCTCCGGAGCCGGTGCTTCCGCTGCCGCCCCTGCGGGCGCCCATACGGTCGTCCCCACGGACGTCACCGATCCGCGCGCCGTGACCGCGCTGTTCGACTCGGTACGGGACGGCAGCGGCAGGCTGGACCTGCTGTTCAACAACGCCGGTGTGTTCGGTCCGTCCGTGCCTCTTGAGGACATGACGCACCAGGAGTGGTGCGGTGTCGTCGACGTCAATCTGACCGGGTCCTTCCTGTGCGCACAGGGCGCGTTCCGGCAGATGAAGGAGCAGCGGCCCCAGGGCGGCCGGATCATCAACAACGGCTCCGTCTCCGCACACGCGCCCCGCCCCGGCTCCGTCGCCTACACCGCGACCAAGCACGCGATGACGGGCCTGACCAAGTCCCTCTCCCTGGACGGCCGCCCGTACGGCATCGCGTGCGGCCAGATCGACGTCGGCAACGCGGCCACCGAGATGACGGAGAAGATGCAGCAGGGCGTGCCGCAGGCGAACGGGACGACCGCTCCGGAGCCGGTGATGGACGCCGCCGACGTGGCCCGCACCGTGCTGCACATGGCGCAGTTGCCGCTGGAGGCGAACGTGCAGTTCGCGACGGTGATGGCCACGGCGATGCCCTTCATCGGGCGCGGCTGACGGCCGGCGCGGGGGCCCGGCGCTGACGGCCGGCGCGGGGGCCCGGCGCTGCCGGTCGGCGCGGGGGCCCGGCGCTGCCGGTCCGTCAGCCGCGCCCCAGGGGGTGTACGGCCGGGCTCCCGGGAACCGCGACGCCGGCTGCGGCACTTCGCCGCTTCCTCCGCATCGCCCCCGTACGCCCAGTACGAGGGCCGTCCTCCGCCGTGCGATGCACCGCATCCGACGCCGCGGGCCGGTCCTCGGAAGACCGCCCGGACACCCACTAGCCGGAGGGGCCACCTTCGGCGCAGACTCTTCTCCCCGCACCCGTGGCCTCCCCTTCCCCCGGGGGGTGACGATCGGGGCGCCGTCGACAGGGAAGGGCACGAGTGCGATGAGTGAGACGTCCGGCACGACCGGGACATCCGAGTCCTCCGCAGCTGCTGAGGCATCCGAGCCGTCCGGGGCAGGAGCAGCGACGGCGCAGGAGAACGGCGGTGCGCCCGGCGGACCGCCGGCACCGGGCTTCGGCAACTACCAGAACGACATCTACCTCAACGGCCTCGACGGTCAGCTGCCGCCCTTCACCACCGACCTCACCCTTCTCGGCGCATCCGCCCGTGAGCACCTCGACCCGGGCGCGTTCGGCTACGTCGCCGGAGCCGCCGGTTCCGGGGCCACGCACCGTGCCAACCGGGCGGCGTTCGACCGGCACCGGCTCGTCCCGCGCATGCTGCGCGGGTCAGCGGGACGCGATCTCAGCACGACGGTGCTGGGCACCCGCATGCCGGCGCCCGTGCTGCTCGCACCCGTCGGCGTGCAGTCGATCATCCACCCCGACGGTGAACTGGCCACCGCCCGGGCCGCCCGCTCCGTGGGCGTCCCGATGATCCTCTCGACGGCCTCCTCCTACACCGTCGAGGAAGTGGCCGAAGCGAACGGGCCGGGGGGCACCCGCTGGTTCCAGCTGTACTGGCCCAACGACGACGACGTGTGCGTCAGCATCCTGCAGCGCGCCCGCGACGCCGGGTTCACCACTCTCGTCGTCACCCTGGACACCTGGACGCTGGCCTGGCGCCCGCAGGACCTCGACCAGTCGTACCTGCCGTTCATACGCGGCATCGGCACGGCCGTCCCGTTCTCCGACCCGGCGTTCCGCGCGGGCCTCGACAAGCCGCCGGAGGACGACGTGATCTCGGCGGTGCTGCGCTGGGTGCCGATGTTCACCGGCACCGACCGCTCCTGGGACCAGCTGCCCTTCCTGCGCGAGCACTGGGACGGACCGATCGTGCTCAAGGGTGTCCTCCACCCGGACGACGCCCGCAAGGCCGCCGACGCCGGCATGGACGGAATCGTCGTCTCCAACCACGGAGGCCGTCAGGTCGACGGCGCCATCGCCTCGCTCGACGCCCTGCCCGGCATCGTCGAGGCGGTGGGCGACCGGCTCGAGATCCTCTTCGACTCCGGGGTGCGCACCGGATCGGACGTGCTGAAGGCCCTCGCTCTCGGCGCCCGCGCGGTGCTCGTCGGCCGTCCGTACGCGTACGGGCTGGCACACGGCGGTGAGGACGGCGTACGTCATGTGCTGCGCAGTCTCCTCGCCGACCTGGACCTCACCCTGGGCCTCTCCGGGCACCGCACGCCGGCGGAGCTGTCCGCGGACTCGCTGCAGAGCGGAGTCTGATCCGGAGCTCGGCGGCCTGCCGCGGGCCCGTCAGGGCGCCGGCTGCCCGCCGCCGGCGGAGAGCCGCGCGGCCAGCCGCCGCAGTGCGCGTTCGTTGCCGCGTCTGAGCAGCGACCGGACCAGGGGTGCGGACAGGCGCTCGGCCGGGGGCACCCGCCTCCAGGCGTACTCGAAAGCGATGCGGGTGCCGCCGCCCGGCAGTTCCTCCAGCTCGTACGTGCCGTGGGCGACGCGCCTGCCGCCGGCGCCGGTGTTCCGCTCCACGATCCGGACCGGACGGACGGCCTCCACGACCTCGATCTCGACCGCGTCGGTCCGGCCGGCCGCGCGGACCTGCACCGTGGCCTTCGCGCCGACACCGGACGCGGGGCCGGAGTACTCCCAGTCGCGGAGCATGTGGTCGGTGAACGGCTCGTGGTTGGCCATCACATCGAGGAAGTCGTACACCTCCTCCCGACCTTGCGTCACGGTCACACTGACGGTCACTGGTCGCATGCCCCAGAGCGTAGCGCCGGTACCTGAGGCGGCATCACCGCGGCTGCCGATCCGACGCCTCCGGGTCCCCACCGCCTGCGAACCGGGCGGCTCCGTCCCACGGGTACCATGGGCCGTACGGCGGACGAGCCGGCCGGGCGGCCGCGTCGGGACCTTGGTCCCGCCGAGGAACGTCCGGGCTCCGAAGGGCAGGATGGTGGGTAACGCCCACCCGGGGTGACCCGCGGGAAAGTGCCACAGAAAGCAGACCGCCGGAGCCGTACGCGGCTGCCGGTAAGGGTGAAACGGTGGTGTAAGAGACCACCAGCGCCCAGGGCGACCTGGGCGGCTCGGTAAACCCCATCCGGAGCAAGGTCAAGAGGGGCCGTCGGCTGACGGCCCTGCGCGGACGTTCGAGGGTTGCCCGCCCGAGTCCGCGGGTGGACCGCACGAGGCCGGCGGCAACGCCGGTCCCAGATGGATGGCCGCCTCCCCCGGAGCCGCAAGGCGACGGGGAGACAGAACCCGGCGTACAGGCCGACTCGTCCGCCGCACCGTCGAAACCCCCGGTCAGAAGGGGTGCCCGTGGCGCCCGGCTCGGCCGGCCCATCCTCCCGTGGAAGGCACCGACGAGGCCCTGACGCCGCCCCCGCGCGCCTCGCGCTCGCCGAGGCGACCGGTCGGCGATGACCCCCTGGAGCCTGGTCCCGCCGTCGAGTTCCGTCCCATCGCCGCTC
The DNA here is from genome assembly GCF_042653885.1 of Streptomyces ovatisporus. NCBI lineage: Bacteria > Bacillati > Actinomycetota > Actinomycetes > Kitasatosporales > Streptomycetaceae > Streptomyces > Streptomyces ovatisporus. The sequence goes on from NZ_JBHSFH010000003.1 coordinate 185,724, forward strand.
AACTGTGGGTCCACAGCCTCCAGTTGGTCGGACCCGAGCAGTGGCGTTCCGCGATCAGTGCACCCGTCGGCGCCGGCGCGCGCGTTGCCCGGGCTCACGTCATGGGACCGAATTCGGGCAGCGTGAGGGCCGAATGGGCCGGTCTGGCCTCCGCGGAGGGCATGACTCGGAGCTCGCGCAGCATGTTGTTGCGCTGCTCCAGGGCCCGGGCGGTGGTCGGGAAGAGTGTGGCACCGCCCTCGCCGACCTGCTCCTGGTTCACGGTGACGAACTCACGGGTGCTGTGTTCGTAGGCAGCGAAGCCCGCGGTGTGGTCCCGGTCGGCCAGGGAACCGGCGAGCATGTACGCGCCGACGAGCGCGAGGCTGGTGCCCTGTCCGGTGAGGAACGAGGGCGCGTACGCGGCGTCGCCCACCAGCGCGACTCTGCCGCTGGACCAGCGGGGCATGCGGATCTGGCTGACCGCGTCGAAGAACAGGTCGTCCGCGTCCCGCATGGCGGCGAGCATGGCCGGGACCTCCCATCCCGCGTCGGCGAAGACCGATGCGACCAGGTCCCGTTGGGCCTCCGGATTCCGGAACGCGTCGAACGGCGGTTCCGGGTGGGCGAAGTTCAGGAAGGCGTGCACTTCGTCGTCGTCCCCCACGGCGTAGAGTGCCGCGGCCCTGCCCGGAGCGTTCCACATCACGGTCTCGCGGGAGAGCCCGAAGGTGTTGCGCATGGTGAACACGGCGAAGCAGTAGCCGAGGTGGCGGTGGAACTGCCCTTCGGGGCCGAACAGGAACTCCCGCGTACGTGAGTGCACACCGTCCGCACCGAACACCATGTCGAACGTACGCCTGCCGCCCCCGCGGAAGGTGACGTCGACCCCGTGGCCGGACTGGTCGAGGGTGTCGATGGAGTCGTCGAACAAGAACTCCACGTCGTCACGGACCGCCTCGAAGAGAGCGCCGGTCAGATCCCCGCGCCGCACCTCCAGGTCCCGTCCCGCGACAGCGCCTGTGACGGTGTGCGGGCGGAGCGACGCCACCTCGCTGCCGTCCCCGTCGAGGAAGGTCATCCGGCGCAGGTCGATGTGGGCGTCCCGCAAGCGCGGCAGGATTCCCATCCTCCGGACGACCTCGAGTGCGGTGCCGCGCACGTCGATGGGGTAACCACCGTCACGGAGTGCGCCCGCCTTTTCGACCACCGTGACCGCGAATCCGTAGCGGTTCAGCCAGAACGCGAGGGCGGGCCCCGCGACGCTTGCCCCGGATATCAGGACCTTGCGCCTCGGCGTCGTACGGGTATCCGTCAACAGATCGGCGCGGGTCATTCCTCGACTCCTTTGCCCATGGTCCGGACGACGAGCAGGGACAGCAGCGCGACGACACCGGCGATGAGGAAGCCGGTGACGAAGGCCGATTCGGCCGGGACGTCCGACCCGGAGGGGGTCCCGGCGGTGAGGAGCGCGCCACCGAGCATCCCGCCCACGGCGGAGCCCAGCACGCGAGTCACCAGGACCAGGCTGGTGGCGATACCGGTGTCACTTTCATCGACGGAAGAGACGATGCTGGTCACCATGGCCGTGACGCACAGGCCGTTGGCGAGCGCGATCAGCGCCTTGCCGACGACTATGTGCCAGACCTCGGTGTGTGCGACCGACAGGGCGAGCAGGGCGGTGGCCATGATGACGACCGCGGCAACGGCCACGGCACGCGAGCCGAAACGCCGCTCCCCGAGCCCGCCGGCCGGCCCGGCCAGCGTCCCGGCCACGGCGCCGGGCAGGAGGATGAAGCCGATCCCGGTGGCGCTGGCCCCGAAACCGTACCCGTCGCCGGAATCGCCGAGCAGCTGCGGAATGAGGAAGACCCCCATCGCGGTACCGAGGCAGATCACGAACGTCAGCGCACACGACTTCCAGATCACAGGCCGTGCCAGCATGCGCAGATCGATCATCGGCGAGGCCGCACGACGTTCGACGGCCACCCATCCGGTAACGAAGGCGGCCAGAAGCACGATGAGGGCGCCGAGCACGAGAGGCTGCGAGCCGGCCTCGGGCGCCACCACGAAGACGAGCATGAGCGTGACCAGCATCCCGCTCAGGAGAAGCAGGCCCGGCCAGTCCATCCCGGCACCGTCCGTGCGGCCCGGCGGATCGGACGGCATCAGCCTGTTCACCAGCAGGGTGAAGCCGATGACCGCGATCGTCGGCACCGCGAACATCCAGTGCCGGGAGAGCGCTTCCGCCACGGGCCCGGCCGCCAGGAGTCCCACCATCGAGCCCCCCACGAACATCCCGCTGACCAGCCCGATGGCCACCTTCGACTCTCCCGCGGGGAGGTGTTTGCGCACCACGATGAACGACAGGGGCAGTGCGCCGATCATCGCTCCCTGCAGGATCTGACCGAGCAGCAACACCGGCAGGTTGGGCGCCAGCGCTGACACGAGTCCACCGGCCGAGACCACCGCCATCAGTCTGATCAGGACTCGTTTCCCGCCGTAGCGGTCGCCGAGCTTGCCTGCGAGCGGTGTGACGAGCGCGCCGGTGACGGCCAGCACGATGCTGAGCAGCGCCCCTGCGGATGGACTGATGTCCAGCTCGCGTTGCAGGAGCGGGAGCGTCGGCGCCACCACCGACTCCAAGGCGCCGGTGGAGATTGCCAGTAAGCCGAGAGCCCAGACAGCGGCTTTCCCGATGCGTACCGGGGGAGCCAGGGTTGCGGCGGTCATGGACGTCCTTTCCGTCGTTGCCGGACGCGGAAGGGCGGCGGCCCTGCGCGTAGCGCTGCCGCCCTTCGGGCTCGGTGCGGACACACAGCGGCCATTCACGCGAGGCGCAGTGTGCTTGGTGCTCCGCGGTCGGATCCGACGTCGTCCGCCGGGGTGAACCCGGGGAAGCGGTACTCGAGTTGACGCATGCACGGCTTCGCCGACAGAGCGGTTGTACGGGTGCGGCAGGCACCGTGGCGATACTACACTACACCGTGCAGTGTAGTTCGGTTAAGGTGTGCTCATGCCGACCACGAAGACACTGCGCGAGGGGTCCGCTCGGAAGCGGGCCGCCATCCTCTCGGCGGCCCGGGAACTGTTCCTCGCCGAGGGCTTCGACCGGTCCAGCGTCGACGCCGTCGCCGCCCGGGCCGAGGTGTCCAAGCGGACGGTCTACGACTACTTCGGCGACAAGCAGACGCTGCTGCAAGCGGTCGTCGACGCCGTCGGCCAGTCACTGATCACCACGGTCCGGCGCACCCTGGACGACACCCTCACCGACCTCACCGAGGTACCCGGTCTCGAGGACGCCCTGGTCACGTTCTCGATGCGCATCGCGACCGACATGCTCGGCTCGGCCGAGTACGCAACGCTGCAACGACTGGTCCGCTCGGAATCAGGCCACCTGCCGCACCGGGGCTACAACTCCCTGGCCGACACCCCCGACGAGGCACTCGCCGAGCGGTTCGCCGACCTCGCCGCGGCCGGGCTGCTCGACGTCCCCGACCCCAGACTCGCGGCCGACCAGTTCATCGCGCTGACCTTCGGCGTCGCGCTGGACAGGCTCGGTTCCGCGAATGCCGCCGAGGACGCCCGCGTCCGGCCGCTCGTCGTCGAGGGAGTGCGGACCTTCCTTCGCGCATACCGCACCACGTAGCAGCTCCGCGGAACACGAGGCGACCGTCTGGGAGCGGCTCATCTCGGGGGCCTGGCACGCGAGCCGTGAGACCGCGCACCGGCCGGGACGCGTCCTGCCGCGGCACCGGGTCGCCCGCGCGCCGCGTACCGGTCGCCCGACCGGGCAGTCCAGGTCGGGGCCGGTGCCGTCCAGGCCAGAGGGACGGCCGAAAGCAGCCGCGTCACGGGCCGCAGGGACGGAAAGCCTCCCTCCGGCCGACAACGGCGACAGGGAGAGGAACGCGAGTGGTCTTCGGCACCAAACGTGAAGCAGTCCAGAGCCTCGACGCACGGGTCACCGGGATCGAATCCGGGATCAGGGAAGACGTCACCACCCGAACTCAGCTACTTCAGGCCGTCGGAACCGCGGGCAGCGACCTCGGACTCCGCATCGACGACCTCCGCCGCGCCCAGGACGAGACGACCCGCGAACTCACGGATGTGCGCCGGGACATCGCAGAACTCCTCACCCTCATCGAAAGGCAGCGGGCAGACACGCCGGAATGCCGCGCGGACTCACCGGAACCCGCGCAGGCCGGCGGGGCAGGTCCCCGCGGCGGGGCCGGGGGCGGCGGCGAGAGCGACGAGAGCAGCGGGGGCGGTCAGGGCGGGCACAGCGACGACGGTCACCTCGACGACCACTCCGATCTGCTCGCCCAAGCCGCCGGCCTCGCCGAGGCCCGGCTCGTCTGCCACCGCGACACCTGGGCCTTCGTCGTCGAACGAGCGGCCCACGGCGAGCACTTCCGCATGCCCGTCGACATCTCTCACACGCGGAACGGCACCGTCGAGGTCGAACTCTCCGGCCGTACCCTGCTCGCCGTCGTCGACGCGCTCTGGGAGGTGACGCAGACGCCGGGGACCGCGCCTGCCACCCACCATCTGGCCGCCCAGACCTACAACCGCATCCACGGTGCGCTGGCGCCCAGTTGCGCGACGGCCGGCGGCGACGTCGTCCGCATCGTCATCGACGACCGGCAGCCGCCGGACCCCGACGGACCCGGCGGACCCGGCGGACCCGGCGGCGCGACCGGCTGAGAGCGGGCCCGGGCCGGGCCCGTGCGCGACGAGCCCCGCCGCCGCGAATCCCGGCGGCGGGACCCGACTGCCTTGCTACGGCCGTACGTCGGCGCCACTCGTCGGACGGCCGCCCGCCGGCCGCGTACCGGAGGAGATGGTGAAGTAGCGGGCCCAGGGCGGTGTCGGGCGTCCCTGCCGTGCGCGTCTCGCCACGTCCTTGGAGAGGTTCACCACGCGGTTCGCCGCATGGGTGAACCACTCGCTGAGGCTGCCGCTGGACCGCTGCAGACGCCCCGTGTCGTCCAGGAGCCACACGGCCGGGTCCTCCAGTGCGAGGTCGCCGCCGTCGACCACTTCGTACCGCGTGCCGTCGTGGCAGGTCAGCACCAGCATTCCGGGGGCGTCGAGCAGTCCCGTGCCGTTCTGCCGGGTGTAGCAGCCGAGCGCCTCCGCCTTGAGTTCCGCGGGCTCGGCGTCGGCCATCACGAGGCGCTCGCCGAGGAACCAGGGGCCTTTGGCACCGCCGACGAGACGCAGCACCGAATCCGCCGCCGCGGGCAGGGAGTCGATCTGCTGGCCGCCGACGAGCCGTTCCAACTCCGCGTCCTCGGCGCCGCGGACGGCTTCCCGATCGAGGAAGGCGGTACGCGCCGCTTCGGTGTAAATGCTGCGCACGTGCTCTCGAACCATGTGTTCTTCCATCAGGGGGTCAGTCTTCGGGGCAGGTGTACGTGTCGTCGCCCTGCTTCCACTCCTTGCCGGCGTCGATGTTGTTCCCGGTCTTGCCGCAGACGAGCGCTGCTCCGGAACGGCCCTTCTTGTGGTGCAGGACGATCAGCATCTTGTTCAGCGGTCGCAGGGCACCGTTGGTGAACTGGATGTGTCCGCCGGCGCCCTCCATGCTGAAGGTGCCGTTGATGATGTACTGGTGGACGTTGCTGATGTCCAGGCTCAGGTCCACTTGAAGGGCCTTCTCCGCGGCCTGTGCGAAGACCTTCACCGCATCGTTGGCGAGTGACGCGTGTCCGTCGTTCGCCCAGAGGTCCTCGTCGCCGAACTCGTCGGCATAAGCACGGTTGAACGCCTTGGCCCTGGCGCTGCGGTGCGGATGGTCGACGGGCAGGGTGTGCGCCGTGTGGTAGAGGCGCAGCCAGGACTCGTCCGCGTAACCGCCGCTGAGTGCGGCGTTGGTGAGTTCGTTCCCGCCCACGATGGTCAGTTCCTCGTTCGCGCAGGCGGTGTTCTGGTAGTCCTCCAGAAACGCCTCGAACTCCCTCACCCGGGACGTCCAGTAGACGAGCGTCCTGGGTTCCTTCTCGACCCGCGTACAGACCGCGGCGGCCACGTCGCCCATGCTGTACTTCATTTCGAGATCGGTCTGGCCCGAGGCGCCGTGGGCGCTGGAGTCGCCGGGCGTGTAGCCGATGCGGGCTCCGGTGGACGGGGCCTCCGGGTGCCGGGCGAACTTCAGGCCGAGTTCGTTGCTGTAGACGTCGGCGGGGTCGGTGACCACGGCGACGTGACGGGGCGGTGCACACGAACTCGCTTCGGTGCGCACGGTGTTGGCCCTCTTGAGGAACGAGGCGACCACGTTCGCCTCGCGCACGTTGTTCGGTGCGACGCCGTGGTAGTACCGCCCGACCTCCATGCGCTTCGCGGTGGCCGTGGAGCTCACGACGGGAATCCGCGCGTCGTTGAGGAGTTCCAGAGCGGCGACGGTCCTGGTGCGGCTCTCGGTGAATCCGGTGACGCCCAGGAACTTGGAGTCCTTCTCGGCGTCGGCGACGATCTCCCGCGCCTTCTGCTCCGCCTTCTCGTACTGGACTCCGGCGTTGTAGCGCTTGATCTTCACCCAGACCCTGTCGTCGCCCTTCGGCGCGGACTCGTTGAGGGACCGCACCGCCATCGCCACGCCGCGGAGTTCGGGGATGGCGCCGCCGGAGCGCAGTTCGTTCATGCTCTCGGCCACCGTCGAGTGGACGAGCGCGAGCGTCACGGTCCGGTCGGGGTCGCCGTTCTTCTCCGCGTCCTCGCTCAGCCGGTCGATCTCGTCGATGGCGTCCTGGTACTGGGCCCCGGGCTTGTCGTGACCCTGGCGGCCCTGGCTGACGTACGTGGAGGCTTCCAGGCAGTCGGTGTTCTCGTCCAGGAAGGGCCCTTCGGTCCCGAGGAAGGCGAACAGCCCGAACATCCACGCCGCCACCGCGAGGGCCGTGGCCTCCACCAGCAGTTCCGTGCCGGGACGGACGCGCAGCCACGCCTTCCACACCGGCGGCACCGCCTGGGTGACGCCGCCCGGCTCCGGGAGAGCGACGTGGACGGACGTCTGTGCCTCCCTCCTGGCGTTCGCGAGTCGCCGTGCGGCCTCGGCGAGGTCCGGCCCCGCGGCTTCGGCACCGGGCTCCGGCGGCAGCGCGGCGACGACGACCATCGCGGGGTTGGGGCTCACGCGCAGCCGCTCGTCGTACAGGGAGATGAAGCTGCTGACGGTCTGCGCCCCTTCCCCGCTGCCGTTCAGCAGCAGAGCGGGACGTGCGCGGCGGCGTCGGCGGCCCGGGTGCAGCAGCCCCTGGCGGGCCTGCCCGAACAGGTCGGTCATCAGCGCCGTCAGCAACAGCCCGTCCCACGCGTCGGGGCCGGACCGGCGTACCTCGTCGAAGCGTTTGAGCGCCGCGTCGAGGGTGCGCGGTCCGCGGTAGCCGTCCGGCCACAGGGCTCCGTAGCGGCGGCCGAGAGCGAACCGCAACTGCCAGCGCTTCGCCCACAGCCGCGTGCGTCCCGCGTGCACCGCTCTCCGCAGTGTCGGCCACGGGATGTTCAGCGTGAACGGGCCGAGGGCGAACCCCCCGGTGGCGGGGACCTGTTGGCCCTCCCCCGACGGTGTGCGCGGCTCCTCGGTGATGCTGTGCACCATGTCGTAGGTGGGCAGCCGCCACTTCCCCGTCTCCGGCGGGCTGTCCCGGCGCAGCGTGCCGGCGATCTCCTCGATCAGCTGCGTCCTGGTGCGGTCCTGCCCGCTGATGTGGGCGTACGGGACGCACGGCGCCAGGCGGCCGAGCGTCGAGGAGCGCTGCAGGCCCTCCTCCAGCGCTTCGAGCGCCTGAACCGACAGTTCGGACCCGGTTCTCAGCACGACCGGCGGGAGCTTGGGCACCCGCTTCCTCAGCCGCCTGCGGGTGCGGACGGCGGCCCGGAAGGCATCCACGAAATCCTTGCGGCCGTCCCATCCGGGAAACTCCGGCATCGTCCCCGCCTCCCCCGTGGTCGTGTGCGCGAGGCAGACAGCCGGCGCCGGCCCGGAAGCCGGCAGGGGCTTCCGGGCGGTACTGACTGCCCGTCAACTCAGATGTATGTCAGGTGAGTTGTACATCACTTTGCATCAACCATGCACTGCGTCACTGTGGGAAGCCAGTGCGTGACTCCGGCCTTCGGCCGGCCGCGGCCGCCCGCCTCGTCCGGTGCGCGGAGTTTCCGGTCCCGTTGCCGGAGGCAGTGCCAGTCGTGGTGCCCGTCGTGGTGCCCGTCGTGGTGCCGGGGCGGGCCAGGGCCCGGTACTCCTCGCCGAGTTCCGAGGCGGTCGTCAGCGCCGTGAGGATGCGGGCCAGGGCGACGGCGTCGTCCTCGGTGGCGCTGAGGCGGCGGCCCAGCGCGGCGGCGTCCTCGTCCCCCGTGTCGTGGCCGGCCTGGGCGATGGTCCTGGCGCACCGGTGCAGCACGACGCTGCCGGCGGTGCCCGCCTGGATGGCGGCTTCCAGCGCGTACGGCAGCGCGCCCGCCGGGTCGGCGCACAGCCAGTGGTACATCTCCTCCAGGCGTGCCTGACGCCAGGAGGTGTCCTTCCACAGCCCCGCGGCGTCGAGCGACGGTTCCAGGGCCCGCCGCTTGTCGCGGTGCGCCCGGGCGAGCCGGGTGTGCTGCGCTTCCCAGCGCATGGGGGACTGCGCGCGCTGGAGACGGAGCATCGCGGTACGCACCACGTCGTGGTAGCGGCAGTGGCCGTTGTCCACGCTGACGAACGTCAGGCCGCGCAGCCAGGCGTACTCGTCCGCCAGCGGCTCGGGGGCGAGGAGACGGTAGAGGTCCTCGTTGAGTTGCCGGGGCAGCGCGCACGCCAGCGCGGTGCGGCGGCGGTCGGGGTCGGTCTCCCACTTGAGGAAGCGTTCGACCGCGCTGTCGGCAGGGTCGCCCACCGCGCCGGGGCCGCCCGGACGGGCCTGTCCCAGTGCGGCCACCCAGGCGGGCAGCCGTCCCGACAGGTCGAGGATGACGTCGACGACCTGCCGGTCGGTGACGTCGTAGGCGGCGAGGAGCTGACGGGCCTCGTCCTCGGTGAAGATCTCCAGCGGCACCTGCTGTACGAGGTCGAGGGCGTCGCCCCAGCATCCGCTGTCGAGCCGTCCCTGACCGCACAGCACCGTCTGCACGTTGACGGGCAGCGTGCCGTGGCGGGACTCGAGGGTGATGTCGCGCAGCCACGTCTCCAGCAGAGGCCCGGTGCGCTCGAAGGTGTCGAAGAACAGCACCACCCGGCTGCTGCGTTCGGCGACCTCGCTCAGCTCCGCCAGGAAGACGGGGGTGAGCACCTCCACGGGTGTGAGGACGAGTTGCAGGTCCTCGTGGCTGCGGAAACGTCCCGCGAGCGCCGAGCGCAGCTTCTCCGTCCCGAGCGCGGCCTGGTGCGGGTCGAGGGCGTTCGCGACGGTGCCGACGCCGGGGACGAGGCCCAGTCCCGCCAGTCCGAGCCGCGTGACGACGGCGCTGGAGACGGATGCGGTGGGCGGACCGCTGCCCTCGGCGCCCTCCCGATGCCCCGGCGGGGAGGAGAACGCGTCGTGAGCGGTCTCCAGTTCGTGGCGCCTCCGCCGGTAGGCGCCCACCTGCTTCGTGAACCTCTTCAGCGGGCGGCCCTGCTTCTCCAGCTGACCGCCGATCGCTTCCATCGCCTCGACGGCGCTGTGCACCTCGTCGCCGATGCGGGCCGTCACCGCGCCGCTCTCGCGGGCCAGATGCTCCCAGTGCCGCAGCAGCGTGGTCTTGCCCACCCCGCCGAGGCCGTGCACGTGGAAGAGGAACTGGAAACCGGGGTCCTCGGGATCACGGGTCAGGTTGTCCCGGAATACGGCGACTTCGCCGCTGCGGCCGACGAATCCGTCACGCAGACGCTGCTGGACCAGGTCCTGACGTGAACGCCTGTGCTGCACCATTCGCCCACCACCCTTACAGCGACGGCTCCGTGACGAGCCGTCATCGCGTGCCGAACAGGGAGCCGGGTCCATTGTGGACTTGTGTCACGGCGCGCAGCGGGCACGCCTCGCCGTAGCAGCGCACGGGGAGAACCCCCGCGGAGCAGCCGCCGCGCCCCAGGACCGTGGACTGCCCAAGGGCCGGCCAGTGCCTGCCTGGCCTCGCGCACCGCGGCGAGGACTTCGACCCGATCACCGCCCTGTGCGAAGCACAGCAGCGCGGCCTCACCGTCAACCGCGACCCCGACGAACTGTCCACGCTCCTCACCCGGCCGGCAGGCTCACATCTGATCGCGGGGGCCTGCGAGTGATCCCCACACGCTCGGGACGGTGGGCCCGAAGTAGCCGTGGAGACAGCAGAGGTCGCGTCGTCGGTGCACCTCGACCGCAGGTGACCTTGCGGGTGTGCCTCTTTGTGCAAGGCTCGGGGCCGTGACTTCCCCGAAGATCGAAATGCATGTTCATCTGGAAGGTACGATCCGCCCGGTCACATTGCTGGAGATCGCCCGCCGCAATGGCGAGGCATTGCCGGCTGACACGGTCGACGGCTTGGAGGATCTGTACCGGTTCACCGACTTCCGTCATTTCATCGACGTGTGGGTCATGACGACCAACTGCCTCAGAACCGCTGACGACTTCCGGCAGGTCGTCGTCGACTACGCGCGGCAGGCCCGGGACCACGGCGCGGTCTATCTTGAGGCGATCTTCTCCCCGGCCGAGCGTGTGGAGGCTCACGGCATCGGCTGGGACGAGATCTACACGGGCTACTGCGAGGGAGCTGTCGAGGCGCAGGAGCGATTCGGGCTGACGGTGCGGTTCACCCCGGATCTCTACCGTGGCTGTCCGGTGGAGTTGGCTGAGAAGTGCGCAACGGTGTCCGTGCGTTACCGGGACCGAGGCGTGGTGGGGCTGGGGATCGGTGGCTATGAGCTGCAAGGCCCCTTGGAGCCGTATCGAAGAGCGGTGCGGATCGCGCAGGACGGTGGACTCGCCTTCGTACCGCACGCGGGAGAAGCAGCCGGCGCGGAATCGATCCGGGAAGCCGTCGAACTCGGCGCCGTGAGATTGCGCCACGGGATCCGCGCCGTCGACGACTCTCTGCTGCTCGCCGAGTTGGCCGAGCGGGGTGTCGTGCTCGATGTCTGTCCGACCTCGAACCTGTGTACCGGTGTTGTCGAGCGGCTCTCCGCACACCCGCTGCCCCAGCTGCGTGACGCCGGAGTGCTGTGCTCGATCAGCACGGACGATCCGGCGATGTTCGGCACCGATCTCGACCGCGAGTACGAGTTGGCGGAGCGACTCGGGCTCCCAGCCGAAGACGCCTACGCCGCCGGTGTGGCCGGCGCGCTGTGTGAAGAGGAAGTCCTCAAACGCCTCCTGGACATGGAAGGCAGCGGCGGCTAGCGGGCGTGTCTCGAAGCAGGTGCAGCCATTCGTCGATGGCTGGGACGTGCAGGGTGGCCAGGTAGCGGACGGCGAGTTTGTCGAAGCGGGTGGCTGCCGCCCGGTGCGGTCGGGTGGCCGGGTCGGGTTGCCGTGACCCGGCCACCCGACAACTCCCGGGCCGTCGCAACGAGATACGACAAACGCGCCTACGTCTTCCACTGCACGATCACCGTCGCCGCGATCAGGCTCCGGCTCCGGCTCCGGCTCCGGACAGGCCTCAGTCGACGCCCAGTGTCCGCCCGTTGGCGATCAACGCCTCGACACCGTCGAGGTCGTGCGTGCTGAGCGTGCCCGCGTCGGACGTCGTACGGCCGCCGTTGGGCGAGCACATCACCGGCCTGACGCCGGACGGCGTGGTGACGCACTCGTACGTCTCGACCACGCCGTTGCGGTTCAGGTCGAGGTTCGGATGGTCGAGCCCCAGTACGTGCAGCAACTCGTGCACGAACGTGTTGCGCAGCTTGTACGGCGAGATGTACCAGCTGCCGTCGAAGTACTCGCTGTCCATCGACACGACGCCGCCCGCCGCCACGCCGTCCGCGGGGTGAGGGCACGGAGCTCCACGGCTGTAGCCGCCCTTTCCCATCGGGCGGTGCTCCTCCGTGTACTGGATGTGCCCCGTGGGCGGGCAACCGGCGTGGACGACGCTCTCCACGCCGCCGACGGCCATGTTCAGCCCCACAGCTCTCAGTTGTGCGACTGCCCCCGTCAGATACGGGGTGTAGCGCTTCTTCAGTTCGGCCGAGGCGAAGGTGACGGTGTACGGACGACTGGTGCTGAGTGCGGACACGCCGAACTGGGTGGTCAGCTTGAATCCGTGGCCTTGCGTGATGAGTGCGTCGGCGCGAACGGGGGTTACGGCGAGCGCACAGGTGACTGTCATTGCCGTGCCGAAGATGAGGCTGCTCCTCAGCATTGAGGCTCCTGTGAAGTTGTGTGGGGGGAGACGCCACCGTGACGCCCAGGGCCTCGACTGCGGCGAGAAGCCCGTACGGACAAGAAGACGCACGGGCGAGCGTTCTGGTTACCCAACAATATCCGATTTCTTCACAACTGATCCGTCCCGCAAACCAGGTGGGGCAGGATCTCGGACGCGAGGCCGGTCAGCGGGGCCACTTGAGGCTCTGCGCGTTCGCCTCGCGGACCTTCGCGAGGAGGACTCTCCGGCGCACCGCTTCCTCGTGCTCCTCCGGCCCGGCCGGGGCGGGCCCGGCCCCGGCCGGCACGTCCCTGACGGGCTCGTCCCCGCCCTGCCCGGCCTCCTCCTTCGCGGCCTCCTCCTTCGCGGCCTCCTCCTTCGCGGCCGCAGGCGGAGCCTCCCGCTCATCCCCCACGGCGGGCACCTCGCAGAGCGGCGGCGAGCTTGCGGGCGACGCTCGGGCTGCAGCGGCCGAGATCCACGAGGGGCGGCAGATGGTCACAGCCGAAGGTCACCGGATCGAGGCCGAGGGAGGGCAGCAGGATGTCCGCCTCGGCGAGTGCCCGGCGCAGTTCGTCGCGCGCCGCCTCCGCCTCTTCCACCACGTCAACCGCGTTGCCGCGTCCGGATGCTTCCATGTGCTCACGCTCTCCTTGCTCGTTCCTTCCTCCGGGCAACGAGCATGGAGGCGTGACGCTACGATCACCAGGGGTAACGGTTTTCGCGGCACCGGAACGAAAACGGGGGTCCACCATGCCCGCACCCAAGGAGCTCGACCCTTCCGCGTCCCTCGCCGCGCTGTACGGGGCGAAGCTGCGAAAGCTGCGCACCCGGGCGGGCTGGACCCAGCGGGAGCTGGGTGACAGGGTGCCCGTCGCTCACAGCCGCATCGCCCAGTTCGAGCTGGGCAACGAGACACCGCCCGAGGACGTGGCCGGCAAGCTGGACGAACTCCTGCGTGCGGACGGGGACTTGACCGACCTGTGGAGACACGTCAGGCGGACGCCCATTCCTGACTGGGCGCGGATGTTCGTCACCTACGAGGCCCGCGCCACAGCCATGCACAAGTACATGGCCCACAGTCTCCCGGGCCTGCTCCAGACCGAGTCCTACGCTCGCGCCGTACTGAGCGTGGGCCAGGTCTACGGCACCGGTACGGCCGTGGAACTGGAGGAGAAGCTGGCAGCCCGCATGGCGCGCCGTACCGTCCTGGACAACTCGACTCCCCCATGGCTGTGGGTCGTTCTCGACGAGGCCGTCCTGCACCGGGTGGTGGGCGGACGGCCGGTGATGAGAGAGCAGCTGGTCCATCTGCTCGACATGGCTGCGCTGCCGCGGCTGACCCTGCAGGTCCTCCCGTACGAACGAGGAGCACACCCGGGAATGGGCGGATCGGTGACGCTCCTCACCCTCCCCGGAAGCGGACAGGTGGTCTACTTGGAAGGCATCAACTCCGGGACCCTGGTGGAGGCACCGGGCGACGTCGAGCAGTACGCCATCGCCTACGACCTTCTGCAGGCCAACGCCCTGCCCCCGGACGAGTCTGCGCATTTCATCCGCGAAGTGATGGAGGACCGGTACCCATGTCCGCCGGGCACCCCGACCTGACCGATGCCATCTGGCGCAAGAGCAGCCGCAGCAACCCATCAGGCGGGGACTGCGTCGAACTCGCCCTGAACGTACGGGACTTCGTGCCCGTCCGGGACAGCAAGGACCCGGCCGCGTCCCTGCTCCTCTTCCCTGCCTCCTCGTGGGTGGCCTTCGTCGACGGTGTGAAGCGGGGCAGGCGGGACGGGAGCCCTCAGACCTGACCACCCGCCCCGGCCGCCTCCGCGACGCCCCCTTCCGCGGCGTCCGCCCCCTTGTCCTGATCCGCGGTCAGGACGTCCGCGACCCGGGCGTCCGGTGAGGCCGTCAGGTCCGCCAGGATGCGCTGAAGGTCCGAGGCGATCTGCTCCGCCTGGCCGCGGTCGAGCACGTCGGGGCGGTAGTCGAAGCGCAACGCGACACCCGCCTCTCCCGCGAAGGCCACGAGCGTCAGGGGGTAGTGCGCGGCGTCGCGGCCCTCGATGCCCTCGATCCGCAGGCCGGGTACGGGCTGTTCGAGGCCGGCCTGGTCCAGGGGGTAGTTCTCGAAGACGACATGGGTGTCGAACAACTCCCGCCGTCCCGCGATGCGTTGAATGTCGCCCAGGCCCATGTGGTGGTGCGGGAGCATGCGGGCCTGGTCCTCCTGGAAACGGGCCAGCATCTCCCGGACGGTCTCGGAACCGTCGATCGTGACCCGCACCGGGACGGTGTTGATGAACAGCCCGATCATCGTTTCCATGCCCGGGACTTCGGGCCTGCGGCCCGAGACGGTCGTGCCGAAGACCACGTCCTCCGTGCCGCACGAGCGGGCGAGCAGCAGCGACCAGGCCGCCAGCAGCACGTTGTTGAGCGTCAGGCCGCCCTGGGACGCGGTGCCGCGCAGCGCGGCCGTCAGTTCGTCGGGGAGGACGATCTGCATCGGCTGCGGCTGCACCGCCCCGACGCTGATGTCTCCGTCGGTCAGCCTCGTCGGTTCGTCGATGCCGCCGAGGGTCTCCCGCCATGCCGTACGGGCCGCCTCTGCGTCCAACTCGGCCAGTACGGCGATGTGTTCGCGGTAGGGCGTGACGGGGGGCAGCTTCGTGGTGTCGCCGCGGGAGTCGTACAGGGCGAAGAACTCCCGCACCAGCAGCGGCATCGACCAGCCGTCGAGCAGCAGATGGTGGTTGGTGAGGACGAGCCTGTGGTCGCCGGGGCCGCAGTCGAACAGGCTGTAGCGCAGCAACGGCGGCCGGTCCAGCGTGAAGCGGGCCCGCAGATCGGCGTGGAGGAGGCGCCGGAAGACCCTTTCACGGCGTCCGGCGGCGACTCCGGTGAGGTCGATCTGCCGCCAGGGCGGTTCGATCGCGCCGGGCAGCACCTGTACGGGGCGGGGCAGGTCCTCGTGCTCGAACGCGGCGGCGAGGTTGGGGTGCCGCTCCAGCAGGGCCCGGGCGGCGGCGCGCAGCGCGACGGTGTCCGGCTTCTCCCCCAGGCGCATCACGACTTGCGCCTGGTAGACGTCCGGGCTGTCCGGTGCGAACAACGAGTGGAAGAGCAGGCCCTGTTGGAGGGAGGTGAGGGGCAGCACATCGGTCAGGCCCGGGTGCTTCTCCTCCAGTCGTTCGACGTCCTCCTGACAGAGGCCGGCCAGCGGCAGATCGGACGGGCTCCGGCCGCCTGCTCCCGGTGACGAGGCGTGTG
The DNA here is from genome assembly GCF_042653885.1 of Streptomyces ovatisporus. Lineage (NCBI taxonomy): Bacteria > Bacillati > Actinomycetota > Actinomycetes > Kitasatosporales > Streptomycetaceae > Streptomyces > Streptomyces ovatisporus. Next base: position 201,273 of record NZ_JBHSFH010000003.1, read on the forward strand.
CCACCAGCGCGTAGAGCGCGCTGAACCACAGGTCCGCCAGCTCGCGCATCTCCGCCGGGCGGAACAGGCCCGCGGCCCAGGACCATTCGGCGCTCAGCTCGGGGCCGTACGGGCCGTCCACGGTCAGCGAGTTGACGTCGATCAGGTGGCCTCCGGGGAGAGCGGCCTCGGCGTGTTCGTCGCCCGCGAGGGCGGCGGTGTCCGCGGTGACGCCCCAGTCGGCCTCCTCGGCGGCGGTCATCCGGCCGAGGTAGTTGAACCCCATCCGGGGAGTGCCGAGTCCGGAGAGTTCAGGACCCGTACGGGGGTCCAGGTAGCGCAGGACGCCGTATCCGACGCCGCGGTCCGGAACCGCGCGCAGACGCTCCTTGACGCGTTTGAGTGCACGGCCGAGGGCGGGGCCCGCCGTCCACACGTCGTTCCACTCGCAGCCGGTGGGCTCGAGGCGTACGGGGAAGACGCTGGTGAACCAGCCGACCGTGCGGGTGAGTTCGACCTCCGGTTCGTCGGGCAGGTCGGGGCGGCCGTGGGATTCGAGGTCCACGAGGACGTCGCCCGGGTCCAGTCCGCGGCGGCGGCGCCACTCCTCCAGAGCGAGGGCGAAGCCGGTCAGCAGGACAGGTTCGACTCCGCAGTGGAAGGCGGCACCGACCTCGGTCAGCAGTTCGCGGGTGCGTTCCGGCGGCATCGTCGTCCGCAGATGTCCGACGCCCGCCGCGACGGTCCCTCCGCCGGAGGTTCCCGCCCTTCCGGGGGCGACCAGGGCGGGGTCCGGGCCGGAGAGCGCCTCGGCCCACAGGCCGCTCTCGTGCTTGCGGGCGCCCGTCTCCCCCTGTTCGGCGAGGAGCCGCGCCCACTGCGGGAACGACGTCTGGGCGGGCGGCAGTTGGGGCCGCTCCCCCGCTGCGACGGCCGCGTAGGCGGTGGCGAGGTCGGGAAGCAGGATGCGCCAGGAGACGCCGTCCACGGCGAAGTGGTGGACGACGAGCACCACACGGCCGTGCCGGTCCGGTCCGCGGTCGACGAGGACGGCCTGCAGCATGCGCCCGGCTCGTGGATCGAGCCTGCGACGAGCCTCCCGCATGGCCTCGCCCAGCGCCTCGGGGAGCACGTCGGGCCGCGCGCCGGTCCCGGACCGGAGACCGGCCGCGTCGTCCGGCGCGGGAACGCGGTGCAGGTGGACGCAGTCCTCCGCACGCACGGCGCCGGGGGCGAGTGTCTCCAGGGTCCAGTCCTCCGCGCCCTCCCGGCCCGCCGCGTCACCCCCGGCGGGCGAGGAGGACGTCCCGAAGCGCAGGCGCAGCGCCGGATGGTGATCGAGCAGGGCCTGCACGGCACCGGCCAGCCGCTCCCGGGTCGCTCCCAGCGGGGCGCGCAGCGTCATGGACTGGCTGAACGCCGTGGTCTCGCCGCCGTGTTCACGCCACCAGTGCATGACGGGCGTCAGCGGCAGCGGCCCGTTCTCCTCGGCCTCGGGCGTCCCCCCGGCGGGGCCGCCGTCGTCCTTCTTCGCGATCTCCTTGGTGACGGTGGCCAGTTCGGCGACCGTGGGGTGGCGGAAGACGTCCCGTACGTTGAGGTGGTATCCGGCGGCACGGGCGCGGCTGACCAGCTGAATGGCGGTGATGCTGTCCCCGCCGAGGTCGAAGAAGGCGTCGGTGACACCGGCGGCGGGCAGTCGGAGCAGGTCGGCGACGATGCCGCACAGCACCTTCTCGCATTCCGTCTCCGGTTCCGCCGCGGCGGTGCTCGGCTCGGCCCGCACCGGTGCGGGCAGCGCGGCCCGGTCGAGTTTGCCGTTGCGCGTCAACGGCAGCCGGTCCAGGACGACATGGGCCGTCGGCACCATGTAGTCGGGCAGCACGGTGGCGGCGTGCTCCCGTGCCGCCTCCCAGTCCACGCTCTCCTCCGCCCCCGGCTTCTCGGGCACCAGGTAGGCGACGAGGCGGCGTTCGCCCGGCTGGTCCTCCCGGGCGACGACGGCGACCTGGCCGGCGCCGCCCCGCCCGGCGAGTGCGGCGGCGACCTCCTCCGTCTCGATGCGGAAACCGCGGAGCTTGACCTGGCCGTCGGCACGGCCCACGAAGCCCAGCTCCCCGCCGGGCAGCCAGCGCACGAGGTCGCCGGTGCGGTACATGCGCGCGCCTGCCGGGCCGAAGGGATCGGCGACGAAGCGTTCGGCGGTGAGGGCGGGCCTGTGGAGATAGCCGCGTGCCACGCCGGCACCCGCGACGTACAACTCGCCCGTCACGCCCGCCGGTACGGGCTGGAGGGCGTCGTCGAGGACGTAGGCGCGCATGCCGTCCAGGGGGCGCCCGATGGGCACGCCGCCGCCGTGGGCCGCGGCGCCGCCCTCTCCGCTCTCGCCGCCGCCCTCGCGCACGTCGCTGTCGGTGACGGCGTGCCGGGTGGCGAACGTCGTGGTCTCGGTCGGTCCGTAGCCGTTGACGACGCGCGTACCGGGGCAGTGCCGGTGCACGGCGCGCACGGCGCGGGGTGAGACGACGTCACCGCCCGTCCAGACCTCTTCGAGAGGGCGGAGCACGGCCGGTTTCTCCTCCGCCACGAGCTGGAAGAGGCCGGCGGTCAGCCAGAGGCTGGTGACGTCCTCGCCCGCGACGAGCTGCTCGAGCGTCTCCACGTCCAGTTCGCCGGGTGGCGCCACGACCACTTCGCCGCCGGTCAGGAGCGGGCCCCAGATCTCGAACGTGGAGGCGTCGAAGGAGTGCGGCGAGTGCAGCAGTGTCCGCCGCGGCGCCCTGTGCCGGCCGTCGCCGTCGAGGGCGAGAGCGACGATGTCGGCGTGGGTGACGGCGACACCCTTGGGGACGCCGGTCGACCCGGAGGTGTACATGACGTAGGCGAGCGCGGCCGGTTCCTTCGGCGTACCGGGAGGCTCCGTCGGGCCGCCGGGTTCCCGGGCCACGCGGACGGCGGCCGCGGTGCCGGTCGCCGTGCCCGTACCGGAATCGGAATCAGAACCGGGACCCGAACCGGAACCGGAGGCTGCGCCGCTCGCCTGGTCGTGGATGCCCACGACACGGGGCGAGCCCGGCCAGCCGCTCCCGTCCTCGCCGCCGTCGGTGTCCGTGACGAGCAGCGGGGCGCGCGACTCCGCCACGACCTGTTCCTGCCGGGCCCGCGGTGCCCGCGGGTCGAGCGGTACGTAGGCGCCGCCCGCCCTGAGGATCGCCAGCAGCGTCACCACGAGAGCGTCCGACCGCTCCAGCAGGACGGCGACGGGGGTCTCGGGACCCACCCCGCAGTCGGCGAGCCTGCCGGCCAGCGCCGCCGAGTGGGCGTCCAACTCGGCGTAGCTGAGCGTGCGTTCGGACGTCCGGACGGCGACGGCGCCGGGTGTGGCGCGTACCTGCTCGGCGAACCGCTCCGGAACCGTGCACGCCGCCGCGGCCGGAAGCGCCGTCCCCGTTCCCCAGCCGGCCAGCAGGCGCCGCCGCTCCGCCCGTCCGAGGATGTCCAGGCCGTTCACCGGCAGATCCGGACGGGCCGACGCCGCCGCCAGCAGCCGCTCGAACCGCTCGCTGAGGGCTTCGGCCGTCGCCCGCTCGAAGAGGGCGCTCCTGTATTCGAGCCGGCCGTCCAGGCCGAGGCAGGCGCCCTCCGGGCCGCGGTGCTCGTACACGCTCAGGCACAGGTCGAACTTGGCGGCGCTGGTGTGCACGGCGCTGACCGTCGTCGAGAGGCCGGGCAGGCCGAGCTGCTGCGGCGGCGCCTGCGTGAGCGTCAGCATCACCTGGAACAGCGGCTGGCCCGGGGCGCTCCGGTCGGGGTTGAGGGCTTCGACGACCAGGTCGAAGGGCACGTCCTGATGCTCGAAGGCCACGAGGTCGGCCTCCCGTACGCGCCCCAGCAGTTCGCGGTACGTGGGCGTCCCCGAGGTGTCGGTGCGCAGCACCACGGTGTTCACGAAGAACCCCACGAGGCCGTCGAGGCGTTCGTCCGTACGGCCCTCGACGGCGCTTCCGACGGGTACGTCCGTGCCCGCTCCCAGCCGCGTCAGCAGCGCGGCGAGTGCGGCGTGCACCGCCATGAACAGGCTTGCCTGCTCCGAGGCGGCCAACTCGGCCAGCCGGGCGTGCACTTGGGCGGGCACGCGGAAGCCGACACTGTCTCCGGCGCTGCTCGACTCCTCCGGTTCCTCCTGGCTGGGCGCGCGGTCGGCGGGCAGCGGTATGCGCTGCGGCAGGTCTTCGAGCGCCCGGGTCCAGTGGCCGAGACCCTCGCTCGTCAGGGCCGTCGGCTCGTCGCCGGTGCCCAGCAGCCCGCGCTGCCACAGCGCGTAGTCGGCGTACTGGACGGGCAGCGGCCGCCAGCGCGGCGAGGCGCCCCGGCAACGGGCGGTGTAGGCCGTCGCGAGATCGCTCAGCAGCGGGGTGAGGGAGGCGGCGTCGCAGGCGATGTGGTGGAGCAGGAGCAGCAGGGCGTGTTCGCCCGGACCGCAGGTGAACAGCTGGGCGCGCAGCGGCGGTTCGGACTCCAGCCGGAACGCGTGGCGGGCCGCCGCGGCGAGGGCGTCCTCCAGTCCGGCGGGGTCGGTCCGTACGTCCGGGAGCCAGGGGCTCGCCGCTCCGGGGGCGAGCACCGACTGCTCGGCGTGGCCGCCGCGTTCGGTCACGACCGTACGCAGCGGCTCGTGCCGTCCGGTGACGTCGTGGAGGGCGGCGTGCAGGGCGTCCCTGTCGAGGTCGCCGGTCATCCGCAGCACCAGCGGCACGTTGTACGTGGCGTCGGGGCCGGTGAGCGACTGCTGGAACCACAGGCGGCGCTGGGCGTGGGAGAGCGGCACGCTCTCCGGCCGGACGGCCGGCGGCGACAGGGACGGGGACGGCCGGCGGGCCGGGGCGCCGGCGGCGTCACGGAGGGTCCGCACCCGGGCGGCGAGTGCCGCCACGGTCGGATACTCGAAGACGTCCCGCACGTCGATGCCGGCGTGCAGTTCGCTGCGCACCCTGCTGACGAGCCTGGTCGCACGCAGACTGTCGCCGCCGAGGTCGAAGAAGCCGTCCGCGGGACCTGCCTGCGGCACGTCGAGCAACTCGCAGTAGAGCGCGGCGAGTTGCCGCTCCTCGGGTGAGTGGAGCTGCTGGTCGCCGCCGGCGGCGCGCCGTGCCGTGCGGGCCGCGGACGCCGGGGACGGCAGTGCCGCGCGGTCGAGCTTTCCGTTGGCGGTCAGCGGCAGCGTCGCCAGGGGCACGAAGACGGCGGGCACCAGATGTCCGGGGAGCTTCGCCAGCAGACGGTCGCGCAAGTCCGCGCCGAACGGGGCGTCTTCGCCCCGCTGCGGGCCGGAAGCCGCGGTTTCGGAGCCGCCGGAGGACTCGCTCCCGCCGCCTCCTGCCGGGACCACGTACGCCACGAGCCGGGCGTCGCCCGTGCCGTCCCCGTCCGCGACGGCGGTCACCACGGCTTGTGCGACATCCGGGGCCCGCACGAGGGCGGCCTCGATCTCACCGGGTTCGATGCGGAAACCCCGGACCTTGAGCTGGTCGTCGGCCCTGCCCGCGTACTCGAGCCCCCCGTCGGCCCGCCACCTGACCAGGTCGCCCGAACGGTAGAGCCGTGAACCGGGCGGGCCGAACGGGTCCGCCACGAAGCGGGACGCGGTCAGCGCCGCACGGCCCAGATAGCCGCGCGCCACCCCGGGGCCTGCGACGTACAACTCCCCCGTCGTGCCCGGCGGTACGGGACGCAGACGGCTGTCGAGCACGTGGAACCGGGCACCCGGTATCGCCTGTCCGACGGGGCTGCCGTGCTCGGCGAGGTGGGCTTCGGTCAGGTCGATACGGCTGGCGTGCACGGTGGTCTCGGTGATGCCGTACATGTTGACCAGTACGGGAGAGTCGGGCCCGTGCCGGTCGCGCCAGGAGCGCAACCGGTGCGGTCGCAGCGCCTCACCGCCGAAGACGACGTAGCGCAGGGCCAGTCGGCGTTCCGGGCCGGTGGGGTCGTCGTCGCCGCCTCGGGAGGCGACGGTGGCCCCGGGTGCGGCGGCCTCGGCGTCCGCCGCGTCCAGCGCGCGGAACGCGGACGGCGTCTGGTTCAGTACGGTCACGCCCTCGCGGCGCAGCAGCGCGTGGAACTCCCTCGGGGAGCGGCTCACTTCGTGGTCCACGACGACCAGCCGTCCGCCGTGCGCGAGTGCGCCCCACATCTCCCAGACGGAGAAGTCGAAGGCGCAGGAGTGGAACATCGTCCACACGTCGTCCGGGCCGAACCCGAACGGCGCGGCGGCCTCTTCCAGGAGCGCGACGATGCTGCTGTGCGGCACCACCACACCCTTGGGGCGGCCGGTGGAGCCGGACGTGTAGATGACGTAGGCGGCGTGCTCCGGCCGCAGCGGTGCGAGCCGGTCCGAGTCCGTCACGCCGTCCGGCGCCGACTCCGCCGACTCGTCCAGGAGTTGCCGCAGAACGTCGGGTGTGACGGTGAGCAGCGGTCGCGCGTCGTCCTGGATCATGGCGATGCGCTCGGCCGGCCAGCGCGGGTCCAGAGGCAGGTAGGCGGCCCCGGTCTTGGTCACGGCGTAAATCGCCGTGACCAGGTCCGGATCGCGCGGCAGCAGCAGGGCGACCGTCCGCTCGGGTCCTGCACCGCGCTCCACCAGCGCTCTGGCGAGCCGGTTGGCGCGGGCGTCGAGTTCGCCGTAGGTGAGGCGGCTCCCGGTGTCCTCGTCCAGGCCGGTGCCGGAACTGACCGCCGTGGCACGGGGATTGCGCTCCGCCCAGCGCTCGGCCAGCTCGGGCAGGGTCTTCGCGGAAGCGGGGCGCGTCCGCGCGGGGCCGGGCACCAGCAGCCTGCGCTCACCTGCCGTGAGGGCGTCCAGCTGCCCGGCCGGGCGGGCCGGGTCAGCGGCCAGCTGCCGGAGCAGCCCCGCGAACCGGCGTGCCTCGGCGGCGGCTTGAGTGCCCGTGAACCTGGCGGGATCGGCGTCCACGTCGACGCGCAGCCCGTCGCGTTCCGCGTCCCGGTAGACGGTGACGGACAGGTCCTCGACAGGGCCGATCGCGACGTTGCGCATCACCATCGGCCGGCCCGCGAAGAGCTGCCCGTAGTCGAAGGGGAGCACGTTCACCGCGAGGCCGAACAGCCGTCCCGTCCCGCCCGTGAGACCGAGATCGTGGCGCAGGTCCTCGTACCGGTAACGCTGGTGAGCGAGGACGGCGCTCATCTCGGCGCCGACGGTGCGCACCAGCTCCGAGGCGGGCCGGTCCAGGGCGACGGGAACCCTCAGCGGCACCACGTTGGAGGCCATGCCCGGAACGGAACGCAGAGCCGGGTCCACACGCGCCGCGACGGGGAGGCCCAGCATCACCTCTCCGGGCGCGTGGGGGCCCGTACGGGCGTGGACGTGCAGCGCCGCGGCCGTCAGGACCAGCGCGGGCCAGCGCACTCCGAGCCGGCCGGCCTGCTCGCGCACCGCCCGGCGCACCTCGGCGGGGAGCACCGCGCTGCGGCGCACCGCCATCCCGGACGCCTCGGCGCCCGCCACCGCACCGCCGCCGGCCCACGAAAGGTCCGCGGCCTCGGGCCGGTCGGCCGTCCTGCGCAGCCAGAAGTCGCGGTCCGCGCCGAACTCCGGTGCGGAGCGGTAGGCGTCCTCCTCTTCGAGCAGCGTGCTCAGCGGCCCGAACTGCCCCTCGGGCAGCGGCTCTTCCGCTTCCAGGGCGGCGTACACCTCCCCCAGACGACGGGCGAAGAGGGAGGAGCTGTAGCCGTCCAGGACGAGGTGGTGAGCCCCCAGGTACCAGCACGTACGCGCCTCGCCGAGCTGGAGCAGCCCGCCGCGCAGCAGGGGCCCTCGGGCGAGGTCGAACGGGCGCGCCAGATCGGTGCGCATCCAGGCCGTGGCCGCCCGCTGCGGATGACGTTCACGGGTGAGGTCGACGAAGGGGACGTCCGGGCAGGTCCCGCTCGGCGGGCGGACGTGCTGGCGTGGCTCTCCGTCGTCGCCGACCGTGAACTCCGCCCGCAGCGCCTCCGATTCGGCGGCGACCTGCCGGAAGGCCGTACGGAAGGTCTCCGGGTCGAGCCGTCCGGACACCTCGACGCTGATCCCCACGTGGTAGCGGGACGAACGCGGCGCGAGTGCCTGGCCCAGCCACATGCCGGACTGGGCCGTGGAGAGGGCGAACGGTCCGTCCTGCCCCTCACCTGCGCCGCCCTCCTGGGAGGGCTCCCTCATGCTCGCTCCGATCCGTTCCACATCTCCGCCCGCCCGTACGGGAGTTGCCCTCTGCGCACCCGCCGCCCGCTGCCGCACCGCAGGACGCCGTGGCGTCACCGGTGCGGCAGCGGGGCGGTGCTCATCCGTCTCCGCTCATGCGCCGGGCTCCGGCCTCGTCGGGTCCTCCTGGAGGCGCGGCAGGAGCACGCGGCCGATGCCGCCCAGCGCGTCCGGACGTCCCATCTGGCCGTGCGAGTACTCCACGGACCGCACCTCCGGCTTGCCTCCGTCCAGATGCGGCAGCCACAGCTCGGCCGCGAGCTGGGGGTCCGTCTCCCGGGCGGCGAACACCAGCACGTCACCGGCGAACCGGCCCGGCTCGTGGGCTCGCGAGAGAGTGCCGTTGTTGAGGAAGATCCGGCAGATCGCCGCGACCCTCGCCTCGTCGAACGTGGCCAGCAGGCCCGTACGGTCCCGGGCGATCTCCAGGAACCGCGGATAGGTGAGCGTCTCGCCCTCCCAGCCCGCCGGGTCGTAACCGAAGAACTCCAGGACCAGGCCGAGGACGACTCCGACGCCGCCGTCGGCAGGGGTCTCGGCCGGTTCGGCCGGCTCGACGTCCCCTCCTGCCGGCCGATCCGCCGCGCCGCCCTGCCCGGCCCCGGCGGGGAAGGCGTCGAGCACCGAGAGCAGGCCGACCGTCTCACCGCTCGCCTGAAGCTGGACGCCCATCTCGTGCGCCACGAGCCCGCCGAAGGACCACCCCAGGAGGTGGTACGGCCCGGAGGGCTGTACCTGGCGCACCTGCCGCAGGTAGTCCGCCGCCATCTCCTTCACCGACGCGGGCAGCACCTCGCTGCCGTCCAGGCCGCGCGCCTGAAGTCCGTACACGGGCTGCTCAGGGCCGAGTTGCGTCGTCAGCCCCGCGTAGGACCAGCTGATGCCCGCGGCCGGGTGGACGCAGAACAGCGGGGGCCGGCTGCCCGTCTCGCGCAGCGGCAGCAGCACGCCGATGCCTCCGGCGCCCTGCTCGCCGCTGCCCGCCGGAGCCGTCGCGGCGGCGGCACCCGTGCCGGCGCCCGCCGCCGCCTCCGCGGAGCTCCTGCCGCTGTCCTCGCCGCTCTCGACTGCGGCGACGCTCCTCGCCGGGTCGTTGGCCGTCGTCGTCAGCAGCGCCTGGAAACGCGTGGAGAGGCTCTCGACGAACTCGCGGTCCAGCAGGTGCGGACGGTAGTCCAGCCTGAGGAAGAGGCGTTCGCCGCGTGCGGAGACGATCAGCCCCAGCGGGTAGTGCGGTGCGTCGTCGCCGCTCGCGCCCTTCAGGGCGAGACCGGGGGCGGGCTCGTCCATGACGCCGTCGATCGGATAGTTCTCGAAGGCCATCACGGTGTCGAACATGTCGCCCATGTCCGTGATCCGGCGAATCTCGCCGAGCCCGATGTGGTGGTAGGGCATCAGTGAGGTCTGCGCCTGCTGGAGCCGTACGAGAAGCGAGCCCAGCGACTCGTCCGGGTCCAGGCGCACCCGGGTCGGGACGGTGTTGATGAAGAGTCCCACCATCGACTCCACGCCCGGAAGGTCGGCGGGGCGACCGGAGACGACCGACCCGAAGACCACGTCGTCCTGACCCGTGGAGAGGCCCAGCAGTACGCCCCAGCAGGCCTGGAGGACGGTGTTCAGCGTGACGCCGTGCCGGCGCGCCATCTCCACCAGCGCCGTCGTGGTCTCCTCGCTGAGCTCGACGGCGACGTGCTCCGGCGGCTTCGGCACGCGGTCGCCCTCGTCGGGCGCGAGACGCGTCGTGGAGTCGAGGCCGGCCAGCGCCTCCCGCCACGCGGCCTCCGCGGCTTCGGCGTCGACTCCTTCCAGCCAGGACAGGTAGTCGCGGAACGGGGTGACGGCGGGCAGCCCGGAAGCCGCCTTCTCCCCGGTGATCTCCCCCTCGCCGCCGCCTTCGCGGTACAGCGCGAAGAGTTCGCGTACGAGAATGGGCAACGACCAGCCGTCCAGCAGGATGTGATGGGTGGTCATGACGAGCCGGTAGCGGTTCTCCCCGGTCGTCATGAGCATCATCCGCACCATCGGCGGCCGGGACGGGTCGAACGGCCTGCCCCGCTCGCTCCGCATGAGCCGGACCATCTCCTGCTCGCGCTGCTCCTCGGTCAGCCACCTCAGGTTCTCCTCGCGCCACGGCAGCCGGGCGTCGCCGCACACGACCTGTACGGGCTGGCGCATGCCGTCGTGGACGAACGCCGCGCGCAGGTTGCCGTGCCGGTCGAGGAGCGCCTGCCCTGCCTGCCGCATACGCTCCGGGTCGAGCGCGCCCTCCAGATCGAGCGCCAGCTGCACCGTGTAGAGGTTGTGGCGGGCCTCGTCGCCCCCCTCCCCGTCGTCGTCGGCGAGCGCGCCGAGCAGCACGTGGTAGAGCATGCCCTGCTGGAGCGGCGAGAGGGGAAGGATCTCCTCCAGATGCGGGTGTGCCTCCTCCAGCGTCTCGATCTCGCCCTGGTCGAGGGAGACAAGCGGGAAGTCGGACGGTGTACGGCCGCCCGCCCCGGGCTGCGTCGCGTACTCGGCGAGGGAGTCGAGGATCTCGAACCAGGCGTCCGCCACGTCCTTGACGGTCTTCTCGTCGACGACGCCCTCCGGCCACACGAAGGAGACGGCCAGCTCGGTACCGTCCTCGGCGTCCTGCGTGAGGGCGTTGATGGAGAGCGGGTGGGTGAGCGGCATGTCCGCGTCGGCGCCCGCGGTCATCGCCGTCTCGGGAGCCGGTGCCCAGTCGCGTTCACCGGCTGCCGCGGGCAGCAGGAAACGGCCGAAGTAGTTGAAGCCGATGTGCCGCGGCGGGGCGGAGGCCAGGGACAGCGACGTCTCGGGGTTGAGGTAGCGGAGCAGGCCGAAGCCGATGCCCTTGTCGGGGATCGTCCGCAGCTGTTCCTTCACCCGGCGCAGCGCCCGGCCCAGCTCCGGTCCCGCGCCGCGGCCCTCGGCGGCCTCCTCGCCCGGTGCCAGCCGCACGGGGTACATGCTGGTGAACCAGCCGACGGTCCGGGAGAGATCGGCGCCGGGGACGACCGGCTCACGGCCGTGCCCCTCGACGTCGATCAGCACGTCTCCTTCGGTGCCCCCGGTTCCCACGCAGCGGCGCACGGCGAGGGCCAGCGCGGTGAGCAGGACGTCGTTGATCTCGCAGTGGAAGGCCGCCGGAATGGTGGTGAAGAGGTGCCGGGCACGCTCCGCGCCGTAGGTCAGCAGGTGGGACCGCGCCCGTCCGGTGGTGTCGCGTGCCGGGTCGAGCGGACGGCTCGCCAGCTGGGGTCCGGGAGTCGCGAGCATGTCCGACCACAGCGGCAGTTCGGCCAGCCGCTTCTCCTCCCGCGCCTGGGCGGACAGCGCCCTGCTCCAGTGCCGCAACGGTGTCTCCACCGGCTGGAGTTGCGGTGTCCTTCCGGCTTCCAGGGCCTCGTAGGCGGCGGCCAGGTCGGGCACGATGATGCGCCACGACACGCCGTCCACGGACAGATGGTGGCCCATGAACATCAGGCGGCCGGGCTCGTCCTGACCGGCGTCGAACCACAGGACGCGCACCATCCTGCCCGCCTGCACGTCCAGTTCGGCCTTCGCCCTGGCGGCTTCACGGCCGATGACCTCCGCGAAGTCACCGTTCAGCCCGGTGACGTCGATACGGCGGACGGACGAGGACGCGGGAACCGACTTCTGCGGACGCACCGTCAGCTTCCAGTCCTTCGCGGACATCTGGAGGCGCAGCCGCAGCGCGTCGTGGTGGTCGAAGAGGGTCTGCACGGCCTTCGTGAGCACGTCCTGACGGAGCCCGCCGGGCACCTGCAGCAGCACGGCCTGGTGGAACCCGTCGACAGGGCCGTCGAGTTCGCGCAGCCAGTGGACGATGGGGGTGAGCGGCACCTCTCCGACACCGGACTCGGTGTCTCCCGTTGCGGCCCGGGTCGTCTCCCGCGCCACCGAGGCCAGCGCCCGGACGGTCTTGTGCTCGAAGACGTCCTGCGGGGTGAGGACCAGACCGGCCTTGCGGAGCTGGCTCACGAGCTGGATCGAGACGATGCTGTCGCCGCCCAGGTCGAAGAAGCTGTCCTCCGGGGCGACTTGGGGCAGCCGCAGCACCGAGGCGAAGACCTCGGCGACGATCTCCTCGCGGGACTTCTCCGGTTCCCGGCCCTCCTCCTCGGCGGGGGGCGGCGCCGACTCGGCGGCAGACGCCTGCTCCTGCGGCTCCGACGCGGGGGCGGGCCCGGGGGCGGGCCGATCCGCGGCAGGCTCCGGCTCGGGGGCGGCGGCGGGCCGCTCCGCGGCGGGCTCCCCGGGCGCCGGGGAGGCCGACTGAGGCGCCGGCGCCTCCTCGGGCGTCGCGGCGGGCTTCTCCGGCGCTGCGGCGGAGGGCGGGGCCGTACGGGCGGCCGGGCCGGGGTCCGGCAGGGACTCGCGGTCGAGCTTGCCGCTCGGTGTACGCGGCAGCTCCTCCATCAACGTCACCGCGGCCGGGACGAGATACGCCGGCAGCCGCTCGGCCAGCCACTCACGCAGGGCCTCGGGCTCCACCCGCGCCGCCTCGCCGCCCTGTGCGGGCACCACGTAGGCGGCGAGCCTCGCGTCTCCCCGGGTGTCCTTGCGCACCGCGCAGACCGCGCCCGCCACGCCCTCGTGGCGGGCGAGCACGGACTCCACCTCGCCCAGCTCGATCCGGAAACCACGGAACTTGACCTGCCCGTCGATACGGCCGAGGAAGTCGAGCTGCCCGTCGTCCAGCCAGCGCACGAGGTCGCCGGTGCGGTACATGCGCTCGCCCGGCGCGCCGAACGGGTCGGCCACGAAACGGTCCGCGCTCAGTCCCGGGCGCCGCAGGTAGCCGCGGGCCAGCCCGGATCCGGCGAGGTAGAGCTCACCGGGCCGTCCCGGCTCGACCGGCTGGAGCGCACCATCGAGGACATAGGTGCGCACGTGGCCCAGGGGACGCCCGATCGGCGGCGCGGCTGTCCGGGACGCGTCCCCGGTGCCGGAGCCGTCCGCACCGCTGTCCGCGGTTCCGTCCGTCCAGGCGGTCGCGTAGACGGTGGCCTCGGTGGGCCCGTAGACGTTCATCAGTTTCGTGCCGGGCATGGTGGTGCGCACCCGCTCGGCGAGCGAGGCCGGGAGCGCTTCGCCCGCCATGGACAGCGTCGTTGCCGACAGTTCGAGGCCGCCGTACTCGGTGAGCTTCGCCAGCACGGACGGAATCGCGCACACCAGTCCGCCCGACCAGCGCGGCGGGTCGCCGTCCAGCAGCGACAGCAGGTCGCGTACGACCTCCACGCGTCCGCCGCCCGCGAGCGCCGGGAAGATCTCGGCGACGGAGACGTCGAAGCTGAAGGAGGTCGCCGCGAGGGTGTGGGAGAGCGTCTCGGTCCCGAACTCCTCGCGTGCCCAGGCGATCAGGGCGACGACGTTGCGGTGCGGTACGACGACGCCCTTCGGGGTCCCGCTCGATCCCGAGGTGTAGATGACGTACGCCGGGTGGGAGGGCGACAGCGGTGCGGTGCGGTCCGCGTCGGTGAGGGGGGCGGCCGAGCGGCGGCCCAGCTCCTCCACCGTCTCCGGCTCGTCCAGGACGAGGGCGGACGCCCCTGCGGCGTGCCGGCGCTCGGCGGCGGCCGGGTACCGTTCCGCTCCGGCCGAATCCGTCACCACGCAGCACGGGCGGGCGTCGCGGATCATGAAGGCGAGTCGCTCCGCCGGGTACGTCGGGTCGAGCGGCAGGTACGCGGCGCCGGCCTTGAGCACGGCGAGCATCGCGACGACCGTCTCCGCCGACCGGCCCAGCATCAGGCCGACAATGCGTTCCGGCCCCGCACCCCGCTCGATGAGCAGTCGTGCCAACCGGCTGGCCCGCTCGTCCAGTTGACGGTACGTCAGGCTCTGCGCGGCGTCGGTGACGGCGACCGCGTCGCGGTGCCGCCCGGCGGAGGCGTCCAGGAGTTCGGGGAGGGTACGGGCCGGAAGCGCCGGCTCGCCGGAGCCGCGGGCCCAGGACAGGACGGTCTCGCGCTCGTAGTCGCCCAGCAGCGCGAGAGCGCCGACCGGACTGTCCGGAGCGGTGACGGCGCCGTCGAGCAGGCGCCTGAACCGTTCGCTGTGCGCGTCGAGTTGGTTCTCCGTGTAGCGGTCGGCGGCTCCGGTGAACTCGACGCGCAGTGTGCCGTCCCCCGGGTCCTCGTCGACGACGATGCGCAGGTCCTCCGCCTCGCCGGCGCCGATGCGGCGGACGGTGGCCCCCAGGTCGCCGAAGCGGACGGCGTGCACGGCGGTCCGTACGTCGACGACGGGCCCGTACAACTGCGCCCCCTCACCGGTGACGCCCAGCTCCGCGCACAACTCGGCGTGCCGGAATCGCTGATGGCGCCGCGCCCTGCGGCTCTCCAGCGCCACCTGCCGCGCGAGGCGCACGAAGCCGGTGCCCGGGCGTACGGTCACCCGCAGCGCGGCCACGTCCCCGGCCGAGCCCGGCACGCGCCGGGCCGCGCGGCTCAGGCGGCCGTCGACGGGCAGGCCCAGCACGACGTCGGTGCCGCCCGTCATGCGGTGCACGTAGGCGGCGGCAGCGGCCAGCAGCACCGCGGCGGGGTCGGTTCCGGTGCGCCGCGTGGCGGCACGCACGCGGCTGCTCGCCTCGGAGCTCAGCACGGCCGTCCTCGAACGCACGGCGGGCGCACCCGCGGCGGCCCCGTCCGCCGCGGCGGAGGCGAGCGACAGCGGCTCGGGGCGGCCGATGGTGCGCTTCAGCCAGAACTCCCGGTCCTCGGCGTGCTGTGGGGACGAGCGGTACTCGGACTGCTCGGACTCCAGCTGTGAGAGCGGCACCAGCCCGCCCTCCTCCGGCGCCCACCCCTCCGTGCGCGCGGTGTAGACCTCGGCGACGCGGCGGGTGACGAGGGCGCAGCCGAAGCCGTCCACCACCGCGAGATGGTGGCGGTGGAACCAGCGGAAGCGCTCGGCGGAGAGGCGGATCAGGGCCTGGGAGGACAGTTCCGCCGTCAACGGCTTGGCCAGCTCGGCCCGTTCCCACTCCTCGGCGGCGGCCACCGGGTCGCTCTCGCCGCTGAGGTCGATCTTCGCGAGGGTGAAGGTCCCGTAGGGCTCCAGCTGCGGTACGCCGTCCGCCGGCTCCTGCTGCCCGGCGGAGCCGCCGGCGAGGCGCAGGCGCAGCGCCTCGCTCTCACCGGTGACCTGGCGTACGGCTTCCTCGAAGTGTGCCGTGTCCAACGCGCCGTGTATCTGGACGACTTCGGTCACCTGCGGTTGCGGCGCCCCGGAGTCCGTGCCCGGCTGCGCACCGGACCGTGTCCGGCGCCAGACCTCCCGGCCCGCGGCGGACATCGGGATACGCGCAGTGTGGTGGTCAGCCATGACTGGTCTCTCCCCGTGTGACGAGCGGGCTCTTCGGATAGGTGTGGAAGCCCCTGCCGGCCTTGCGGCCGACGCTGCCCTCGGCGACGAGTTCAGCGAGAAGGGCGCACGGCCGGAAGCGTTCGTCCCCGGTGTGCTCGCGGAGGACGTCGAGGGTGTCGACGATCGTGTCGAGTCCGATGAGGTCCCCGGTGCGCAGCGGCCCCATCGGGTGGCCGAAGCACTCCTGGAAGACGCGGTCCACGGTCTCCGCGTCGGCGGTGCCCTGCTGAAGGACGGCCGCCGCCTCGTTGACGGTGAGCATCAGGACGCGGTTGGTCACGAAGCCGGGACCGTCCCCGACGACGATCGGCTTCTTGCCGATGCGTGCCAGGAAGCCCAGCGTGAGCGCGAGGGTGTCCTCGCTGGTGTGCGGTGAACGCACCACCTCCACCGCGTCCTTGAGCGGTGCGGGGTTCATGAAGTGCGTACCGACGACACGGTCGGGACGCCGGGTGAACGACCCGAGTCGCTCGATGGGGATGGCCGAGGTGCAGGAGGCGAAGACCGTCCGCGGGCCGCATGTCTCGTCGAGCCCCCGGAGGATCTTCTCCTTCACCGGCACCTGTTCGCGTGCGCACTCGACCACGAACGCGGCATCGGCCAGGCCGGTCAGCTCCTCCGTGAACCGCACGAGTCCGGCCGGGTCGGCGGGGGACGCCCCCGTGCCGTCGCCGTCCGGCTGTCTCCCGCGCAGCAGGCTCTTCAGCCGCAGCCCGGCGCGCAGCCTGGCCGCCCCGTCCCTCCGTGCCTCCGCATCGGGGTCGACGACCACGACGGAGTGACCGGCCTGTGCGAAGCACTGGGCCACGCCGGCCCCCATGGTGCCGGCGCCGACGACGCCCACCGGCGCGGCCGGCTCGATGTCCTTGCGTTCGCCCACGTTCGCGGGCCCCTTTCGATTTCCGTGTCTCTCAGGTCGTGAAGTCAGCCGGCGTGCGGCGAAGTGTCCGACAGCCACAGGTCGTTCAGCGGCGTGCGGGGCTCCTTGCAGCCCGAACCCAGCAGCGTGACCAGGTCGTCGGCCATGGCGGACACCGTGGCGGCGTCGAACATGTCCGTGCGGTAGTCGACGCAGACGCTCAACTCGCCTGCTTCGGGGCCTTCCACGGCCGTCCAGGCCAGGTCGGCGGGTCCGGCCGGACCCGCCGCGCCCGTGGGAGCGGCCGTCGCGGGAAGGGTCAGCCGGGCTCCGCCCGAGCCGGGCCACCGCACCGCCCGTACGTCCAGCCCGGCCCGCTCCCCCAGCGAGCGCGGCAGCCGGTGATGGGCGTAGACCACGTCGAAGAGGGGTGCCCTGCCGGGCTGTTGCGGGACGCGGAGCTTCCGCAGCACGTCGGAGAACGGCACGTCGCCGTTGCTCTCGGCGTCGGCGATCACCTCGCGGACCCGGTCGGTGAGCCGGTGCAGGCAGGGCTCGTCGTCGGTGCTGATCCGCAGCGCCAGCGGGTTGGCGAACGGGCCGACGATCTCGCCGAGCCGCGGCCGGGACGGCGCGTCGGGGGCCGAGTCGGGGTCGGGAGCGGCCTCCAGGAGGCCGACGAGCACCTCGTCCGCACCCGAACGCAGCGACAGCAGCGCCACGATGCCCGCCAGCAGCCCTTCCCGCGGTCCGGTACGGGCCAGTTCACCGGCCAGCGGGGCGGGCAGGCGGAACTCGTGGGACGCGATGGCGTCCGGGCCCGGTCGCGCCGAGGCGGGCCGTGGCCTGTCGGCGGGCAGGTCGAAGGCCCTGAGGTCGGCCAGTCTCTCCTGCCAGTGGGCGAGTTGACCGTCCAGCAGGCCGTCCGCACGGAGGCGGCGCTGCCACTGCGCGTAGTCGTCGTACGAGACGGGAAGCGCGGCGGGCCCCGGCGCGGACCCTCCGCAGCGGGCACCGTAGAACGCGAACAGGTCGCCGAAGAAGACGCCCGGCTGCGCGCCGTCGTAGACCTCACGGTGTGTGGTGACGACGAGGACGTGCTCGTCGGGCGCGGTCGTCACCAGCAGGGCGCGCAGCGCGTGTCCCGTCACCGGGTCGACGGCGGTACGTCCGTGTGCCAGCGCCAAGTCCCGGGCAGCGGCGGCGGGTTCATCCCGTTGGGAGACGTCGGCGGTATGCAGGAAGCCGGTGCCGACGCGCGCACCGTCCCGGGCGAAGGGCGACAGCGGCTGCTGCGGGAGCACCGGGAAACGGGTGCGCAGCACGTCGTGCCGTTCCGTCAGGTCGTCGAACGCCGACCGCAGCGCGTCCGTGTCCACCGCTCCGCGCAGCCGCAGGCAGGCGGTGACGGCGTCGCCGCCGGGTTCCGGGCCGCCCGCCGGTCCGGCGGGCGCGGAGGCCACGGGCGTGGGTCCGGACCGGGCGTCGGGCCGCGATCCGGGGGATTCCGGTCCGGCGGGTTCCGGCAGGGCCCCCGGGGCGCCGGCGATCTCGGCCCGGGCGGCACCGGTACGCGAGGTGCGCGAGCCGGGCGGCCCGGCGGGCAGCGTGCGGTGGTCCGCGTCGACGTCCTCGACGGCGGCCCACAGCAGACTCAGGAGCGAATCGGTCATCGCCTCGACGGTCCCGGCGTCGAAGAGCTGCGTGCTGTACTCCACCGCCACTTCGAGCTCTTCGAGGTCGGGCCGCTCCGCGACGACGACGGTGATGTCGAACTTGGCCGTCCCGGGCGGGAGTCCGGGGAACAGCGGCGTCTCGTCCTCGTCGCCGTCCGGACGTCCCGGGTTGAAGGTGCTCTCGCCGAAGGAGAAGTTCGGCGGCAGCGTCTGGTGGACGTACATGATGTCGAAGATCGGGTTCCTGCTGGGATCGCGGTCGGGTGCGACCTCCCGTACGACCCTGTCGAACGGGATCTCCTGGTGCTCCATCCCGTCCAGCACCACAGCCCGGACACGGCGCAGCAGCTCACGGAAGCCGGCGTCGCCCGAAAGGTCGGTGCGCAGGGCGATGGTGTTGTTGAAGAAGCCCAGCAGGCCCCACAGTTCGGGGCGGCTGCGGCCGATGGTCGGCGTGCCGACGACGATGTCCTTCTGACCCGACCAACGTGAGAGCAGCACGTTGAGGCCGGTGAGGATCACCATGAAGAGCGTGGCCGTCTCGCGGCTGCCCACGGCGCGCAGCCTGCCGACGAGTTCGGCAGGGATGGTGAAGCCGTACGTCGCGCCCGCGTAGTCCATACGGGCCGGACGCGGCCTGTCGGTGGGCAGCTCCAGCGCCGGCGGATCGGCCAGCTG
Source organism: Streptomyces ovatisporus (assembly GCF_042653885.1). Classification (NCBI taxonomy): domain Bacteria; kingdom Bacillati; phylum Actinomycetota; class Actinomycetes; order Kitasatosporales; family Streptomycetaceae; genus Streptomyces; species Streptomyces ovatisporus. Next base: position 220,132 of record NZ_JBHSFH010000003.1, read on the forward strand.
CTCGCGCCAGTAGTCGAGTTCACCGTCGAGCAGCGAGCCTTCCAGCAGGTCGCGCTGCCAGCGGGCGTAGTCGCTGTACTGGACGGGGAGCGGCTCCGGACGGTGTACGCGGCCCTCGCAGCGGGCCTCGTAGAACTGGAGGAGTTCGCCCATGAGGATCTGCGGCGCCCAGCCGTCGTTCACGCCGTGGTGCATCGTCCAGCAGAACAGGTAGTCGCCAGGGCCTATACGTACGACCGTGACGCGCACCAGCGGATCGTGGGCCACGTCGAAGACCCAGTGGGTCTCGGCCTGCACGGCCGCGCGTGCCGCCAGCTCGGGATCGGGCTCGTCCGAGACGTCCAGCACCCGGAAGAAGTCGCCCAGTTCGGGACGGACGACGAGCTGCGGACGGCCGTCGACCTCCGCGAAGTTCGAGCGCAGGGCCTGGTGCCGCTGTGCGAGGTCCTCCCACGCCAGCCGCAGCGCCTCCAGGTCGGGTTCGCCGCGCAGCCGGGAGGCGCCGGGGAGGTTGTAGAGGGTGGTGCCGGGGTCGAGCTGGTGGTGGAACCACATGCGCTCCTGCCCGTAGGAGAGCGTCGGCTCCTGGTTCGGGCGGATGGGCGGCAGCCTGTGGACGCCCCCGGCCGCGGGAGCAGGCCCGTCGCCGTCGGCGGGAGCGGAGGAGCCGTCCCGCGGCCCGTCCTGAGCACCCTGCCGCGACGGGGCGGACTGCCCGGCCGGCTCCGCGGACCGGGGCGCGGCGGGCATGCGTTCCGTGATGGCGTCGGCGAGGTCCGAGACGAGTGGGTGTGCGTAGATGTCGATCAGCTTGAGCGAGGCGCCGTAGCGCGTGAGGACCCGCTCGATGAGCTGCAGGGCGATGACGGAGTTGCCGCCGATGGAGAAGTAGTCGGCGTCGGCGGCCACTTCGTCGGCGTAGAGCAGTTCGGCGAGTGTGCCGCGCAGCCAGGGCAGCACCGCCTCCTCGCGGCTGTCCTGTGCGGACTGCGGGGCGGGGGCGGCGGGCGCGGCAGCAGCGGCGGCTCCGGCGGGCGACTCGGCAGTGGGCCGGGCAGTTGGCTCGGCAGTTGGCTCGGCAGGCTGTGCCGGCTGCGGCCGGTCCGGAGCCGGGCGCGGCTCGGCGGCCACCGTGCCGGGCGGCGGCGCGGTCGCGGCGTCCGGCACGGCTCCGGACGCCCCGTGCTCAGGCTCGGGCTCCGGCCGGGTGGGCGCCTCGGGCGGCCGGACTGCACGTGCGGGGGCGGCCGGTGCGGAAGTGGCCGGTGCGGGAGTGGCCGGTGCGGGGCTGGCCGGTGCGGGGGCGGCGGAAGCCTGGCCGGTGGCCGGCACCGGCGCTGAGTCCCACGCGGAGTCCTTGGCGGCCGCGGGAGCGGGCGGCTCCGTCCCGGCCCCGTCGAAGCGGATGATGTCGTCCAGCGGACGCGCCCAGCAGCGCACCCCGTCGAAAGGGTGGCCGGGCAGCGGCACCCGGCGTGGGGTGCGGCCTTCGCCGCCCCTGAGCGCGGGCCACCCGAGGTCCAGCTGCGCCTCGTAGAGACGGCCGAGCGCCTCCAGGGCGCTGCCGTGGGAGTCCCCGAGCGTGAGCACCTGCGCGCCGGGACGGTCGGCGAGCTGGAGCGACAGCAGGTCGCTGATCTCGCCGCGTGCCGCCAGTTCGACGAACACGACCGGCCCTGCCGCGAGTTGCTCCTCGACGGCGGCGTGAAGCCGGTCGGCGCGCACCGGGCCGCCGAAGACCTCCCTGCTCCCGTCCCCGTTGTCGTTCGCCCCTTGCACCGCCTTCGCCCGTTCCAGGGCGCGGGTGTCGTCGGCGGACAGCTTGCCCTGGAGATGGCGTACGGCGTAGCGGGAGACACCGGAGCTCATGAGCCCGTCGACGGGCACCCCCGCCCTCTTCAGCCAGGCGTGAGCGGCGAGTTGGGCACGCACTCGGGGCGAGAGGTCTTCCGGCAGCGGCAGCCGCGCGGGCAGCGCGGCGCCCTCACCCGCCGGTGCGCCCTCCGCGTCGCCCGAGAGCAGCAGTACGACGCGGGGCGCGGCGGGAGAGGAGCCGCCGCCGGAGGGCGAGCCGGCGGAACCGGCCGGCGTCGCCCCGAGCCTCCGCCAGGTGACCTGGGCGGCGAGCTTCAGCGCCAGCTCGGAGGACGTACGCGCCACCAGTCCCATGCGGTGCCGGTGGTGATCCCTGCCCTCGTTGAGCGTCATCGCCACGTCGGCCAACTGCATGGTCCCGTCCCGCAGTTCGAGGGAGAGACGTTCACAGAGGGCGACGAGGTCGCTCTCGCTGCGGGCGGAGAGACCCACCAGGAGAGGCCGCTGCCGCGTGCCGTCCGGGGGCTCCGTGGCGCCGTCGCCCCCGGAGGCGGCGGGAACGGGCGGCTGCTCGACGACGCAGTGTGCGTTGATGCCGCCCAGGCTGAAGGAGCTGACTCCGGCCCGGCGCAGCTTCGACTCCCAGCGGCGGGACGAGGTCACCACGTCGAGCCGCGCCGCCCCGAGGTCGACGTCCTCGCCGGGACGGGTGAAGTGCAGGGTCGGGTAGAGCTCCGCGTGCCGCACGCTGAGGATCGTCTTGACGAGGCCCGCGATTCCGGCGGCGTGGTCCAGATGGCCGAGGTTGGTCTTCACCGAGCCGATGGGCAGACGGCCCCCGCTGTCGCCGCGCGCCAGGGCCAGCCCCTCCACCTCGACCGCGTCGCCGAGCTTCGTGCCCGAACCGTGCGCCTCGATGTATCCGGCCGTGGCGATGTCCACACCGGCGCGCCGCCACGCCTTGCTGATCACCTCGGCCTGCGACTTGGCGCTGGGCGTGGCGATCGTCGCCGAGTGGCGGCCGTTGTGCACGACCGCGCTGCCGCGGATGACCGCGTGGATGAACGCACCCTCCGCCAGGGCCCGTTCGAGCGTGGTGAGCAGCAGGACGGCGCCGCCCTCGCCGCCTGCCGCGCCGTCCGCCCCCTCGTCGAAGGCGCGGCACTTGGCGGTCGGCGAGGCGATGCCGGGGAAGGCCCCGACGGTCGCCGCGGGCGGTACCACATGCTTCAGGCTCACGCCGCCGGCGACGGCGAAGTCGGCGTCACCGTCACGCAGTTCACGGGACGCCTGGTGGACCGCGACGAGTGACCCGTTGCAGCCGGTGTCGACTCCGTAGCAGGGTCCGGTGAGTCCGAAGAGGTGCGAGACGCGGGCGGGAAGCCCGCAGGGAATGTTCCCGATCATGCTGAGGGTGCCGTACTCGCGTACCAGCGGCTGATAGCCGTTGCTGGGCGAGCTGAAGACGACGGCCGTACGGGAGTCACGCATCGTGGAGGCCGCGTAGCCCGCGTTCTCCAGCGCCTCGCGGGTGAGCTGGAGCGCCAGCCTGTGCTGCGGGTCCGTCACCTCCGCCTCACGCCGCGAGAGACCGAAGAACTCGTGGTCGAACAGGTCGATCCTGTCCAGGTAACCCTGGTGCGGGTACTCCGCGTCCGGGTCGAGGCACGTGGCCTTCACCCTCTCGCGGGGTATCGGACGCACCGAGTCCCGGCCGGCGCGCAGGTTCTCCCGGAACTCGGCCAGGCTGTCGGCCTGCGGGAACCGGGTGGATATCCCGATCACCGCGATGCCCGCCGGTTCCTGTGACGCGTCCGTCCCGCCGAGGCCGCCCCCACCGATGCTGCTCATATCGCCTTCCCGTTCATGCGCTCCGCCCTCACCGGCTGCCGTCGCCTCACAACTCGTAGGCCGCGGGGATGTCTTCGGCCGGTCCGTCGTCCTCCCCGTCCGGGCGCGGGCCCAGCCGGTCGGTGATCGCTTCCGCCTGCGCGCCGACGGTGGTCAGGTCGAAGAGCTCGCCCACGCGCAGCACCCCCGGCCAGCGGGCGTCCAGCTGCTTGTGCAGATCGATGACCCGCAGCGAACTTCCGCCCACCGCGAAGAAGTTGTCGTCCGGGCCGGCCTCGTCGTGGCCGAGGACGGCCGCCCAGATCTCCGCGACCCCGCGCACCGGGTCGGCCGCTTGTCCGGACCCGCCGGCGTCACCGCCGGACGCGCCCTCCCCGGCAGGGCTCCCGGCGTTCGCGGTGCCGCTCCGGTCCGCCTCCCCGGCGTCGGAGCGGAGCAACTGCAGGAGCGCCGCACGGTCGGCCTTGCCGCTGGAGTTGAGCGGCATGCGCTCCAGCGTGCGGAAGAGGACCGGTACGGCCTGCTCCACCAGGAACTCCCAGCAGTGCGCCCGCAGATCGGACCAGGCGGGCATGCCGCCACCGGGCACGACGGGGGTGAGGAACGCTGCCAGCCGGGGCTCACCGGCCCCGGTGTCGCAGACCACGACGGCCTGCCCGACGGCGGGGTGGTGCTCCAACGCCGCCTCGACCTCGCCCAGTTCGATACGGGCACCGCGGATCTTGACCTGCTGGTCGCTCCTGCCGTGGTAGTGCAGCGACCCGGACCCATCGACGTGCGCGATGTCGCCCGTCCTGTACATGCGCGCTCCGGGCGGTCCGAACGGGTCCGCGACGAACCTCTCCGCCGTCTTGCCGGGCTGCCCCGCGTAGCCGAGCGCCACGAACGGGCCGCCGATGTACAACTCGCCGTGCACGCCCGGGCCCACCTCGCGCAGCCGGTCGTCCAGCACCCGCGCCTCGGCTCCCCTCCAGGGCCGGCCGATGGGGATGCGGGACCAGGCGGGGTCCAGTCCGGGGGCGACGGTGCAGGAGATGGTCGTCTCCGTGGGCCCGTACTCGTTGACGAGCACCGCCCGGGGCAGGCGCTCCGTGTGGGCGCGCACGAGATCCGGGGTGCAGGCCTCCCCGGCGACGACGACCAGCCGCAGGGTCTCCGGGAGCAGCCGGCTCTCCTTCAGCAGGGCGCGGTAGTAGGACGGCACGACGATGAGGTGCGTCGCGTCGTGCTCCCCGGCCAGCCGGCCCAGTTCGTGGACCTGCTTGAGCTGCTTGTCGTCGGGGAGCACGAGGGTGTGGCCGTTGCTGAACGACCAGAACATGCCGCCGAGCATCCCGTCGAAGGACAGCCGCATGGCCATCACACATGTGGCGTGCTCCTCGCCGTAGACCTCCGGCCTCGGTTCGATGGACGCGGCGAGCGATCCCCTGCTGACCATCACCCCCTTGGGGGTCCCGGTCGATCCGGAGGTGCAGACGATGTAGGCCGGGGTCTGCTCGGGCGGCTCGGCCTGTCCGGTGGCGGCCGGCCCGGAGTTCCCCGCCAGGTCGGCCGCGGCGGCCGTGTCGGCCGTGTCGGCCCCGTCGGCCTCGTCGGCCGTGCCTCCGGGTTCGAGGAGTTCACGTACGTCGAGCCCCGCCACGTCCAGACGTTCCGGGATGTCGGTCAGTCCCTCCAGCGCGGCGTCCGGCCCCGACGTCACCACCACCGCACAGTCGGTGTCCGCCAGCAGGGCGCGCAGCCGGCTGGGCGGCTGGTCCGGTTCGACGACCGCCCACGCCGCACCGATGCGCAGCGCGGCGAGCATCGCGGCGACGGCGACGGCGTTCTGTTCGAGCCTGATACACACGACGCGGCCGGCACTCGCGCCGCGGCTGCGCAGTCTCCGCGCCAACGCGGCCGAGGCCGCGTCGAGTTCGCGGTACGTCAGCTCCGTACCGCCCACGACCAGGGCCGTCCTCCCAGGGGAGAGGGCTGCCTGCCGCTGGAACAGTGCCCAGACGGACGCCCCGCCGGCCGGGCCGGAACTCTTCTCCGCCGCGGTCATCTCCGCCGTCTCCCCCGTAGTCTCGTGCGCCACTCTGCTCCCGGCCCCCTCAGTCCGTTCCGGTGACGACGCGCACGTGGCCCGCCTGCGCAGGAGCCGGCCGGTCGGGATCGAAGGCGAGGACGAGCGGGTCCTCCTCCCCGGGGACCGGGGTGTAGCCGGCGAACCGCAGCGTGACCAGCATGTTGCGGTTGGCCTCGGTGGGCACGAAGTGCGCCACGGGCCGCCGCCCGCCCGCGATCGACTCCCGGACGAGATGGCCGAGGAGCACGGTGCCCACACCACGGGAGGCGACCCGGCAGGACATCAGCATCAGCCGCAGTACGGACTCCTCCGGCGTGAGCTCGGTGACGGCCAGGCCGATGACCCCGTAGTCGCCGAACCTGTCGCGCAGCGCCGCCACTTGCACCCGGTGGTCGGGCGAGGCCCGCAGCTCACGCAGCTCGCCGGCGTCGTAGGTGAGCCCGGAGGTGTTCAACTGGTGTGTGCGGACGGTCAGTTCACTGGCCCTGACGAGGTCCTCCTCCGTCGCCTCCCGGACCGTCATGACCAGGTCGAGCGACGCGAGGAAGCCCTGCCTGTCGTCTCCGAACTCCTCCTCCGCGACCTGCCGCTTCCGTTCGGTGCGGTAGAGGTGCCTGCGCCGTCCGGCTTCCTCGGTGACGAACTCGGGCTGGAACTCGGGCAGATCGGGCAGCCCGCCCGCCTGGCCGGCGGCGTAGCAGCGCACCATGGGCAGTACGGACGCCACCTCCGCCCGCTCCACGGGGTCGTTGTCGATGAACGCGACCGTGTCGAGACCGATGTTGAGCCCCTCGGCGATCCGGCGCACCGCGGCCGACTTGGCGCCCCAGCCCACCTGGACGTCGCAGAACCACTCCTCGACGCCGCGCTCGTCGAGATGGCGTGAGGTGATGGCGTACTCGCCCCGGCTGGCGGCGGCGTGCAGGATGCCTCTCTCGTCGAGCGCCCGCAGCGTCTTGAGGACGGCGGGAAACGGCTCGGGGTCGTCGTTCTCCAGGACCACCCCGTCCCACACGGTGTCGTCGAGGTCCCACACCAGGCACTTGACGACGGGTGCGGGCGAGCTCTTCCCCGCCTCCGGTGTCTCCGCGCTCCCGGCGCTGCCGGCCGCCTGCGCGGTGGCCTCCTGCCGGTCCGTCATGACGCCTCCGGCTGCGGGGCGCCAACTGCGGGGCGCGGCGCTCCGCAGCGGCGCAGCAACTGCTCCGCGATGTGCTGTTCGGCCACCTGCTGGGCTCCTTCGATGATCTCCATGACCTTCGCGTCCCGGAAATGACGTCCGGCACGGCTATCCGGCTCGCATCCGGCCGAGCCGAGGACCTGTACGGCGTCCCTGCTCGCGGAAGCGGCGGCAGCGGCGGCGGCGTACTTGGCGACGATGGTCTCCGTCACCGCGCCCTGCGCCGCCTCGGCACGGAACCGGGCCGCGCGCAGGGCCAGTTCGCGGGCACCCGCGGTCTCGACCGCGGCACGGGCGAGGAGTGAACGGACGGACTGGTGGTCGGCGAGGGCCGCTTCGCCCTGCGTACGGGCCGCCGCGTGCGCGGCGGCGTCCTCCACGCAGGCCTCCGCCATGCCGACGCATCCCCACGCCACCGTGAAGCGACCGTGGTCCAGCGCGGTGGCCGCGACGTGCGAGAGCCCCAGCCCGGCGGGCGCGACGAGGTTGCCCCGCGGTACGCGCACCGCGTCCATGCCGATGTGCGCGATCTGCGCGGCACGCATGCCGAGCTGGCCGCCGACCGGCTCCCGGCTCACACCTTCCCGGTCCGTCTCGACGAGCACGGCGGTCGGCCTGCCCCGGTCCTTGCCGAGCACCAGAAGCACCTGGGCGTCCTGCCCGAAGGTGATCCACTTCTTTCTGCCCGTGACCGTGACGTGCTCGCCGTCGCCCGAGTCCTCGATGCGCGTGCCCACCTCGGCGAGCGCGCTGCCCGCCGCCTCCTCGGTGGCCGCGAACCCGGCGATCAGCTCACCGCTCGCCAACTGCGGCAGCCACCGGGCGCGTTGCTCCCGCGTACCCCAGCGGTGCAGCGCCGCAGCGACCATGCCCTGCACGGTCACCAGGCCGCGCAGTGCGCTGCACACGCCGCCCAGGTGCGCGCAGATCTCACCGAGTTGCGCGGGAGCGATTCCCAGCCCGCCGTAGCGCTCGGGCAGGTCCGGAGCCAGCAGCCCGGCGGCGGCGACCTCCTTGTGGACCGCGGCGGGCAGAGCCCCGTCCCGGTCCCACCCGGCGGCGCGTGCCGTCACGTCCGCGGCGAGCCTCGCCGCGGCGGCGACGGGCGAGGCGCCGCCCGCGGGGCCGCCGGCAGCGGCGGTCCCGGCCGCGCCCGCGGCCCTCCCGCCGGTTTCGGGCACGCCGTGCCCGCCTTGTACGCCGTTCACTGAGTCTCGGTGAACTCGGGCGACCCCGTCTTGCGCTGCACGAAGCGGGTGATGCGGTTCGCCGTACGGAAGCTGTCCAGGTCGAGGTCCTCGACCTCCACGGTGAGGGAGAAGCGGCTCTCGACGAACGTCACCAGCTCCAGCGCGAAGAGCGAGTCCGCGAGGCCGAGCGCGAAGTAGTCGTCGTCGGGCTCCACGGGCCGGCGGAGCGCGGCGGTCAGGAACTCCGTGACCTGCCGCCCGATCTCGTCGCCCGCTCCGCCGCCGGTCCCCTCGTCCCGGGTCCCGTCCTGGGCCGCGTCCTTGATGTCGCCGTCGCTCACGATGCCGTCTCCTGAGGTCCTATCCCGGCCAGCAGCACGCTCCACGCCGCCACCGGGCTCACATTGATCAGCACGGCGTGGTCGCCCTCCACGAGCTCCTTGCGCTCGATCGCCGTGTACAGGTTGAGGAAGACGTCGTTGGGGCCCAGGTGCCCGTACTGCCGCAGGTTGTCCCGGCACACGGACATCAGCTCGATGCCCAGCGACTCCTCGCTGAAGGTGAAGCCCGCCATGGACAGGTTCTGGCTGACGTAGCCGCGTACGTCCCCGGGCTTCAGGCCGTGGCTCTCCAGCAGCCCGCCCATCAGGCCCGAGACCCGGTTGCGGGTCTCCATCGCGAGCCGGAAGGAGTAGGCCGACAGGTCCTTGCACTCCTCGCGCCACTGGCCGGTGGGCAGGTCCCGGTACTTGACGTGGAAGAGGTCCCAGTGGTCCCCGTTCGTCTCCTGCGCCATGCCGAGCAGCCGGACCGGGCCGGTGCGGGAGAGCAGGAGCGCCTGCCCGCCGTCGCCGTTGACGGTCACGGGGTGCCGGTAGCGTCCCGCGGCGGCGGGCTTGCTGCCGTGCACGACGAGGACGTCCCCGAGATCGGCGTCGGCGCACATCAGTCCGCGGGCAGCCAGCAGCGCGGGCGTGATCGAGACGCAGCCGAGGCCGCCCACCGTGAAGGTGACCGCCCGGTCCGCCCCCAGGCTGCGCTGGAGCCTCGTCGCCTCGGAGCTGAGCAGCGTCTCGGGCGCCCGCGACTCCACGACGATCAGCGCGCCCAGGTCGCGGGCGTCGACCCCGGCCTTGCCCAGCGCTTCACGTGCGGCGCGCTCGGCGAGGTCGGCGGAGCTCAGGCCGTCGTCGGCCCGTACGGCCTCGACGCCCAGCGCCAGGCACGTACCCCGCTCGGTCTCGTCCAGCGAGGCGAGCTCGGGCAGATCGGACACCTCGACGGACCGCCCGGGCATGTGCCAGGCGGCGCTCCTCACTGCAACGGGAAATGCGTGGTTCTCCGCGACTCGAGGCGTCACGAGCCCTCCCCCATTTCTGGTCCGAGGCCGGATGTTACAGCGCGCCCATGGCGAGGAGAAGAGGCGAGGAATTGGCGTACAGGAACACCGGGGAAACGTCGTTCAAACATGACAGCTCTCATGAGTCTGCCGTTATATCCGGTTCAGGCGGCGACGCCGGAGCGGATCGTTTGAACCCTTTTGCCTGAGAGGTCGCAACGGGGCGGAATCCGCCCCGCGCGGCAGATCCGGAATGCTGCATTCAACTTCTCGCCGCAGCAACCGGGAACTCGTCCTCCTGGACACCGGGTCACACCCTGAAGACCTGCCCGCTACGGGCCCGTCGCACGCAAAACGGCGAGTGGCCCCGGAAACGTCCCTGGTGGAACGCGTCCGGGGCCACTCGCCACGGATGCCGACGACGACTGCGCGGGCCGGCGGAGGGGGTCGGCCGCTAGCGGGCCTCATCGACGAGACTGGCCGGCCGCATGTCCGTCCAGTGCTCCTCGATGTGGTCGAGACACGCCTGACGGGTGTCCTCTCCGAAGGCAATGGTCCAGCCCTCTGGAACTTCCGCGAACGACGGCCACAGAGAATTCTGCTTCTCGTCGTTCACGAGCACGTAAAAGGAACCGTCCTCGTCGTCGAATGGATTGCTCATCGGATCCCTTTCGCTCGCGTGTGAGCGGAAAGCCTCTCCCCCGCCCTCTCGGCGGGCATACTCCCGTACCACCATGGCCCCCGCAAGTATTCGGAGAAGGAATGCACCCGCTCCGGGCGAAGCGGCGTCCGGTTTCCGCACGCGCGACAGAACGGGCCGAAGCGGGCAGCCGGGACCGCCATCCGGGCAGTACGGGCCCCGACTTCCGGCCCCCGGCTCCGCCCGGTTCCTCCCGGCTCCTCCACAGGAGCCGGGAGGAACCGGGCGGATGCCCTACGACGCGCGGACGGGCCGGACGCGAGGGAAAATGGAGACATCTGTCGGCCCGGAAATTGGCAGGAGCCAGTGACGAGACTGGAGATCGACTACGCGGCGCTGTTCGCAGCGACGCCGAGTCCCTACCTCGTACTGCACCCCGACCTGGTGATCGCGGACGTCAACCAGGCCTACCTGCGGGCGACGGGGCGCGCCCGCGAGGACCTGATCGGCCGCTACCTCTTCGACGCGTTCCCCGCCAATCCCGGGGACCCGGAATCGCACGGGGTGGAGAACCTCAACGCCTCCCTGCGCCGGGTCCTGGAGCTGCGCCGGCCCGACACCATGGCGCTCCAGAAGTACGACATCCCGGTCGCCGGACGCCCGGGCGTCTTCGAGGAGCGCTGGTGGTCGCCCGTCAACACACCCGTGCCGGCGGAAGACGGCTCGGTGGCGTGGATCATCCACCGCGTCGAGGACATGACGGGGTTCGTGAAGTCACGCCGCCCTCTCCCCGAACCCGAGGAAGGACCCGAGACGCAGAACGCGGAAGGGGAACTCTTCGTACGGGCGCAGGAACTGCAGATGCTCAACGAGGAGCTGCGGCAGGCCAACGCCCGTGAGAGGCGCGTCGCCCTCACGCTCCAGCAGGCGATGCTCCACTCCCCCGACCTGCCCCGGCCCGGCGTGGCGGTCCGCTACCTGCCGGCCGTGGGCACGCTCAACGTGTGCGGCGACTGGTACGACGTCACCGACACTCCAGGCGGATTCACGGCAGCCGTCGGAGACGTCGTGGGTCACGGGCTCGAAGCCGCCGCCGTCATGGGCATGCTGCGCAGCGCGCTCAGCGCCGCCATGCGCGCCCTCGACGGCCCGGCGAAGGCGCTGCAGGTGCTGGGGCTCTACGCGAGCTCCGTCGAGGGAGCCGTGTCCGCCACGGCGGTCAAGGTCAGGATCGACACCGCCGAGCAAATGATCACCTACAGCAGCGCCGGACATCTCCCCCCGGTGCTGCTTCACCCGGAGGGCGACAGCGAGCTGCTCGACAAGGCGACGGACCCGCCCCTGGCCACCCGCTCCGAGCACCTGGCCCGGCCGGAGGCGCGAGTTCCGTACCAGCACGGGGACTGCCTCGTGCTCTACACGGACGGACTCGTCGAGCGACGCGACGAGGACATCGACGACAGCATCGCGCGCCTGACCACCGCCCTCGGGGCGTGCGTCGGACTGGGCGCCGAGCGGCTGGCCGACAGCCTGCTCGCCCTGCTCGGCGTCAGCGAAGGCGCCGCCGACGACATCGCGCTGGTGATCATCAACCTCTGACCCGCCACGGCCCGGGGCCCTCGTACCCCGGCCCCTCCACGGGCCGCCCTGCTCACCGGAGCGGCCGGTCCTGGACGGACTGCGGACCTCCCCGGGGGAGACCGACGAGCGCCTCCGCCTCACCCGGCGCGTACGGGGCCGGACCGTGCCACTCCAGGACCATCACGGTGGCGTCGTCGCTGAGCCTGCCCCGGTGGTACTCCAGGTGGTGCCTGGTCAGCCGGCGCAGCGTCTCGGGGACCGGCAGCGCATCGGCGTGGTGACGGATGAGGAAGTCGGTGAAGCGGTCCAGGCCGAACTCCTCCCCCTGCGGGTTACGTGCCTCCGTGATGCCGTCCGTGTAGAGCAGCAGGCGGTCCCCCGGCTCCAGCTGCTCGTGGCAGAGCTCCGTCGGAACTCCCAGGTCCTGACCCATCGGCGGTCCCGGTGCGCACTCCAGGGGAACGGAGAAACGGCCTCCCCTGATCACGACGGGCGGGTAATGACCGCGGCTGAGCCAGGTGAGCCGCCCGGTGCCGATGTCGAGGTCGGCCAGAATGCCCGTGGCGTAGCTGCTGTACTCGAACTGGTCGATGAGTGCCTTCTCCACGCCGTCCGCCATCTCGACGAGGTCGCTGCCCTGCCGGCGGAGGTTGCGGCTGGCGGCGACAGCCAGGTTCGCCGTCAGACCGGCCGCCGTGTCGTGGCCCATGGCGTCGAAGAGACACAGATGCGCGACGTCCTCCGAGACCGCGTAGTCGAAGGCGTCACCGCTGACCTGGTAGGCGGGCTCCATCAGCGCACTGATCACCACACGGTCGGTGGCGAAGGTCCGCGGCGGCATCAGACGCCACTCCATCTCGGCGGAGACGTTCATCCGCATGCGCCTCACCAGACGGGCGTACGCGTCGCTGGTCGCGCGCTTCGTGACCAGCAGCAGGGCGACGAGGGAGGCCAGCTCCTGCATGTCCTGCATCGCGGCCTCGTCGTCCTCCGTGGTGGTGACCCGCAGCAGTCCGAGCCGCTCGGCGCCGTCCAGCACCGGTACCCACCACTGGTCCCGCTGCGCCGACGTCGGAAGGACCACGCCCAGCTGGAACGCCCTCCCCGGCGCCGTACCGTCGATCTGCAGCTCGGTCGGCAGATCTCCGGCCATCCGGCCGCCGTCCGCTCCCCTCCCCGTCAGCAGTGAGAGCACGGCCTGCTGCAGGTCCACGACGTACAGCAGGACCTGGGGCCAGCCGCGTTCCCGGGCATGCTCACTGATGAGCGAGGGCAGCTGCGTCAGTGTGGCGAAGTGGCTGTCGGAGAGGATTCCCCCGAGCATCCGGGCCCGGCCGGACGGCATGACCATGGCACACCCTCCTTCGACCGCGGAGTGTCCGGACTCCCGGATACCCGCGCACGGACCGGGGCAGTCATATGCACTCCGAACAGGCCCCGGAAGCCGCGTCCCGTCCCGTACCTCCTCTTCCCAGCGTGCGCCTCGCCCGGATGTGCCGCCACCGGACGGACGGCCGGGCGCTCACGCCTCCCCCTGTGCGCCCGGGACCGGCCGGCCCATACGCTGCTGAGCGCGCCGCTGTCGTACGTACGAAGGAGACCCACCGTGCTCGTGCTGCTGCCGCCGTCCGAAGGGAAGGCCGAGGGAGGCGACGGGGATCCCCTGGAGATGGGGACGCTCTCCCTGCCCGGACTGGAGGGCGCCCGGCGGCGAGTCCTGGAGGAGCTGGTCACGCTGTGCGGCGCGGACGAGGAGAAGGCCCGCGAAGTGCTGGGGCTGAGCGAGGGGTTGCGCGGAGAGGTCGCCAAGAACGCCCGGCTGCACACCGCGCCCGCCCGCCCCGCGGGTGAGATCTACACCGGCGTGCTCTACGACGCCCTGGGTCCGGCGACGCTGAGCCCCGCCGCGAGACGGCGTGCGGACCGCTCGCTGCTGATCTTCTCGGGCCTGTGGGGAGCCGTGGGGATCAACGACCGCATCCCCTCCTACCGTTGCTCCGGGAACGTCCGGCTCCCCGGACTGGGCGCCCTGGGCGCGCACTGGCGCGAACCGCTCGCCGCCGTCCTCCCCGAGGCGGCGGGTACGGGCCTGGTGCTGGACCTGCGCTCCGCGGCGTACGCACAGATGTGGAAGCCCGGGGGCGAGCCGGCCGAACGCACTGTCTCCGTGCGGGTGCTGCATTCCAGGACGGTGGACGGCGTCGAGAAGCGCTCCGTGGTCAGCCACTTCAACAAGGCGACGAAGGGCCGGATCGTCCGCGCCCTCCTCGAGGACGGCGCGGACCCCGGGACGCCTGAAGCGCTGGCGGGCACGCTTCGCGACCTGGGGTACGTCGTGGAGCAGCCCGCGGAGACGAAGAAGGGGAAGCCGCGCACCCTGGACGTGGTGGTGTCGGAGCTGTAGCCGCACTCCGGGGGTCTACGTGTTGCGCGGAACGCAACGTGCGTTGCACAGGGTTGCAGGCCGAGGGGAGGATGCCCGCATGGTGTCCTCCGCGTCCTCCGTGCCCTCCGGATGCTCGGCGTCCTCGGCGTCCGTCTCGATCCTCGACCTCGCTCCCGTCATCCCGGTGGTCGTCCTCGACGACGCCGGGGACGCGGTCCCACTCGCCCGTGCCCTGGTCGCGGGCGGGCTCCCCGTGATCGAGGTGACGCTGCGCACCGGCGCCGCACCGGACGCGATCCGCGCGATCGCCGAGCAGGTACCCGAAGCCGTCGTCGGGGCCGGGACCGTCCTCACACCGGAGCACGCGGACCTCGCGGTGGCCGCGGGGGCGCGCTTCCTCGTCAGTCCCGGCTGGACGGACCGGCTGCTGGGGGCGATGCGCGGCCACGGCGTGCCGGTCCTGCCGGGCGTCTCGACAGCCTCCGAAACGCTCGCGCTGCTGGAGCGCGGGGTGACCGAGATGAAGTTCTTCCCGGCGGAGGCGGCGGGCGGTACCGGCTACCTCACGTCGCTCGCCTCGCCGCTGCCCGGGGCGCGGTTCTGCCCCACCGGCGGCATCGACGAGGCGAAGGCCGCCCGGTACCTCGCGCTGCCCAACGTCGGCTGTGTGGGCGGCACCTGGATGCTGCCCGGCGAGGCGCTGGCCGCGAAGGACTGGTCCCGCGTGCAGCGCCTCGCCGAGGGCGCCGCCGGGCTGCGCCGCTGAGGAGAGCGGCGGGCAGCGCGGCAGCACGGCTCCCTCCCGGGGAGCCCGAGCTCAGGCGGGTTCCGCCTCGGCCTCCGGCCGCGCCGCCGCCGCGGACGCCTCCCGGGCACGGGCCCGCTTGTGCAGTACGGCGATCGAGGCGAGCGCGACGAGTGCCAGACCCATGATGTAGCCCGACACCGCCATGGAGGTACCGCTGACCTCCAGCAGCAGCACCATCATGAACGGGGCCAGCCCGCCCCCGACCACAGCCGCGAACTGGTAGCCCAGCGAGGCGCCGGTGTACCGCATCTCGGCCGTGAAAAGTTCGGCGAAGAGCGCCGCCTGGGGCCCGTACATGATGCTGAGGAAACAGCTCGTGACGAAGGTGCCGAGTCCCAGCAGCCACAGCGACTTGGTGTCGATGAGCAGGAACATCGGCACCGCCCACAGGAAGATCCCCAGCGCGCCGGCCGTGTAGACGGGCAGCCGTCCCAGACGGTCCGAGACCGCCGCCGCCGCGGGTATCAGCACGAGCTGCGTGAGGCTGACCAGCAGCGAGACCATCAGCACGGAGCCGCGCTCCATGTGCAGGTCGCGCGTGGTGTAGTCCAGGACGCCGGTGATGATGATGTAGAACGTCGCCGTGTTGACGGCGAAGGAGCCGCCGGCGAGCAGCACGGTGCCCAAGTGCTCCTTGAGGATGGTGCGCAGAGGCGAACGGGCCTTGGCCGCCGCCCCGCCCTTCTTCAGCGCCTCCTTCTGCTCCCTCTCCGCACGCTCACGCTCGGCGAGGGCCCGCTCCGCCTCGCGGAACTCGGGCGTCTCCTCGACCCGTGCGTGTATGTACCAGGCCAGGAGCAGCACCAGTACGCCCACGCCGAAGGGCACGCGCCAGCCCCACGCGCCGAACGCGGCGTCGTCGGTGAGAGCTTCGGTGAGGAGGAACGCCACGTTGGCGGTCACCACACCGATGGGCACTCCGAGTTGGACGAGGCTGCCGTACAGCCCGCGCTTGCCCTCGGGCGCGTACTCGGTGGCCATGAGCATCGCCCCGCCCCACTGTGCGCCGACGGCGACACCCTGCAGCACGCGGAGCAGGACGAGTGCGATCGGCGCCGCGACGCCGATCTGGTCGTAGCCGGGAAGCAGCGCTATGGCGGTGGTGGCGAGTCCCATGACGGTCAGCGCCATGACGAGCATCGGCTTCCTGCCGCGCTTGTCCCCGAGCTGTCCGGCGATGATGCCGCCGATCGGACGGGCGAGGAAGCCGACCGCGAACGTCGCGAAGGAGGAGAGGACTTCGGCCACGGGGCTGCTGGAGGGGAAGAACTTGCCACCGAGCACGAGTGCAGCCGCGATGCCGAAGATGAAGTAGTCGTACCACTCCACGGCCGAGGCCGCCGCCGCGGCAGCGGCCACTTTGCGGCGGTTGTTCTGACGCGGGGGCTGCGGGGATCCGCCCGGGGGCGGGGTCGCCGCGGAGTCGGATGAGGCCGTATCCATTGCTTCACACTCCGGTGGGTTGGATGCGGTGGGAGAGGACGGTGAGCTGGGGCGTCCGCAATTCGGGTGAACGTACCGACCAGACGGTAGGTGGTCAACAGGCCCTGCACAGAAGAAGCTCCGCGTTGTCGTCCAGGCCCGTTGCGCAAGCGGTTGACCACGACGGGGCGGTACCGGTGGTCACGCCGGGCAGCGCAGGTGAAGGGCGGCGGGAAGGGGCGGTGCGCACACGAAAGCCGGGGGCGGCGGCACGGAGTGGGTCTTACTCCGTGCCGCCGCCCCCGGCGTCGTACAGCTTGCTCCCGCCTCAGCTCAGCGCAGGTGCCCCGTGTCGTTCAGCAGGCGCAGCGACGCGGTGCCGTCCACGTAGTAGTCGACCGAAGAGAGGGACGCCGCGGACAGCTCCATGCGGAAGAGCGATTCCGGCGGCGCGCCCAGCGCGAGTCGCACCAGCTGCTTGACGGGCGTGACGTGCGTGACGACCAGCACCTTCCGGCCCGCGTACCGGGCCAGCAGCTTGTCGCGCGCCACCGCGACGCGGCTCGCGACCGTCGCGAAGCTCTCGCCGCCGCCCGTCGGCCTGACCTCGGTCGAGTCCAGCCACGCCTCCAGGTCGTCGGGGTAGCGTTCCCGCACTTCGGCGAAGGTCAGGCCCTCCCACGCCCCGAAGTCCGTCTCTCGCATGCCGTCGTCTATGCGGACGTCCAGTCCCGTACGGTCCGCGACGGCGGCAGCCGTCTCGCGGCAACGGCGCAGCGGGGAGCTGACGATGGCCTGGATGGTGCCGCGCGCTGCGAGCGCTTCGGCGACGGCGGCCGCCTGGCGCCGTCCCGCCCCGGAGAGTTCGGGATCGGTGCCGCCGCTGCCGGAGAAGCGCTTGCTCGGCGTCAGCGGGGTCTCGCCGTGCCGCAGCAGCACGAGTGTCGTCGGCGGTCCCAGGTCGGGCCCCCAGCCGCTGGACGGAGCGGCGGCTTCGGCGGCGGTGCCGCCGGCCGGCTCCGACGCTCCGGCCGGGCCGCCCGCGTCGAGTTCCGCCGTGGACGCGCCCGCGGACCACTGCTCACCGCGCCTGCCCGCGTCCATCGCCTCGTTCGCGAGCCGGTCGGCGTGCTTGTTCTTCGCCCGCGGGATCCACTCGTAACGGATCAGCGCCCGCGACGGGAAGACCGCCCCGGCCTCCGCCGCCAGCGGCTGCATGTCCGGGTGCTTGATCTTCCAGCGGCCCGACATCTGCTCGACCACCAGCTTGGAGTCCATCCGCACCAGCACGGCGGCGTCCGGGGCGAGTTCGTGTGCCGCCCGCAGGCCCGCGATCAACCCGCGGTACTCCGCCACGTTGTTGGTCGCGATGCCGATGTACTCGGCGGTCTCGCGCAGGACTTGACCGCTGTCCGCGTCCCGTACGACCGCGCCGTACCCGGCGGGGCCCGGGTTGCCCCGCGAGCCGCCGTCGGCCTCGACGACGAGCGTGAGGCCGGCTCCGGTGCTCCGCGCCGCCGTCACAGGCCGGACTCGGGCGTACGGACGAGGACGCGGCGGCAGTTCTCGCACCGCAGGACCTCGTCCTCGGCGGCGCCGCGCACGTCGTTGACCTCCGTGATGTTCAGCTCCAGGCGGCAGCCCTCGCAGCGCCGCTGGAAGAGGCGGGCCGCACCGACGCCGCCCTGCTGTTCGCGGATCTTCTCGTACAGCTTCAGCAGTTCCTCGGGCACCGAGGCGGCGACCTCGTCACGCTCCTTGCGCACGGTGGCGGACTCCGCGTCGATGCCCTCCAGCGCCGCGTCGCGCCGGGACACCGCGTCCTCCGCCTTCGCCTGCACCGCGTCCACGCGCCGGGCGAGTTCGGCGGCACGCTCCTGCGCGGCCTCGTGGCGCTCCATGACCTCGAGGACGACGTCCTCCAGGTCCCCCTGCCGCTTCGCGAGCGAAGCGATCTCGCTCTGCAGGCTCTCCAGGTCCTTGGGGTTGGTGACGGCGCCCGAGTCGAGCCGCTTCTGGTCGCGGGCGGCGCGCTGGCGTACCTGGTCGACGTCCCCTTCGGCCTTGGTCTGCTCGCGTGCGGTGTCGCTCTCCTCCGTACGGGAGGCGACGAGCAGGTCGCGGAGCTGGGCGAGGTCGGCCTCCAGGGTCTGGATCTCCTCGTGCTCCGGCATGCTCCTGCGCTTGTGCGCGAGCTGCGCCAGGCGCGTGTCCAGCGCCTGGACATCGAGCAGTCGGATCTGGTCGGCGGGCGCGGCTTTCAGTTGGGGGCTCCCGGTGTGAGTTCGTCGGAGTCGCTGCGGCCGGAGGCCGGGAAGGCCGGGGTCGCAGCAGAGTCGGTGGACGCGGCGCCGGAGGCCGCGTGTGCTGTCCAGGGGTCGGTGACGGCACGCGAGACGTGCGTGCGCAGGTCCCAGCCGTGCCGGTCGGAGATCTCGTCGAGCTGGGCGGCGGCCTGCTCGCACCAGGGCCACTCGGTGGCGAAGTGGGCGGCGTCCAGGAGCGCGAGCGGCGAGTGCTCCCGCGCTTCGGAGGCGGGGTGGTGGCGCAGGTCGGCCGTCAGGTAGGCGTCGACGCCCGCCGCCCGCACCTCCGCGAAGAGCCCGTCCCCGGAACCGCCGCACACGGCGATCGTGCGGACCGTGCGGTCCGGTTCACCGGCGGCACGGATGCCCTGTGCCGTGACGGGCAGCCGCTCGGCGGCCCACACCGCCAGCTCCGACAGCCGCATGGGGCGCGGCAGTTCGCAGATGCGGCCGAGCCCGCGGCGGCCCGCGCTGTCGGACGGGTCGGGGACGAGGGGGCCCAGCACCCGCAGGTCCAGGGCGCCTGCGAGCGCGTCGGAGACTCCCGGGTCCGCGGTGTCGGCGTTGGTGTGGGCGACGTGCAGCGCGACGCCGTTGCGGATGAGCGTGTGGACGACGCGGCCCTTGAAGGTGTCCGCCGCGACGGTGGTCGTCCCCCGCAGGTACAGCGGGTGGTGCGTGACGAGGAGTTGAGCACCGAGCTCCACGGCCTCGTCGGCGACCTCCTGGACGGGATCGACGGCGAAGAGGACCCGCTCCACCCGCGCACCGGGACTTCCCACGTCACCGCAGACCGTGCCGACGGCGTCCCACTGCTCGGCTCGCTCGCGCGGCCACAGGGCGTCGAGCGCGGCGATGACTTCGGAGAGTTCGGGCACGGGGAAAGGCTACCTTCCAGGCAGGACCGGGGTCCGGCCACCGTCCGACCCACCCGAGGGGGCGCTCCGGGGCGTCGGGGCCCGCGTCGTCCCAGTACGGGCGGCGCCCCGCCGCTCCGGCCGCCGGGTCCCCGCGGCAGGCTTCCAGGCGCGGGCCCGCGGGCGTTCCCGCCTTCCGCCCTGAACGCCGGACGTCCGATTCGTCCCGTCCCCCATCGGGACACATGCACACACCAATTGCCTCGCGCAGGCAATTCGCACATCGGCCACCCTTCCGCGTGAAGCGTGCGAACTCGCATTGTTCGGGCGGGACACGGCGCCTAGCTTTCCTCACTGGAGGTGATCGACCCATGACTGCCTGTGCCTCGGAGGGCATCGCGGCGGACAGCCGGACGGCAAGGCACTCCACTTTCACGATCGCGGCCGACGGCGCCTACGCGGCACGGCTCAACGCATCGGCGGAGGGCGGCTGGTATCCCGAGCGCTGGACCCTGGACGGTCCGGAGCCCTACGCGGTGCCGCTGCCCGGCGACCGCCCGGAGGAGGCCGGCAGCCAGGTGCTGCCGTTCGCCGACGGAAGGGTCCTCATCGCCCGGCGCGAGACGGGACGGTACTCGCTGGCGCTGCTCTACCCGACCGGTCCCGGCACGGGTGAACTGCGCCTGGGGGCCGTCGAGTCCGAGCGGCTCACGCTGCTGCCGCCCGCTCCGTGCGGGGGGCGCGCCTACGCAATGACTCCGGGCGAGCACACCACCGGCGTGTGGCTGGTCGCCGGCAGCGGCGGGGGAGGCCCCCAGCTCGTCGCCGAGGTACCGGGGCGCTGCTCGGGCGGAGCCTGGCTGGACCGCGAGGGGAGGCTGCTCGCCGTGGACCGCACGGACACGGCGGGCACGGGACGTACGAAGACCGTCGCGGTCGACCTCGCGCGGCACGGCGAGGTCAGCCCCCTGCTCCAGATCACGGACGACAGCGACGACCGCCTGCTGCTCGCCGACATCGACAGCGGGCTGCTGATCGTACGGTCGAACGCCCCCGGCGAGGCCCGGCTGGGCTGGGGCGTGCTCGGCAGTCACCGCCCCGTCCGCTTCCCCGAATCGCTGCACCCCGAGGGCGCGTTGCTGACACCGTTCGCCGTGCAGCCGGGGCAGATGCTGCTTCCGGAGAGCTGCGCCGTGGCACTGCACGGGCAGACGACGGGCGCGCGTGCGGGCGGTGCCTGGCTCGGCGTATGGCGCCCCATGCAGAAGGAGTTGCGCCGCTTCCGCGCACCCGGCGGCTGGCTGCCGGGGAAGGGCGTATGGACGCGGGAGGGCGAACTGCGTCTGCCCTGTGCGACGGCGCATGTGCCGTGCGGACTGGCACGGCTGCGGATGCGCGGGCGGAATCCGGCGGACGAGTCCAGGCCGACCGTCGCCGGGACGGGGACCGGGAACGGGACAGGGACCGGGAACGGGACGGGGACGGGCACAGGTGCGGTGGCGGGACCGGGCGCCGAGTCCCTCACCGGCGCCGGCCGTGGTCCGGAGCGGGAGCTGCTCCCGGTGCCGGGCCGCGGGGACGATTCACCGGCGGACGCCGGGGCGGAAGCCGCCACCGCCACCGCCGAAGCCGGGGCCGCCACCCCCACCGAAGCCGGAGCCGAAGCCGGAGCTGCCGCGGACGCCGGGCACGAACCGTCTACTCCCGCCGCCGGTCAGCAGTCCGGCGTCACCGGCGGCTCACAGGCGGACGCCCGACGAGCACCGGAACAGGGGCAGTCGCCCGGCGCGGGCTTCCACGCGGGGCCGCCGGCCCTCGACGGGACCGGCGGCGCCGACGCCGCGCCGTCCATGGGACGGCACGCCCCGCCACCGCCCCGACTCCCGCTGGAGAACGGACCGTTCGGTCAGGCACCCGCTGTCCAGGAGGCACCGGAGTCGGCAACGTCCGTCCCTCAGGGCCCTGTCCGCGCTCCGTGCCCGCCGGCCGTGGAGCATGTACCCGAAGGTCACGCGTCCTCCCCCGGTTCGCCGTCCGGCGCTCCGGACCGGTCACGCAGGCCGCTCGGCCACCCCCGCAAACCCGTCCCGCTCCAGGACGCTCCGCTTCCCACGGCCCTGCCCCTGCCGGAGGAATCGGTCCCCACGCGTACGGCGTGAACGCACCGGCTCCTTGAAGGCCGGGCCCGGCCGCCGCCGCGTCGTCGGCACCGGACTGGGTGCCGCGGCCGTCAGGAGTGCTCGACCACCGCGTCCGTCAACACGGGAGCCTCGTTCCGCTCGATCGCGGTGACCGCCAACTGCACGCTCCCGGCGCCTCGTCCGGAACCGCCCTCGCTCTGCGTCCACATGCTCACGCGCAGCGTCTCACCGGGGAAGACCACCCCGGCGAAGCGCGTGCTGTAGCTCCTCACCCGTGTCACGTCGCCGTCGAGCACTGTGTCGACGACGGCCTTGAGCACCATTCCGTACGAGCAGAGCCCGTGCAGGATGGGTCTGTCGAAGCCCGCGAGCCGGGCGAACTCCGGATCGGCGTGCAGCGGATTCCAGTCGCCCGACAGGCGGTAGAGCAGCGCCTGTTCCTCACGTATGCCGCGGCGCACCTCGCGGTCGGGGCTGCGTTCGGGCACCTCCGTACGCGGTGACGGCCCGCGTTCACCGCCGAATCCGCCTTCGCCGCGGACGAACAGCTGAGCCTCCGACGTCCACAACGGGCCGTCCTCGTCCGCCGTTTCGGAACGCAGCACGATGACCGCGGCCTTCCCCTTGTCGTACACGGCGGCCACCGAGGCCGTCTGCTCCGCACTGCCCTCGACGGGAATCGGCCGGTGCGTCCGTACCGTCTGCGCGCCGTGCAGCACCGACGTCGCGTCCACGTCGATCCCGGGTGCCGACAGCCCGCCCATGACGCCGAGACCGCCGCCGGCCACGGTGGCGAAGCTGGGCAGCACGTGCAGGCGGCTCTCCAGGGTGTAGCGCAGTTCGCCCGGCTCGGTCGCCGGTACGCCTGCGCCGAGCCCGAGGTGGTAGAGCTGAACGTCCTTGCGTCCCCAGCTGATCCGGGTACTGCTCGGCTCGGCGGACACGGCCCGTTCGACGTCGATGGGCATCGCTTCTCGGCTCCTTCGGCATGTCCGTACGCGCCGCCTTCTCAGACTGGCTTGTACGGCTCTGTTCCAGTACGGATCACTCCGGGGCACCTGCACGACCCCACCGGAAGCGTAAGACTGCTGCCCCGGCCGGAAGCCGGCCCATACCTTCAAGGGGGGACGTCTTGGACACGCACGGAGCTGCTGCCCGCGCAGAGGGCGAGATCGACACCAGCATTCCGCATTCGGCACGTATCTGGAACTACTGGCTGGGCGGCAAGGACAACTACGCCGTCGACCGCGAAGCAGGCGACCAGTACCGCGAAGCCTTCCCCGGCATCGACGAACTGGCCCGCGCCTCCCGCTACTTCCTCACCCGGACCATCCGCCACCTCGCCTCGGAGGCGGGAATACGTCAGTTCCTCGACGTCGGGACCGGTCTCCCGACGGTCGACAACACCCATGAGGTCGCCCAGCGCGCGAATCCCGAGGCGCGCGTCGTCTACGTCGACAACGACCCCCTCGTCCTGGTGCACGCCCAAGCGCTGCTCACCAGCTCCCCCGAAGGCCGGACCGCGTACATCGAGGCCGATCTGCGCGAACCGGGGAAGGTGCTCGCCGGGGCACGCGAGATCCTCGACCTGAACGAGCCGGTCGCGCTCATACTCAGCGGCGTCCTCGGCCACATCGCCGACGACGAAGAGGCCCGCGGCCTCGTCCGCGCGCTCATGGCCCCGCTGGCGCCAGGGAGTCACCTCTCGCACAACGACGGCGTCGACGAGAACCCGGAGACCAACGCGGCGCAGGACGACTACAACGACTCGGGGGCGGTGCCCTACAACCTCCGCTCCCCGGAGACCATCCGCAGCTTCTACGAGGGCCTGGACGTCGTGCCGCCGGGGATCGTACGCATCAACGAGTGGCGGCCCGACATCGGCGACGACGGAGCGGTCCCTGCGGCCGCCTTCGGCGGGGTGGCCCGCAAGCGGTGACGCGGTGAACCGGCCGGGAGAGCGCCGCCGCAGTCGCCGGACGTGGGCCCGTGACGCCGGGCAGAGAACGGCGAGCTGCGAGCCCGGGGGCCGGAACCTGAGTCACCGGTGTCCGGGTCGCGGGCCTGCCGCCCTCAGCCCTTGCCTGCGGAGCCGGCGGCCGGCTGCTCCCCGTCCTGCCGCTGCTGCCCGTCCTGCCTCTTCTGCCCGCGCTCTCCCGGCCGGCGGGGCTCTCCACGCTCCTCGGACTCACGCTCCGTCCGGGGCATCGCGAAGAGCACCAGCAGCGCGCACAGCAGGAGGATCCCGGTGGCGGTGCGGAAGGCCAGCCCGTATCCGGACGCCAGCGCCGCCGGGCTGTCCGCACCCTGGATACGAGCCGTGGCGACAGTCGACAGCGCGGCCAGTCCGAGCGAACCGCCCATCGTGCGCGAGGTGTTGGCCAGTCCGGAGACCAGCCCGGCGTCACCGGGCGGCGCCTGCGACATGGCCGCGGAGGCCAGCGGGGTCGTCGCCATCCCCGCTCCCAGGGTCATCACCACGCCGGGACCGGTGACCGTCTCGAGGAAGCCGCCGCCCGCGTGCATGCCGCTCTGCCACAGGGTGCCCGCCCCGGCGATCAACACCCCGGCCAGTGCCACGTTCCTCGCGCCGAACCGCGCCATCAGGTACGGCGCGGCCTTGGCGCCGACGACGATGCCGAGCGACTGCGGCACGAATCCGAGCCCGGCCTGCAAGGGTGTGTAGTGCAGCACGTTCTGCATGTACAGGGACATGAAGTACCACATGCAGAACATCGCTCCGCCGCAGACGAACATCGCCGCGTTCGCAGCCGAGACCGCCCGTCGCCGGAAGAGCCGCAGGGGCATGAGCGGCGCCGCGGTACGTCCCTCGACCGCGAGGAAGACCCCGAGCAGCACCAGCCCGGCGGCGAGCGGCACGAGAGACGTCGCCGAGGACCATCCCGCGGACTCCGTCTGCACGATGCCCCAGGCCAGTGCGCCGAGCCCCGCCGTGACGAGGACCGCGCCCGGCAGGTCGAGACGCCGCGGGGCCGAGGGGTCCCTGGCCTCCTTCAGCCACAGCGCCGCGGCGGCGAGCACGAGAGCGCCGACGGGCACGTTGATCAGCAGCACCCAGCGCCAGGACAGCACGTCCGTGAGCACACCGCCCACGAGACCGCCCGCGGCTCCGCCTCCGGCACCGACCGCGCCCCAGGTGGCGATGGCGCGGGTCCGGGCGCGGCCCTGCGGGAAGGAGGTGGAGAGGATCGTCAGCGTCGCCGGGGCGAGCACCGCGGCCCCCGTGCCCTGCAGTGCGCGTGCGGCGAGCAACTGCCAGGGCTCCTGGGCGAGACCGCCCAGGAGGCTGGCGACGGTGAACAGCGCGAGCCCCAGCAGGAAGATCCGTTTTCGGCCGAAGATGTCGGCGGCACGGCCGCCCAGCAGCATGAAGCCGGCGAACGTGAGCGTGTAGCCGTTGACCACCCACTGGAGTCCGGCGGCGTCCATCCCGAGGCCGCTCCGCATGGACGGCAGAGCGACGTTGACCACCGAGACGTCGAGCACCACGAGGAACTGGCCGACACACGCCGCCAGTACGACGACCCACATGCGGGCCGGAGCGGTCCCCCCGCCGTCACCGCCGGTGCGGGCGGAGCCGCTGCCGCCAGGGGCGCTGCCGTCGTCGTGGTCGCCGGGCCGAGTGCCCGGCCCGGTGTGTGCGGAGGAGGACATGGTGGCCATGCTCGCACCCGGCCGTCGCGCGGCCCACCGGATATTCGCTGTACACCGGAGGGCCGCAGGGCGTAGGACCAGGGTTCCGTACGCCCCGGAGAGGCCGGTCAGCCGCCGTCACCGCCCCCGCCGGAGTCCCCGTCGCAGTCGGCGTCGCAGTCCGCGTCGCAGCCGGAGTCGGCGTCGGCGTCGGCGTCGGCGGGCTCCCACAGCGGATGCTCACGCCTGGCCCAGGCGCGGTCCGCCATGCCGGTGCGCATCGCCGTACGGGCTTCCGGATGCGCCACGGCCATCGCGACGTGCGCCGCCAGTACGCCGCCGACGGCCAGGGCGAGCCAGTCGTGCACGAAGGTGGCGCTCGTACGCCAGACCAGCGGCGTGAGTCCGGTGAACCACATCAGCAGGCCGGTACCGGTCATCACC
The DNA here is from genome assembly GCF_042653885.1 of Streptomyces ovatisporus. Taxonomy (NCBI): domain Bacteria; kingdom Bacillati; phylum Actinomycetota; class Actinomycetes; order Kitasatosporales; family Streptomycetaceae; genus Streptomyces; species Streptomyces ovatisporus. The sequence goes on from NZ_JBHSFH010000003.1 coordinate 245,817, forward strand.
AGCACCGCACCCGCGATCCACGCGGCGAACACCTTCTGCCCGGCGTTGAACTTGCCCGCGTCCCACTGCTCCCAGCGGCCCGGATACGGACGGCGGGCACGCAGCGCCGCGCGCAGCCAGCGTCTGTCGTGCGGTCCGAAGCGGTTGAGGCGGCGCAGGTCCGCACGGAGCGGCCGGGAGGCCAGTCCCAGGAGGAGCGGTACGGGAAGCGCCAGCCCCGACCACTCGTGGACGGTCACCACGAGGGCACGGCGGCCCACGAGTTCGGCCAGTCCCGGCACGTACAGGCACAGTGCCGTGCCCACGCACAGCGCCATGAGCACCGCCGTGGCGTGGTGGCACCAGCGCACAGCGCGGGTGAAGCGCAGGACGGTACCGGACGGCGCGGGGCTGCCTGCGGTACCGGCGGGGCGGGCGGCGGCCGACCGGACGGGGGCCGGTTCCGCGTGTTCAGGCGGCTGTCGGAGCATCATCACGTCCGTTCGACCTTCCCACCCACGCGTCGACGTCGTAACCGCGCTTCTCCCAGTAGCCGGGCCGCACTTCGCGGGTGACGGTGATGCCGGAGAGCCACTTCGCCGATTTGTAGAAGTACATGGGTGCGACGTACAGCCGCACCGGTCCGCCGTGCGCGTGGCTGAGCGGCTTGTCCTGCATGCGCAGCGCGACGAGGACGTCGTCGCGCATGGCCTGCTTCAGGGTGAGGCTCTCGCTGTAGACCCCGTCGAAGCAGGTGAAGCGGACGGCGCCCGCTCCGGGACGTACGCCCGCCGCGTCGAGGAGCCGGGAGAGGCGCACCCCCTCGAAGGGCGTGTGCGGCACGCGCCAGCCCGTCACGCACTGCACGTCGCGCACCATGCGCTGCTGCGGCAGGTCGCGCAGTTCGGCGAGGCTGTACCGGCCGGGCCGTTCGACGAGACCGCCGACGGTGAGGGCGTAGTCGCCGGCACCCTTGTGCGGGACGGACGAGGCCACCGAGTAGTAGCGGAAGCCGCCGCCGTTGGGCAGCAGACCGCTCACCCCCGTCGGGTCCTTGTCGGAGACGGCGCCCAGAGCGCTCTCCATGCCCCGCTGAAGGTAGGGGGCCGCCACGAGCCCGGCTGCGCCGAGTCCGAGCATGCCGAGCACCACGCGCCGGCCCACGGGGGAACCCTGGCCGTCGGCAGGGGAGTTGTGCGGGGTCGGTGTGTCCACGTGAGTGATTCGAGCACTGCGTGACCCGGGGCGCCAGCGTTGTTGCGCATACGTCAGAGATCCGTCATCTCCCGGCACTGCCGGCGGTCCGTGCGTGCGCCCCTGACGGCCCGGCCGCCGGGCGCCCCCGCCGGTGGGGCAGCATGGGCGGCGACATCACGCCGCCGGAGGATCCAGATGACGCAGGCCCGCAGGGCGCCCGAGCCCGTCGCACAGCCCGGCCCCGCCACGTTCGCGGCCTTCGAGGCGGCCAAGGGTTTCATGCCGGCCGACGAAGGACTGGCCCTGTACGGCGCCGCAGTACGGGCGGCACGGCTGGGGCTGCCGCTGCTCGAGGTCGGCACGTACTGCGGACGGTCCACCTTGCTGCTCGCGGACGCCGCCCGCGCCGCGGACGTCACGGTGATCACCGTCGACCATCACCGGGGAAGCGAGGAGCAGCAGCCCGGCTGGGAATACCACGACCCGGACGTCGTCGACCCGCACAGCGGTCTGATGGACACGCTGCCCGCGTTCCGGCGCACGCTGCACGACGCGGGCCTCGAGGAGCACGTCGTCGCCGTGGTGGGCCGTTCGCCGCGCGTCGCGGCAGTGTGGGGCGGCGAGTTGGGGATGGTGTTCGTCGACGGCGGGCACACGGACGAGCACGCGACGGCCGACTACGAGGGCTGGGCGCCGCACCTCGCGCAGGACGGCCTGCTCGTGATCCACGACGTCTTCCCCGACCCCGCCGACGGGGGCAGGGCGCCGTACCGGATCTACTGCCGGGCGCTCGGCTCCGGCGCGTTCGAGGAGATCTCGGTGACGGGCTCGCTCCGCGTTCTGCAGCGTACGGGCCCGGGAATCTGACGGAGCCCGTAGCATCCCAGGCGTGCATGAGGGAAGCCCGTCACCGAACGAGAAGCCGCCGAGCACCCGTTGGGCTCCGGGGGCCGGAGCCGCGCGGGGCCGGGTGAGGCGGGTGACGGCCGTCGTGGCGGTGCTGGTGCCGGCCTCCTTCGCGGCCTGGCTGATGTGGCAGTCCGTCGGCGGGAGCGCCGAGGCGGGGAAGCCGGCGCCCACGCTGATGCCGCTGCCCACGTCGTCGGAGCAGGACTCGCAGTCCGCGGGCGGACGTCCGTCCGGCCACGGGGACGGCGAGGCGACGCCGCAGCCGTCCGGGCCTGAGCGGAAGCCTCTCGCGGGCAGGACCGTCGTGATCGACCCCGGCCACAATCCGCGCAACCGCGAACACGCCGCCGAGATCAACCGCACCGTCGACATCGGCACCTCGCGCAAGGCGTGCGACACGACGGGCACGGCGACCGAATCCGGTTACGCGGAGGCGGAGTTCACCCTCGATCTCGCCCGTCGCGTCCGCACCGGCCTGGAGAAGCTGGGCGCCACGGTGAAGTTGACGCACGACGGGGACCGGGAGTGGGGGCCGTGCGTCGACGCTCGCGCCGAGGCGGGCAACAAGGCCGGTGCGGACGCGGCCGTCTCCCTGCACGCGGACGGCGCACCCGCGGGTGAACGCGGCTTCCACGTGATCCTTCCCGAGTCCGTGGACGAAGGGGCCGCCGACACCCGCGCGATCGTGGGGCCTTCGCGCGCCCTCGGACGTGAACTGGTCTCCGCCTTCCAAGAGTTCACGGGTGAGAGGCCCGCCCGCTACATCAGCGGCGGGAAGGGCGTCGACACCCGCGGCGACCTGGGCGGTCTCAACCTCAGCCGGGTTCCCAAGGTCTTCCTGGAGTGCGGGAACATGCGGAACGCTCGCGACGCGGACGGGTTCACCGACAGCAAGTGGCGTGACCGCGCGGCCCGCGGAGTCACGGAAGGCGTCGCGGAGTTCCTCGAAGGGAAGCGCTGAGACGCGTCTGCCGGACGGGGTCCGGGGCGTGCGGCGGCGGCGCCGGGCACCCGTGTCCGCACGGCCCGGTGCTGCTGAGCACCGCAGAACCCGCCCTCCGCACGGTTTCGCACGGAAGGCGACCCGCCCTGCCGGGCGCCCGGCCCGTCCGTACGATGGGGTGCTACCCGGCCCAGAACAAGACCCCCTGAAACCTACTAAGGACCCCACGTGAACATCCGCTCGCTCACACGAGGCGATGGCGCGGTGATCGGGGCAGCGGTGCTGCTGCTGATCGCTTCTTTCCTCCCGTTCTTCGATCTCGATCGTGACTGCCCCATCGACTCCTGCAGCGTCTCCGCCTGGTCCCGGGCCACACTGCCGATGCTGCCGAGCGTGCACCTGCTCGGGCTCGTCGCCGCGGCGCTGTTCGTCGCGGCCCGGCTGCTGCCGGAGGGCCGCAAGCTCCTCGGGATCGCCCTGGACCAGTGGGGGTTGGTGCTGAGCCTGGTCGTCGGCTGGGCCGGCATCTGGTCGCTGGTGTCGGTGATGCTTCCCGTGCTGGACCAGCCGGACGGCGCGGCGGACCCCAACGAGAACTGGAAGCTGGGCGTCGGCGCGTATCTGACGCTTCTCTTCGCGCTGCTCCTCGCGGCGGCCGCCGTCGCCAACGCGCTGGTCCCCGCGATGAAGGCGCAGCTTCTCCCGGCGCCCAAGCCCAAGCCCACCCCGTACGGCGGGCAGCCGGGCGGCTACGGGTACCCGGGCCAGCCCGGTCAGCCCGGTCAGCCCGGTCCGTACGGCGGACAGCCGCAGGGTGGATACGGGTACCCGGGCGGGCCGCAGCCGGGGCAGCCGCAGCCCGGTGGGCCGCAGGCGGGTCAGCCCGGTCAGCCCCAGCAGGCTCAGCAGAGTGGTGGTCCGGCGGCAGGCGGAGGAGCCCCGGACCCGAACTTCCAGCCGTTCTGGTTCGCCGTACCGGTCACGCGTCCGCTCTTCGGTGAGGACGGCGGGCAGCAGCCCGTGGCCGAACTCGCCCCGGGCACCTGGTACTTGGCCGTGGACCAGCGCGGCCAGGCGCTCGTCGCGCAGACCCAGGACGGCCGCAGGGGCGTCCTGCAGGACACCTCGGGCATCCAGCGCGGCTGAGCAACGCCTGCTGCGCGCCCGAACTCACAGGCGGCG